>NZ_JCAFTB010000010.1:0-167846 GCF_059369855.1 Stenotrophomonas sp. YJH_SMC_138
GAAATGGTGATGCCGGGTGACAACGTCAAGATGGTCGTCACCCTGATCAACCCGGTGGCAATGGACGAAGGCCTGCGCTTCGCCATCCGCGAAGGCGGCCGTACCGTCGGCGCCGGCGTGGTCTCGAAGATCATCGAGTAATCTGGTAGTATTTGCGCCCCGATGTTGCCTGGGTAGGGCATCGGGGCGTATCAAATGGGAAAGCAGGCACAGGATGTGCCTTGTGTTCCCCGGACCAGGAAGGGTCAATGCCATTCAGGCGGCGTCAACAGGCGACTGTTGACAGCTGCCTTGCGTGCCATTATGCTTCTACGTCTGGGCAGGCCGGGAAACTGGTCTGCCTACGTTTTTGAGGTCCATGGAGTGACCTTGTCGGCCTGCAGGACTGCGGGCCGTCCGTATTCAGGAATTTCATGGGGCAAAGCAACCCAGAGGCTTTGTCTGTCGCTCTTTTAACGAAGGAACCTACCGCCATGGCGGACCAAAAGATCCGGATCCGGCTGAAAGCGTTCGATCATCGTCTGATCGACCGTTCGGCCAGCGAGATCGTTGAAACGGCAAAGCGGACCGGCGCGCAAGTGCGTGGCCCGATCCCGCTGCCGACCAAGATCGAGCGTTACACCGTTCTCGTCTCCCCGCACGTCGACAAGGACGCGCGTGACCAGTACGAGACCCGCACGCACAAGCGCGTGCTCGATATCGTTGACCCGAATGACAAGACCGTGGACGCGCTGATGAAGCTCGAACTGGCTGCCGGCGTCGACGTTCAGATCAAGCTGACCTGAGGACTACGACCATGACGAAGAAGTATTCGTTGGGCTTCGTGGGCCGCAAGGCCGGCATGAGCCGCGTGTTCACCGAAGATGGCCGTTCCATCCCGGTGACCCTGATCGAAGCAACCCCGAACCGCATCGCGCAGATCAAGACCGTCGAAACCGACGGCTACAGCGCCGTGCAGGTGACCGTCGGCGCGCGTCGCGCTGCCCTGGTCAACAAGCCGGAAGCCGGCCACTTCGCCAAGGCGAAGGTGGAAGCGGGTCGTGGCCTGTGGGAATTCCGCGTTGAAGACGCGCAGCTCGGCGATTTCGCCGTTGGCGGCGAAGTCAAGGCGGACATCTTCGAAGTCGGCCAGATCGTCGACGTCCAGGGTGTCACCAAGGGTAAGGGCTTCCAGGGCACCATCAAGCGCCACAACTTCCGTATGGGCGATGCAACCCACGGTAACTCGCTGTCGCATCGCGCGCCGGGTTCGCTGGGTCAGCGCCAGACCCCGGGTCGCGTTTTCCCGGGCAAGAAGATGTCGGGCCACATGGGCGCGGTGCAGCAGAGCACCCAGAACCTGGAAGTGGTCAAGGTCGACGTCGAGCGCGGTCTGATCGCCGTTCGCGGCGCCGTTCCGGGCGCGGCGGGTGGCGATGTGATCGTCCGTCCGGCGAGCAAGGCATAAGGAGAGATGACGATGGAACTCGTTATCACGGGTAGCAACAACAAGGTCTCGGTCTCCGACGCCGTGTTCGGTCGCGATTTCAGCGAAGATCTGGTCCACCAGGTCGTCGTTGCCTACCGCAACGCCGGTCGCGCCGGCACCAAGGCACAGAAGACTCGCTCCGAAGTGGCTGGTACCACCAAGAAGTCGAAGAAGCAGAAGGGCGGCGGCGCGCGTCATGGCGCACTGACGGCTCCGATCTTCGTCGGCGGCGGTGTCACCTTCGCGGCCAAGCCGCGCAGCTTCGAGCAGAAGGTCAATCGTAAGCAGTACCGTGCCGCCATGTGCGCGATCCTGTCCGAGCTGAACCGTCAGGGCCGTCTGACCATCGTGGAGTCCTTCGATGTCGAAGTGACCAACACGAAGGGTCTGATCGCCAAGCTGGCCGGCCTGGAAGTGGGCAAGCGCCCGCTGATCGTCACCGAAGAAGCGTCCGAGCACCTGTACCTGTCCGCCCGCAATCTGCCGTACGTGCAGGTGCGTGACGTCCAGGGTCTGGATCCGGTCTCGCTGGTGGGTGCCGACACGGTCGTCATCACCGCTGACGCGGTCAAGAAGGTCGAGGAGTGGCTGGCATGAACAGCAACGAAAAAATCTTCAGCGTGCTGCGTGCCCCGCGTGTCTCCGAAAAGACCGCGCGCCTGCAGGAACTCTCCAACCAGTATGTCTTCGAAGTTTCGAACGAAGCCACCAAGGCCGATGTAAAGGCCGCGGTTGAGCAGCTGTTCGACGTCAAGGTCGAAGCCGTCAACGTGGTCAACGTCAAGGGCAAGAACAAGTCCTTCCGTAACCGTGCTGGCCGCCGCGGCGATTGGCGCAAGGCGTACGTTCGCCTGGCCGACGGCCAGTCGATCGATGTAACGGCCAAGGCCTGAGGTACATCCCATGCCATTGATGAAATTCAAGCCCACTTCCCCCGGCCGCCGTTCGGCCGTGCGCGTGGTTACGCCCGACCTGCACAAGGGTGCTCCGCACGCCGCACTGGTCGAGTCGCAGAGCCGCTCGGGTGGCCGCAACCACCACGGCCGCATCACCGTGCGTCACGTCGGTGGTGGTGCCAAGCAGCACTACCGCATCATCGACTTCAAGCGCAACAAGCTGGGCATCCCGGCGCGCGTGGAACGCATCGAATACGATCCGAACCGCACCGCCCACATCGCCCTGCTGTGCTACGTCGATGGTGAGCGTCGCTACATCATCGCCCCGAAGGGCCTGAAGGCCGGTGATCAGGTGATCGCTGGTTCGGACGCCCCGATCAAGGCCGGCAACACCCTGCCGCTGCGCAACATCCCGGTCGGCACCACCATCCACTGCATCGAGCTGAAGCCGGGCAAGGGCGCTCAGATCGCTCGCGCCGCTGGTGCGGCCGTGCAGCTGGTGGCTCGCGAAGGCATCTACGCCACCCTGCGCCTGCGCTCGGGTGAAATGCGCAAGGTTCCGGTCGAGTGCTGCGCCACCATCGGCGAAGTCGGCAACGACGAGCACAGCCTGGAAAAGCTGGG
The DNA here is from genome assembly GCF_059369855.1 of Stenotrophomonas sp. YJH_SMC_138. Taxonomy (NCBI): domain Bacteria; kingdom Pseudomonadati; phylum Pseudomonadota; class Gammaproteobacteria; order Lysobacterales; family Lysobacteraceae; genus Stenotrophomonas; species Stenotrophomonas sp. YJH_SMC_138. The sequence goes on from NZ_JCAFTB010000010.1 coordinate 2,989, forward strand.
CAAGGCCGGTGCCAAGCGTTGGCGCGGCGTCCGCCCGACCGTTCGTGGTGCTGCCATGAACCCGGTTGACCACCCGCACGGTGGTGGTGAGGCCAAGGCCGGCCAGGGTAACCCGCATCCGGTCACCCCGTGGGGTGTTCCGACCAAGGGTTACAAGACGCGCCATAACAAGCGCACTCAGCAGTTCATCGTCCGCGATCGTAGGGGCTAATCGACCATGGCACGTTCACTCAAGAAGGGCCCGTTCGTCGATCACCACCTCGTCAAGAAGGTGGAGGCCGCTGCGGGCAGCAAGAAGCCGATCAAGACCTGGTCGCGCCGTTCGATGATCCTGCCTGACATGGTAGGCATCACCATTGCCGTGCATAACGGCAAGAACCACATCCCGGTTCTCGTCAACGAGAACATGGTCGGCCACAAGCTCGGCGAATTTGCCATCACCCGGACCTTCAAGGGTCACGGTGGTGACAAGAAGTCGGGCAAGTAAGGAGAGATGACAATGGAAGCGAAAGCCATCCTGCGCACTGCGCGCATCTCCCCGCAGAAGGCTCGTCTGGTCGCTGACCAGGTGCGCGGTCTGCCGGCCGAACGTGCGGTCAACCTGCTGAAGTTCTCGGACAAGAAGGCTGCCCACCTGATCAAGAAGGTGGTGGAGTCGGCAATTGCCAACGCCGAGAACAACCAGGGCGCCGACGTCGACGAGCTGAAGGTTCAGACCATCATGGTTGATGAAGGTCCGACCCTGAAGCGTTTCATGGCGCGGGCGAAAGGCCGCGGTACCCGCATCCTCAAGCGCACCAGCCACATCACTGTGGTTGTGGGCGCCGCCAAGTAAGCGGATAAGGAAAAGACCATGGGTCATAAAGTTCATCCGATTGGTATCCGCCTCGGCATTTCCAAGGACTGGAACTCCAAGTGGTACGCCAACAAGGCCGAGTTCGCCGGTTACCTGGCAGCCGACCTGAAAGTGCGCGAAATGCTGCGCAAGAAGCTGGCCCAGGCCGGCATCAGCAAGATCCTGATCGAGCGTCCGGCCAAGACCGCTCGCGTGACGATCCACACCGCCCGTCCGGGCGTGGTGATCGGCAAGCGCGGTGAGGACATCGAGAAGCTGCGCAAGGAAGTGAGCGAGATGATGGGCGTCCCGGCGCACATCAACGTCACCGAAGTGCGCAAGCCGGAACTGGACGCGCAGCTCGTTGCCGAGTCGATCGCCCAGCAGCTGGAGCGTCGCATCATGTTCCGCCGTGCAATGAAGCGCTCGGTCGGCAACGCGATGCGCCTGGGTGCCCTGGGCATCAAGGTCAACGTTGGTGGCCGCCTCAACGGTGCTGAAATCGCCCGTTCGGAGTGGTACCGCGAAGGCCGCGTGCCGCTGCACACCCTGCGTGCCGACATCGACTATGGCTTCGCTGAAGCCAAGACGACCTACGGCATCATCGGCATTAAGGTCTGGATCTACAAGGGCGAGGTCTTCGATTTCTCCCAGGTTGGCCAGGAAAAGCAGGACGACACCCCGTCGCGCAACGATCGTCACGATCGCGGCGACCGTGGTGACCGTCAGCGCCCGGCCCGTGAAGCGAGGTAACGACAATGTTGCAACCCAAGCGAACCAAGTACCGCAAGGTACACAAGGGCCGTAACGATGGCCTGAGCTGGAGCGCCAACGCTGTCAGCTTCGGCGAATACGGCCTGAAGGCAACCGCACACGGTCAGCTGACCGCGCGTCAGATCGAAGCGGCCCGCCGCTCGATCAGCCGCTACGTCAAGCGCGGCGGCAAGATGTGGATCCGCGTGTTCCCCGACAAGCCCATCACCAAGAAGCCCATCGAAGTTCGAATGGGTTCGGGTAAGGGTAACGTGGAATACTGGGTGGCCCAGATCCAGCCCGGCCGCATGATCTATGAAATCGAGGGTGTTTCCGAGGAAGTGGCTCGCGAGGCGTTCCGCCTGGCCGCCGCCAAGCTCTCGGTCACCACCACTTTCGTGACCCGTACGGTGCGCTGATGGATATCAAAACTCTCCGTGAAAAGTCGGCTGACGAACTCAAGGCCCACCTGATCGACCTGCGTAAGGAACAGTTCTCTGTCCGTATGCAGCAGGTCACCGGCCAGCTGCCGAAGACCCACGACATTCGCCGGGTCCGTCGCGAGATTGCTCGCGTCAAGACCCTGCTCGGCAGCACGAAGTAAGGATGGCCGCTATGAGCGACAATACTGAAAAGAAGACGCTGCGCACGGTCGAAGGCCGTGTCGTCAGCAACAAGATGGACAAGACGGTTACCGTCCTGGTTGAGCGTCAGGTCAAGCACGCGCTGTACGGCAAGTACATCAAGCGCTCGACCAAGCTGCACGCCCACGATGCCGACAACGCCTGCAAGGAAGGCGATGTCGTCCGCGTGACCGAGATTGCTCCGATGTCCAAGACCAAGAACTGGCGCGTGGTGGAAGTCATCACGCGTGCGGCTGAATAAGGAGTCTGAATCATGATCCAGATGCAGAGCTACCTTGACGTCGCGGACAATTCGGGTGCCAAGCAGGTGATGTGCTTCAAGGTGCTGGGTGGTTCCAAGCGCCGTTACGCCGGCATCGGCGACATCATCAAGGTCACCGTGAAGGATGCGATTCCGCGCGGCAAGGTCAAGAAGGGTGAAGTGTATGACGCCGTCGTGGTGCGTACCCGCAAGGGTGTGCGTCGCGCCGACGGTTCGCTGATCCGCTTCGACGGCAACGCTGCCGTCCTGCTGAACAACAAGCAGGAGCCGATCGGTACCCGTATCTTCGGGCCGGTGACCCGTGAACTTCGTTCGGAGAAGTTCATGAAGATCGTCTCGCTCGCTCCCGAAGTGCTGTGAGCGACAGGAGATAATCATGGCTAACCGTATCAAGAAGGGCGACCAGGTTGTCGTCAACGCTGGCAAGGACAAGGGCAAGCAGGGCGAAGTCGTCCGCGTCGACGGCGACCGTGTGGTCGTCGCCAACGTGAACATCGTCAAGCGCCACACCAAGCCGAACCCGCAGGCAGGTGTTGCCGGCGGCGTGGTCGAGCGCGAAGCTTCGATCCATATCTCCAACGTGAACGTGCTGAACCCGGCTTCGGGCAAGGGCGAACGCGTTGGCTTCAAGGTGCTGGAGGATGGACGCAAACTGCGTGTGTTCCGCTCCAGCGGTGAGGCGCTCGACGCCTGAGGAATGTGAAGATGACTTCCCGTCTCGAAAAGATCTACAAGGAAGAAGTGGTGCCGGCGCTGATGAAGCAGTTCGGCTACACCAATCCGATGGAAGTACCGAAGCTCGTCAAGGTCACCCTGAACATGGGTGTCGGCGAGGCTGCCACCAACAAGAAGATCCTGGAAAACGCCGTCGCGGACATGACCAAGATTTCCGGCCAGAAGCCGGTTGTCACCAAGTCGCGTATCTCGGTTGCGTCGTTCAAGATCCGTGATGGTTGGCCGATCGGCTGCAAGACCACGCTGCGTCGCCACAAGATGTACGAGTTCCTGGACCGCCTGATCAACATCTCGCTGCCGCGCGTGCGCGACTTCCGTGGTGTTTCCGGTCGTTCCTTCGACGGCCGCGGCAACTTCAACATGGGTGTGAAGGAACAGATCATCTTCCCGGAAATCGACTTCGACGCCGTCGACGCGATCCGCGGTATGGATATCGCCATCACCACCACTGCGAAGACCGACGCGGAAGCGAAGGCGCTGCTGGCAGCGTTCAAGTTCCCGTTCCGTAACTGATCTGTCGAGGAAACCGAAATGGCAAAGACCTCCATGGTCAACCGCGACATCAAGCGGGAAAAGCTGGCCAAGAAGTACGCTGAGAAGCGTGCGGCTCTGAAGAAGATCGTGTCCTCCGTGGACGCGACCTACGAAGAGAAGATCGACGCCGCAACCAAGCTGGCCAAGCTGCCGCGCGATTCGTCGCCGAGCCGTCAGCGCAACCGTTGCGAGCTGTCGGGTCGTCCGCGTGGCGTGTACAGCAAGTTCGGCCTCGGCCGCAACAAGCTGCGCGAAGCCACCATGCGTGGCGACGTCCCGGGCCTGCGCAAGGCCAGCTGGTAATCCCAGCCGGCCCTGCGCTCAGCACCCCCTTGCGGGGGTGCTGAACCGGGGGAGGGGGCTGTTCAGCTTCCTTTCTGCGAAAAAACCCGAAGAGCCCGACGCAAGTCGGGCTCTTTTGGCGTATACTCCCGCGTCTTGCCCTGTGCAGACGGGGTTGTAGGAGTGGGCCCCGGCCCGCTGCATCAAGGGACCTGGCCCGTTTCCAGGAGACAACAGATTTTCGCGAAAGCGGATATCGGTGCACTCAAAGGTACTCATATGAGCATGACTGATCCCATCGCCGACCTGCTGGTCCGCATCAAGAATGCGGCCGCAGTTGGCAAGCAGACGGTGAAAGCCCCGTCGTCCAAGATCAAGGTTGCGATCGCCCAGGTCCTGAAGGACGAGGGTTACATCACCGACCTGCGCGTGACCCAGCTGGAAAACAACAAGTCCGAGCTGGAAATCGTGCTGAAGTATTTCGAAGGCAAGCCGGTCATCGCGACCCTGAAGCGCTTCTCGCGTTCGGGCCTGCGCCAGTACCGCGGCAAGAGCGAGCTGCCGAAGGTCATGAACGGCCTGGGTATCTCCATCATTTCCACCTCCAAGGGCATCATGACTGATGCGCAGGCGCGCCAGCTGGGCGTCGGCGGCGAAGTCCTGTGCTTCGTGGCCTAAGGCGAAAGGAGTAGAACTATGTCCCGCGTAGCCAAGAAGCCGATCACCCTGGGTAAGGTTGAACTGAACGTCCAGTCGGACAGCGTCACCGCCAAGGGCCCGAAGGGCACCCTGTCGCTGGCCAAGCCGGCCGGCATTGCCATCAACGTCGACAATGGCGTTGCCACCCTGAGCACCGAGAACGCCGAGCTGGTCGCACTGACCGGCACCGTGCGTGCGATCCTGTCCAACATGGTCAAGGGCGTGTCCGAAGGCTTCGAGCGCAAGCTGGAGCTGGTTGGCGTGGGTTACCGCGCTGCCATGCAGGGCAAGGACCTGAGCCTGTCGCTGGGCTTCTCGCACCCGGTCGTGTTCGTGGCGCCGGAAGGCATCACCATCACCACCCCGACCCAGACCGAGATCCTGGTCCAGGGCGCTGACAAGCAGGTCGTCGGTGAAGTCGCCGCCAAGATCCGTGCGTTCCGCAAGCCGGAGCCGTACAAGGGCAAGGGCGTGAAGTACTCCGACGAAGTCATCATCCGTAAGGAAGCCAAGAAGGCGTAAGTGCGAGTCCCTCGCAAGAGCCCGCACATCCATGTGCGGACTCCTCAGGGAGAAGCCCATCCTTCAGCTTTCAAGGAATAATCAAAATGAACAAGAACATCGCCCGCCTGCGTCGCGCCAAGTCGACCCGCGCCCACATCCGTGAGCTCGGCGTCGCCCGCCTGTCGGTGCTGCGCACCGGCCAGCACCTGTACGCCCAGGTCTTCACCGCTGACGGTTCGAAGGTGCTGGCTGCCGCCAACACCACCCAGACCGACGTCAAGGAAGGCCTGAAGAACGGCAAGAACGCCGATGCCGCTGCCAAGGTTGGCCGCATCGTCGCCGAGCGCGCCAAGGCCGCCGGCGTCGAGAAGGTTGCCTTCGATCGTTCGGGCTACCGCTACCACGGCCGCATCAAGGCCCTGGCAGAAGCGGCCCGCGAAGCCGGCCTGCAGTTCTAAGGGACAAGGGCAGGGGGCCGATGGCCTCCTGCCTGCCTGCTCGCCAGCCTGAGCGAGGCTGGACGGCGCCGCTCTTCTGCAGTGGCCCACCGGAACAACGCGTCACTCCACAACCATAAGCGGCCTCGAGCCGTACATACCCAAACAACCAAGGAATCAACATGGCAGAAGAGCGTCAGCAGCGGGGTCGCGATCGCGACCGTAACCGCGAAGAGAAGATCGACGACGGCATGATCGAAAAGCTGGTCGCGGTCAACCGCGTCAGCAAGACCGTCAAGGGTGGCCGCCAGTTCACCTTCACCGCCCTGACCGTTGTCGGCGACGGCGAAGGCAAGGTCGGTTTCGGTTATGGCAAGGCCCGCGAAGTGCCGGTCGCCATCCAGAAGTCGATGGAACAGGCCCGCAAGAACCTGGTCAGCGTTGACCTGAACAACGGCACCCTGTGGCACACCATCAAGGATGGTCACGGCGCAGCCCGCGTGTTCATGCAGCCGGCTTCGGAAGGTACCGGCGTGATCGCCGGCGGTGCCATGCGCGCCGTGCTGGAAGCCGTTGGCGTGAAGAACGTGCTGGCCAAGGCCACCGGTTCGCGTAACCCGATCAACCTGGTGCGTGCCACCGTGAAGGGCCTGTCTGCTGCGCAGTCGCCGGCTCGCATCGCGGCCAAGCGCGGCAAGAAGGTGGAGGAACTCAACCATGGCTAATGAGTCCAACAAGACTGTGAAGGTCCGCCTGGTGCGTGGCCTGCGTGGTACCCAGTCGCGTCACCGCCTGTCGGTGCGTGCCCTGGGCCTGAACAAGCTCAACGATGTGCGTGAACTGAAGGACAGCCCGCAGGTACGCGGCCTGATCAACAAGGTTCAGTACCTCGTCCAGGTTGAGGAGTAATCGACCATGACTCTGCGTCTCAATGAACTGAGCCCGGCACCGGGCGCCCGCACCGAGCGCACCCGCGTCGGCCGCGGTATCGGCTCGGGCCTGGGCAAGACTGCCGGCCGCGGCCACAAGGGTTCGTTCGCCCGTAAGGGTGGCGGCAAGATCAAGGCTGGCTTCGAAGGCGGCCAGACCCCCATGCAGCGTCGTCTGCCGAAGATCGGCTTCCGTTCGCCGATCGCCAAGGACACCGCTGAAGTGCTGCTGTACGCGCTGGACAAGCTGCCGGCCGGTGAGATCGATTTCGCCGCCCTGCGTGCTGCCAAGCTGGTCCCGAGCACCGCAAAGAAGGCCAAGGTCGTCGTCAAGGGCGAAGTGACCAAGGCGTTCACCCTGAAGGGTATTGCTGCCACGGCGGGTGCCAAGGCTGCAATCGAAGCTGCCGGCGGCAGCGTAACGGAGTAAGAAAATCATGGCGCAAGCTGGCATCGGTAACCTCGCGGGCGGAATGGGCAAGTTCACTGAACTTCGCCAACGTTTGCTGTTCGTCGTCGGGGCTTTGATCGTCTATCGCATCGGCTGCTACGTGCCGGTGCCGGGCGTCAATCCCGATGCCATGCTTGCCATGATGCAACAGCAGGGCGGCGGCATCGTGGACATGTTCAACATGTTCTCGGGCGGCGCCCTGCACCGTTTCAGCATCTTCGCGCTGAACGTGATGCCGTACATCTCGGCATCGATCGTGATGCAGCTGGCCGTGCACATCTTCCCCGCCCTGAAGGCGATGCAGAAGGAAGGTGAGTCCGGCCGCCGCAAGATCACCCAGTATTCGCGCATCGGCGCCGTGCTGCTGGCAGTGGTGCAGGGCGGCTCGATCGCGCTGGCCCTGCAGGGCCAGGTCTCGCCGTCGGGCGCTCCGGTCGTGTATGCGCCGGGCATGGGCTTCGTGCTCACTGCCGTGGTCGCACTGACCGCCGGCACCATGTTCCTGATGTGGGTCGGTGAGCAGGTCACCGAGCGCGGCATCGGCAACGGCGTGTCGCTGATCATCTTCGCCGGTATCGTGGCGGGCCTGCCGGGTGCGGTCATCCACACCTTCGATGCCTACCGCGACGGCAACATCCAGTTCATCCAGCTGCTGCTGATCGCCATCGTCGTGCTCGCCTTCACCTTCTTCGTGGTGTTCGTCGAGCGTGGCCAGCGCCGGATCACGGTCAATTACGCGCGCCGTCAGGGTGGTCGCAACGCGTACATGAACCAGACCTCGTTCCTGCCGCTGAAGCTCAACATGGCCGGCGTCATCCCGGCGATCTTCGCCTCGAGCCTGCTGGCCTTCCCGGCCACCCTGGCCATGTGGTCCGGCCAGGCCGCCAACCAGAGCAGCTTCGGCCAGGTCCTGCAGAAGGTCGCCAACGCCCTGGGCCCGGGCGAGCCGCTGCACATGATCGTGTTCGCTGCGCTGATCACCGGTTTCGCGTTCTTCTATACCGCGCTGGTGTTCAACTCGCAGGAAACCGCCGACAACCTGAAGAAGTCCGGTGCGCTGATTCCGGGCATCCGTCCGGGCAAGGCGACCGCCGACTACATCGACGGCGTGCTGACCCGCCTGACCGCGGCCGGCTCGGCGTACCTGGTGATCGTCTGCCTGCTGCCGGAACTGATGCGCACGCAGCTGAACGCCTCGTTCTACTTCGGTGGTACTTCGCTGCTGATCGTGGTGGTGGTGGTGATGGACTTCATCGCCCAGGTGCAGGCGCACCTGATGTCCCACCAGTACGAGAGCCTGCTGAAGAAGGCCAACCTGAAGGGTGGCAACCGCGGCGGTTTTGCCCGCGGCTGATAGGCCTGTTATACTTTCGTCTTCCTGACGTGATGGTCCCTCCGCTTCGCGGACTCCGGCCACACAAACGAAGGGCGGCCCCCGCAGCGGTTCCGGGTGGGGGTGTGATGAGGTGGTCCCGCGCTGGAGTAGCGCGGGCGGCCCCGGGGGAAACCCCAGGTCCAACCCCATCCGGCGCCGGAGCCTGGGCACACTCCCCAGGCCGGGTTCATGAAACCAATGGTTTCACGGGCTTCCATGTAAACCGGAACCTTGTTAGTATCGCTAGTTCACTTTTTTGATCCATCCTGCCGGATTGGCGTGCCCGAGGCGCGCTGTCGGCCATCACTCAGCTGGAGAACCGCGTCATGGCGCGTATTGCAGGCGTCAACCTGCCAGCCCAGAAGCATGTCTGGGTCGGGTTGCAAAGCATTTACGGCATCGGCCGTACCCGTTCGAAGAAGGTCTGCGAAGTCGCAGGCGTTGCTTCGACCACCAAGATCCGCGATCTGTCGGAGCCGGAAATCGAGCGCCTGCGCGCCGAAGTCGGCAAGTACATCGTGGAAGGCGATCTGCGCCGTGAAATCGGTATCGCGATCAAGCGCCTGATGGACCTGGGCTGCTACCGCGGCCTGCGTCACCGTCGTGGCCTCCCGCTGCGTGGCCAGCGCACCCGTACCAACGCCCGCACCCGCAAGGGTCCGCGCAAGGCGATCAAGAAGTAAGGGACTGAGAAATGGCTAAGCCCGCTGCTAAGACCAAGAAGAAGATCAAGCGCGTCGTCACCGACGGCGTTGCCCACGTCCACGCTTCGTTCAACAACACCATCGTCACCATCACCGACCGCCAGGGCAATGCTCTGTCGTGGGCGACCTCCGGTGGCGCTGGCTTCCGCGGTTCGCGCAAGTCGACCCCGTTCGCTGCCCAGGTGGCTGCTGAAAAGGCCGGTCGTGCTGCGCTGGACTACGGCGTGAAGTCGCTGGAAGTCCGCATCAAGGGCCCGGGTCCGGGCCGTGAGTCGGCCGTGCGTTCGTTGAACAACGTCGGCTACAAGATCACCAACATCATCGACGTGACGCCTATCCCGCACAACGGGTGCCGTCCGCCGAAGAAGCGTCGCGTCTAAAGGGAGCGATAAGAAATGGCTCGTTATATCGGTCCTACCTGTAAGCTCGCCCGCCGCGAAGGCGCCGACCTGTCCCTGAAGAGCCCGGCGCGTGCGCTGGACTCGAAGTGCAAGCTGGAGCAGAAGCCCGGCCAGCACGGCGCCACTGCCCGCAAGGGCAAGCTGTCCGACTACGCCACCCAGCTGCGTGAAAAGCAGAAGGTCAAGCGTATCTACGGCCTGCTGGAGCGTCAGTTCCGCAACTACTACAAGAAGGCCTCGACCAAGAAGGGCAACACCGGCGAGAACCTGCTGCAGCTGCTGGAAACCCGCCTGGACAACGTCGTCTACCGCATGGGCTTCGCCGTGACCCGTCCGGCTGCCCGTCAGCTGGTGTCGCACCGCGGCGTCACCGTGAATGGCAAGTCGGTCAACCTGGCTTCGTACCAGGTCAAGGCTGGCGACGCCATCGCCCTGTCTGAAAAGGCTGCCAAGCAGCTGCGCGTCCAGGAAGCCCTGACCGTCGCCGCCCAGCATGACCTGAGCCCGTCGTGGGTTGAAGTGGATTCCGGCAAGTTCACCGGCATCTTCAAGGCTGTTCCGGATCGTTCGGATCTGCCTGCGGACATCAACGAAGCGCTGATCGTCGAGCTGTATTCGAAGTAATTCACATTGGAGAGCCCCCGGCGACGGCCGGGGGTTCACTAGGAGAACCCGCAACATGACGGTTACCGCCAACCAGGTTCTGCGTCCTCGCGGTCCGCAGATCGAACGCCTTACCGACACCCGTGCAAAGGTCGTTATCGAACCTTTGGAGCGGGGTTACGGGCATACGCTGGGTAATGCCCTGCGTCGCGTGCTGCTGTCGTCCATCCCGGGCTTCGCCATCACGGAAGTCGAAATCGACGGCGTGTTGCATGAGTACACCACGGTCGAAGGTCTGCAGGAGGACGTGCTCGAAGTCCTGCTGAACCTGAAGGACGTGGCCATCCGTATGCACTCCGGCGACAGCGCCACCTTGTCCCTGTCCAAGCAGGGCCCGGGCGTTGTCACCGCTGCCGACATCAAGGTCGACCACAATGTGGAGATCCTGAACGGCGACCATGTGATCTGCCACCTGACCAAGGATACGGCGATCAACATGCGTCTGAAGATCGAACGTGGTTTCGGCTACCAGCCGGCTGCCGCGCGTCGTCGTCCGGACGAAGAAACCCGTGCCATCGGCCGCCTGGTCCTGGATGCCTCGTTCTCGCCGGTCCGCCGTGTCGCCTACGCCGTGGAAGCGGCGCGTGTCGAACAGCGTACCGACCTGGACAAGCTGGTCATCGATATCGAGACCAACGGCACCATCGATGCCGAGGAAGCCGTGCGCACCGCCGCCGACATCCTCAGCGACCAGCTGTCGGTGTTCGGTGACTTCACCCACCGCGACCGCGGTGCGGCCAAGCCGGCCAACAACGGCGTGGATCCGGTGCTGCTGCGCCCGATCGACGATCTGGAGCTGACCGTGCGTTCGGCCAACTGCCTGAAGGCTGAAAGCATCTACTACATCGGCGATCTGATCCAGAAGACCGAAGTGGAGCTGCTGAAGACCCCGAACCTGGGCAAGAAGTCGCTCACCGAGATCAAGGAAGTGCTGGCTCAGCGCGGCCTGTCCCTCGGCATGAAGCTGGAGAACTGGCCGCCGGCCGGCGTCGCCAGCCACGGCATGCTGGGCTGATATCGGTAATGCCTGGAGGCTCCACCGCTCGCGGTGGAGCCTTCAACGCAACACACCATGCCACGACGAACCGCAGGTTCGCGGGCAGGTCGTCCAGGACGGGCGGCCAGGACCAACCGCAGTCCGCGCAGTAACGCCAGGATGGCGACAACGATCCACACAGCCGCATCATTAACCAAGGAATATCACCATGCGTCACCAGAAGTCTGGCCGTAAGTTCAGCCGCACCAGCGCGCACCGCGAAGCGATGTTCAAGAACATGGCCGCCTCGCTGTTCAAGCACGAGCTGATCAAGACCACCCTGCCGAAGGCCAAGGAACTGCGCCGCGTTGCCGAGCCGCTGATCACTCTGGCCAAGGTCGACTCGGTCGCCAACCGCCGTCTGGCCTTCGCCCGCCTGCGCGACAACGAAGCCGTGGGCAACCTGTTCACCATCCTGGGCCCGCGCTACGCGAACCGTCCGGGCGGCTACCTGCGCCTGCTGAAGTGCGGTTTCCGCGCCGGCGACAACGCACCGATGGCCTACGTCGAGCTGGTTGACCGTCCGGTCGTGGCCGAGGAAGTGGCCGAGTAATCGGACCGCTCCAACGCGACACAGCGAAAGCCCGGCTCCTGCCGGGCTTTTGCGTTTCCAGGGGTCGGATCCCTTTCCGCAGGAAAGGGCTCTGACCCCGAGCAGGCAGCACCGCAGGTCAGATCCCTTTGCATTCGCAAAGGGATCCGACCCGCACCGTTCCGACAGGCGTCACCTGTGGCGGTTCGAATGGGGCGCGCTCTCGGTTACGCTTGGCGCCTTGATCCATTCGAGCGTTGACGATGAATCCACTGCGCTGGCCCTTCCGCGCCCAGTTCTTCCTGGGCTTCCTGATCTGCGCGGGCCTGCTCGGCTACGCGATCTTCCTGCAGCTGAAGATGGGCCTGGAGCCGTGCCCGCTGTGCATCTTCCAGCGCCTGGCTTTTGCCGCGCTGGGCCTGTTGTTCCTGATCGGTGCGCTGCATGGGCCGTCCAACCGTCCCGGCCGCGCCACCTACGGCGTGCTCGCCTTCATCGCGGCGGCCGTCGGCGTGGGCATCGCTGCGCGCCACGTCTACGTGCAGATGCTGCCGCCGGAGATGGGCGCGACCTGTGGCCCGCCGCTGAGCTTCCTGCGCGAGACCATGGGGCCGCTGGAAGTGTTCCGCACGGTGCTGACCGGTACCGGCAACTGCGGCAACATCGACTGGACGTTCCTGGGCCTGACCATGCCGATGTGGTCGGGCGTGTGGTTCGTGCTGCTGGCGCTGTGGGCACTGGTGGTGTCGCTGCGCAAGGTCAAGCGCTGAAGCAGGATGGGGTCGGATCCCTTTGCATCGCAAAGGGCTCTGACCCCATTCCCGGTGCGGGGTCAGAGCCCTTTCCTGCGGAAAGGGATCCGACCCCTGTCTCCTCAGAAGTCCTGCTGCAGGCTCAGGTAGGCGCCGCGGCGCGGTCCCCATTGCGGGGCGAACACGCCCACACCGCCGCCATCGCGCAGCTGGTAGCTGCGATCCAATGCGTTGATCACGGCCAGCTGCACGTGCAGCGGATGGCCGCTGTCGGCATTGAAATCATGCCCGGCGCTGAGGTTCACCTGCAGGTAGGACGGCAGCTCGCCGCCGTTGGGCACGCCCTCGATATCCGAACGCAGGCCGCTGCCGAACACGTAGTTGGCACCGACCCGGTTGTGCCCGGCGAAGGCGTAGCTGAGGCCCCCCGACGACGTCAGCTTCTGGTCGTGGTCCAGGTGGATCCAGTGGTCGGCCACATAGGCCAGCGCGTCCGGATCGAGGTTGTACTGGCTGGTGATGACCTGGGTGCCGATGGCCTTGTTGTACGCCGCGTTGAAGTAGGCGCTGAACGGACCGTTGCTGTAGTCGGCACTGAACTCCAGCCCACGGATATGGCCGCGGCGGTAGTTGAACGTCGAGTAGATGTAGGCGGCGCCGAACTGGCCTTCGTCCTGCAGGCGCGCGACGCGGCGGTCGTAGGCGTCCAGGCCCAGGGTCAGGTGTTCACCCAGCTGCTGCGAGACGCCGATGTCGTAGTAGTCGCTGCGTTCGGCCAGCGGAATGTTGTTGCCGCCGCCCGGCTGCTGGTTGGTGGTGCCGTCGTACAGGGCGATATCGCTGCTGGCGATCAGCTCACTGGCCGGTGGCGTGAAGTAACGCGAATAGCCGGCATGCACGGTGGTGCTGTCGCTGGCATTCCAGACCGCGCCCACGCGGGGGCTGAGCTGGCCCTCGGTGCGGCCGAAGGCCTTGTAGCGATCACCACGCAGGCCGTAGTTCACTGTCCAGTCGTCGCCGATCTTCCACTCATCCTGCACGTACACCGCCAGCGTGCTGGCGTGGAAGGCGCTGCGGTCTGGAATCAGCAGTGGCGTGGTGCTGGATTGCTGGCCGGCGCCATCGACCGGGAACACCCAGCTGTTGTTGCTGGCGCGCGCATTCTCGTAGTTGCCGTACAGGCCGTATCGCAGCGTGTGGTCGTTGCCCAGCGGGGTGGAGAGGTCGGCCTGCAGCGTGTTGGCGCGGTTGCTGCGCTGGACCTGGGAGGCGACGCCACTGAATACCAGATCGCCGATGACATCCGGGTTGAACGCCACGTCGCTGTAGCGCTGCCCGGCGGACAGCTGGTAGGCGGTGCCGCCCAGCGTGCCCTGCAGCACCAGCATGCCGAAGCGGGTGGTCTCGCGCTGGGTTTCATCCAGCTGGCTGGAGTCGAAGGTGGTCGTGTCCAGGTAACCGAACTGCGGGGTCTGCCCGGGATTGACCGGGATCTGGAAGCGATTGTTGGCAAAGCCGGCGAACACGCTCAGGCGGGTGTTCTCGTTGACCAGGTAGGTCAGGTCGGCGAAGGCTTTGCCCTGGTGCGTGTCGTCGTGCAGCGGCTTGCGCGAGCGGGTCGGGTTCTCCAGGCCGACCTCGTTCTGGTCGTAGTTGCCGGTCAGGAACCAGCTCCAGCGCCCTTGATTGCCCCACCACGAGGCATTCGGATTGATCTTGCCGAACGAGCCTGCGGTCAGACCGGCGCTGCCGCCATTGCCGAGCTCGGCGCCGCTGCGGGTGGTGATGTCGACCACCGCAGCGGTGCGCTCGCCGAACTGCGCCGGCAGCGCCCCGTCCATCAGGCGGATGCTCTTGATGGTGCGGGCATCCAGGGTCTGGCCGAAGCCGGAGATCGATTCGGGCAGCAGTACGCCGTTGATGCGGTACTGCAGGTTCGCGTGGTCGCCGCGCACGTGCACGCCACCGTAGGAATCCTGGACCACGCCCGGAGCCTGCAGCAGCACCTGGCTGAGCGGCGCGGAGGCACCCAGCGGCTGCTTCTGGATGTCCTCGGCGGTGATCTGGTACTGGCTGCTGCCGATGTCCGGCGACAGCGCATTGCGGGCTTGGTCGAGCTGGGCGCTGACAGTGACCGTGTCGAGGTCCTTCACGGGAGCGGCGGCATCGGCGGCCATAGCGAGGGTGGGCAGACTGGCCAGGGTCAGGGCGAAGGTAATGCCGGTAGCGAGCAGGGAGGGCTTCATGGCAGATAGGCTGTGGAAGGGTCCGACGGGGACGGAGTGTTACTTCGTAACAGTGCGTGGCGAATCATGCGCCTGTCCGGGCGGCCGTGGCCATGCGGTTTCTGGCCGATCGCGATGCCCTTTCCCCGGCGTTCAGTCATGTGCAGGGCGTGCCCAGCCCTTTGCGCCAGCGGCTGGCTCTGCGACCATGACCGCCCCCCTCCCCGGAAGTCTGCAATGAGCCTGTCCGCCGTTCCGCCCGTCCTCGATCCTGCCGCGACCGCCGCTGGCGCTGCCTGGTCGCCGGAGAGCTGGCGCGGCAAGACCGCGCTGCAGATGCCGACCTACCCGGACCCGGTGGCGCTGGACGCTGCACTGCATGAGCTGAAGCGCCTGCCGCCGCTGGTCACCTCGTGGGAAATCCTGGCGCTGAAGCAGCAGTTGGCCGAGGCCCAGGAAGGCAAGCGCTTCCTGCTGCAGGGCGGCGATTGCGCCGAGAACTTCAGCGACTGCGAATCGGGCACGATTTCCAACCGATTGAAAGTGCTGCTGCAGATGAGCCTGGTGCTGGTGCATGGCCTTCGCCAGCCGGTGATCCGCGTCGGGCGCTTTGCCGGCCAGTACGCCAAGCCGCGTTCGGCCGATACCGAGACCCGCGACGGCGTGACCCTGCCCAGCTACCGCGGCGATGTGATCAATGCGCCGGCGTTCACCGAGGCGGCGCGCCTGCCGGATCCGAAGCGGATGCTGCAGGCGCATGCGCATTCGGCGATGACCATGAACTTCGTGCGTGCGCTGATCGATGGCGGCTTCGCCGACCTGCATCATCCGGAGTACTGGAACCTGGAGTGGGTGCGGCATTCGCCGCTGGCCGCCGAGTACCAGAAGATGGTGGCGTCGATCGGTGATGCGGTGCACTTCATGGAAACCCTGGCCGGGGCCCGCGTGCACAACCTCAACCGCATCGACTTCTACACCTCGCATGAAGCGCTGCTGCTGCCCTACGAGCAGGCGCTGACCCGGCAGGTGCCGCGCCAGCAGGGCTGGTTGAACCTGAGCACGCATTACCCGTGGATCGGCATGCGCACCGCCGCGCTTGACGGCGCGCACGTGGAATACCTGCGTGGCGTGCGCAATCCGATTGCGATCAAGGTCGGCCCGTCGGTGACGCCGGACCAGCTGCTGCGCCTGATCGATGTGCTCAACCCGCATGACGAGCCAGGGCGACTGAGCTTCATCCACCGCATGGGGGCAGCGCAGATTGCCGATAAGCTGCCGCCGCTGCTGGATGCGGTCAAGCGCGATGGCCGTCGCGTGCTGTGGGTGTGTGACGCGATGCATGGCAATACCGAGAGCACCGCCAATGGCTTCAAGACGCGCCGCTTCGACAACGTGCGTGGCGAAGTGGAGATGTCGTTCGATCTGCATGCGGCCGCAGGCACGCGACTGGGCGGTGTGCACCTGGAACTGACGGGCGAAGACGTGACCGAATGCACCGGTGGCGCGCGCGAACTGACCGAGCGCGACCTGGAACGCGCGTATCGTTCGACGGTGGACCCGCGGTTGAACTACGAGCAGTCGCTGGAGATCGCGATGGCGATCGTGCGCAAGCAGGAGCAGGTGCGGTAAGGGCGTTGCGGCAGGGCTTGCAGCCCTGCACCTGCTGACGCAACGGCAACGGCAACGGCAACGGCAACGGCAACGGCCTAAGCAACGGCAACAGCATGCATTCCGTGGGATGGCGGGGCGATGTGGGCAGGCAGGACACGCCGTGAACCCCCCTCCGGGGTCCGGCACAGCCGCCAGCGGCTGGGCCGGACCGCGGAGCGGGATTCACGGCGTCTCCCGCAACCGGCCCCACTCCGCCATCCCACAGGAAGCCCGCTTCTGCTTCGGCTGTTGCTGTTGAGGTTGCCGGCCAGCGGCCGGCACTACCGCAGGTGCAGGGCTGCAAGCCCTGCCGACCAACACGCTGCTTACGAACGACTGACGTGGCGCTCATGCGCCATGCGCGAGTCTGTCCACTTGGCTGTTCGAGTGGAGGTGGCAACGGTGCACTGGCAAAGCGCACAGGCATACGCATGGCCGTTGGGATTGGCCGTAGTGGTGGGCGGCATCGGCGCGTGGCTGATCCTGTGGATCTACCATCGGCTGAAGGGGCGCGATCGTCGGCGCGCGCGTATCGGGCGTGTGCTCGGGCTGCCGATGGCCACCGCATGGCCGCTGCTGCTGTTGATCCCTGCATTGCAGGCCACGCCGCTGCAGGATCCCGTTCTGGGCAACCTGCAACGGGTGCTGCATATCGCGCTGACCGCGTGCTTCATCTGGCTGCTGGTGCGGGCGGTGGCGGCGGGCGAACGTGCCATCCTGCGCAGCCATCCCATCGATGTCTCCGACAACCTGGAGGCGCGCCGCATCCAGACCCAGACGCGGGTGCTCAGCCGCGTGCTGATGGGCGGCATCATCGTGCTGGGCGCGTCGCTGGTGCTGCTGACCTTCCCCATGGTGCAGAAGATCGGCACCGCGCTGCTGGCCTCGGCGGGCCTGATCGGCCTGGTGGCCGGTATCGCTGCAAAGCCCGTGTTCGGCAATCTGATCGCCGGCCTGCAGATCGCAGTGACGCAGCCGATCCGGCTGGATGATGTGGTGATCGTCGAAGGCGAGTGGGGGCGCATCGAGGAGATCGGCAGCAGCTATGTGGTGGTGCGCATCTGGGATGAGCGGCGAATGGTGGTGCCGCTGACCTGGTTCATCGAGAACCCCTTCCAGAACTGGACGCGGCGCAGCGCCGACCTGCTCGGCACCGCGTTCCTGTGGCTGGACTATCGTGCCCCGGTGGCAGCGATCCGTGCCGAGCTGGAACGCATCTGCCGCGGTGAAGCGCTGTGGGATGGCCGGGTCTGCGTGACCCAGGTGACCGAGACCAGCGAGCGCGCGATCCAGGTGCGCCTGCTGGTCAGTGCGCGCAGCTCCGGTGATGCCTTCGATCTGCGCTGCCTGGTGCGCGAACGCATGCTCGATTTCCTCGCGCGCGAGCATCCGCAGTCGCTGCCGCAGGTGCGTGCGCGGCTGCAGCATGCAGACGAACTGGACATGCCGCGCGGTCCACGTGCGCGCACTGCGGATGTGCGTTCGCCGGGGGCTGAAGACGGTGAGGCGGCGATCGTGCCGGTAGAGCCCGACCAGCCGCTGTAGAGCCGAGCCATGCTCGGCTGCTTTCGATTTTCCGTTGAAGCCGGGCGTGGGCTCGGCTCTACAGAAACACGATCACGGCTCGCCGGCGTCGATCAGGGTGTCGGTGTCGAAGTGCGGCGGGCGTCGCGCGCGGGTGCGCTGTTCGTAGGCGTAGGCCATTTCGATCAGCTTCGGTTCGCTCCAGGCGGTGCCCATGAACAGCAGGCCGACCGGCAGGCCATTGATCTGGCCCATCGGCACGCTGAGGCTGGGATAGCCGGCGACGGCGGCGGCGCTGTAGCTCTCGCCGGGGAAGTCGTCGCCTTCGCTGCGGATCGGCCACGCCACACCGGTGGTCGGCGCCACCAGGGCATCGAGCTGGTGGGCGGCGAGGGCGGCGTCGATGCCTTCCGCGCCGGCCAGCCGGCGCGCATCGCTGCGTGCACGGATATAGGCGGGGTCGGCCAGGCCGGCGGTAGCGTCGGCCGCCACCAGCAGTTCCTGGCCGAACAGGCCCAGCTCCTGCTTGCTGTGCGCCTGGTTGAAGGCGATCAGGTCGGCCAGGCTGCGTAGTGGCGCGCGATGGGTGCTGAAGTAGCGCTCCAGCCCGGCCTTGAATTCGTACAGCAGCACCGTGCGTTCCGCCTCGGCCCAGGCGCCCTGGTTGGGCAGCTCCACCGGCACCACGAAGGCACCCGCCCGGCGCAGCTCGGTGGCCGCCTGTTCGATGAGCGGCGGCATGCCGCGGTATTTCAGCAGCGGTGTCTGCAGCAGGCCGATGCGCTTGCCACGCAGGCCCTCCGGGTCCAGGCGCGCGGTGTAGTCGTACACCGCGCGGCCAGGCATGGTCGCCGTGGCCGGGTCGGCATCGTCGCGCCCGGCGATAGCGGTCAGCACGGCTGCAGCGTCGGCGACGCTGCGGGTCATCGGTCCTGCGGTGTCCTGGCTGAAGGAAATCGGGATGATGCCCTCGCGGCTGACCAGGCCGACGGTCGGCTTGAGGCCGACGATGCCATTGACCGCCGCAGGGCAGACGATGCTGCCGTCGGTTTCGGTGCCGATCGCCACGCTGGCCAGGTTGGCGGCGACCGCCACCGCGCTGCCGCTGCTGGAGCCGCAGGGCGAGTGGCTGAGGCGATAGGGATTGCGGGTCTGGCCGCCGCGCGCGCTCCAGCCGGACACCGAATCGTTGCCGCGGAAATTGGCCCACTCGCTGAGATTGGTCTTGCCCAGCACCACCGCGCCGGCGTCGCGCAGCCGGCGCACCAGGTAGGCGTCGTCCGGGCGGAACCCCTGCAGGGCCAGCGAGCCGGCGCTGGTGGCCATCGGGGCGGCGTTGATGTTGTCCTTCAGCAGTACCGGAATGCCGTGCAGCGGGCCGCGCAGGCGTCCATCACGGCGCTCGCGGTCGCGCGCAGCGGCTTCCTTCAGTGCATCCGGGTTGAGCTCGATCACCGCGCGCAGGCGCGGCCCGGTGCGGTCCAGGGTGGCGATGCGCTGCAGGTAGGCCTGGGTCAGGGTGGTGCTGTCCAGCTCACCGGCGCTCATCCGCGCCTGCAGGTCGGTGACATCGGTTTCGGCGTACGGGAACGGCACGTTGCGGCTCGCGGGTTCGGCCGCATGCGCGCTGGACGCGGCCGGGCTGCAGCCAGCCGAAAGCAGCGCAGGCAGCGCGGCAAGCAGGCAGGTCAGCAGAGGCGGCAAGGACGGGCGCATGGGGCGGCTTGGTCGGCTCCAATCCCCAGTGTAGCCGGTGCTCAGCGGTGGCGCTTGCGCAGGTCGCGGGCGAGGACGTAGACCACGATCAGGTTGATCGCCAGGATCGTCCACGATGGCCAGCCGGGATGGCGGATGATCGCGAAGATGTCAAAAGGCAGGTACAGGGAGGCGGTCAGGCAGCCCAGCCAGGAGGCCCAGGCCTTGGCCCGCCACAGGCCCCAGGCTTCGACCAGGTGCAGCAGGCCGTAGCCGATCATCCCCGCCGCGGCCAGGTGGACCGCGTCGGGGCTGATCATGTGCAGCAGCGAGGGCAGGGTGCCATGGTCCGGATCCAGGCTGAAACGCCGGATCAGGACCATGATGCCGTGCCGCAGCGGCTGCGGTCCGAGCACTTCCAGCCCGGTGGCGGCCAACAGCGCCAGCATCGCCTTGCTCGCTTCGAGCAGGGCGATGACGTGGAGGCCCGGATGCCGGTGCGGATCCGGGTTGTAGCCGCTCTGGTCCACGGGGTGCTGGCTCAGCCGCCGCGCGAAGCCTTCTTGCGGTCGCTTTCGGTCAGGAACTTCTTGCGCAGACGGATCTCCTTGGGGGTGATCTCGACCAGCTCGTCGTCTTCGATGAAGTCCAGGGCCTGTTCCAGCGAGTACTTGATCGCCGGGGTCAGCTGGATCGCGTCGTCCTTGCCCGAAGCGCGCATGTTGGTCAGCGGCTTGGTCTTGATCGCGTTGACGGTCAGATCGTTGTCCTTGGAGTGGATGCCGACCAGCTGGCCTTCATACACGTTGTCGCCTTCGGCAGCGAAGAGCTTGCCGCGCTCCTGCAGCGGACCCAGCGAGTAGGCGGGAGTGACGCCCGGCGCATTGGCGATCATCACGCCGTTGATGCGCTTGGCGATCGCACCCTGTTCCTTCGGACCGTAATGGTCGAACACGTGGAACAGCAGGCCCGAACCCTGGGTCAGGGTCTTGAACTCGTTCTGGAAACCGATCAGGCCACGGGCCGGGATCTGGTATTCCAGGCGCACACGGCCCTTGCCGTCCGGTTCCATGTTCTTCAGCTGGCCCTTGCGGGTACCCAGCTTTTCCATCACGCCGCCCTGGTGGATTTCTTCGATGTCCACCACCAGCTGCTCGATCGGCTCCATCATCTGGCCGTCGATTTCCTTGATGATCACTTCCGGGCGCGACACCGCCAGCTCGTAGCCTTCACGGCGCATGTTCTCGATCAGCACCGACAGGTGCAGTTCGCCGCGGCCGGAGACCAGGAACTTGTCGGCGTCTTCCAGCTGTTCGACCTTCAGTGCCACGTTGTGGACCTGCTCGCGGTCCAGGCGGTCCTTGATCTGGCGGCTGGTCAGGAACTTGCCACCGGACAGGTCCTTGTTGCCGGCGAACGGCGAGTTGTTGACCTGGAAGGTCATCGAGATGGTCGGCTCGTCGACGGTCAGCGCCGGCAGGGCTTCGGGGGTATCCGGGTGGCACAGGGTGTCGGAGATGGTCAGCTCCGGAATGCCGGAGATGGCCACGATGTCACCGGCCTCGGCCGTCTCCTGCTCGATGCGCTCCAGGCCCAGGAAGCCCAGCACCTGGGCGACCTTGCCGTTGCGCTTCTTGCCTTCACGGTCGATGACGGCGACCTGCATGTTTTTCTTCAGGGTGCCGCGCTGGATGCGGCCGATGCCGATCACGCCCACGAAGTTGTTGTAGTCCAGCTGGCTGATGCGCATCTGGAACGGGCCTTCCGGGTCCACTTCCGGACGCGGGGCGTGCTGCATGATCGCTTCGTACAGCGGGGTCATGTCGCCGTCGCGCACGGTGTCTTCCAGGCCGGCGTAGCCGTTCAGGGCCGAGGCGTAGACGATCGGGAAGTCCAGCTGCTCATTGGTGGCGCCGAGCTTGTCGAACAGGTCGAAGACCTGGTCGATCACCCATTCCGGACGCGCGCCCGGACGGTCGATCTTGTTGACCACGACGATCGGCTTGAAGCCCATCGCGAAGGCCTTCTGGGTGACGAAGCGGGTCTGCGGCATCGGGCCGTCCATCGCATCGACCAGGATCAGCACGGTGTCGACCATCGACAGCACGCGCTCGACCTCACCACCGAAGTCGGCGTGGCCGGGGGTGTCGACGATGTTGATCCGGTTCTTGATGCCGGTCTTCTTGTCTTCCCAGGTGATGGCGGTGTTCTTGGCCAGGATGGTAATGCCGCGTTCCTTTTCCTGGTCGTTGCTGTCCATCACGCGCTCGGCGAGGACGGTACGCTCGGACAGGGTGCCGGACTGCTTCAGCAGCTGGTCGACCAGGGTGGTCTTGCCATGGTCGACGTGGGCGACGATGGCGATGTTGCGAAGATTTTCGATGGACATACGAAAGGGGGCCAGTCGGCGCCGGATTTGGAAAAAGAAGTCCAACATTATACGTCGAACTTGACGATTCGCGAAAAGGTGGATTTCACGCCTGTCATGGGGCCCATTCAGCTGGGCATCCGCCGCCCCGGCCGGGGCCGCCAGGACCCGGCTGCGCGGCTCCCCGTCCGGGGGCTGAAGCGGGGCGCTTCACCAATGGTCGAAGCCGCCGCCGACACGAGGCGGGTGTAAACTAGGTGGCTAGACGCATTCCCCTTTGCATCAAGGATCTTCATGTCCCTCATCGCCACTTTCGACACCACCCAGGGCCCGATCAAGGTCGAGCTGTTCGCCGACAAGGCACCGCTGACCGTGGCCAACTTCGTGAACCTGGTCAAGCACGGCTTCTATGACGGCCTGATCTTCCACCGCGTTATCGCCGACTTCATGATCCAGGGCGGCTGCCCGCAGGGTCGTGGCACCGGCGGCCCGGGCTACAAGTTCGAAGACGAGAAGAATGGCGTGAAGCACGAGGTCGGCTCGCTGTCGATGGCCAACGCCGGCCCGAACACCAACGGCAGCCAGTTCTTCATCACCCACATCAAGACCGATTGGCTGGACGGCCGCCACACCGTCTTCGGCAAGGTCCTGGAAGGCCAGGCGATCGTCGATTCGGTCAAGCAGGGCGACGTGATCCATTCGATTACCCTGGAAGGCGACGTCGACGCCGTGCTGGCCGCCCAGGCCGACCGCGTCGCGGAGTGGAACAAGCACCTCGCCGCCTGATCCCCCTTCGAAACGGCCACCCACGGGTGGCCGTTTCCCTGTTCCCCGCCGCCCGCCAGGCCTGCGTGGCTCTGCCCGCGGCGTCCCATCAAACGCTTGCAAGCAAGAGGAAACCCCCATGAAAGCACCCGTTCGTGTTGCCGTGACCGGCGCCGCCGGCCAGATCGGTTATGCCCTGCTGTTCCGCATCGCCTCCGGCGAAATGCTGGGCAAGGACCAGCCGGTCATCCTGCAGCTGCTGGAACTGCCGGTCGACAAGGCCCAGGCCGCCCTGAAGGGCGTGATGATGGAGCTGGAAGACTGCGCCTTCCCGCTGCTGGCCGGCATGGTCGGCAGCGATGATGCCGAAGTTGCGTTCAAGGACGCCGACATCGCCCTGCTGGTTGGCGCACGTCCGCGTGGCCCGGGCATGGAGCGCAAGGACCTGCTGCTGGAAAACGCCAAGATCTTCACCGCCCAGGGCGCGGCGCTGAACAAGGTCGCCAGCCGTGACGTGAAGGTGCTGGTGGTCGGCAACCCGGCCAACACCAATGCCTACATCGCCATGAAGTCGGCCCCGGACCTGAAGCCGGAAAACTTCACCGCCATGCTGCGCCTGGACCACAACCGCGCGCTGAGCCAGCTGTCGACCAAGCTCGGCAAGCCGGTCGGTGGCATGGAGAAGCTGGTCGTGTGGGGCAACCACAGCCCGACCATGTACCCGGACTACCGTTTCGCCACCGCCGATGGCGCGTCGATCGCCGATGCGATCAACGACCAGGAATGGAACGCCAACACCTTCATCCCGACCGTGGGCAAGCGCGGCGCGGCGATCATCGAAGCCCGTGGCTCGTCCTCGGCCGCTTCGGCCGCCAACGCTGCCATCGACCACGTGCGTGACTGGGTGCTGGGCAGCAACGGCAAGTGGGTCACCATGGGCGTGCCGTCCGACGGTTCCTACGGCATTCCGGAAGGCGTGATCTTCGGCTTCGCAGTGACCACCGAGAACGGCAAGTACACCCTGGTGAAGGATCTGCCGATCGACGACTTCAGCCAGAAGTACATCGACAAGACCCTGGCCGAGCTGGAAGAAGAGCGCGCCGGCGTTGCCCACCTGCTGGGCTGATGCAGGCGGTACCGGCTCGAGCCGGTACCTCTTTCATCAAGGTAGGTGTCGACCGCTGGTCGGTACATTCCCATCGAGGTAGGTACCGACCGTTGGTCGGTACGCAGAACGGGGAAGCTTCGGCTTCCCCGTTTCTGTTTGGACGGATACGGAGCCGCATGATCCACCTGCATTACATCGACGACGCGCTGCTGGTGGCCGAGAAGCCGGCCGGCCTGCTGTCCGTGCCCGGCCGCGGCGCCGAGAACCAGGATTGCGTGGTCGCGCGCCTGCAGGCGCTGTACCCGGATGCGTTGACCGTGCACCGCCTGGACCAGGTGACCTCCGGCCTGCTGCTGCATGCGCGCGGCAAGGACATGCAGGTGGCGTTGTCGATGCAGTTCGAGCAGCGCCAGGTCGGCAAGCGTTATGAAGCGATCGTGGAGGGGCTGCTTGAAGGCGATGCCGGCGACGTGGACCTGCCACTGATCGTGGACTGGCCAAACCGGCCGAAGCAGATGATCGATCACGAACGCGGCAAGCCGGCGCTGACGCGCTGGCGCGTAATGGCGCGTGATGCCGAAGCGCAGCGCACGCGCGTGGCGCTGGAGCCGGTTACTGGCCGCAGCCATCAACTGCGCCTGCACATGGCCAGTCTCGGCCATCCCATCGTTGGCGATGTGCTGTATGACGCCGCGCCTGCGCAGCGCGTGCATCTGCATGCGCGCAGCCTGCGGTTCACCCACCCGGTGACGGGCGAGGCGCTCGCGTTCGAGTCCGCCACTCCGTTCTAGGGGTTCGGCAGGGCTTGCAGCCCTGCATCTGCTACGAACCGGAGCAACGTCAAAGGCCAAGGCGGCTCTGGTCTTCTGCTTGCTGGGCGGGGCGGTGTGGGTTGGCAGGACACGCCGTAAACCCCCCTCCGGGGGCCGGCCCAGCCGCTGGCGGCTGTGCGTTCGGGCGCTTGCAAAGCAGTGCTTCGCAAGCAAAGCGCCCTCACCCATGGCGCCAACGGTCCTGCCAACCCACACCGCCCCACCCCCGACAGATTCCTGCGGCGGTTGGTAACGGCTGTCGCTGTTGGTCTTGGTAGGTGTCGACCTTGGTCGACACGATTTTTCTGTCAGATATCGAATTGAATATTGAATCTGGGGATCCGACCCCGTGCTCCGACAGATCGCGGAAGTCTGTCGAAGGCGGGGTGGGTCCGGTTGCGGGGGCGTGAGCCGCATGGATGCGGCGACCGAGCCTCCATGGACGGATTCACGGCGTCCCCCGCAACCGGACCCACCTCGCCATCCCACGGGAAACCCGCTGTTGCTTCGGCTGTTGCTTCTGAGGTTGCCGGCCAGCGGCCGGCACTACCGCAGGTGCAGGGCGCAGCCCTGCATGAAAACCCCACCCCCTACCAAGGTAGGGCGGCCCGCGCGGCAGCGCCGGACTATCCTCGAACCCATGACTTTGTCTGGGAGGGCTGCGTCATGAACTACGAGGAAACCTACCGTCGCTCGATCGACGAGCCGGAGGCCTTCTGGGGCGAGGAAGCCAAGCGCATCCATTGGCACAAACCGCCGCAGCAGGTACTCGACTACAGCAACCCGCCGTTCCGGCGCTGGTTTGTCGGCGGTGAAACCAATCTCTGCTACAACGCCGTCGACCGCCATCTGGCCGAGCGCGCCGACCAGCTCGCGCTGGTTGCCATTTCCACCGAGACCAGCAGCACCCGCGAGATCACCTATCGCCAGCTGTATCGGGAAGTGAACGACTTCGCTGCCGTGCTCAAGCACCTCGGCGTCGGTCACGGTGACCGTGTGGTGATCTACATGCCGAACATGGCCGAAGCCGTGTTCGCGATGCTGGCCTGCGCGCGCATCGGTGCGGTGCATTCGGTGGTGTTCGGTGGCTTCGCCGCGCACAACCTGGCGCTGCGCATCGATGATGCCAAGCCGAAGCTGCTGATCGCCGCCGATGCCGGCATGCGCGGTGGCAAGCTGATTCCGTACAAGCCGATGGTCGATGCAGCCTGCGCCGAAGCCACGTCGCCACCGCCGCACGTGCTGATCGTGTCGCGCGGACTGGATGCCGCCGAACCACGCGTGCCGGGCCGCGATGTGGAGTACGCCGCGCTGCGTGCGCAGATCGGTGAGGTCGACGTGCCGGTGCAGTGGCTGGAATCGAGCGAGCCGAGCTACCTGTTGTATACCTCGGGCACCACCGGCAAGCCGAAGGGCGTGCAGCGCGATGTCGGCGGCTACGCGGTGGCGATGGCACAGTCGATGGAAACCGTCTTCGACTGCAGGCCGGGGCAGGTGATGTTCTCCACGTCCGATGTCGGCTGGGCGGTAGGCCATTCCTACAATGTGTACGGCCCGCTGATCGGCGGCTGCACCTCGCTGCTGTACGAAGGGCTGCCGACCAACCCGGACCCGGGCATCTGGTGGGCGCTGTGCGAGCAGTACAACGTGCGCACGATGTTCTCGTCCCCCACTGCCATCCGCGTGCTGAAGAAGCACGATGCGGACTTCATCCATCGCCACGACCTGCGCGCGCTGAAATACCTGTTCCTGGCCGGCGAGCCGCTGGACGAACCGACCGCGCACTGGATCAGCGAAGCGCTCGGCAAGCCGATCATCGACAACTACTGGCAGACCGAGACCGGCTGGCCGGCGCTGACCCTGCTGCCGGGCCTGGAGATGAAGCCGGTGCGCTTCGGTTCGCCGGGCTTCCCCAACCTCGGCTACCGGATGAAGGTGATCGACGAGAACACCGGCGAGGAAGTCGCACCGGGGCAGAAGGGGGTGCTGGTGGTGTCGCCACCGTTGCCGCCGGGCTGCATGAGCACGGTGTGGAACGACGACAACCGTTTCCTGCAGAGCTACTTCAGCCACTTCAAGGAACTGCTGTACAGCTCGCTGGACTGGGCAATCCGCGACGACGATGGCTACACCTTCATCCTCGGCCGTACCGATGATGTGATCAACGTGGCCGGGCACCGGCTGGGCACGCGCGAGATCGAAGAGGCCATTTCGAGCCACCCGCGCGTGGCCGAGGCTGCCGTGATCGGGGTCAAGGACGAATTGAAGGGGCAGGTGCCGCTGGTGTTCGTCACCCTCAAGCAGGGCCTGGATGGCGAGGATCCGGCGCAAGTGGTGGCCGAGATGATGGCCACGGTGACCACCTCGCTCGGCGCAGTGGCCCGCCCGGCGCACGTGCACGTGGTCAACGCGCTGCCCAAGACCCGTTCGGGCAAGCTGCTGCGGCGCTCGTTGCAGGCGCTGGCCGAGCAGCGCGACCCGGGTGACCTGTCGACGCTGGACGACCCCGGCGCGCTGGAGGAGATCCGCCGGGCGCTGGGCCGTTGATCCGGTCGTGCCGGCCACTGGCCGGCACCCCCATCCACCCCGAGGTTGCCGGCCAGCGGCCGGCACTACCCGCAGTACTTGCGCTAAGCTCGGCCTGTCATCGACCTGCAATACGCGGCTCGCGCCGGGGAACGCGCGTGCCGTCCGGAGATGGCAACACAGGGGGCGTGCCTGCGAGGGCGCGCCGGCATTGCGCATCGAGCGAGGGGGAGGCAATGGCATTGCTGCACGCCAAGACGGCTGCTGGCCGTCAGGAAATCGAAGACCGTAGCCGGCGCCTGCCGGCGGCACTGCGTTCGATCCTGCTGATGGTCGATGGCCATCGCAACGACACCGAACTGCGTGGCCTGTTCGAAGGCCTGCGGGCACCACCGGACGCGCTGGAGCAATTGTCAGCACAGGGCCTGATCGAAGTGATCGGCGGAAGCGCAGAGGTGGCGCCGGCGCGCGGCATCAGCACCGGGCGCGAACAGGACCCGGCGCTGTACCAGCAGTTGTACGACGCGATGAGCGAGGCGGTGCGCCGCCACCTGGGCCTGAAGGGCTACTTCATGCAGTTGAAGATCGAACGCTGCACCGACGCGCTGGCGCTGGAGCGCTTGTGCCCGGAGTTGCTGGCGGCGGTGGGCAAGGCACGCAGCCCGGCATTGGCGCAGCGCTGGTGGCAGGAAACCCAGTCGGCGGTGCTGAACGCTGGCAGTGAGGTCGTGCAGGCCTGAGCCACCGCGTAAAGTGATCGGTTCACTTCCCTACAAGGAGTCCCGCGTGCAGGACGACCACGACGACACCGACACCCCAGGCTGGGACGCGATCAATGCGGCGCTGGCGCCGCTGTATGCCGGCCAGGAGCCGCGCCACTTCGGCACCGCGCTTCCGTACACGCTCGGTGGCCAGGATCCACTGGATGGCATCAGCGTGTACTGGGCGGATGCGCCGGTACCGCACTGGCATTACATCACCTACGGCTTCTCCGAGCTGTACGCCAAGGAGAGCAGTGATGCAGATGCCAGCGGTTATGGCTTCGAGCTGACCTTCCGTCTGGCTGCCGAGGCCGGTGAGAACGCCGGCAGCACCCCGCCGGTGTGGCCGATGAACCTGCTGCAGAACCTGGCGCGTTACGTGTTCGGCAGTGGCAACGTGTTCGAGGATGGCCATCACCTCAACGCCAACGGTCCGATCGCGCTGGAGACCGGCACGCGGCTGTGCCATCTGGCCTTCATTGCGGACCCGCAGTTGCCGGCGCGGGACACGGCCAACGGCCATCTGCAGTTCCTGCAGCTGGTCGGATTGACCGATGAGGAGATGGAGGCGGTCAAGCGCTGGTCGACGCGTGGCGTGCTGCAGGCGCTGCTGCCGGCGATGCCGCTGTGGATCAGCGATCTGCATCGCGACAACCTGCTGGAGGACCCTGCGCTGGCACAGCGGGTGCAGGCCGGCAGCGAACGCGAGGGTTCCAGCACCGGCATGCTGTTCATCGAGACCCTGGACTGGCGGCAGGAGGCGGGCGTCACCACGCTGGTGCTCGGCGCCGGTCAGGTCGCCAGCGTGTGCGAACTGTTGCCGCTGCGCCTGCGCCACGGCAAATCGCTGGAACTGGCCAGCCGCGAGCGGCAGTGGGAGTTCATCGCGCATGGGGGCGGTGAAGCGGCGGACGTATCCGCCGACAGCGCGCGCTGGTCACTGGACGAGGCGGGCCTGCAGGCCCTGGCAGGGGTGCGCGCCGAGCGCGGGGTTTATCCGCTGGCGGGGGCGCTGCGCATCGAAGTGGTGCCGACCTACCTGCGCGATGCCAAGGGGGAAGTGATCCGCCAGATCGGCTGATCGCGCGAATGATATCGAGGGGGTCGGAGCCGCCTGCGGCGCAGGCGGATCCGACCCCGTCTGGTGGCCGGTGGGGTCAGATCCGTCCGCCACGCGAACGGCTCTGACCCCTGACCAAGGTCAGGCCAGGCCTTCGGCCTTCAGCGCGGCCTGCACGCCGGCATCGGCATCCATGCGTGCCTTGTAGGCGGCCAGATTGTCCAGGCCCGACAGGTCGACCTTGGTGCCGGCGGCCCAGCGCAGGGTGATGTAGAAGTACGGGTCGGCGAAGCTGCGGAAGCCGGCCAGCCAGGGCTTGTCGGCCAGCTGCCTGTCGGCGGTCTCGAACAGGCCACGCAGGCGCTTGTGCGCGGCGGCGCGGATCGCGTCGTACTGGCCTTCGTCGGCAATGAACTTGCCCGGCGCGAACAGCGGCGAGAAGGCCGGGTGCACGTCGGAATTGACGAACGCCAGCCAGCGGGTGGCTTCGGCGCGCTGGCGCGGGCTGCCGTCACCGCCGAGGCCGGCCTGCGGGAAGCGATCGGCGATGTAGCCCATGATCGCGGCGTTCTGCAGCAGCACGAAGTCGCCGTCGACCAGCGCGGGAACGGCACCGGCCGGATTGATCTTGAGGAATTCCGGACCCTTCAGGGTGTCCTTGTTCAGCAGTTCAACCTCGAACGGCTGGCCGGTCCACTGCAGGGCGATGTGGTCGGCGGTGGAACAGGCACCGGGCTTGCTGTACAGCTTCATGGGAACTCCAGGTGATGCGGGCGGGAAACGCCCACTATCCCAGAGCCTGCCGGCAGGCGGCAACGCTGCCGCCGGCACGGATCGTTACGACTGCCGCGGCTTGAGGTTCTGCACCTTATAGAAGGTGTGATCGCCGATGGTGGCCACCTGGTAGGCATTGCGCCAGTTCGGGCTGGCGATGGACAGCGCGGCGAAGTGGCTGGCACCGGGCACGATCTCGCGGCGCTCGCCAGCCGGCAGCGCCCAGTTGCGCTCGGCGTCGAAGGCCACGTTCATTGCCTCGCTCCAGGCCGCGTCGTTGCCCAACTGGGTGCCGGGGGAGACGATGGTCGGTGCGAACTGCTTGCGCGCGGTGACCACCTGGCACATCGAGTCGCCCCACAGGCCACTGTCGAGACGGCGCAGGGCGACCTCGGCAACGGCTTGCTGGCCGCGCAGGGTCTGGTCGCGGGCTTCCAGGTAAACGGTGGTGCTCAAACACAGTGAATCAGCGGCCGGCTGCGGCAACAACTGCGACAGCCAGAGAATCCAGGCCAGTTTCATATAACTCCTTGCTCCGTATGGGCCGCACCCTCCGGTTCCGGCCGCAGGGCGACAGGAGGCGGGGTACGACTTGGCGTCATGGGGAGGCGGCCATCGGGGCCGCCCCGTGGGCAGCCCCAAAAGAAACGACCAGTACCGATCGTGGGGCTGCGCCGGCTCACCGGAAACTGGCTGGTGAGCGGAAAGATGGCGCAAGGTAGGGGGGCGTAGCCGAACGCATCGTGAACCGCTCGGCTTGACATTCAGGTTCAATGAGGGTGACGGAAATCACATTCCGCCCCCCATTCAGGCGCTCATCAGAGCGCGGCGGCAACCCGGCTGCCCTGGTCGATGGCGCGCTTGGCGTCGAGTTCTGCGGCCACGTCGGCACCGCCGATCAGCTGCGCGTTGATGCCGGCCGCCTGCAGTTCGGCCTGCAGCGCGCGGTTGGGTTCCTGCCCGGCGCAGATCACCACATGGTCGACCGGCAGCAGCTGTTCGCTGCCATCCACGCGGATGCGCAGGCCCGCGTCGTCCACGCCGAGGTACTCGACGCCACCGAGCATGCGCACGCCCTTGGCCTTCAGCGTGGCGCGATGGATCCAGCCGGTGGTCTTGCCCAGGCGCGCGCCGGGCTTGCCCGGGCTGCGCTGCAGCAGCCACAGCCGGCGCGGCGAGGTTTCAACCTCCGGCCTGGCCAGTGAGCCGCGGGCCTCGAAGGTGCTGTCCACGCCCCATTCGGCCATCCAGCGCTGCGGGTCGAGGGAGGGGGACTCGCCGGCGTGACTGAGGAATTCGCCGACATCGAAGCCGATGCCGCCGGCGCCGATGATCGCCGCACTGGCGCCCACTTCGACCCGGCCCAGCAGCACGTCCAGGTAGCTGACCACCTTGGCGTGATCGGCACCGGGGAAATCGACCTTGCGCGGGGTGATGCCGGTGGCCAGCACCACCTCGTCGAAGCCGGTCAGCTGGGCGGCATCGGCGCGGGTGCCGAGGCGCAGCTGCACACCGGTTTCGGCCAGTTTGTGGCGGAAGTAGCGCAGGGTCTCGTGGAACTCTTCCTTGCCGGGGATGCGCTTGGCCACGTTGAACTGGCCGCCGATCTCATCATTGGCGTCGAACAGGGTGACCTGGTGGCCACGCTGGGCAGCGACGGTGGCACAGGCCAGGCCGGCGGGGCCGGCACCGACCACCGCAACCTTCTTCGGCGCAGCGGTGGGGCGATAGACCAGCTCGGTCTCGTGCGCGGCGCGCGGATTGACCAGGCAGCTGGCCAGCTTGTTCTCGAACACGTGGTCCAGGCAGGCCTGGTTGCAGGCGATGCAGGTGTTGATCGCCTCCGCGCGGCCGGCACGGGCCTTGTTCGGCCACTGCGGGTCGGCCAGCAGCGGGCGTGCCAGCGACACCATGTCGGCGCCGCCAGCGGCGAGGATGCGCTCGGCGACGTCGGGCATGTTGATGCGGTTGGTCGCCACCAGCGGCACCTTCACATGCGGCTTGAGCTTGGCGGTGACCCCGGCGAAGGCAGCACGCGGCACCGAGGTGGCGATGGTCGGAATGCGCGCTTCGTGCCAGCCGATGCCGGAATTGATGATCGTTGCGCCGGCCGCCTCGATGGCCTGCGCCTGCTGCACGATTTCTTCCCAGCTGCTGCCGTCGTCGACCAGATCCACCAGCGACAGGCGATAGATGATGATGAAGTCCGGGCCGCAGGCCTCGCGGATGCGGCGTACGATCTCGACCGCGAAGCGCATGCGTTGGCGCGCGTCGCCGCCCCAGGCATCGGTGCGCTTGTTGGCGCGCGGGGCGATGAATTCGTTGATGAGGTAGCCCTCCGAGCCCATCACTTCCACGCCGTCGTAGCCGGCCTCGCGGGCCAGCTTGGCACTGCGTGCGTAATCGGCGATATGCCGGTCGACGCCGCTGGCCGACAACGCGCGCGGGGTGAACGGGTTGATCGGTGCCTTCAGCTTCGACGGTGCCACCGACAACGGGTGATAGGCGTAACGGCCTGCATGCAGCAGCTGCAGGCAGATCTTCGCGCCGTGCTGGTGCGCGGCGGCGGTGAGCTGGCGGTGCGGCCGCACTTCCCAGGGCCAGGACAGCTTGCCGCCGAACGGCTTCAGCCAGCCGACCACATTCGGTGCGAAGCCGCCGGTGACGATCAGGCCGACGCCGCCCTCGGCGCGCTCGGCGAAGTAGGCCGCCAGCCGCGGGAAGTCGCGGGCGCGATCCTCCAGGCCGGTGTGCATCGAGCCCATCAATACGCGGTTGCGCAGTTGGGTGAAGCCCAGGTCCAGCGGGGCGAACAGATGGGGATAGGCGCTTTCGTTGGCTGGCGACATGGTCGATACGCTTGCGTACGGAAGCGCGAAGCGTGCCGCGAAACGGCGGCCGGGGCAAGGGCCGCTGGATGGCGCCGGCGCTGCCCCCGAACTCCGGGGGCGGTAGTGCCGGCCGCTGGCCGGGTACGCTCGGCACATGCGTGCTGTCGCTCCCGCGTTTCGCTGCGCGAATCGAGGGCCCCACTTACCGGCCTCCACCCCCCGCGCCTGCGGCGCTGCCCCCGAACTCCGGGGGCGGTAGTGCCGGCCGCTGGCCGGGTACGCTCGGCACATGCGTGCTGTCGCTCCCGCGTTTCGCTGCGCGAATCGCGGGCCCCACTTACCGGCCTCCACCCCCCCGCGCCTGCGGCGCTGCCCCCGAACTCCGGGGGCGGTAGTGCCGGCCGCTGGCCGGCATTCGGGGCAGCTCAGGGTGATTGCGGCTGCCGGGCAGCGGCGGGTACGACCGGGGGGCGGCCGATCCCAAACCAGCCCAGCGTGACGCCGCACAGCGGGCCGATCAGCAGGGCGAAGGCGAGGGTGCCGAGGCCGACATTGCCGCCCAGCCACCAGCCCAGCAGCAATACGCTGCCTTCGATCAGGCTGCGCACCTTCCAGATCGGCCAACCGGTGCGGGCATGCAAGCCAGTCATCAAGCCATCGCGCGGTCCCGGGCCGAGGCGGGCGCCGATGTACAGGCCGGTGGCCAGCGCGACCAGCAGCATGCCTGCACAGAACATCGCCAGCTGCCAGCCCACGCCGATGGCCGGTGGCAGCAGCCACAACCCGAACTGTGCGGAGGGACCGATCAGCATCACGTTGAGCACCGTGCCGACGCCCGGCTTCTGGCGCAGTGGCCACCACAGCAACAGCACCAGTGCGCCGATGACATTGGTCGCCAGCCCGAAGGACAGCGGCGTCTGTGCGGCGATGCCCTGCGACAGCACGTCCCAGGGCGCCACGCCGATGGCGGCACGGATCATCAGCGAGGCACCGAAGCCATACAGGAACAGGCCGGTGATCAGTTGCAGCAGGCGCAGGGGCAGGGCGGTAGGCATGGTGGGCTCGGGGGAGGGGAGATCTGTTTCCACCGTATCCCTGATTTCCTTGAGCCCATAGATACAGATCCCAGCCAATCCGCTAGTACAGGCAGCGCCGATCCTGCAGGCTGGCGGTTGAGCAGGGCCGCGCCCGTGCTCTGCTGGTGGCGGCAGGCGTAGCAGCCTGGCGTGGGCTCGGCCTACATCACGGCGTCAGTTGTCCCAGCCCACCAGCGCCAGCTTGCCCACCGTGTGCCCGCTGGCCAGGCGCTGATGCGCGATGTCCAGGTTGGCCGCATTGATCGTGCCCAGCGTTTCACTGAGCGTGCCACGCAGCTGGCCGGCATCGATCATGCTGGCGGCGCGGCTGAGGATGCGATGCTGTTCGATGCAGTCGGCGGTGGCGAAGCGCGAGCGCGCGAACATGAACTCCCAATGGATGCCGATGCATTTGGCCTTGTACGGATCGCCGATGCGCAGTGCGCCACGCGGCTCCACGATCAGGCCGACATGGCCCTGTGGTGCCAGCAGCTGGCCCAGTTCGTCCCAGTAGTGATCGGTGTCGGCCAGGTTGAGCGCCACCTGCACTGCGTCGATGCCCAGTGCCTGCAGCTGGGGCTGCAGCGGCTGCCGATGGTCGATCACATGCGTGGCCCCCATCTGCCGGCACCAGTCGATCGAGGCCTCGCGCGAGGCGGTGGCGATCACCTCGAAGCCGGCATGGCGGGCCAGCTGGATCGCCATCGAGCCCACGCCTCCCGCACCGCCGATCACCAGCAGGTGCTGGCCGCCATGGCGGCGATCATCCAGGTGCAGCGGCATGCGCTGGAACAACAGCTCCCAGGCGGTCAGCGTGGTCAGGGGTAGTGCGGCGGCTTCGGCGAAATCGAGCGTGCTCGGCTTGCGGGCGACCAGGCGCTCGTCCACCCACTGGTACTGGGCGTTGCAGCCCGGCCGGGTAACGTCACCGGCGAAGTAGACCTCGTCACCGGAGGCGAACAGGCTGGCCTCGTCACCGATGGCTTCGACCACACCGGCGGCGTCCCAGCCGAGCACCCGGGGAACCTCAAGGGTGGCCGGATCGGTAGCGGCCCGCTGCTTGCCATCGACGGGGTTGACCGATACCGCTTCGATCCGCACCAGCAGATCGCGGCCGCGAGGAGGCAGCGGCGGCGGCAGCAGGACATCACGCAGGGCGGGTGCGTATTCACGACTCAGGGCGACGGCTTTCATCACGGCTCCGGCTGGGTTCGTGATCCCATCATAAGGTTCCTCACGTTTCCGCAAACCTGCTGAACCGTGCGATGCAATGTGCTGCGCAGTATGTCGGTTTTCGCGCTTAAACCCCGTCAAACCCTTGCAGCGTGTGGGTCTTGCGGATTTTCATCATCCTGTATAGGGTTTCAACGTCGGACCGGTCGACGGTCGGGCGCAACACTTCACATGTTACGGGACTGTTAACATGGCCTTCACCCGCCTGAGCATAATGTTCGCGGCGGTGGCGTGCTGAATCGGCTGTCGTACATCGACGCACTAGTGCTGGCCCATGCCTCTACCGGTTTCATACCCCCGAAATAGGAGCTGTACTCAATGAACAAGAAGATCCTTACTGCCGCGCTGCTGGGCGGCCTGGCTTTCGCCCAGGCAGCTTCGGCGCAGGAGTTCGATGACCGCTGGTACCTGACCGGTTCGGCCGGCTTCAACTTCCAGGACAGCGACCGTCTGACCAATGACGCTCCGTTCGTGACCCTGGGCCTGGGTAAGTTCATCAGCCCGAACTGGTCGCTGGACGGTGAACTGAACTACCAGAACCCGAACTTCGACAGCAACCAGGACCTGAACTGGTCGCAGTACGGCGTCTCGCTGGACCTGCGTCGCCACTTCATCAAGGAAGGCCGCGGCTGGAACCCGTACATCGTCGGTGGCCTGGGCTACCAGAAGTCGGAAGAAGAGTACGCTGCAATCGACAACAACGGTCCGCGCCAGCGTAAGGACGGCAACGTTGCCGCCAAGCTGGGCGTCGGCCTGCAGACCACCTTCGAGAAGCGTGTTGCTGTCCGCGCCGAAGTGGCCTACCGCGCTGACTTCGACGACCAGAGCATCGCCGCCAAGGACGAGAGCTGGTTCGGCGACGTGCTGGCTTCGGTCGGCGTCGTGATCCCGCTGGGCCCGGCTCCGGTCGCGGCTGCTCCGGCTCCGGCTCCGGTTGCCCCGAGCTGCGCCGACCTGGATGACGACGGTGACGGCGTCAACAACTGCGACGACAAGTGCCCGAACTCGCAGCCGGGTCAGACCATCGGTCCGGACGGTTGCCCGGTTCCGGTCTCCATCGACCTGAAGGGCGTCAACTTCGACTTCGACAAGTCGAACCTGCGTCCGGACGCCGTGGCGATCCTGAGCGAAGCCACCGAGATCCTGAAGCGTTACCCGGATCTGCGCGTTGAAGTTGCCGGTCACACCGACTCGAAGGGTACCGACGCTTACAACCAGAAGCTGTCGGAGCGTCGCGCCACCGCCGTGTACAACTACCTGACCAAGAACGGCGTCGACGCCGGTCGCCTGGTCGGCCCGATCGGCTACGGCGAGAGCCGTCCGATTGCTCCGAACACCAACCCGGATGGTTCGGACAACCCGGAAGGTCGCGCCAAGAACCGTCGTACCGAGCTGAACGTCCAGAACTAAGTTCTGACGCTCTGCCAGTAGGACACAGCAGGACCCGGCTTCGGCCGGGTCTTGTTGTTTCTGCGGTCCGGAACCCGGCGTTTCAGGCGCGGGAGTAACCGTTCGTCGGGATTTTGCCCATAAAACCAATGAGTTGCCGTATTCATTGCAAGTGGCGCTTGAAAGCTGTCGCGGCATTGCTAAACTCGCCGCGTCACTTCCTTTCCTGGATGCCCTTCATGCTGCGCTCTGCATCGGCCGCCTTCCTGGCGCTGGCCCTGGTTCCCGCCGCCCACGCTGCGGTCGATTGCTCGGTCAACACCAGCGCCTCGCCGCTGCCGTTGCCGGCCACGACCATCGCGCCGGTGGCCGACGAGCTCTACATCCGTGGCAACCAGTTGGGCATGCCGGCCGGCGTGCTGAGCAGCAACTACGATCCGTCGCAGTCGCTGGACCAGGTGCTGCAGCGCCTGCGCATCGATGGGTGCCAGAACATCGCCAAGGCCATTCCGAGCGCACCGGCGGTGAAGCCGAACGATCCGGCGGCCTACAAGCCGCAGACCGAATTCGACAACACGCCCTGGCGCTTCGACATGAGCCAGAACGGCAAGCGCATGACCGCCGAAGAGTTCGACGCCTGGATGAAGGCGCGTGGCGTGCGTGTGGTCAAGGCGCGTCCGGCTCCGGCCGCCACTCCGGCTGCGGCCGAAGCACCGGCTGAGACCAAGCCGGTCGACAAGAAGTAAGCGCGGCGGGGAGCAGAGGCTTGCGCACGCGCCGCCCACCTGCTGCCCCCGCTGCCCGCTCCCACGCACCGCGTGGGCGTGCGGTTCCGGATGTCTCCAATGGCGTGCGCCACGGCCTGGCGCGCGTGCTGTCCAAGGCCGGCGTGTGCTCACGCAGCGAGGCCGCGCGCTGGATTGCCGAGGGCCGCGTGCGCGTGTCCGGCCGCATCATCCGTGATCCCGAGTTCCCGATTGCCAGTCCGCACCCGCCGATCGAAGTCGATGGCCGGCCGATGGATGCGCCGCAGCGGCTGTACCTGGTGCTCAACAAGCCGCGCGGCGTGGTGACCACGGCGCAGGACGAGCGTGGTCGCGACACGGTGTATCGCTGCTTCGATGGTGCCGGCCTGCCGTGGATCGCGCCGGTCGGGCGCCTGGACAAGGCCAGCGAAGGGCTGTTGTTGTTCAGCAATGATCCGCAGTGGGCGGCGCGCCTGACCGATCCGGAGACCGGCCCACAGAAGACCTATCACGTGCAGGTGGATCGTCTTCCCGATGAGGACACCCTGGCCGCGCTGCGCGCCGGTGTCGAGGACGAGGGCGAGTTCCTCGTCGCCCAGGCCGTGCGCGTACTGCGCAGTGGCGACAAGACCGCATGGCTGGAGGTGGTCCTCGACGAGGGACGCAACCGCCATATCCGCCGCCTGTTGGCGGCCTTCGACCTGCAGGTGCTGCGCCTGGTCCGGGTCGCGATCGGTGGGCTGGTGCTCGGCGATCTCGGCAAGGGGCAATGGCGGGTGCTGGAGGTCAGCGACCAGCAGCGGCTGGGGGCCGCTGCACCGGGCTGATCATCGCCCGCGGCCGGCAGTCGCCGGCCACCGTTCCAGGCGTAGGGGGCGCCTGGTTGCTGAATTTCCCGAACGGAGCCTGCCCATGTACCACCCGACCCTCAACCAAACCCTGCGCTGCGCAGGCCTGCTGCTGCCGATGGTGCTGCTGGCCGCCTGTGGCGGCCACAAGAAGGTGGCCAAGGCGGAAACGCCTGCCGAGACCCCGGTGGTGGAAGTGAAGACCCCGGAGCTGGATGGTCGCGGCAGTTACCGCTTCCTGATGAGCAACGGCGACAAGAAGATGACCGCCGATGAGTTCGATGCCTGGATG
Source organism: Stenotrophomonas sp. YJH_SMC_138 (assembly GCF_059369855.1). NCBI lineage: Bacteria > Pseudomonadati > Pseudomonadota > Gammaproteobacteria > Lysobacterales > Lysobacteraceae > Stenotrophomonas > Stenotrophomonas sp. YJH_SMC_138. Next base: position 41,200 of record NZ_JCAFTB010000010.1, read on the forward strand.
AAGGCCAACGGCATCCGCGTTGCCAAGGGCAACGGCCAGGACGCCGCCGCCAAGCCGGTAGTGGTGGCCAGCAAGGAAGAGCCGAAGGGCAAGAAGAAAAAGAAGTGACGCCTGGCGGTGCCGACCCTGGCCGGCACGCCCTCAGGCCACGGCGGGTGCCGACCGTGGTCGGCAGCCATCCAGCCCGGTAGGTGCCGACCTTGGTCGGCACGCTTTGACCAGCGGGGTCAGGGCCTTTTCCGCAGGAAAGGGATCCGACCCCGGCATGATCAGCCCTTGACCACGCCCAGTTCGACACCAATGCGGGTGAACGCATCGATCGCGCGATCCAGGTGCTCGCGGCTGTGCGCGGCGCTGATCTGGGTCCGGATGCGGGCCTGGCCCTTGGGCACCACCGGGAAGAAGAAACCGATCGCGTAGATGCCTTCTTCCAGCAGGCGCTCGGCGAATTTCTGCGCCAACGGTGCGTCATACAGCATTACCGGGCTGATCGGATGCACGCCCGGCTTCACGTCGAAACCGGCGGCGGTCATCTTCTCGCGGAAGTAGGCGGTGTTCTCGGCCAGCGTGCTGCGAAGGTCGTCAGCGGCAGCCAGCATTTCGAACGCCTTGATGCCGGCGGCCACCACATGCGGCGGCAGCGAGTTGGAGAACAGGTACGGGCGCGAGCGCTGGCGCAGCAGTTCGATCACCTCGGCGCTGGCGCAGGTGAAGCCGCCCAGTGCGCCGCCCATGGCCTTGCCCAGAGTGCCGGTGATGATGTCGATCTTCTCCAGCACGCCCTTGACCTCGGCCGAACCACGGCCGGTAGCGCCAAGGAAGCCGGTGGCGTGGCATTCGTCGATGTGCACCAGCGCGTTGTACTTCTTCGCCAGCGCGGTGATCTCGTCCAGCGGCGCGATGAAGCCGTCCATCGAGAACACGCCATCGGTGGTGATCAGCTTGGTCTTGCAGCCTGCGGCATCGGCGGCCTGCAGCTGGGCTTCCAGATCGGCCATGTCGCAGTTGGCGTAGCGGAAGCGCTTGGCCTTGCACAGGCGCACGCCGTCGATGATCGAAGCATGGTTCAGCGCGTCGGAAATGATCGCGTCGTTCTCGCCGAGTAGCGGCTCGAACAGGCCACCGTTGGCATCGAAGCAGGCCGCGTACAGGATGGTGTCCTGCTTGCCGAAGAAATCGGCGATCTGCTTCTCCAGCTGCTTGTGCAGGTCCTGGGTGCCGCAGATGAAGCGCACCGAGGCCATGCCGAAGCCGTGGGTATCCAGTGCGTCCTTGGCGGCCTGGATCAGGTCCGGATGGTCGGCCAGGCCCAGGTAGTTGTTGGCACAGAAGTTCAGCACCTTGCGGCCGTCGTCGAGGGTGATCTCGGCCGATTGCGGGCTGGTGATGATCCGCTCGGACTTGAACAGGCCCTGGGCGCGGATGGCGTCCAGTTCCTCGGCGTAGTGGCGGGTCAGGGCGGAGGAGACGTCGGTCATGGCGTGGGCACGGCTCTGAACGGGGAAACCGCTGATTCTACCGGGCATCGCCGGTCATCAACCGGGCTGGATGGGGCATCGCCATGGGCAGCGCATGTTGCATCGCAATAGCAAAGTGGTTAAGAATTCGTGAACCGGAGCTGTCGCGCTCCGGCTGCTCCCGCCTTCCACGCCACGCCACCGCCCCCACCGGAGACGCTCATGAAGCACGCCCGTGCCTGCCTCGCCATTGCCGCTGCCCTGACCCTGGCCGCCCCGTTCGCCGCCAGCGCGCAGGAGAACGAATCGCCGTACAGCTGGAATGTCACCGCCGTTTCCGACTACCTGTTCCGTGGCGTGTCGCAGACCGACGAGAAGCCGACCCTGCAGGCGGGCTTCACCTACACCTCGCCGGTGGGCCTGTATGCCGGTGTCTGGGGTTCGGGCGTGGACTTCGGTCCGGGCGATCCGAACACCGAGATCGACTACCAGATCGGCTACGGCGTGGACGTCACTTCGCGCGTCAACTTCGACGTGCTGCTGAACCGCTACACCTACCTCGGTGCCAGCCACCAGAACTACAACGAGCTGGTGACCACCACCACGCTCGACGACACCTACAAGCTGACCGTGGCCTACACCAACGACCAGTGGAACAGCGGCACCGATGGCTGGTACTACGGCTTGGGCGGCAGCTGGGGCCTGCCGAAGGACTTCACGCTGAATGCCAACGTCGGTCGCAGCACCTTCGAGGACGGCATCGCCAAGGACTATACCGACTGGAACGTCGGCGTCAGCCGCCAGTTCGGCCTGTTCAACGTCGGCCTGGGCTACTACGGCACCGACGGCAATGGACGCGAGAACTCGGGCAAGCTGGCCCACAGCCGGGTGCTGCTGACCGTGGCCGTGGGCAAGTAACGCCGCAGGCGTTACGGTAGGTGCCAAGCTTGCCTGGCACGCATTGCGAAAAAGGCGCCCATCGGGCGCCTTTTTCAGTTCCGCGGTGTTCTTGATCCCATCTGGGGAAGAGCCCCCTTGTTGTTCAAGGGGGCGCGCCAAAGGCGCGGGGATAAGGAAACATGCGGGGGAATTGACCCTTCGGGTCAGTTCCAGCTGAGCACGACCTTGCCGGCCTTGCCTTCTTCCATCAGGTCGAAGCCCTTCTGGAACTCGTCGATCGGCAGCTGGTGGGTCATCACCTTGCCGAGCGGGAAGCCGGACAGCACCAGCTGGGTCATCTTGTACCAGGTCTCGTACATCTTGCGGCCGTAGATGCCCTGCACGGTCAGGCCCTTGAAGATGATCTTGTCCCAGTCGCAGCCGGCGCCCTTGGGCATGATGCCGAGCATGGCGATCTTGCCGCCGTGGTACATGCAGTCGAGCATGTCGTTGAACGCGCGCGGGTTGCCGCTCATTTCCAGGCCCACGTCGAAGCCCTCCATGTGCAGCTCCTTCATCACGTCCTTCAGCGACTGGTTGGCGACGTTGACCACGCGGGTGGCGCCCATGTCGGCGGCCAGCTTCAGGCGGAAGTCGTTGACGTCGGTCACCACCACGTTGCGCGCACCGATGTGCTTGCAGATGCCGGCGGCGATGATGCCGATCGGACCGGCGCCGGTGATCAGCACGTCTTCGCCGATCACGTCGAATTCCAGCGCGCAGTGTGCGGCATTGCCGTACGGGTCGAAGAACGCGGCCAGTTCCGACGGGATCTGGTCCGGAATCGGCCACAGGTTGCTGGCCGGCATCACCATGTATTCGGCGAAGGCGCCGTTGACGTTGACGCCGATGCCGACGGTGTTCGGGCACAGGTGTGGGCGGCCGCCACGGCAGTTGCGGCAATGGCCGCAGACGATGTGACCTTCGGCCGAGACGCGCTGGCCGATCTCATAGCCGGTCACCGCCGAACCGAGCGCGGCAATGCGGCCGACGAACTCATGGCCGATGGTCAGGCCCGGCTTGATGGTGCGCTGGCTCCACTCGTCCCACAGGTAGATGTGCAGGTCGGTGCCGCAGATCGCGGTCTTTTCCAGCTTGATCAGGACCTCGTTCGGGCCTGGGGTCGGCACCGGAACTTCTTCCAGCCAGATGCCCTTGGCCGCTTCGCGCTTGACCAGGGCCTTCATCGTTTGCTGCGCCATCGGGGTGGAACTCATCAGGGGGAAAGCGCGGATTATAGGGTGCCGCGCGGATTTCCCATGTTGCGCTGCGGGTGCAATGGCGGAACGAAAGGCGTGCGCCGACGGGCGTTTCGAACGTGCTGCAAACAGCAGCGCCTCCTTGATTCCTGGGGAGGGGGCGTGGTCACCCTGGCCGGGACACGCAAAAGCCCATCCATGGTGCTCGATGGCGCCTTGCTCGTGCGCGCTATCCTGCGCACACGGCAAGACCGGGGTTGGGCGTCCTGCCCAACCCGCCAGTCGCATGCGCCCGGCCCATGGCGCCAACGGTCCCGGCCAGGGTGACCACGCCTCCTCTGGACGATTCCATGTGCGCGGCCGATGTGCGCATGGCAGAGCAAGAAGTAGGCCCATGACTTCCGGGGTTCGGGCCGGGGCAGGGCGGCGGGCTACAATCGAGGGTTCCACTACCAGGGGCTGCTCCATGCGCTCGAACCTGCTTGCATTCTCCATCGTCGCCAGCCTCGGGCTGGCCCAGGTCGCCCATGCCGCTGAAGGCATGTGGGTGCCGCAGCAGCTGCCGGAAATCGCCGGTCCGTTGCAGAAGGCCGGCCTGAAGCTGTCGCCGGAGCAGCTGTCCAACCTCACCGGCGACCCGATGGGCGCGGTCGTCGCCCTCGGCGGCTGCACCGCCAGCTTCGTGTCGCCGCAGGGCCTGGTGGTCACCAACCACCACTGCGCCTACGGTGCGATCCAGCTGAATTCGACCGCCGAGAAGAACCTGATCAAGGACGGCTTCAACGCGCCGAAGCACAGCGATGAACTGAGCGCCGGCCCGAACGCCCGCGTCTACGTGCTCGACCAGATCACCGACGTCACCGCCCAGGCCAAGGCCGCCATTGCCGCCGCCGGCAACGACCCGCTGGCCCGCAGCCGTGCGCTGGACGCCTTCGACAAGGCCCAGGTCGCCGCGTGTGAAGCCGAGGACGGCTTCCGCTGCCGCCTGTACACCTTCTCCGGCGGCAACACCTACCGACTGTTCCGCAACATGGAAATCAAGGACGTGCGCCTGGTCTACGCGCCCCCGGGCAGCGTCGGCAAGTACGGCGGCGACGTCGACAACTGGATGTGGCCGCGCCACACCGGCGACTTCTCGTTCTACCGCGCCTACGTCGGCAAGGACGGCAAGCCGGCCGCATTCTCGGCCGACAACGTGCCGTACCAGCCCAAGCACTTCCTGAAGTTCACCGACCAGCCGCTGGGCGCCGGTGACTTCGTGATGGTGGCAGGCTATCCGGGCCGCACCAACCGCTACGCGCTGGCCGGTGAGTTCAACGAAACCGCCAGCTGGACCTACCCGACCATCGCCAGGCACTACAACGCAGTGTTGAAGATGATCGATGAGGCGGGCAAGGCCGACGCCGACGTCAAGGTGAAGTACGCCGCCACCGCGGCCAGCATGAACAACGTGGCCAAGAACTACGCCGGCCAGCTGGAAGGCTTCAAGCGCATCGACGCTGCTGGCCAGAAGCAGGCTGAAGAAGCCGCCGTGCTGGCCTGGCTGAAGAAGCAGGGCGCCGCCGGCAAGCCGGCCCTGGCCGCACACGCGCAGCTGGTCAAGCACCTGGATACCAGCAAGGCGACCCGCGAGCGCGATCTGTTCGTCGGCCAGTTCAACAACACCTCGGCGGTCAACGCCGCCATCGGCCTGTACCGCCTGTCGATCGAGCGCACCAAGCCGGACGCCGAGCGCGAGGTCGGCTACCAGCAGCGCGACCTGCCGACCCTGGAAGGCGGCCTGAAGCAGATGGATCGCCGCTATGTGGCGAAGATGGACCAGCAGCTGCAGACCTACTGGCTGGACCAGTACGTCGCCCTGCCGGCCGCGCAGCGCAACAACGACGTGCTGAACACCTGGCTGGGCGGCAGCGATGCCAGCGCGGTCAAGGCACTGGTGAGCAAGCTGTCGGGCACTGAGCTGGGCAGCCTGGATGCACGCCTGAAGTGGTTCAAGGCCGACCGCGCCGCGTTCGAAGCCAGCACCGATCCGGCCATCCAGTACGCGGTGGCGATCATGCCGTCGCTGCTGAAGCAGGAAGAGCAGAAGAAGATCCGCGAAGGCGAGTCGCTGACCGCACGTCCGCTGTACCTGCAGGCACTGGCTGACTACAAGAAGAGCCAGGGCGAGTTCGTGTACCCGGATGCCAACCTGTCGCTGCGCATCACTTTCGGCAACGTGATGGGCTATGAGCCCAGGGACGGCGTGGCCTACACCCCGTTCACCACGCTGGAGGGCATCGTCGCCAAGGACACCGGCGTCGATCCGTTCGATGCGCCCAAGGCCCTGCTCGACGCGGTCAAGGCCAAGCGCTACGGCGGCCTGGAAGACAAGCGCGTGGGCTCGGTGCCGGTGAACTTCCTGTCCAACCTGGACATCACCGGTGGCAACTCGGGTTCACCGGTGCTGGACGCCAACGGCAAGCTGGTCGGCCTGGCCTTCGACGGCAACTGGGAATCGGTCAGCTCCAACTGGGTGTTCGACCCGGTGATGACCCGCATGATCGCGGTCGACAGCCGCTACATGCAGTGGATCATGCAGGAAGTGGCGCCGGCGCCGGCGCTGCTGAAGGAACTGAACCTGGCGAAATAAACCCGTTGCGGTAGTGCCGGCCGCTGGCCGGCAACCCCGACCAGATAGCCGGAGTTTCCAAAACCCCGCGATCCACGTCGCGGGGTTTTTTCATGCCCGGCACGGCCCGGTGCGCCGAACGGGTATCATCCCTGTTCCGCGCACTTCACAGGATGTGAACGAAACGCGGAACCTCCTCCCCCCAGGACCCCTTGCACGCATGCGCATCCTGCTTGCCCGCCACGGCGAAACGCCGTGGAACGCCGAAGGCCGCTACCAGGGCCAGATCGACATCCCGCTTTCGCCGATCGGTGAAGCCCAGGCCCAGGCCCTGGGCGCCCGCTTGGCCTCGGTGGACATCACCCGTGCCGTCGCCTCGCCGCTGTCACGCGCGCAGCGCACCGCGCAGCTGGCACTCGGTGCCGCCCGTGCCGACATGTTGCTGACCGAGCCGGAGCTGCAGGAAATCGCCCACGGCGAGTGGGAAGGCCTGCTGGCCAGCGAAATCAACGAAAAGGACCCGTCGCGCCTGAAGGCGTGGCGCGAGGAGCCGGACACCGTGCTGATGCCCGGCGGTGAATCGCTGCGCCTGGTGCTGGAGCGCAGTTGGCGCGGCCTGGCCCGCGCCAGCGAAGGCCTCGGCGAGCACGACACCCTGCTGGTGGTCGCCCATGACGCGGTCAACCGCGTGATCCTGTGCAAGGTGCTGGGCCTGCCGATCTCCCGCCTGTGGACCTTCCGCCAGGCGCCGACCACGCTCAACCTGCTCGAAGGCGCCGACCTGGACAGCCTGGAAGTGGTGCGCCTGAACGACTGTGCCCACCACACGCCGTTCTTCGGCGAAGCCAAGCACCGCGCACTCTGATCCATCCCCTCGCATCAACTGCTTCTGCTGGAACCGCTGCCGTGACGAACACCCCGACCACCCTGGCCGACTGGCTGGACTACCTTGAACGCCAGCACCCGGCGACCATCGACATGGGCCTGGAGCGCGTGCGCGCCGTGGCTACGGCGATGGGCCTGGGGGCGCCGGCCCAGCGCACCATCGTGGTCGGTGGCACCAACGGCAAGGGCTCCACCGTGGCCTTCATCGAAGCCATCGCGCGTGCTGCCGGCTGGAAGGTCGGCGCGTACACCTCGCCGCACCTGCTGCGCTACAACGAGCGCGTGCGCATCGACGGCCACGATGTGGAGGATGCGGCGCTGGTCGCCGCCTTCAACACCATCGAGGCCGCGCGTGGCGATATCACGCTGACCTATTTCGAGTACGGCACGCTGGCCGCGCTGCAGCTGTTCGCGGACGCCGGGCTGGACCTGGCGGTGCTGGAAGTGGGCCTGGGCGGTCGCCTGGATGCGGTCAACATCGTCGACGCTGACGTGGCGGTGATCACCACCGTGGACATCGACCATGCCGAATGGCTGGGCGGGGACCGCGAAGCGATCGGCACCGAGAAGGCCGGCATCATCCGTGGCTGGAAGCCGGTGATCCTGGGCGAGACCGACCCGCCGTCGAGCGTGCTCGCACGTGCCTACCTGGTCGGCGCCAACGCGATCCGCGGCGGCAGCGATTATTTCTACGAACCAATCGATGCCCAGCGCTGGCGCTGGCGCGATGTCGGCCTGCGCATGGAACTGCCGACCCCGGCGCTGGCCGGCCCGATCCAGCTGGCCAACGCGGGTGCCGCCATCGCTGCGCTGCGCGCGCTGGACAAGCCGGTGCCGCGTGCGGCGTGGGCTGCTGGTGTCGCGGCGGCGCGCATCTCTGGCCGCCTGCAGGCGTTCGAGCGTGACGGGGTGCAGGTCCGTGTCGATGTCGGGCACAACCCGCAGGCGGCGGGCCAGCTGGCGCGCGCGCTGAAGGCCGAAGCGTCGGCCGGGCGCACCCTGGCGGTGTACGCCGCGCTGCAGGACAAGGACGCGGTGGGCGTTGTGCAGGCGCTGCAGGACGTGGTCGGCGAGTGGACCCTGGCCGGACTGGACGGCCCGCGCGGGCAGAGTGCTGCCCAGTTGCAGACCCGCCTGGCCGGTACGGCGGCGGCCAAGGCCCAGCGCGCTGATACTGTCGAGCAGGCGCTGGCACAGGTACTGGCCCAGGCCGGGCGCGGTGACCGCGTACTGGTGTTCGGCTCCTTCCATACCGCCGCTGCCGCGCTGCAATGGTTGCAGGGCGCCGCCTGATCCGCGTTCAGCCAATGCCGACGCCGTCCGGTCCGGCACCCGTATAATCGACCGCAACCTCCGGACAGTTGCCGCCTCACGTGGATACGCCTCTGAAACAGCGTCTGATTGGTGCCATCGTGCTGGTGGCGCTGGCCGTGATTTTCCTGCCGATGCTGGTCAAGGGACCGGCGCCGGACAGCGGTGTGGCCTCGGTGCCGATCGCCGCGCCGGACGCACCGGCCGATGGCCAGTTCGAAACCCGTGAGCTGCCGCTGGTTGCTCCGGCCGGTGGAGCCACCGGCCTGCAGACCGGGCAGGCCAAGCCGCTGCAGGAGACGGCCGCGCCGGCTACGCCGCCGACCGTGGACACGTCTCCGGCGGTTGCCGCCGGCAACTTCGCCGTCACGTTTGGCGCCTACGGCAGCAAGGCCGACGCCGATGCGGTGATCGCCTACCTGCAGCGCTCGCAGCTGCCAGGCTTCGCCGAAACCACCACCATCAGCGGGCGCCAGGCGTGGCGTGTGCGTGTCGGGCCGTATGCCGACCGTGCCCAGGCCGAAGCCGCGCGCCTGCAGGCGGTCAAGATCCGCGCCGATGTGAAGGCAGAAGTCATCACCCTGGATGCGGCGGCAGGCAGCAGTGCGGCGGTTGCCGCCACGCCGGCGCCGACCACCAGCACCCCGGCCGCGGCCACCACGCCGTCGGCCACCAGCAACCCGGTGCGCAGCGAAAGCCTGCCGCCAAGCACGCCGACGGCGACCACCAAACCAGAGCCGCCCAAGCCGGCACCGAAGCCCGAGGCTCGGAAGCCGGACGCCAAGCCCGAGCCGAAGCCGGAGGCTGCCGCCAGCAAGCCGGCCCCTGCCACGCCGACAGCACCGGCGGCCAGTGGCGTCGGCTTCGCCGTGCAGTTGGGCGCGTTCGGCCAGGCCAACGATGCCAACGCGCTGCGCGACAAGGTCCGCGCCGCCGGCTTCAGTGCTTTCGTCGAGCAGGTACGCACTGAAAAGGGCACGCTGCATCGCGTCCGCGTCGGACCGGTGGCCAACCGCGCTGACGCCGAGCAGCTGAAGGCGCAGGTCGCCGCCAAGGTCGGCGTGGCCGGCATGGTCCGACCGCACCCATGATCCACGCGCAGGCCCGTTGCCAGCGCCGCCGAAGGAGCGGGGCGCCATGATCGACGTGGTGCTGCTGATCGTGATCGCCGCCTCGACCCTGCTCGGGATGCTGCGTGGCTTTGTTGGAATCGTCATCGGCACGCTGTCGTGGCTGCTGGCCGCGTGGGCGGCCTTCGCCTTCGGCAACGATGCGGCACGCTGGTGGGCGGCCCCGGCCGCACCCGGCGGCGAGCATTTCGTTGGCGGCTACCTGGGCGTGGGCATTGGCGTGATGATCGTGGTCGCGGTGATCGGCATGGTCATCAAGGCGATGATCCATCGCAGCATGCTGACCAGCCTGGACCGGTTGCTGGGCGGCGTGCTGGGCACCGTGCGTGGCGGCCTGATCGCGGCGATCCTGGTGCTGCTGGCCGGCTTCACCCCGCTGACCGCCGAACCGTCCTGGAAGCGCTCGGCGGTCCGCCCGGTGCTGAACCCGGCCGTGGCCTGGATGAACGGGAAGCTGCCGCACTGGCAGGTGCCCGGCGCCGACCTGCTGCCCAAGACCTTGCCGACCGACATGCTGTCCCCATCTGCATTGATGGAGCTGGGGAAGAGCGCAGGCGCCGATCTGGGAAAGCCGGGCGCGGCAGGCGATAATGGCATCCTCAACCAGGTAGTGGCGGGCAGCGGATGGCTGCGGCCCGCGAAAGCGGAACAGGGCGACGCATACGATCCGGCCGAAGTGCGCCCGGACGCCCCAGCACTGCCAGACAGTATCGAGCCGGGCGATCCGGCCAATGTCGACCGCAGGCGCGGCGACCACCGCGGCCAGGTACGGCCACCTTCCTTGTAACTGGGCACAGCCCAGCGGAGACTTCGCACCATGTGTGGCATCGTCGGAATCGTCGGCAACCAGAACGTCGCCGGGCAGTTGTATGACGGCTTGACCGTTCTCCAGCATCGCGGCCAGGATGCCGCGGGCATCGCCACGGCCAATGGCAGCCGCCTGCGGGTGCAGAAGGCCACCGGCCTGGTCCGCGATGTGTTCGATGCACGTACCATGTCCACCCTGGAAGGCAGCGTCGGCATCGCCCATGTGCGCTACCCGACGGCCGGCTCGGAAGGCATGGACGAGGCGCAGCCGTTCTACGTCAACTCGCCGTACGGCATCGCGCTGGCCCACAACGGCAACCTGATCAACACCGAGGCGCTGCGCCAGCAGGTGTTCGAGCAGGACCGCCGCAACGTCAACACCGATTCGGACAGCGAAGTGCTGTTGAACGTGTTCGCCTATGAGCTGGAACAGCAGCGCCAGCTGAGCCCGGAAGCCGCGATCCGCGCGGTGGCTGGCGTGCACCGCCGCTGCAAGGGCGGCTATGCGGTGGTCAGCGTGGTGCTGGGCCTGGGCCTGGTGGCCTTCCGCGACCCGCACGGCATCCGTCCGTTGGTGCTGGGCAAGCGCAGCCATGCCGAGGGCGACGAGTACATCGTGGCCTCCGAGTCGGCCGCGCTGGACGTGCTGGGCTTCCAGCGGGTGCGCGATGTGCAGCCGGGCGAAGCCCTGGTGATCACCGCCCGCGGCGAGCTGTTCTCGGAAATCTGCGCCGAGCCTGCCGAGCACACCCCGTGCATCTTCGAGTACGTGTACTTCGCGCGTCCGGATTCGATGATCGACAACGTCTCGGTGCACAAGGCGCGCATGCGCATGGGCATCAAGCTGGGCGAGAAGATCCTGCGCCTGCGCCCGGACCACGATATCGACACCATCATCCCGATCCCGGATACCTCGCGTGATGCCGCGCTGGAGATCTCCAACGTGCTCGGGGTGAAGTATCGCGAAGGCTTCATCAAGAACCGCTACATCGGCCGCACCTTCATCATGCCGGGCCAGGGCGAACGCGTGAAGTCGGTGCGCCGCAAGCTCAACCCGATCCACCTGGAGTTCCGCAACCGCGTGGTGCTGCTGGTGGACGACTCGATCGTGCGTGGCACCACCAGCCAGCAGATCGTGCAGATGGCTCGTGATGCGGGCGCGCGCAAGGTCTACCTGGCCAGCGCGGCACCGCCGGTGCGCTACCCGAACATCTACGGCATCGACATGCCGGCGGCCGAAGAGCTGGTCGCGCACAACCGCACCGTGGAAGAGATCGAGGCCCACCTGGGCTGCGACTGGCTGATCTACCAGGATCTGGAGGACATGGAAGCGGCGGTGAGCGAGGGCAACCCGGCGCTGCGCAACTTCGATTCGTCCTGCTTCAACGGCCACTACCCGACGGGTATCGAGCCGGGCTACTTCGAGCGCATCCAGCAGCTGCGTTCGGACGACGCCAAGCACAAGCGCCGCGCCTGAGGTCCAGGCGTGGTCGATGTACCCGACGTTGGTGGCGACCTGCTGCGCGCGGCGCAGCGGTGCCTGGCCGAAGCCGACCCGCTGCGCAAGGTCGCGTTGACCCAGGCGTATGCCGCCGCGTTCCGTGCCGGCCGCCTGAAGGTGGCTGCCGATGCGCCGCCGCCGGAACCGATCCGCATGCCTGGCCGGCCGGCACGGCTGGTGCTGGTGCATCCGCGCGAAGTGCCCCGGCGCGGGCTGGGCGGCGTGGAAGGACGCGCCGCCTTCATCCACGCCATCGCCCACATCGAACTCAACGCGATCGACCTGGCCTGGGATGCGGTGTACCGCTTCCGCGGCCTGCCGCCAGCGTTCCATGCCGACTGGGTCAGTTGTGCCGACGACGAATCGCGGCACTTCATGCTGCTGCGCGAGCGCCTGCAGGCGCATGGCCACGACTACGCCGATTTCCCCGCGCACAACGGCCTGTGGGAAATGTGCGAAAAGACCGCGCATGACGGCCTGGCGCGCATGGCCCTGGTACCGCGCGTGCTGGAAGCGCGCGGCCTGGACGTGACACCGGGCATGATCGAGAAGCTGCGCAATGTCGGTGATGGTGAAACCGCCGACGTACTGGAAGTGATCCTGCGCGAGGAAGTGGCGCACGTTGCCGCCGGTTCGCGCTGGTACCGCTGGTACTGCGATCGCGCCGGCGTCGAGCCGCGTGCGCGCTTCAAGGCGCTGCTGGTGGAATACGCCGGCGGCTACCTGCACGGGCCGTTCAACATCGAAGCGCGCCTGCTGGCCGGCTTCGACGCCGACGAGCTCGCCAACCTGGTCGAACAGGCCGGTTGAACAAAAGGGGACGGAGGGGATTAAGTCGTTTGTGCCACAAACGACTTAATCCCCTCCGTCCCCTTTTTCATGCGTTGGGCAGCACCACGCGCTTGCCATCCACGGTGGGCCGGTTGATGTAGAACAGGCCGGGACCGGGCCGGTAGGGCAGTTCGCTGACGCCGGCATCGGCGGCATAGGTCAGGGCGGTGTCGCCCAGCGCGTCGAAATTCCAGTGCGCCGACTGCATCAGGTAGCGTCGGCGCAGCAGCGCCTCCTGGGTCTGGGTCAACGCCTGCCCTGCCACCAGCCGCCGTGCGATCGGTTGCAGGGCCGACGGCAGTTCCCAGCCGGGAACTTCGGCAGCGCTGGCGCGCCAGGTCACACCGGCATCGATGGCATGCTGCTGCATCACCTGCAGCGCGATCAACTGGTAGCGCCAGTCGATGCGCCGCCGCAGTACCACGGCGGCAGTCACGTACAGCACCGGGGACAGCAGCACGCTGCGGCTGCCGGCGCGGCGCTGCTGCTGCCACTGGTGCCAGACATCCACCCACACTTCCTTTTCGTCCACGCCCAGCTGCTGCCGCCAGCGTTCGGCATCGGCCTGCGTTTCAGCGTAAGCCGTGGTGGCCTGCAGCATCGCCAGCGGGGGAATCTGGTAGTCGGCAACGGCGGGGCGGCGCAGCTGCTGGCGACGTGGGCGGCTGAGCAGCTTGGGGCCTTCCTCCAGCTGGTTGTAGCCTCCGCCGATGTTGGCGTGCACGCCGGGCAAAGCGATCTCGGTGAACGGCGGTGCCACCGTGGTCAGCGGATAGTGCTGGCGATGCTCGTCGCGCGCGGTCAACTGCACCACGCGTGCAGCGATGCCACTGGACAGGGCAAGCTGCGGTTGTTCGTCGGCGCGGCCACCACTGACCGCAGCCACGGTATCGAACAGGCCGATGAATCGCAGCACCGGAAGGGCAGGGGCGAAGTCCGGCGTACAGACCAGGCCGGACGACTGCAGCAGTTGCCGCCAACGCGTGGTATCCCAGCCCTGCAGCTGGTTGGCGATATCACGTGCGGCGGCAGCGCCTCGAGAGAACCCGAACAGATCCAGCTGCACGCGACGCAGCGGTTGCCGCCAACGCGTGGACAGTTCTGCAAGCGCAGCCGGCAGCACCACCTGCAGCGCGCGCTGCACCTTTGCGCGGACGCCGCTGGCGCCGATACCGAACGCCAGTCCGATCAGGTCGTCGTCGGCGTCATCGCGGGTACCGACACCTTCCACGTAGATCGACACGAAGGCGTGGCCATCGCATCGCGGCGGCTGTCCGGGTACAGCTGCTGCAGGCGTGCGATGTTGGTCAGGCCGTTGTCGTAGCTGCTGGTCAGCCGGCTCTGGTAGGTCGAATCATCATCCGCACGCAGCTGCGCCGGGCGCGGTCGCGGCTGCTGTGGTCGACCACGCGCGAGGTTGTGCGCGTTGTTGCGGGTGCCATCGAAGAACAGGCCGATCCGCAGCAAGCCGACATCTTCGTCCGTGCCCTGCGATGGTGCCATGTGCATTCCCCGTCGTGGCTGCGTCACGGTAGCGCGAAAGTGGTGTGTTGGCGAAGTGTAGTGACGCTTTTGACCTGACTGAACGCAGATGCGGTCGATCACAAATCCTGACTTTCACTCCACTCGCCTATTGAATTCACACGAGCCGCGCAGGCCATATGGCCAAACCCGGCAAACCGGGTCGTGCTGCATCAACGCTGTTCACATCATTCAAGGAGCGACGCAATGTTGTCCAGATCGATTGGCAAAGCGGCAGGTGGCCTGGTGTTGGGTTTGTCGGTGGCGGCGGCCGCGCATGCGGCACCGTTGTTCGAGCCGGTGACGGTCATCAGCCGCGCATCGGCAAACAGTGAGCCCGCGCTGGGCAAGCTGCTGGCCACCCCGTCCACCGCGACGGTACAGGAAGTGCGCGTTGATGCAGCCGCGACTGCACAGCCGCAGCTGGAATTCGAACTGCTCGGCCAGCGCGTGCAGGCCGTGCGCAGCAAGGTTGAAGCGCTGCCCGATGGCGGCAGCATCTGGTATGGCCAGTTCCGTTCGCCCTCGGACAAGCTGACCGCGGCCACCTCCAACGGCCAGGACGACCCCGGCAATTCGCTGATCCTGGTGCGCTCGGGCGATACCATCACCGGCTCGATCCGCAAGGATGGAAAGCTGTACCGCCTGCGCCCGCTGGGCAACCGCCACGTGCTTGTGGAAGTGGACGAGTCGCGGATGCCGGCCGACCATCCGGCCGATTACAACCAGCTGCCGAAGGTCCCGATGGGCAACAACGATCGCCTCGGCATCGCGCAGGCGTCGTCCGGCACGCCGGCCACCATCCGCGTGCTGGTGGTGGCGACCAATGCCGCCGTCGCCGCCTATGGCGGCAACATGCAGTCACTGGTGCAGCTGGCCGTGGCCGAATCGAACCAGGGCTATGTCAACAGCAACGTCGGCATCACCATGGAACTGGCCCGCTACGAGACCACCAGCTACACCGAATCGGGCAGCTTCGATACCGACCTGGCGCGTTTCCGTGGCACCAGCGATGGCTACATGGACAGCATCCACACCAGCCGGAATACCTACACGGCTGATGTGGGCGTGCTGCTGATCAACAACACCGCCTACTGCGGCCTGGCCTCGGGCATCGGCTCGACGGCGTCGACCGCGTTCGCGGCCGTGTACTGGGATTGCGCGACCGGCTATTACTCGTTCGCGCACGAGATCGGCCATCTGCAGAGTGCGCGGCATGACATCGCCACCGACTCGAGCACCTCGCCCTATGCCTATGGCCACGGCTACCGCTACGAGCCGGCCACCGGCACCGGCTGGCGCACGATCATGGCCTACAACTGCACCCGCAGCTGCCCGCGCCTGAACTACTGGTCCAACCCCAACATCAGCTACAACGGCATCCCGATGGGCAACGCCAGCACCGCCGACAACCAGCGCGTGCTGGTCAACACCAAGGCCACCATCGCGGCCTTCCGCTGACACTGTCCAGGCGCCGACCAAGGCCGGCGTCTACCCGGGCGCATGCACCTGCTCTGGTAGATGCCAACCTTGGTTGGCACCTTGCGATCCGTTATTCGCGCGCGAGCGTATCCAGCGTCCAGCCGCTGGCATCCACGCGCAGCACCGAACCCTGTTCGTACCAGTCACCCAGCACGATGCGGGTGCGCTCGCGACCACCGGCCTGCAGCGTGTGGATCGCCGGCCGATGGGTATGGCCATGGATCATGGTGTCCACGCCATGGCGCACGAAGGTGGCATCGACTTCGGCAGGGGCCACGTCGGTCACCGACTCGAACTGCGCACGATCGTCCTGCTTCATCTCGGACTGGCGCGCCTGGCTGGCTTCGCGCGCCTTCTGCGCGAACGCGATGCGTGCGGCCAGCGGCTGCGACAGGAACTGCGCCTGGAATACCGGGTCGCGCGTCTGTGCACGGAACTGCTGGTAGGGAATGTCATCGGTGCACAGCAGGTCACCGTGCTGCAGCAGCACCGCGCGGCCGTACAGTTCGATCATGCACGGGTCGGGCAGGATGCGCAGGCCGGCACGGCGCGCGTAGTCCTCACCGAGCAGGAAGTCGCGGTTGCCGCGGATGAAGTACACCGGCACGCCGCTGTCGGACAGCACCTTCAACGCATCGGCCACCGTGTCGGCGGCGGGCGAGGGCGTGTCGTCGCCGATCCAGGCCTCGAACAGGTCGCCGAGGATGTACAGCGCATCGGCGCCGGGCGCCTGCTCGCGCAGGAAGCGCAGGAACAGGTCGGTGATCTCCGGACGGCTGGGGTCCAGGTGCAGGTCGGAAATGAACAGCGTGGTCATGCCCGCATTCTAGGCCATCAATGATGATGGTGGCGCCGCCGGTATTGTGGGGGTCAGATCTCTTTTCCGAAGGAAAAGGATCTGACCCCGGGGCTATACCGGCAGCGGCAGCCAGGTCAGGCTGGCCGAAGCCAGCACGATGGCGATGGCGGTGGCTGCCAGCACATCGGAAGGATAGTGCAGGCCCAGGACCACCCGCGACAGTGCAACGCCACAGGTGAACGGCACCAGCAGCGGCGCCAGCCACGGGTAGTAGGCCAGTGCCACGATGGTGAACGACACCGCATGCAGGGTGTGTCCGGAGGGGAAACTGAACTCGTCCAGCGGCGCCACCCAGGCGCGGATGCGCAGGTCGGCCGCGTAGGGCCGCGGGCGCCGGGTCCAGCGCTTGAGGACCTTGTACAGCAGCAGCGCGGCCAGGCCCGTGGCGGCCATGTGCACCGAGGCGCGCAGGCCGTCGAAGCCGTCCAGCACCACCAGCGCGGCCATCAGCACGTACCAGAACACGCCATCGCCGAGCCGGCTGATGACCGCGAACAGGCGACGCACGCGGCGCCGCCGGCAGTAGTGGTTTGCGCGTCGGCACCAGCGTGCTTCGCGCCCGGCCAGCAGCTCAAGCGGCGTAGTGCGCATGGCCGTTCCTCCGCGACTGTGCCAGTTCGGCCAGCAGCGCATCGAACTCGGCCACCACCTGTTGTGGATGCAGGCGCTTCATCGCCCGTGCGGCATTGCCGCCCAGTTCGCGGCGCTGCGCGTCATCGGCGGCCAGTCGCACGGCGGCCTCGATGAACTGATCGTCGCTGTCCACGGCTGCGCCGTTCTCGCCATTGCGCAGGTACTCGCGCGCGGCGCCGTAGTCGAAGGCCACGGTGGCCACACCGCTGGCCATGCTTTCCAGGGTCACGTTGCCGAACGTCTCGCTGCGGCTGGGGAACAGGAACAGATCGCCGCTGGCGAAGTGCCGGGCCAGCGCATCGCCGCGCTGGATGCCACAGAAGATGAAGTCGGGGTTTTCATGTGCCAGCTTCTCGCGGGCCGGGCCATCTCCGACCCACACGAAGCGTGCCTTGGGCCGGATCTGCTGCAGCCGGCGGAATGCCTTCACTGCCAGGCCGAGGTTCTTTTCAGCAGCGATGCGGCCGACATAGATCGCCACCAGGCCGTTGCCATCCACGCCCCATTCCTCGCGCAGCGCGGGATCGCGCCGTCCAGGATCGAACTGCTGGCTGTCCACCGCGCGGGCCAGCAGGCGCACGCGCTCGAAGCCCTGTTCGCCGAGGAACTGCTGCAGCTCGCGGGTCGGCACCAGGGTGGCATCGGCCTGGTTGTGGAAACGGCGCATCCAGCGCATGGCTGCGGCCTGCAGCCACGCCACGCCGTAGTCGGGCAGGTACTCGTCGAAGCGGGTGTGGAAGCCGCTGGCGACCGGAATGCCGAGGCGGCGCGCAGTGCGCAGTGCCGACCAGCCGAGCGGACCTTCGGTGGCGATGTAGACCGCATCCGGGCGTTGTTTCTGCCAATGGCGGCCCAGCCGGATCGGCGCCGGCAGTCCGAAACGCAGGCCGGGGTAGCGGGGCAGGGCGGCGCCGGGAACCAGCAAGGTGCCGGGTGCCGAATCCAGCGCTTCGCTGGACTGGCGGGGGCGGACCAGGTCGATCTCGTGCCCGGCTGCGCGCAGACCTTGTTCCAGCCCCTGCACGGTGAGGGCGACGCCGTTCACTTCCGGTGGATAGGTCTCGGTGACGATGGCATAGCGCATGGCGGGCCTCCGGGTTTCCGGCATGCTCGGGCCTGGCGATGTAGCCGACATGACCGCTTTGCGACCATCAGATGACGGTGGCGCCGGCCAGCGCCTGGGCGCGGCGGCCAATAAAAAACCACGGCCCCGAAGGGCCGTGGTCGTCATGCTTCCGTCACAGCGCGATGGATCAGAAGCGCTGCTGGTACTTCATGTAGATGAAGCGGCCGATATCGTAACCACCGTAGTACGAGAAGGCCGAGTTCGGCTTGCTGTACATGACCGGGCCGGTCTTCTCGAACACGTTGTTGGCACCGACCGACACGGTGGCGTCCCACGGCAGCGAGTAACGCACCTGCACGTCGTGGAAGGTGACCGCGCCGCGCTCGTTGTAGTTGCGTGCGCCCTTGTACCACGGTGCGTACACACCCGGATCCGAGCACTCGTCCGGGTACAGCGCGATGTTCGAGCAGGTTTCCTTCACGCCCGAATAGTAACGCGCGGTCCAGCTCGCGCCGAAGTTGCCCCGCTCGTAGCCCAGCACCAGGTTGGAACGGACGCGGAAAGCGCTGCCGATGCCGTTGGTGACGATCGGGACGATCGAGCTGTCGTTGGAGGTGCGGTAGGTCGCACTGGACACGTAGGTGGTGGCCGAGTTCACGTTGAACTTGCCGAACCGGGTGTCCAGACGGTAGCTCACGTCCAGATCGTAGCCTTCGGTTTCCATGAAGCCCGCGTTGCGGTTGCCGAACTTCAGGTTGGTCACGATGCCGGTCACCGGGTCACGCTGGAAGCGCGAACAGCGCGCGTCGATACCCGATTCGTAGCAGTCCTGCAGGATCTGGGTCGGCGTGTCGGCGATGATCGTGTTGTCGATGCGGATCTTCCACCAGTCCAGCGAGGCGTTGAAGCCCTGGATGAAGCTCGGGCTCCAGACCAGGCCCAGCGTCTTGCTGGTCGAGGTTTCCGGCGTCAGCAGCGGGTTCGACCCGGAGGTGAACGGCACCGGGGTCGCGTCCGTCGACGTGTTCACCGGGGTGCCACCCTGGCGCAGCTGGCGGAAGGTATTCGCATTGGCGATGTCGCGTGCGCAACGTGCACGGACTTCCGCGCTGGAGGCCGAGGAACCGAAGCGGGTGTCGCACGGATCGCTGAACTGCGCGAAGGTCTCCGAACCACCACCGAACAGGTCGCTGATGGTCGGTGCACGGAAGCCCTCGGCCCAGGTGCCACGCACCATCAGCGAGTCGATCGGCTTCCACTTGAAGCCGAACTTGCTGTTGAGCGTGTTGCCGAAGGTGTTGTAGTCCGAGAAGCGGGTTGCGCCATTAAAGGTCAGTTCCTTCGCGCCCGGCAGGTCGGCCAGCACCGGAACGTTCACTTCCAGGTAGGCCTCGTTGACGGTGTAGTCACCGCCGGTCGGGCCCGCGGCCAGGTTGGTGGTCGCGCCCGTCTGGGCCAGGGCATCCGGGGTGTACTTGCCTTCTTCCTTGCGGCTTTCCACGCCGAACGCGAAGCCCAGGTCGCCAGCCGGCAGGGTCACGATGCTGCCAGCGATGTTGGCAAAGAAGTTCTTGGAGGTGGTACGGCCCTTGGTGATCTCTTCCGGGAACAGCCACGCCTGCAGTTCTTCGTTGCCGTACAGGCCATCGGCAGCCGTCGTGCCGTACGGCACCAGCGGGTTCCACGGCTTGCACACGTCATAGGAGATCGGTGCAGCGGCGGTGCCGCACTGCACCTTGCCGGTGGCGGCGTTGTAGAACGACGGGCCGACGCCGCCGGCGACGCGACCCTTGTGCAGGTTGCCGGTCGCCACCGATTCCAGTTCATTGCGGTTGTACTGGTAACCCACTTCCCAGTCGAAGTAGCGGCTGCCGATCTCGAACGAACCGTCGAACGACGCCACCGCGCGGTAGGTCTTCAGCTCGCTGGTGGTCACGCGCGGCACTTCCCAGGTGCGGCGGTTCCATGCCACGGCGGTCGGGGTGGCATACCCGTGCTGGCGGCCGAACGGATTGAAGTAGCTGTTGATCGACATCGAGCCGACACCGGCGGTGCTCGACTGCAGCGGATAGCCCGCGATCTGGCGGGTGGACTCACGCTGGTTGTAGCCCAGCTCGGTGCGGAAGTTGACGTTGTCGGTGATCTTGAAGCGGCCGTCGAAATAGACCGAGTCGCGCTTGACCGGATACATCACGTGCATCTGGTCGTTGGCGTTGCTCACGTCACCGGTGAACGGCGTGCTATCGGTGAGGTGGTAATTGGCCGGGTTGGTGGGATCCGCGCCGCGGTTGAGGGAATAGCCGCAGCCCGCAGTGGCGGTACAGCCCGGGCCGCGCAGACCGGTGAACTGGCCGTACTGGCTGATCGTGGTCCAGTTGCTGCTGTCGTACGGATGGCGATCGGTCATGCCGTACTTGCTGAAGCCGCGATCGCGCGCCCACACGCCCTTCTCTTCGGCATGCTCGGCGGACAAGGTCAACGACACGCGATCGTTGCTCCAGCCGGCGACCACGTCGAAGCGGTCACGTGCGCCGTCGCCCTGGCTGTACTGGCCGTGATAGACGTTGGCGGTCACACCGGTGACATTGGAGCGGGTGATGATGTTCACCACGCCGGCCATGGCGTCGGAGCCATAGATCGCAGAGGCGCCGTCCTTCAGCACCTCGATGCGCTCCACGGCGGACACCGGCAGCGTGGAGATGTCCTGGTAGCCGGACGTGCTGATGCCCATGCGCTTGCCGTTGACCAGCACCAGCGTGCGCTGGGTGCCCAGGTTGCGCATGTCGATGTAGGTGCCACCCGCGTTTTCACCCGCGGTCAGCGCATTGGCGCGGCTGATGGTCGGGCTGCCCATCGCGGTGACGTTCTGCAGGATGTCGGCAACCGAGCTGAAGCCCTGCTTTTCGATGTCGTTGCGGCTGATCGCGAACACCGGCTGGGCGGTTTCCACGTCCACCTGGCGGATGCGCGAGCCGGTGATCTCGATGCGGTCGAGGTTGGTGGGCGTTGCGTTGCTGCCGTCCTGGGCAAACGCGGGCAGGGCGGCCAACGTTGCGGTGGTAGCCAGGGCATAGCGGATGGCCTGCCCCAGTGCGGTGGTGCGTGAAGTCATGGCGAGCTCTCTCTCTCAGGTCGTGCACAAGACGCCAAAGTGGGCGTCGAAGGAGCCAGCTGGGTTGATGACCGAGCCGGTGACCCGATAGTAGTCTCGTTAGTTAATGCTCTGTAAAGAGTTCGTATCGATTTATGTCACGGGACACTCCCATCCTTCACAAAACGTGAACAAAAGCAGGCGCTTACGTGAGAGGTGCGATACGCGATACGGTGCCGTCGTGATGCGAAGCAGCACAAAAAACCGCCAGACTGCGCAAAGTGGGGGTGCGAAGTGCGTCACTCCTGCTGTCCTGTGGACAACAGGCGACGGCGTATTCAGGCTACGAACGGACGGAACTGGATGCCCAGCCCGGCGATCCCGTCGGTCTCGCCGATCAGGTCGGCGCGCAGCAGCGGACGGGCATCGATGAACGCCTGCGGCACGATCAGCGACAGCCGGTTGTCGTCGGCGGTCAGTTCCAGCGCCGGCAGCGGGTCGTCCTCATGCGCGCGGTTGAGCAGCACCGCCAGCCGCAGCAGGGCCGCCAACCGGCGCGCGGTCAGCAGCAGTCGCTCGGGCAGGGCGTCGAAGGCGGTCTTGGTCACGCTGCGGCGATGGCTGCGCACCAGCGCGGCCAGCATCTGCTGTTCTTGGCGGGAGAAGCCGGCGATGTCCGAGTGCTCCAGCACGTAGCTGCCATGCACGTGGTAGCCGCTGTGGGCAATCATCAGGCCCAGTTCGTGCAGGCGTGCGGCCCAGCCGAGCATGCGCGCATCATCGGCATCGAGCTTCCAGCGTTCCTGCACCTGCTCCAGCAGTGACAGAGCAGTGTCCTGCACGCGGTCGGCCTGTACCGTATCGATACCGTAGCGCTGGCTGAGCGCGGCCACCGATTCATCGCGCAGGTCGTTCTCGCCGGCACGGCCGACGATGTCGTAGAGGATGCCCTCGCGCATCGCGGCCTTGCTGACCAGCAGCTTCTGCAGGCCAAGTGCCTGGAACGCCGCTTCCAGCACCAGGATGCCGCCGGCGATGATCGGGCGGCGGTCGCTGGACAGGCCCGGCAACTGGATGTCGTCGATCTTCTTGGCCTTCAGCAGCTCATCGCGCAGTTGCGGCAGGGCCTCGGCGGTGATCGCGCCCTTGCTCAGCTTCATCGTCGCGCAGATCTCGCTGATCGCCTTGTGCGTGCCCGAAGAGCCCAGCGCTTCCTGCCAGCCCAGCGCGCGGTACTTGCTGGCGAAGGGCTGGAACTCGCGGCCGATCTCGGCCAGCGCGTCCTTCCAGCGCTTCTTGCTGAGCTTGCCGCCGGGGAAGAAGCGCCGGGTGCTGGCGATGCAACCGGCCTGCAGGCTTTCACGCTCCAGGGTCTGCATGCCCATGCCGATGATGAATTCAGTGGAGCCGCCACCGATGTCGATCACCAGCCGGCGCTGGCCGGGCTTGGGGGGTTGCGCGTGGGCCACGCCCAGGTAGATCAGGCGGGCTTCTTCGCGGCCGCTGACCACTTCGATGGCATGCCCCAGTGCGGTTTCGGCCGGGACCAGGAACGACTGGGGAGAACGCAGCTGGCGCACCGTGTTGGTGGCCAGCGCGCGCACCCGATGCGGCGGCACATTGCGGATGCGCTGGCCGAAACGGGCCAGGCATTCCAGCGCGCGCTGCCGTGCGGCGGAAGACAGTCCGCCTTTGCCATCCAGCCCGTCGGCCATGCGCACCGTCTCGCGCAGGCGGTCGATCACCCGCAGCTGGCCGAGCGTGTAGCGCGCGATGACCATGTGGAAACTGTTGGAGCCAAGGTCGATGGCGGCCAGCAGGTCGCCATCCTGCAATGCGGGCGGAGTCGTGGAGGTATGCGGCATGGGCGAATGTTAGCCGAAGCGGCGGTGTGCTCGTCACCGCGCGGCCTTCACATTTTGGAAGGAGGCGTGCAGCAGGATTGCAAGGGGTCAGATCCCTTTCCCGCAGGAAAGGGATCTGACCCCGGGCGACCGCTGATCGAATCCCGACCAGCGGTCGGGGTCCACCGGGGCAGGACTACAGCCCCTGCATCAATGCCATCTGCGCAGAATGCGGGGCTTCGTCGTGCGCCGGCGCACGCTTGTGGTAGAGGCCGTCGGCGTCCAGTTCCCAGGCGTTGAGGTTGTCGTCCAGGTAGTTCTGCAGGACCTCGCGGTACACCCGCTTGGCCAGTTCCGGATCGAGGATCGGGAAGCAGGTCTCGACCCGGCGCAGCAGGTTGCGTTCCAGCCAGTCGGCGCTGGCGCAGTACATCTCCGGCGCGCCGTCGTTGCCGAACCAGTAGACGCGGCTGTGCTCCAGGAAGCGGCCGACGATCGAGCGCACGCGGATGTTGTCCGAGACACCCGGAACGCCCGGACGCAGGGTGCAGGCGCCACGGATGATCAGGTCGATCTGCACGCCGGCCTGCGACGCGGCGTACAGTGCGCGCACCACCTGCGGTTCGTTCAACGCGTTCATCTTGGCGATGATCCGCGCTGGGCGGCCGGCGGCGGCGATGCGCGTCTCGCGCTCGATACGGCCGAGGATGCCGGTGTGCAGGGTGAAGGGCGACTGCAGCAGGCGCTTGAGCTTCATCTTCGAGGCCAGCCCGGACAGCTGCTGGAACAACAGGTGCACGTCATTGCCGATGTCCGGATCGGCGGTGATCAGGCTGATGTCGGTGTACGCGCGGGCAGTGCCGCTGTGGTAGTTGCCGGTGCCCAGGTGCACGTAGCGGCGCAGCTTGCGGCCTTCGCGGCGCACGATCAGCAGCATCTTGGCGTGGGTCTTGTAGCCGACCACGCCGTACACCACCTGCACCCCGGCCTCCTGCAGGCGATCGGCCAGGCCCAGGTTGGCCTCTTCGTCGAAGCGCGCACGCAGTTCGACCACTACAGTCACGTCCTTGCCGTTGCGCGCGGCCTGGATCAGTGCGTCGACGATCAGCGAATCCTTGCCGGTGCGGTACAGCGTCTGCTTGATCGCCAGCACGTTGGGATCGATCGCCGCCTGCCGGATCAGGTCCAGCACCGCGGTGAAGGCATCGAACGGGTGGTGCAGCAGCAGGTCCTGGCGCGCCGTGGTCTCGAAGATGCCGTCGCTGTCGCGCAGCGTGCGCGGGGTCATCGGCGGGTACTTCAGGTCCGGCTGCGCGATCAGGTCGTACAGCTGGATGATGCGGTTGAGGTTGACCGGGCCGTCGATGCGGTACACCGCGTTCTCGGTCAGGCCGAAATTCTGCAGCAGCGTGCGCACGATCTCGCGCGGCATGTCGTGGGCGATCTCCAGGCGCACCGCCGGCCGGTAGCCGCGGTCGACCAGTTCGTCGCGCAGCGCCAGCGCCAGGTTCTCCACTTCCTCCTCGTCCACCACCAGCTCGGAGTTGCGGGTGACACGGAACTGGTAGGCACCCTGGACTTCCATGCCCGGGAACAGCTCATCGACGAAGGTCGACAGCACCGAGGACAGGAACACGAAGTTCTGCGATCCGCCGAGCTTCTCCGGCAGCTGGATGATGCGCGGCAGCGAGCGCGGCGCACGCACGATCGCCAGGTGGCCGGCGCGGCCGAACGCATCGGTGCCCTTCAGCACCACCACGATGTTCAGCGACTTGTTGAGGATCTTCGGGAACGGGTGCACCGGGTCCAGGCCCAGCGGCGACAGCACCGGCATGATCTCGTTGCGGAAGTAGGCGCGCAGCCAGCGCCTCTGGCGGTCGGACCAGGAATGGCGACCGAGCACGCCGATGCCGGCCTCCATCAGCGCCGGGCGCAGCGTCTCGTTCCAGCAGCGGTACTGCTGGTCCACCAGCTCCGCAGCGCGGTCATGGATGGCGTTGAGGATGGCCTGCGGGCTCATGCCGTCCGGCGCCGGCGGCAGGCCGAATTCCTGCGCGTGGCGCACGGCGGCGGCACGGATCTCGAAGAACTCGTCGAGGTTGGTGCAGGAGATGCACATGAAGCGCAGGCGCTCCAGCAGCGGCACCTGCGGGTCCATGGCCTGCGCCAGCACGCGGAAGTTGAAATCCAGCTGCGACAGCTCGCGGTTGATGTACAGCGACGGGTCGCGCAACGGATCGTTGTCCGGGCTCACGGGGAGGGGGAGGGATCCGAGGCTGCTCATGGCGTCATTCTTCGATGGAGGTCAGGGGGGCGGACTCGCGCGGGCGCACGTGGTCGGCATCGAAATGGCAGGAGAACACCGAGCCCTTGCCGACTTCGCTTTCAATCTCCAGCCGTGCGTGGTGCAGGCCGAGGATGTGCTTGACGATGGACAGGCCCAGCCCGGTGCCGCCGCTCTCGCGCGAGCGGCTGCTGGACACACGGTAGAAACGTTCGGTCAGGCGCGGCAGGTGGGTGGCGGGAATGCCGTAGCCGGAATCGCGCACCGCCAGCACGGCGCCGTCGCCTTCGCGGCGGAACTCCACCGCAATGCGGCCCCCGGCCGGGGTATAGCGCACCGCGTTGGTGACCAGGTTGGAGAAGGCACTGTGCAGTTCCTTGGTCGAACCCTGCAGGTCGACACCGGCCAGATCATCGATGCTGATCTGGTGGCGGCCCTGGCTGTGCGCCTCGGCCTCGCGGCGCAGGGTCGCCAGCATCGGCTGCATGGCCACGGTCTCTTCCTCGCTGTGCTCCTGCGATTCCAGCCGCGACAGGGTCAGCAGGTCTTCCACCAGCTGGGCCATGCGCTGGCTCTGCTTGCGCATTTCTTCCAGCATCGGGCCGGTGCCGGGGAAGTCCTCCGGATCCATCATGTCCAGGTAGCCGTGGACCACGGTGAGCGGCGTGCGCAGCTCGTGTGAAACATTGGCCACGAAGTCGCGGCGCACCTGTTCCAGGCGCAGCAGCTTGCTGACGTCGCGGGCGATCAGCAGCCAGTAATCCGACGAATAGGGAATCAGGCGCAGGTTCAGGCGGATCGCCGGATCGACCGGCGAGGGCACGTCCAGGATCGGTTCGGCATTGCGGCCACCGGCCAGCCAGTGGGCCAGCGGCATCGGCTGCAGGCGTTCGACCAGGGCCTCGCCAAGGTCGCCGGGATGGTGCAGGCCGAGCAGGGCGGTGGCCGCTTCGTTGAACCACTGCACGCGCTGGCTGTTGCGGTCCAGCACCACCACCGCGTCGGGCAATGCGGCGGCGGCGGCGCGGTAGCTGCGCAGCATGTCCAGCAGGCGGCGCTTGCGCACGCGCATTTCCACCTGGTTGCGATACAGCAGGCGGTCCAGTTCGTTCCAGACGCCGGTGCCTTCTTCGGCGGTGTCCCAGCGCTGGCGCGCGGTCAGCCGCCGCAGCACGCTGCGCAGTCGCCAGTAATGCCAGGCCAGGGTAGCCAGCGCGCCCAGTGCGATGCACAACCACAGATGGCCCGTGAACCACCCCACCAGTCCGGCGAACAGCAGTACCGCGGCAACGGTGGCCAGGGTCTTCAACCAGGCAGAGCGGATGTGGCGGGGCATTGCGGTCTCGTCGTTGAGGTGCGGCGGTTCACTGGAGTGAACCAAGGGTTATAGCAGAGTTGCCGGCACCGGCACCCGCAGGTGCGCGGTGCCGGCACGACGAGACTCAGGTGGCAGTGGAGAACCGGTAGCCGGCGCCGCGCACGGTCTGCACCATGTTCTCGGCGTTGAACGGTTCCAGCGTCTTGCGCAGGCGGCGGATATGCACGTCGATGGTGCGCTCCTCCACGTACACGCTGCCACCCCATACATGGTCCAGCAGCTGCGCGCGGGTGTAGACGCGCTCCGGATGGGTCATGAAGAAGTGCAGCAGGCGGTATTCGGTCGGGCCGATCGGCACCGGCTGGTCGTTGGCGAACACGCGATGGGCGGCGCCGTCGATGCGGATCGGGCCGACTGCCACGCTGCCGTCCTCGTCGTCCTCGCGGGCACGGCGCATCACCGCACGGATGCGCGCCAGCAGTTCGCGCGCCGAGAACGGCTTGACCACGTAGTCGTCGACGCCGGCTTCCAGGCCACCGACGCGGTCGTTCTCTTCGCCGCGGGCGGTCAGCATGATGATCGGCACTTCGCGGGTCAGCGTTTCCTTGCGCCAGCGACGGGCCAGGTCCAGGCCGCTGGTGCCGGGCAGCATCCAGTCCAGCAGGATCAGGTCCGGAACGCGGTCGGCGATCGCGGTCTGGGCCTCCCGGGCATCGCCGGCGTGGACCGGTTCGTAATCGCCCTTGCGAAGGGCGAAGGCGACCATTTCACGGATCGCGGGCTCGTCATCGACGATCAGGATGCGTTTCTGCACGAGGACACCGTAGGGCTCGGTTACTGGAGTGGTGCCAGTAGACTACGGTTTGATGACATGTTTGTGACTGCCCGGCCGGAACCGGCCTGGATTGCCATCGGCCGGTCATGCAGCGCTCAGCGCCGGTCCAGGTCCGGGTCCTGCACGCCCTGGCGGCGCAGCTCCAGCACGGTCGGGGTGATCGCTTCGATGCGGGCATCGACCCGCGCGCGGCCAATGTAATCCAGCGCCGGGTTGCGCTTGAGCGCCTGCAGCTGCAGCAGCGCCTGTTCCGGCCGACCGCTGAGGAAGGCGGCCTCGGCATAGGCCTCGCTGGCACGCACGCTGTCGCCGGCCAGCTCGCTGGCGCGGGCAAAGCGCTGCTGGAAGACCGGATCGTTACCGCTTTGCGACAACAGGGGGCGCAGCATCGCCTGCGCGCGCTGGCCGGCCTCGCGGTTGCCCTGTTCGTTCAGGATCTCGGCATAGGTCAGTGCCACCGGGCGGCTGTTGGGGTGTTCGCGCAGCAGCTGCTCGAAGCGGCTGTTGGCTTGGGCCGCCTGGCCTGCCCGCGATTCCGCTTCGCCCAGGCCCAGCGCCAGCCACAGGTTGCCGGGATGGGTCTGGAGCAGGCCGGCCAGGGTCTGCCGGGCCTGGCCGGCGCCGGCACGGCCACCGCGCATGACCGCCAGCGCCTGGCCATAGCGCTGCGCATCGTTGAGACCGTCCTTCTGCCGCTTGGCCAGGTCGGCATACTCGCGTTCCAGCTCGGGGGTGGAATCCGCGCTGAGCACGCGCAGGCGCTCACGTGCCCAGTCGAAGTCGCCGCTGGCGCCACGGTTGAGCTGGCCGATCGGGAGGCGCAGCACACTGCTGGGCAGCAGCGGGTTGTTGCCGCGCAGCAGCGGCTCGCCCAGGCTGGGATCGGCCGGGTCCACCCGCTCCTTGCGCTCGCCGGTGGGGGTGCTGGTGGTCAGCAGCACCGTATCCTTCTTCATCTGCTCGGCGCGGGCCTTGGCTTCGCTGATGCGGGTGATGTTGACCGGGTGGGTGCGCAGGAACTCGGGCACGCTGTAGCCCCCTTCGTTGCCACGCATGGCCGCCGACATCCGTTCGAAGAAGCCGGCCATGGCATCCACGTCGTAGCCGCTGCGCGACAGGGTGCGGATGCCCAGGCGGTCGGCCTCGGACTCGTTGGAGCGGGTGTAGTTGATCTGCCGTTGCTGCATCAGGCCCATGCCCGAGCTGATCGCGGCCATCGTCGCGTTGCCGGACGACGTGCTGTTGCTGGCCTGGGCGGCCACCACCGCCGCCAGCATGCCCAGCAGGATCGGGATCTGGTCACGCTGGGCGCGCTCGACGCCGCGCAGCACATGCTGCTGGGTGACGTGGGCGATTTCGTGGGACAGCACCGCAGCGACCTCGTCCTCGCGCTCGGCGGTCAGCACCAGGCCGGCATTGACCCCGATGTAGCCGCCCAGCGTGGCGAACGCGTTGATCTGGCGGTCGTTCATCACGAAGAAGGTGTACGGCTGCCGTGGCTGGTCACTGTTGGAGCCGAGACGGGTGCCCATGGTCTGCAGCCAGTCGTTGACCAGCGGATCTTCCAGCAGGTAGCCGTAGTTGCGCAGCTCGCGCAGCATCATCGCGCCGTACTCGGCCTGGCGGGCCGGGGTCAGCAGCTCGCCGGCCGAGGAGCCGATGTCGGGCAGCTTCTCCTGGGCCTGGGCCAGCGGCATGGCCAGGGCCAGGGTGACGGCGGTAGTCAGCAGCAGGGCTCGCAAGCAGGAGTTCCTCGGGCGGGGCGCGCCAAGCGTGGCAGGGCGGGGGGCAACCATTCGTTAATCCACAGTGTTGCGGCCGTGGCGTGGAAATTCCAGCGCACCGGTACCATATGTAGACCGTCGATCCATCGTGGAGTTTCCCGTGACAGCCCAGACCGCCGGCGGTGCCCCCGCCATCACCATCTATTCCACCGCCGTCTGCCCGTACTGCGTGGCCGCCAAGAACTTCCTGAAGAGCAAGGGCCAGCAGTGGACCGAGGTCCGCATCGACCTGGACCCGGCCGAGCGCGAGAAGATGATGGCGCTGACCCGCCGCACCAGCGTGCCGCAGATCTTCGTCGGCGACGTCCATGTCGGCGGCTACGACGACATGATGGCCCTGCACCGTGAAGGCAAGCTCGAGCCGCTGCTGGCCGGGCAGGGCCAGGCATGAGCGCGGCCGACGACGGCAGCAAGGACCGCATCGCCGAGTTCACCGAGTTCCGCAAGCGCATGAACGAGCGGATCCTGGGTGAGCCGAACCAGGTGGTGCGCCGCTTCTTCGCGCTGGACACGCAGACCTACCAGGCCGGCGCGCTGGACGTGAAGACCAAGGAGCTGCTGGGCCTGGTGGCCTCGATGGTGCTGCGCTGCGACGACTGCATCAGCTATCACGTGGCCCAGTGCAAGGACGCCGGCGTCACCCGCGAGGAGTTCTTCGAGACCTTCTCGGTCGGCCTGGTGGTGGGCGGATCGATCGTGATCCCGCACCTGCGCCGCGCGGTCGACTTCCTCGACCAGCTTGAAGGTGGCGCCGCCGCCCCGGCAGCGCACGAGCACTGAGGGGCGTGCCGGCCGCTGGCCGGTATTCCCTGAATCCGGCATGGCCGGGGTTGCCGGCCAGCGGCCGGCACTACCGCACCCGCGAGGGGCCTTCCCACGATCCAACAGCCCAGGAGCCCCCTTGTTGTTCAAGGGGGCGCGCCGACAGGCGCGGGGATAAGGCGGAATGCGCGGGCAATTCTGCCTGGGCCGGGCACTGGGACCATGGTCTATTTGGGACCTCGGCCCCGGCTCAGGCATAATTGCCGGTGAAACTTCCTTTGCGCCGGCGTTTCCGGGCACGTCCGGACGGCGTTTTTCCCCCTGTTCGGAACATCGATCAATGACGCAGAAAATTACGGTCATCCGCGGCGACGGCATTGGCCCGGAAATCATGGACGCCACCCTGTTCGTGCTCGACCAGCTCAAGACTGGCCTGGAGTACGAAGACGCCGACGCCGGCCTGGTGGCCCTGGAAAAGCATGGCGACCTGATGCCGGCAGTGACCCTGGAATCGATCGCGCGCAACAAGGTCGCGCTGAAGAGCCCGCTGACCACCCCGGTCGGTGGTGGCTTCACCTCGATCAACGTCAGCCTGCGCCGCCACTTCGACCTGTACGCCAACGTGCGTCCGGCCCACACCTTCCCGAACACCAAGTCGCGTTTCGACAACGTCGACCTGATCACCGTCCGTGAGAACACCGAAGGTGCCTACCTGGCCGAAGGCCAGGAAGTGTCGGCCGACGGCGAAACCGCCTTCTCCGGCACCCGCATCACCCGCAAGGGCTCCGAGCGCATCGTGCGCTACGCCTTCGAGCTGGCCAAGAGCACTGGCCGCAAGAAGGTCACTGCCGTGCACAAGGCCAACATCATCAAGTCGACCTCGGGCCTGTTCCTGAACGTCGCCCGTGAAGTCGCCGCACAGTACCCGGAGATCGAGTTCCAGGAAATGATCGTCGACAACTGCTGCATGCAGCTGGTGATGCGTCCGGAACAGTTCGATGTGATCGTCACCACCAACCTGTTCGGCGACATCATCTCCGACCTGTGCGCCGGTCTCGTCGGCGGCCTGGGCCTGGCCCCGGGTGCCAACATCGGCAAGGACGCGGCGATCTTCGAAGCCGTGCACGGCACCGCGCCGGACATCGCCGGCCAGGGCAAGGCCAATCCGTGCGCGCTGCTGCTGGCAGCCGCGCAGATGCTGGACCATGTCGGCCAGCCGGAAAACGCCGAGCGCCTGCGCAAGGCCATCGTGGCGACCATGGAAGCCAAGGATTCGCTGACCGGCGACCTGGGCGGCACCGGCACCACCATGAGCTTTGCCCAGGCCATCGCCAGCCGCCTGTAAGCGGCCGGCCGACCTCGGTTGGATCCACAGCGGGGCGCCTTCGGGCGCCCCGTTGCGTTGTGGGCCGGCCCGGTAGATCCACGCCGTGCGTGGAATGACGGGGCCTTGGTCCGCAGCCACCCATGGGGTGGCTCTACATGGAAATTGTCTGTGCGTACATTGCACAGATCATGTGCCGCTACGCGGCTGGTTCGTGCGTCATGCGCTCCGCATCCTGTGCCCACTTCCCAACGCACTGGAGCTCGAACATGAACCTCACCGCCTTCGGCCTGGCCAGCCTGATCGGCATGGCCACCACCGCCCCGGTCGCCGCCGCCGAGCCGGCCCATCCCACCATCCGCCACATGGCTGGCGCGCCGGTCGCGACCTCGCTGGATGCGGCAAAGACCGCCGTGCTGGTCATCGACTTCCAGAATGAGTACTTCGATGCCACGGCCGCACCGGGCCTTGCCGGTGGCCGCATGGTCATTCCCGATGGCGTGGCCGCGCTGCGGCAGGCGAAGCGGGTGGTCGAATTCGCCGATGCTCATGGCATCCGCGTGATCCATGTGCAGCACGTGCTGCCGGCGGGTGCGCCGCTGTTCGCACAGGGCAGCGTCAATGCTGCCTTCCATCGCGACCTGCAGCCGCGCCAGGGCGAGACCGTGGTGCAGAAGGACAATGTCAGCGTGTTCGCCGGCGCGTCCTCCACCGTGCTCGACCCGCTGCTGAAGAACGCCGGCATCGACACCCTGATCGTCACCGGCCTGCAGACCCATGCCTGCGTGGCTGGTGCCGCGCGCGACGCGGCGGCCGCGCCCCGTGGTTACCGGGTGATCGTCTCGTCCGATGCCAGCGCCAGCCGTGACCTGGACCTGGCTGGCGGCCGGCGCATCGGCCATCGCACGCTGCATGAAGCCGCTCTGGCCCAGATCGAGGACGCCTTCGGCGATGTCATGACGACTGACGCGATCCTGGCACTGCCGGTGCGCAAGGCCGGCGACGGCGCTTGATAAGCTGGCGGGGCCCGCATGCCGCGGGCTCCGCCACGTGGAGCTGCCCGCCGATGGATCACTTCGCTGCCCTGCGTGCACTGCGCGCCATCGTCGATGCGGGCAGCTTCACCGCGGCAGCCGAGCGCCTCGGTACCACCCACTCGGCGATGTCGCGGCAACTGCGGCAGCTGGAAGAACACCTGCAGGTGCGCCTGCTCGATCGCAACAGCCGCCGGCTGTCGTTGACCGAGGCCGGGCGCGACTACTACCGTGAGGCGGCAACGCTGCTGGACCGCCTGCAGGAAGCCGACGACCGTGCCCGTGCCGGGCAGGCGCAGCCCAGTGGAAGCGTGAGGATCAGCGTGCCGCAGGTGGTGGCCAGCCAGGAGCTGCCGCACTGGCTGCCGTCATTCCTGCAGCGTTACCCCCAGGTCACGCTGGACCTGTCGGCCGATGACCAGCTGGTCGATGTGGTCGGTGGTGGTTTCGACCTGGCCCTGCGCATCGCGGCTTCACTGCCGGACAGCCAGCTGGTCGCGCGCGAGCTGGCCAGCTGCCCGCGCATCCTGGTCGCCGCACCGGCCTACCTGGCACACCACGGACTGCCGCGGCAGGCAGCGGACCTGGCTCATCACACGCTGCTGGGTTTCAGTCCCACGCCAGCAATGCCGCCCTGGCAGTTGCAGGGGCCGCGCGGCGCAACCGCGAGCATCGAAGCCGGGCAGCGCCTGCGCGTGGATGCCACGCCCGCACTGTACGCCGCCGCGCTGGCCGGCATGGGCATCAGCCTGTTCACCGCCTTCACCGTGCAGGAGGATCTGCGCGCCGGTCGTTTGATCCGCGTGCTGCCGGCCTGGCATGCGGGCCAGCGACGCTACTTCGCGCTGTACCCGCATGCACGTGCACTGGCGCCCAAGGTGCGTGCGCTGGTCGAGCATCTCGCGGCGCACTACGCTGCACAGGTGAGCGCGGCAGGGTAGTCGCGCGGTTGCAGCCGGGGTGATGATGGAGTCGGTGTATCTGCTGGTCGCGCTTGGCGCGATCGTCGCCGGATTCGTACAGGGCCTGTCCGGTTTCGCCTTCGGGATGGTAGCGATGTTGTTCTGGGCATGGGGGCTGGAGCCGCGACTGGCCGCTGCGCTGTCGGTGTTCGGCGCGCTGGTCGGTCAGCTGGTGGCCGTGTTCACCGTGCGGCGTGGCTTCAACCTGCGCCTGCTGCTGCCGTTCGTGCTGGGCGGCCTGGCGGGCATTCCGCTCGGCGTGATGGTACTGCCACACCTGGACATGGACTGGTTCAAGGCGCTGCTGGGCGGCTTCCTTGCGCTGTGGTGCCCGGTGATGCTGATGGCGCGATCATTGCCGCCGATCCGCGTGGGTGGTCGTATCGGTGACGCGATCGCCGGCATGGCAGGTGGGGTGCTCAGCGGCATCGGCGGTTTCGCCGGACCGGTGCCGACGCTGTGGAGCACGCTGCGTGGCTTCGGCAGGGACGAGCAGCGCGCGGTCATCCAGAACTTCAACCTGGCGATGCTGGCAGTGACCATGGCCACCTATGTCGGCAGCGGCCTGGTGAGCCGGCAGATGCTGCCGTACTTCGCCATCGTGGCGCCGGCGATGCTGGTGCCGACCCTGCTGGGTGCGCGCGTCTACATCGGCATCAGCGAGGCGCGCTTCCGGCAGATCGTACTGAGCCTGTTGACCGCGTCGGGCATCGCATTGCTGGCGTCGTCGATGCCGGTGCTGCTGGCGCGGCCGTAACCGGTTGAACGTCAGGTCGGGCGGAACATGCGGAAGCGCTGTCCGGCGCCGATGCGGAAGTAGTCGGCAGGCCCGCCGCCGCGCAGGATCGGGGCCGCCGCAGCGGTGTCGTAGATGCCATCGACCAGCAGCCGTTCATCGATATGCACCGTCACCACTTCGCCCAGCACCAGCCAGCCGTTGGTGTCCTGGCCGGCGGCATCGCGCAGGCGGACGATCTGCGTGCAGCGGCATTCCATGCTTACCGGGCTCTGTGCCACGCGGGGCGGTGTGACCTGCGTTGAGGCCAGTGGCGTCAGGCCGGCAAGGACGAACTCGTCGACATCCGGCGCGACCGCACGGCAGCTTTCGTTCATCGCCTCGGCCAGGTCGAAGGTGGCCAGGTTCCACACGAATTCACCGGTGGCTTCAATGTTGCGCAGCGAGTCTTTGCGGCCCTGGCTGGAGAAGCCGATGATCGGCGGGGTGTAGTTGAAGGCGTTGAAGAAGCTGTAGGGCGCCAGGTTCAACGTGCCCTGTGCGTCGCGGCTGGAAATCCAGCCGATCGGGCGCGGGCCGATGATGGCGTTGAACGGGTCATGCGGCAGACGGTGGCCCTCTGCCGGGCGGTAGCTGTGGAAGGTGTCGGGCATGGGGGCAGGGGACGTGTGGGCTTGCTCGACTCTACAAAAAAGCCGCGACCCTTGCGGATCGCGGCTTGTCTCTCTCGGCGTGGCTGGACTCAGCGCTGCTGGATCTTCGACAGCAGGCGCAGGAACTCCACATACAGCCAGACCAGGGTCACCATCAGGCCGAATGCGCCATACCACTCCATGTACTTCGGCGCGCGCTGGGCCACGCCGGTTTCGATGAAGTCGAAGTCCAGCACCAGGTTCAGCGCCGCCACGACCACCACGAACAGGCTGAAGGCGATGCCCAGCCAGCTGGAGTCGTGGATCACCGGCACGTTGATGTTGAAGAAGCCCAGCACGAACGAGGCCAGGTAGAGCAGGGCGATGCCGCCGGTGGCGGCGACCACGCCCAACTTGAAGTTCTCGGTGGCCTTGATCACGCCGCTGCGGTACGCGAACAGCAGCGCAAACAGGGTGCCGAAGGTCAGCAGCACGGCCTGGAACACGATGCCCGGGAACTTGGCGTTGAACAGGGCCGAGATGGCGCCGAGGAACACGCCTTCCACCAGCGCATACATCGGCGCGGTGACCGGCGACCATTCCTTCTTGAAGATGGTGATCAGCGCCAGCACCAGGCCGCCGATGGCGCCGCCCATGGCATACAACCTGGCTCCGGCCATGACCTGGCCGTAGTCGTCGATGGTCTGGTTCCAGGCGAAAGCGGCCGTCAGCACGGTCAACAGCAGCAGGAAACCGGTCTTGTTGACGGTGCCGTTGAGGGTCATTGCCTGGTCGGGGCTGGTCACCACCGAACCGCTGGCGAGGTCGAGGAAGGTCGACTCGGAAAGAGCCGGGTTGCCGCTGCGCATGCGTGTTCTCCGTGCGAATGAGGGTCAGGACGGCCATCCGGCCGATGGGCGTGAGCATAGCCGATGACTGCTTTCGGCGTTGTGGCAGGCCGTGGAACTGCGCATCCTTCGTTGACAGTTCCCAACGCGCTTGGCGACAATGACCAACTCCCCGGGCCTGACCCGAGGGGATTGCAAGACCGGGGTATAGCGCAGTCTGGTAGCGCGCCTGCTTTGGGAGCAGGATGTCGGGGGTTCGAATCCCTCTACCCCGACCAATCCCACGTCACGTCGGATTGGACACCGTTCCGGTTCGGGCGCCCGTAGCTCAACTGGATAGAGCACCGGCCTTCTAAGCCGGCGGTTACAGGTTCGATTCCTGTCGGGCGCGCCATTGGCGGGACAGCGGGATCGCATCGGCGGATGTGAAGAAGTGCTTGCAAAAGCGTAAAGACTCCACCAGAATATCGGACTCGCTTCGGCGGACCGGAACTTCGGTGACAGTCTCCAGGCAAGGTTTCAAGGTTCCAGTGCTGGCGGTATCGGCGGTGGAGCGAAAGTTTCAGTGGTGGCTGTAGCTCAGTTGGTTAGAGTACCGGATTGTGATTCCGGTGGTCGGGGGTTCGAATCCCCTCAGCCACCCCACTGATTCAACCGCATCGGCGCAGCCGAAACGGTATTGCAATAAACAGAAAGCACGTTACAATGTGCGTCTGAGTTTCACGGGCCGTTAGCTCAGTTGGTAGAGCAGTTGACTCTTAATCAATAGGTCCAAGGTTCGAATCCTTGACGGCCCACCAAGACGGAAGCCACCTGGTACGCCAGGTGGCTTTTTTCTTATAGGTGTGACCCTTTCGTTTCAATGGGCCACACGTTGCAGGGCCCCACCTGGCGTGGATCTGCAACGCATCGGGATCGCAGTGCTGGTTTCAACGATGTTGAAGAAAGTGCTTGCACCCACCGAGCGGATCGGGTCATAATTCGCGCCCCGATTTCGGGCTGTTAGCTCAGTTGGTAGAGCAGTTGACTCTTAATCAATAGGTCCAAGGTTCGAATCCTTGACAGCCCACCAGACGAAAGCCACTTGGTCATCCAGGTGGCTTTTTTCTTGCCCGCACGCCGGTTGCGCTTCATCCACGCATGGCGTGGATCCACTGAAGCAGTGCTGAAATCAGGGGCATACGCGTCATCAGTGCTTTCAATGCTGTGCACTGCTTCTCACCGCATGGCGCCCTGCATCGCACCCAATAGATCTTCCGCGCCGATGGCGCATGCAGGAAGGAAGATGTTGATGGCTGAGATCACTCGATTGCACGGCACGGTGTGGATTCCCTTCGCGTTGATGGCACTGGCGGCCTGCACGCCGGGCAATGATCCCGCGCAGGCTGTCGAGCGTGATCCGGGCGCAGAGCGCATTCCGGCGCGCCAGATCGACGACGCCATGCAGTTGCGGCCGGCCCGGCCCGCGGAGGGGGAGGTCCTGCCCGGCGCGGTGGACGTACAGCGCAATGCGGACGGTTCGGTGGATGTGCGCAGGGCTGCGCCGGCG
Organism: Stenotrophomonas sp. YJH_SMC_138; assembly: GCF_059369855.1. Lineage (NCBI taxonomy): Bacteria > Pseudomonadati > Pseudomonadota > Gammaproteobacteria > Lysobacterales > Lysobacteraceae > Stenotrophomonas > Stenotrophomonas sp. YJH_SMC_138. Next base: position 78,435 of record NZ_JCAFTB010000010.1, read on the forward strand.
TCGGTGGCCCTGCGTCGCACCGACGATGGGGGCGTGGAGGTCCGGAAGGTGGATGCGGCCGTCGACCCGGGCTCAGGCGCGGCGCCGGCCCGCACGGTACCGCAGCAGTAGGCTGCGGCCAGCCCGGCGGGTCGCGCACCCGCCAGGCTGGCCGCGATGCAGCGATGGCGCGGAGCGTAGTGGATTCAGCTTTGTGCAGGCCTTCCGATTCCAGTCGCCGCCTGCGACAATGAACACCTGTGCCGGCCACGCGAAAGTGGCGGAATTGGTAGACGCCCTGGATTTAGGTTCCAGTGAGGGTGACCTCGTGCGGGTTCGAGTCCCGCCTTTCGCACCATCTGGCCGAGCACAGATTGCCTAAGTGATTGAAAAATAAGCTGGCGACGGTCAGTTGTCCTATTGGATTCCCGCTTTGGCAATTGATCCCTGTCTCGGAACGTCACCTGTTCCGTTCGAGGCGGCTGGGAGGCGGAACTGCTCCAGTGCAGACATGCCTTGGAGCGATTGCTCGGCCAGTACCTTCGCGTAGACCGCTGAGGTGGTCTGGATGTCGCGGTGTCCGAGCCACTCCTGCACGAGCTTGATGTTGCCGGTCGCCAGCAGCAGCCGAGTGGCGCACGTATGGCGGAGCGCATGCGGTACGCACTCCTTCTCGGAAGCGAGATGTGTCCCCTTGATGGCCCATTGCCACAGCCGGTCGGCGCGCGTGCGATTGAGCATCGTGAAGGGGCCGTCCGATGTGGCCGCCAGGGCGTCCTTGCGCCGCTGTAGAACCTCGGCGACACGGGCGGTGCAGGGTAGGGTGCGGGGACGCCCCTTCTTGAGCGTAGCGTGCCGCCAGAAGCGGACGTGGAGCCTTCCGCCCTGATCGACTACTTCGGACCACCGGATGCCGATGGCCTGGCTCATGCGGCAGCCCAGGTCGGCGAGGCACACGAACAGGTCGCGGTAGTCCGCCCCGTCGCGCACCCGTGGGTGCCCTCCGGCAGGGCCGTTCGGGAGCGTGTCCCACTCCAGCAGCCGCGCCAGGATCAATTCCTCGTCCTCAACGTTCAGGACGAACGTGCGTGCGTTGTCCCTCTCGTCGGCCAAGCTGTACTCGGGCAGCTCTCCCAAGAACCGGCCGGCCTTCCTCTCGCGTTTCAGTAGGGCAAGGAGGCACTGCATCTTGCGGTTCACGGTGGCGGGAGCCGCCTTGTCGGCGAGCATGCGCTGCGCCATGTCGTTGACCGCGGCCTGCGTGATGTCGTTGATGGGCGTTTCCTCGCCCAGGTAGCTCTGGACCACCTTGCAGTTGGTACGCACGGTGTCGATGGACCGGAGCTTGCCCCAAAAGTTGCGGTCGTCCAGCGCGTCGTCCATCGCGTCCTTGAGGGTGCGCTGGCGGACCTTGGCCTTCGCCACGGCCATCTGCACCGACCGGGACTTGCCCCGAATCAGCTCCCGCAGCGCGTCCTCTGCAATCTCGGGGTCGTCGCGCAGGGCGTCGAGGACCGCCTGCTCCTTGCGCTCGGCTGCCACGCGGTCGCGGGTGCCGGTGGACAAGCGCACGCGCCGGTATCCCTCCTGCACGTCGAGCATGTAGTAGCGCTTATCGGGCGCACCCGGCTTGGGCGCGGTCCCTTTGAGGCGAAGGGCCATGTGTATCTCCAGAAATGAAAAAGGCCCGCACTAGGCGGGCCTCGGGGCACAACGGGGTGTTGGGGGTTAGGCGGCTGCGACGCGCGCCGTCACCTTGCGGTTGACACGTTCTGCGAGCGAAGCCAGCCAGTGCAGCGCCTTGGTCGTCGGGAAGATCAGGTTGCGCTTGCGGTAGGCGGGATCAGGGCGCTGCTCTAGGAAGTCAGGCCCCGGCTCGCGGTTACGCTTGATAGACGACAGGTCGAGCACATTGCGGCTCACTGCGGAGGGAGAGAGTCCGCCGAGGACGCGCTCAAGGTCCACCTGCTGAATGCCCGGCTCGTCCACAACGGCGAGTAGGGTGAGGATGCGGGTGGCGGTGATGTCCTCGTCGATCTCTTCCCGGAAGGCTGACAGTGCGGTTGTGAGAATGGCCGTCAGTTCTTTCTGCGAGAGATTCATGGTGCGCTCATTTTCCGTAAGGGGATGGTTCCCCCTTGGGAAACCATCAGGGTCTATCTTGGAGCCGCAATGTAAGGATTACAAGGCCCAAGCCAATGTTGATGGCATTCTTGCCAATTTTGTCCATCCAGAAACCACGCTGCCAAGGCGTGGGGGAGGGGTCGATTCCGATCTCATATCCAAAGGCTTTCACGAACAGGTCCAGGTACTTCTGCCCTGCGAAGGGGCCGTCCTGTCCCCTGCTCACGGCGTTGTAATGCGCCGCCACCCCCGGCTGCGCTCCACAAAAAGGTCTTACGTTTCAGTGTTTTAAGAACGGTAGTGCCAGCATCGCCGCCAGGGTCACAATGGCCCCGACCACGGATGCAAAAAACAGTCCTTGCCCTACGCGGACTACCGCGCTGGCTATTGTCCGTCTCACCGTACTCATAGACTGAGAACGCCCCCCTGGTCGTCTGCGGATGCGCAGCCCGACAGCATGACGCTGCCGTCGGGCAGACTACAGGCCACAATGATGGCGCGTCCGTAGGAATCAAGTACCACGGGAGAGATTGATCCCGACTGGTGCAGTGAAGTCATGGCCGCGGGGTCTCCGTTGGGGCCGCGGGTGGGACCGGATACGACACCCGCCAGCCACAGTCCTCGGGGACGACCGAGAACTGGACGCGCTCGTTGAGTAGGCCGAGCATCGCGCGGAGAGCGCCGCGCTTCTCGTTATGGTCGAAATTGATGGTCCGAATCATTCGGGCACCTCGTAGGTCCGTTCATGCAGGACCAAAACCTCCCGCTCGAATACCAAGAACGGGCCGAACTGGTGGACGCGGAGGGCCACGTTGACGATCACCAGGGTCGAGTTTGCGGTGAAATCTGCGTTACGCATATGTAAGTCTCCTGTTATGCAAGTGCTACAAATGGAACAATGAGTGCCAAATATCGAGATTGGCCTTATGATTAGGGCTGAAGGGCGTGATCGCCACTCCCGACCCCAAGGACCGTTCGATGATTGACCCCCGCGTAGAAGTCGCCATTACGGCCCTTCACCTAGTCGTATGGGTGTGGACTAGCTCGGTGCCGGCGCATCGCACATACCTGTATTGGCGCAGGGTCTTGCGGAAGCGGCGTTAGCGGCTCCAGAAGTAGAAGCCGCTCACCTCAAACGCGTCACCGTTGAGCCGAATGTCGCGGCCATAGCTCTCGTAGTCGAAGTAGCGGGAGAGGGCGTCGGGCACGCCGTGGAGAAGCCCCGATTCGTCCACATAGTTCTCGGCAAAGTCGGCCCAGCTATCGAACTGGCCCACGTAGGCTTCGTGGAACTGCTCCACGGTCACATCGTCGAGGCCCTCGTGGTCGCAGAAGGCCGTGTAGGCAGCGCGTTCGGTGTCGTTGTGCAACTCGTCCAGCCGCTCTTGCAATGCGCACAGCTTGTCCAGGTCGGGGTGCTCGCCCCAGGTATCCCCGAACACGTCGTCGTAGTCGTGGACGGCCCACTCCTCGGCGCTGGCGACCTTGCCGCTTCCGCCACACGCCGTGCATTCCGCCCCGCCGAATACTCGGGGGACGTATGTGGTTCCAGTACCGCCGCAATCCGGGCAATCAACGGTCACGTTCGGGTGCGGCGACTCGCGCAGGATGCGGGCAATCTCATCGCGCACGTCGTCGGCGTCGCGTCCCTCCAAGTCGATCCACTCGCCGTGCAGGACGCCAGCGTTATATGAGGCAAGGCAGGCAACGTAGATTTGCATGGTGTGCTCCAGAAATGCGAAGGCCCGCACTAGGCGGGCCTCGGGATCAGGGGTGGTTATCGGTCAGTGCGCCCAATCGGGCTTGACGTTCAGCAGGTAGGCGGCGGCCACTGCGCGGGCGGTGTCCTCGTCGGCCACGTCGGCAATCCACCACCAGCGGTCCTTACCGGCCCAGCGGTAGACGCCCCAAAACTGCGCGGCCATCGGTGCGCAAGGCTCGACGCTCCCGTCGAACTCTTGGCGGGGACCGTAGGAGACCGATCGGTCGCCCAGGGTGACCAGCTTGTCACCGGCAGGTACAGCCAGCTCGTTGTCATTGCTCATTGCGACAGGCCCTTTGCGTGTTCGATGGCGCGATCCAGTGCGCCGGGGATGTTGTGAAAAATGCCGTGGCGTGTCGAGTGGGTGAGGCCGATTTTGTAGACCTCAAAATGGTTCGGCCCCTTGCGCAGCACCCATGCCTTTTCGGTCTCGAACAAGATGTCCTCCTCGCGGTAGCTCATCGCGCGGCTCCCATGCCCTCGGCGATCCATGCGCGGGCCTGCTGCTCGGCGCGGGCCACGCCATCGGCGGTCTCGTGGTTGATGCCGTTCCTCGACAGCCACCCGCCCAGCGGGTCGGCGATGTCGTAGGCCCAAACGCCGCTCCACTGCTCGCCGACCTCCTGCCAGAGGCGGTGCAGCATGCGCGCCACCTCGACAAGAAATTCGGAGTCCTCAATGCCCAGCGGCGCGGTGCTCATCGGCTCGGGCCACGTCCACCCGCTCGCCAGCTGCGCGAGGTCGATGGGGTCGAAGTCGGTATCCCTGATTGCGCGGTTGACCACGGTGGCGAACTCCTCGGCTTGCTGCGGCGTCATCGCGGTCGCCGCCAGTTGTTCGTGATAGCGCCCCGGCTGTGCCAGGAACACGTTGCGGGTTCCGTAGGTGCGCAGTTCCATCACAGCACCCCCAGCCCGCGCAGCACCGGCATCACCAGCGCGTTGGTCTCGTCGTTGTCGCTCCAGTCGCTCGCGGCGTCGTCCCCGTTCTCCCAAATCAGGAGCACAAACCCCGCCTTTGTTGCGTCCGGGCGGTAGAACCGCAGGTGATCGTGGTCGGTAGAGGCGAGGGCCTCCAACACTTCTTGCCGGTCGCGGCTGTGCCGCACCGTGGTTTCTTCGCCGTCGTAGACGCCGAGCGAGTAACCAGCGGCGAGGGCGGCATCCACCAGCGCCACGGCTATGCGCTTCGCGCTCTCGGGGGCGTAGTTGTCGAGGTTCATGGCTTTCTCCGGGCAACAAAAAAGCCGCCTTGCGGCGGCTGATGGGTTCGGGTTAAGCGCGGAGCGCGTCGCTGCACAGGGCTTCCGGGTATGACGAGTCGCGCATTGGCATGACGATCAAAGACGCGCACCTGATGCTCGGATCGGTGATGCCGCCAATACCGAACATGGCCGCCACGTCGCCGCCAGTCACCGGAATCAGTGAAGTGGCCTTGCCGCCGAATGCCTTGCAAATTACACCGGCCGCCTTCACTACGCCTTCGAGGACGGCAGGCGCGAATCCGGACAGCTTGAGTTCGTTCGGCTTGGACACCGCAGCACGCCAGTCCGGGTAGGTTCCATCAACGGCAGCAAACTCAATGGCCTGGCCTCCGCGCTCCGCCTTGAACCGGCTGGCATCGCCCACGGCGCTGAAATAGACATCGCCCTTCATCTTGGCGACCAGCTCGCACGCATTGCGCGGCACGATGATCTTGCCAATGTCCCACGGCAGGCTGGTACGCACCACAAGCATGCGGTGGCCGTCTGTAGCAACGATGATCGCACCATCGGCGTGCGACTCAATCAGCACGCCATTCAAGTAGAAGCGAACGTCATTCTTGGGGGCCACATGCAGAGCGGCGGCGATCAGGGCGGAAGGAATTTTGTTCATAGCTTTCTCCGGGCAACAAAAAAGCCGCCTTGCGGCGGCTTCGGGGGATTGGGGTAGGGCGCTGTTAGAGGAACAGCTTGGTCAGCGTGACGATGCCAGCCACAAAGGCCGTGGCGACCACCAGCGGATACCACCGGGTCTCCATCATCAGCTTGTCGCTCTCGCGGTTGATCTTGCGAATCTCAGCGGTGAGCTTGCGCACTTGCAAGTCCTCCAGTGGTCCATTGGTGCTCATGGTAGCTCCAAAAAAGACCCGCCGTCACACGTCGGCGGGGTGTGGAAAACCGGGTTGACGAAAGGGGATCAGATGACAACGGGGGATGGACAAGGCGCAACTTGGGTGCGGTTCTTGTGTGCCTGGCGCTCCCGCTCGTTGAGTCGGGCGCGGTGCTCGCGGATGCCGCGGCGGATGCAACCGGCCACGTAGTAGTCGCGGGCGGTCATATCAAACGGGATCATCGTCATGGGTTGCTCTCCAGTGAATCGGACCACCAAAACGCCCCATCACAACGGTAGGGGCGCTTTGGCGGTCAGACTCATGCTCGTAAGGCATGGAATCTGACCGTCGCCAGCTTCCGGGAGCGCCTCCAGCTCGCCTAGGAATCCCGTACAGATGGCCCCGCTCTTTCTGGCGGTGACCCGGTATCCGTGGCGGCCTTCATCGGCCCTTACACTTCCCGGCGCGGCTAGTGTTCCCAGCTCCCCGCGTTCTGCCGTGGGCGGCGCTCCTGCCTGCCCCTTTCCTACTGTCCCGACCGCACCCTGCGGCCGTTGTTCGATGGTGGGCATTATGCCCTTTTGCTCCCGGTTTGTCAATCACTCCCGGTAGGGGGATGGTTGAGCCGGACGTTACCTGCGGTGCGCTTAGGGGCCTTTGGGGCTAGTCCTCAGTGCTGGCGGGATAAGCTCTAGGTGCTGTCGATCCATCGGTCGCACGTCTGTCGCCGCCTTTTCCGCTGCCGCCGTGTTGCTGGCGACGGGTATAGATTAGATCAATCCCCGCATGGCTGTCAATACCCCGATGGCAACGATTTTGGATGGTCGCAGGGAGCGCCTAGCGCGCGCGTGGGGAGCTTCTATAGGCGGGGCGGTAGGGGTGCCCGTGGCGGGCCTTGCGTGGGCCGTGGTGGCGCATTGGCTGGCCGTGGTGGGCGGCAGGTGGGCATAGGCCGGGCAGGGTGTGCCGAGGTGGTCGGCAGGTGTGCCGAGGTGGTGCCGAGGTGGGCGCGTGGCGGTCAGGGCAAAAAGACAGATAGGGACAGACAGGGGCGCGAACGTTTGAGCGCGGATGTCCGCAGGTTGCCCAGGTATCGCATGGGATTGCCTAGGCACTGGATACCTAATCCGGTGGTTCACCTTTGGAATCAGTAGGTTAGCCGAGGTGGTGACGCCGCAGGTGACGCGAAGGGGGCGCATCGTGCCTTACGCTACAGGGGGCGACCCCCTACGGGGGGTGATCGCGCCGTTCCAAGTAGTTGGATACTCCTTCGGAAATTTGCCGCAAACCTTTCGACCACCTCTGTCACTTCGAGGAGACGTTATGTACGCCCGCCGATACACGATAAGAACCGCTACCGCGATCACCGTCCTGGCCTTAGTGCTCGCAGGACTCCCTGCCGCGTACTTTCAGACCGGCGTAAGGAGCGCTGAGGAGTTGCGTTCCTGGAACGAGCAGATCATCGAGAACGACGCCTCGCCGCAGGTGTTGGTTGATGAGGCGGTGCGGACGTTTGACGCCGCGACGAATGACCTCATCAGCAACCGCAATTCCCGCAACCTGTTTCTCCAGCTCGCTTTGGGCATCCCGGCGCTCGCTTGGATTGGTGCGGGCGTGGTGCTATGGGTCATCAAGGATGGGACGGAGGTCTAGTCCGCCGCAGTGGCACCCAAGGAGGACAGAGGAACACCCCAGGAGTGCATAGGAGAACTGTAGCTCTACTTGATGGTGAATACCAATGAATAGAACTCTATAGTCCTGCTAGAGTAATACTTAGGTCTTACTATGATAGCACCCTTGTCAAGCCCTCCCAGTGCTCCGTGGTCGAATAAACTTAGCGGTTGGCATAGACATTACAACGAGCATCTATGGCATCGCTCAATACCCTCCTCATTCGCTTGGCGGCGCTGGTCACTGTCCTCTCGCTGGTCTGTGCTGGAGTGCCCGCCGCATATCAGCACGCGAAGCTTCGAGCAGCACGGGAGCTGGTCGAACGTACCCGCGAGGTCATAAACGATGACACGACCTCGTACAGCGTGGTGGCCGATGCGGTGCCAATTCTGGATTCTGCACTGACTGAGGCCGCGCAGCACGAGCACATGAGAGGCCTACTCGTGGAATTCACGATTGGCGTCCCGCTGATCGTTTGGTTTGTCGTCTTGGCTGTAATGTGGTGGTTCAAGGATGAAGAATTGGCGTGATAGCTGAACTGTTCACTTTCAGGTAGAGTCGTTTCCTGTCTTTTAACTGGCCGTCGTGTACGGTACGAACCGTTTGGGGAACGTAGGCGTGGGAGAACGCGCGATGGCTACGGATGCATACAGCCAGGGTCGGCTCGGCTCGTTGTTGGTCATGGAAGATGATCCTGACCTCTCAGGGATGTTGAAGGAAATCCTGGCGATGCAGGGTTACGAGGTCGATGTGGTCGCCTCCGCTGCCGATGCATTCGACCGCATAGAGGCGAAAGCATTTCACGCGGCGATCTTAGACATCCAGACGCAGGACGGAGCATCAATGTCCGTCGCCGATTACCTGCTGTCGCACCGAATTCCCTACATGTTCGCGTCCGGGGTGCCGAACCCGCAGCTCCCTGACGCTCACCAGTGGGCGACCTTTCTCCCGAAGCCGTACCGCATCAAAGAACTCATGAGCGCCCTTGATAGGACTCGCCAAATCGGCATTCCTGTTTAGGCGCGTCCATGCGCCAGTAGTTCAGGTCCGGCGTTTTAGGAAACGCTTTGTAACCGTGTCGTAGGTCTGCACCGGAGGACCGCTGTAGAGGTCCGTCGAGCAGGCCATGAGGACTGCTTCGGTCGCGTTGTGGCCTGCCTTCATGGCGGCCAGGGCAATCGCACCACCACTACCGGCGACGAGGAAGTCGCGCCGGAGGTCGAGAGGGAGACCGTCGTGGTAGAAGGCCACCGGGTTGTCCCGCAGGCCGACCACGAGGATCGTGTACTCGCCCTTGGTCAGTTCGTCGAATCCCTCCGACAGCTCGCGCACGGCTCGCTGGATGTGGGAAGTGGTGCCCGCGCCGAACACCACCAGGTCGCGCCCGGTGGTGTCGGTGGTGCGGTAGAACTTCTCCTCCTCGTACCGCAGATCACCAGCGGTGACCTGCGAGTCGATAGCAACGAGCCGGCCGTCAAAGGCCAGCGTGGTCACTGCTTGATGTGCTCCCGCCAGTAGCTCGGGGTGAACGCAGCCCACTCGATGTCGTTCACGTCATCCCACAGGCGCTCCGCGGCATTCCGCAGGTGCTCCCACAGGCCGCCGAGGACGACGTAGGGCAGCGCCAGGAACACGACGACGAACAGCCAGCCGGTGTAGGTGCGACGGGAGGTCTCGCGCAGGCGCTCCAGGAGCCACTGCGAGGCGAGGGCAATGCGTAGCGCTACGTACCCCTTAGCGCGCTCGTAGGCGCGCACCAGGCGCTCGCTGGCGCGGTTGTAGATGGTCTTGAAGTTCATGGGTTCCGGTTAGGTGTTGCGGATGGTTGCCAGGGCCTTCGCGTAGAGCGCGTCCCAGGTGTCACGGTGCGGCTTGCCCGGCCGCCAGTTGCGGACGTAGTAGTCCCATGCGGCCTGGGGGTTACCCAGGGCGGGCAGCGGACGCGGATCGGTGAACAGCAGCAGGCGAGCGAACGCACAGGCGAGCACGTCGTCGGAGGCGAGCGCCTCGTTGACCGCAGCGGTCGAGGGACGCTCCAGACGCGCGGAGACGAGCTGTGAGGCGCGTGCGGAGGTCGCCGGGTGACGGAGTACACCTGCGGTGCCGCCGCCCGCCTCGAACTGCCAGAAGCCGCGTGCGGGGCCTTTGATCTGCCTGCGGTGCTCGAAGCGAGATTCCTGGAGACCAATGGCGAGCAGCATGACCTTCGCTTCGGGAGTGAAGGCCACGCCGGGGAGCAGCCGGGCCGCCGCGGGGATCAGGTTGTCCCTGACCTCCACGAGGCTCGGCAGCTTTGCGTCGGTCATACCGGCGCGTAGGGGTTCGACTGGCCGCCCTGGGTGTGGCAGCAGGGAGCGTGGTTGCAGTCGCACGGCGTTACCGGCGCGGGTGCGCTCGGGCCGTCGTTGTCGTCGTCGTTCTTGCGGCGCAGGAACAGGTACAGCAGGCCAGCGGCGGCGAGCGCCATCAGCCACGCAGCGAGCGTGTTGGACATTGGGTCTCCTACAGGATGTCGAGGTAGTTGTCGGGTGACGGCATGCGGCCGGTCACGGACTGGATGAAGGAGGCGTACTCGCGGTCGAGCAGCTCCTCCAGGTAGCGCTGCTCCTCCTTGGACACGTCTCGGGAGAGCTGGTCGGCCCAATACTTCACGGCCATCGCCAGCGCTTCGAGGCGGTCGTCGTGGCGCAGTGCGCCGCGGTCGCGCGTGATGCGCGTCAGCTGGTAGCACAGCTGGTACTTCTGTTCGGACTTCTGATCGGCGCGGATGATCGAGGCATCGACCACCAGGCGGTGCTGGTTCAGCACCGGCTCCAGCACGTCGATGATTCGGTTCTCCTTCGAGGTGCCGTAGTGCTTCACCTCCTCGATGGAGCACGGGTACACGCGCGCCAGGACGCCGGAGAGCATCTTGGCGAACATGCCGTCACCGAAGTTCGCCTCAATGAGGACTGCGGAGACCTTCTCGGCGCGCGCGATGTGCGCCAGGGTCTCCAGCGTGTCGTCGTCGTAGCCGCCCTTGGTCGCACCAGCGCGGCGCGCGTAGAGCATGCCGCGAAGCATGCCGACGACCGCGTAGCCGGTTTCGTCGCCACCTCGGCCCGAGGTGTCGATGGCGAGTACCTTGCCGGTGAACTCCTCCATTTCCGAGGCGAGGTACATGGGCCGGTACAGGCGGTCGCCAGTGAAGCCCACGGACGGGATGTCGCTGACGATGTACTCCGGGCCGCTGCTGTAGACCACGCGGATCGGAGCGACCTCGCGGTCCACGTCCATCACGATCAGGTCGGACAGCTTGAGCGGGTACTTCTCGGCGTCGGACAGCGACGCATCGAGCATGAACTGGAGCATGAAGCCGGAGCGTCCGTAGGACGCCTCGCGCTCCATCAAGTCCTCATCGGAGAAGCGGACGCTCTCGCAGTTCTTCCAGGCGAGCTTGGGGTTCGCGTCGAACGCATCGGCGATCATCGGCGCGAGGCGGTCGCCGTACACCTGACGGTGCTTGGTGTCCTTCGGGTAGCGCGCAGGCCAGATGCGGATGACGTAGCCGCGCTCGGGCAGCTTGTTGTAGAGCGACTCCTCGGTCTGCGGAGTGCCGAGGTAGATGATCTCGCCGCCAGGCTTGAGCACCGCGTCGAACTCCTTGACCAGCTCGGCGAGCTTCTCGCGCTGCACGACGGTCATGGAGTTCTTTGGGACTTCGATGTCGTCCGCGATGATGGTGTCGGCGCGGGAGCCGGTGAGCTGGCCGTTGATGCCGACCGACTTCACCGAGGGCGACTGATCGGGCTGCGCGGGACCGACATCGAACGCCAGGTTCGAGTTGCGCTGGTCGGGACGCGGGCGCAGGTGTTGCAGCTCAGGCAGGGTTTCGATCAGGCGCTTGACGAACACCGAGAACGCATCGGCGCGTTCCTTCGATGCCGAGACCACCATGATCTTGTGCTGGGGGTCTTTCCAGAGGAGCCAGCAGACGTAGGCGGCCGTCACCCAGGACTTGCCGACGCCGCGGTACGCCATGATGACGCGACGGCGCGGGCCGGTTTTCAGGAACTCGCAGATGTCGTACTGGATCGGAGTGGGGCTTGGTAGCCCCAGCTCCTTCCAGACGTACCAGGCGAAGTTGCGGAAGTCCTCGAAAGGGTGACGAACGTGGAGGCTCGTCATGCCCTCCATCAGTTCAGCCGCCCATCCTCAGCGGGATCGAACGGGAACTCGGACACCTTGTCGGCCAGCTTGCCCAGCGGTGAGCCGGGCGGCGTGGCCGCAACGTCGATGCCGTTGTCCTTGAGAAACTGCCGGGCCACGTTGAGGATCGAGGCCAGGCCCTTCGCGTCCGACTCCATCGAGTCGATGGTGTCGGCGAGCTTGTCAGCGACTGCGGCGTGCAGTCGCTCCAAGGCATCCTTGGGGGCGGTCACTTGTTGACGACGCGGTTCAGTACGGTCTCCAGCGCGGACGTGCCGAGCGACGCCAGGATGCACGCGAGCGCGACCTGGGCGACGAAGGAGACGCCGGGGATGAAAATGACGATGGCACCAGCGGCAAGGCCGGTAGCGCCAGAGAGGATTGCGCGGCCGAGCGCCTGCTTCCAGGTGATCGGATCGTTCGACGTGAGCATCTTTGCGATGCCCACGATGAGGCCGACGCCCGCGAGAGCGCCGACCAGCTTCACTTCATCGTGCATTAGGTCTCTTGTAGGTGGTGGATGCGTTAGAGCGGACGACCGAAGCTGTACTCGTAGTTGCCGGTCAGGGTGATCTGCGTGACGCCATCGGTGACGACGACTGTGAACTGCCCCATGCGGGAGGTGTTCCGCCCAGAGGCGGTCACAGTGCCACCGAGGCCGCTGCCGGAGATCGACGCGCCGCCTGTGACGGAGCGGGAGACCACGGAGTAGTTGCCGGTGCCGCCCGAGCAATAAACGCTGAACGACTCGCTGACCGTGCCGTTGGTGGACTGAGGCCAGTTACCCATCAGGTAGCTCGGCGACAGCGATGCTTGGAACGGCGTCGCCTTGACCGCGTTGTAGAACTGCGAGGCGTAGATCGGGCCGCTCGTGGGGACGCCGTAGTTGGCCGGAACGTCGGGCACCAATCCACGTCCTCGGTAATACTGGTCCGCGTAGATCGGGTAGCCGCCGCCAAACTCGGCGCGGATCATTTCCCAGGAGATAGGGCCGGAGCCGGGGAGGGCCATCAGGCACCTCCCCCAAGGTCCGCGACGCGCTTACGCAGCGCCTGCACCTCAGCGATAAGGAAGGGAATAGCCTTCTCCCACTGGATCGTCTTGATGCCGTTTGCGTGCGTGGCGACCATCAACGAGTAGACCTCCTCGGCCTCCTGCGCGATGCCGCCGACCTCGTGATCCGCGCTCGGGTGGAACGTGGGATTCAGCTCGGCGATTGCCTTGGCATCCCAATCGAACTCGCGTACACGGAAGCGGTCGAAGAAGTCGGCCACCTTGGAGGCCGAGGCGTCCACGATGTTCTTCTTTAGACGCGCATCGGACGCATAGGCGACGATGTTGCCCGTGGCGACCCAATTGTTGCTGCCGTCGCGGTAGGCGCACCACGAGAAGGCGTTGCTGGCGAGGAAGCCGTGGTTGTTGTCGTTGCAATGGAGCCAGTGCGTGGTCCCGTTGTCGGAGTCGTAACAGGTGATGGTTGGCGAGTAGCTCTCCAAACGGAGGTCGCCACCGCTACCGCCTGGGCCAGCGATAAGGAATCCCTTGCCGCCGTAGGTGCGAACCCAGGTGCTGTCCTGCATCCAGATGCCGCCGCCGTGCGCTTCCGAGTACCAGCCGGTGCCGGACTGCTGGGAGCGGAACCAGCCAGCGTTGAGGTAAATCTGATCGCCGACCGTCAGGCGGCCCGCAATGTTCGCAGCACCGTTCCAGTACAGGTTGTACCAGCTGTTCGTGTTCACGCGGGTGATCGAGCAAACGTCATCGCCAGCGCCGTTCGTTCCGTGGATGTACGCGGTTCCCGCTGCACCCATGCCGGTCAACCGCAGCGGCGCGCCATAGGCCAGAGTGACCTGCCCGGTGAAGGTTGCGCCACCCAGGCTCGCCTTGCCGTCCAGTGCGGACTGGAGGCCGCTGACGTTTGCGATGGTGTGCGTGTGACCGGCGTCGGCCTTTCCTGCCGGGTTGAAGTTCGCCGAGGTCCAGACGGTGCCGCCAGCGTTGAGGGACGCGACGCCACCCGTGCCATCGCCGAATCGGAACTCCAGCGAGTTCGCAGCTGGCGGCACGTACACATAGCGATCCAGCGACCCCAGGTACATGACGCCGGACGTGGCCTCGCCGCCAAATCCCTGCACACGAATCTGCCCGGAGGCGAACGTCTTGACGCCACCGATGGACTGATCGTCGGTCACGTTGACGACGTTGGCGATCTCGGCGGCGGTATGCGTGTGGCCGATTGCCGACTTCCCGTCGAGCGCCGCTTGCAGCCCGGTTACGTTTGCGATGGTGTGCGAGTGGGACGCCGCCGCTTTGCCGTCGAGCGCGGACTGGAGGCCGGTCACGTTGGCGATGGTGTGCGTGTGCGTCGCCGCCGCCTTGCCGTCGAGCGCCGTCTGCGTCGCGGTGCTGATCGGCTTGTCGAGGTCGGCGGTATTGTCCACCTTGTCGAGGCCGACCTGCGCCTTGGTGTGCGTGTGGGTGCTCGGCGGGTAGGTCGTCGGCTTCCCGGTGACGTGGGTGTTGAAGTCCACGTCGTCGCGGGTCGCCAGCGCGCCCAGGCCGCCGATGTCGCCAGCCACGAGGGTCACGTCGCCCTGCTTACCGGCGACGCTGGTGACCTGATCGGTGTTGTCGATCTTCTCCCAGGTAGCGCCGTAGAGCGCCTGGTCGCCGACTCGCCAGTGGATGTCGCCCACAGTGCCTTCGCCGACCACCTTGTAGAAGTGACCCTTCACCGGGTTGGCCGGGAACGCACCAGTGCCGGCATCCCACGATCCCATGTAGACCAGCGAGCCAGTGACGGCAGCCTGCGCCTGGGCGGCCCAATGCTTCGCCGAGAACTCGCCCGGCGAGACCTCGGTGCCCTGCGGCGCGTTCGCGTACAGGCCAGCCTTGTCGCGGGCAGCCTCGGCAGCGGCCTTGGCCGACGATGCGGTCTGCGCCGAGATCGAGGCGGCAGACGCCGAGCCGGACGCAGCGGAGGCATGACCGGCTGCGGTGGTCGCCGAGCCAGCAGCCTCGCCAGCCTTGGTCGCCGCGGCGGACGCCTGGGCTTCCGCCCGGTTGGCCTGGGTGGTCGCCTGAGTGACCGAGGTCGCTGCGGCGGTCGCGCTGTCGGCGGCTGCGGCAGCCGATGCTGCGGCAGCGGTGGCGTCAGCTTCCGCGCGGTCGGCCGCGTCGGTCGCATAGCCCAGGATGGTCTGCGCCTGATCCCGTGACGTGGCGGCAGCAGTCGCCGCTGCTTGCGCGTCGGAACGCGCCTGACCCGCTGCGGTGGCCGACGTGCCCGCCTGGCTTGCGGAGCCAGCCGAAGCCAGCGCCGAGGTGGCCGAGGCCGTCGCCGAAGCGGCGGCGTCCACTGCGGAGCTTGCCGCCTCGGTCGCGCTGTCGGAAGCCTCGGCCGCCTTGGCAGCAGCGAAGGTCGCCGCGTCGGCGGTGGCCTGCACGTCGTCGTCGATGCTCGCGGCGGATTCCGCAGCGCGCACGGCGGATGCTTCGGCAGCGTCGGCGAAGCCAGAGGCGTCATCTGCGGACGCCTGCGCGGCGTTCGCCATGCCGGTTGCCACGGACACCAGGTCGCGCACCTGCACGACCGAGCCGGTCAGCTCGTCGGTCAGCCCGGCCACGTCCTTCTGGAGCTGCGGGAACGAGAGGAGGGTGTGGTTGTTGCCCAGGCCGTCCGTCACGACGACGGTGCCTTCCTCCTGAGTCAGCAGCGCGATCATCTGATTCTCGCGCCGGTTCCAGCGGTCTACCAGCGTCGAGAGGCGCGAGGCCAGCTCGGCGTTGGAGACGTAGCCGGGGGTAGTGCTCATGCGGTGCTTGGGTTCTCTCTGAGGGTTATCGGATGCCGAAGGCGAAGCCGCCAATCGACGTGATGAGGTAGTTCGGGTAGGCCGGGGCGTCGTAGCCGTGGACCTGCGGAGGCGGGCTGGATGCGCGGCACCGCACGCGGAATGCGCGGGCACCGCCTGTCCATGCGCCGGACGCCGAGAGCGTCACCGACTGCTCGTAGGTGTAGAAGTTGGACGCGGTGAAGGTGTTGCCGTCGCCGCCCATCTGCTGAATCAACGCGCGGTACATCGGCGGCTCGTGCGAGGCGATGACGACCCACACAGAGTCGCGCAGCTCCTCCAAGATGACGTGCAGCCCGTAGACGCGCGTGTTCGCGGTGACGGTCACCGACACGGAGGGCGTATGACCCTCGCCAGCCAGCACCGGAGCGCCGAGCCAGAACTCGTGGATCGCCACCCAATCGCCGAGCGGGATGAAGTTGTTGCCCGCCTGGTAGCAGAGGCTCGTTGCCCCGGTCCACCACACGCCGGTCGCCGACTGGAACTGCCCAACGATGTTGGGAGCATTGACGCGGCCTCGGAAGAACGCGCCGCCGTTGCGGTCCACGTAGAACACCGCGTTGTTGGCGTTCTTCGCGCCGGAGCCGACCCACAGGGGCCAGTCGCCGAGGTTGGAGATTTCCACGCGGAACTCGGCAGCGTTGACGATGTTGCCGTTGCCGTCGAGGGTGTGGGTCTTGAACGTGCCGCCGTTGATCGTGCCTGCGTTTGCCGTGAGCGCGGCCAGGGAGTTCACCCTGATCTTGTCCGCAGTGATCGTCCCGTCCACCACCAGCGCACCCTGGATGCCCACGGTGGACTGGCCGCCGACAGTGCCGATCACGAACGGATACTTGATGCTCGCCAAGGTGCCGCCCGAGGTGTACTGCGGGTGGACGAAGGCGAAGCGATCCGCGGTGACGATGAAGTCGCTGCCGGTCTGCGGGTTGGCGGAGAGGGCGATACCGGCGACCACGGGGACGCCGTTGATGGTGCCCGCGTTGATCTTGACCGAGTAGTTGGCCTGCCACTGACCGTACATGCCGGAGTGCTGCCCGGCGACCACGTTGAACTCCTGCCGGATGGTGGCGAAGTCGCCGTCCTTGAACGCCTGGACCTGCGTGGCCGCGATGGCCTGTGCCTGCTCGGCGGTGATCTTGGTGGTGTTGAGCTGCTGCACCAGCGCGCCGGTCGGAGAGGTGACATCCAGGTCGGCCTTGCGCCAGCCGGTGCCATCCCAAATCTGCGTCAGGTACGCGCCGGTCTGCACGGTCTTGACCCAAAAGGTCGGAACCTTGAAGCCGCCAGCGGGCGGGGAGGGCTGCGCGTCCGAGAAGATCGTCGGCGCGGTGCTGGTCTCCAGCGTGGATACCTGGGAAGCCAGGGCTTCGCGCGCGGACGCTTCGGTGTCGATGCGCTGCTCGAAGGCGGCCGAAACCGCCGACACCTGGCCGTCGATCTCATTGGCAATCCCCTGCGGCACGTTCGCGCCGTAGCTGGCCGCCATCTGCTGTCGGAATGCCGTGTTGGCACCCTCGGCGTCCGTCAGGGCTTCGGTGGTCTCGGCCAGGCCAGCGATGTTCTCGCCGTGGCGGACTACTGCCGTCTCAACGTCGGACACGCGGGCCTTGGTTGCGTCAACCTCGGCCATGACCGCGGTGCGGACCTGCGCCGCGCTGTCCTCGATCTCTGCGCCGAGGCGCTGCTCGGTGGCCGCACGCGCCGCTTCGGTGGTGCTCTCCACCTCGTCGATGCGCTGGTTGAGCGCTGCGGAGATCGTCTTGCCGTTCTCGACCACCTGGCCTTGCAGCTCGGTGATCGCCTCGACGCGCGCGGAGCGCTCGTCAGCGATGGCGCGATTGACCTCCAGGAATCGTGCCTGGCTACTTTGCTCGCCGTAGTCCACCCGCGCGAACAGGTCGATGATCTGCTGCGCGATGACCTTGTTGCCTTCGGTCAGCAGTCCGATCTCGTGGGTGGCCGTGCTGATCTTGTCGCCATAGTCGCGCTGCACGTCGAAGAACTCGTGCGAGCGCATGATTTCCTCCAGGATCGCCTCGGCGTTCACGTCGATAAGGTCGATGCGGGTCAGCAGGTCTTGCAGTGCTGGCGAGCGGAGGAGCTGCTCGATGATTGCGTTGAGGTCCGGGTCGCCACCGGGGTTACCGGGGCCGCCACCGGGGAGGCCGCTGCCACCACCGAACTCGGCGAGTTCCTGGTGTGCGTACAGCAGTTGGCGGAACGACTTGGACAAGTCGCGCGCCGGGAGGTTTGCGCCTTCCTTGTAGTTGACCAGGAGGGCGTCAATCGGCGTGAATCGCCGGATGGTCACAGTGTAGGGTGCGTCGAGCACGCCATCCTGCGACGGAATCTCGATGGTGCTGGCGTCCACCCACGACACGGAGACAGCGCGGGCCGCGTCCGGTTCACCGACGAACGCCCGGATGTGTTCGCGGGCGATGTACGGGAACGGCACGGTGAACCGCGTAGGGCCTCCCTCGTAGGTGTAGAGCACGAAGGAAAGGCCGCGCGATAGTTCGATCATGCGTCCTCAAAAAGGTGGAGGCCCCGAAGGGCCTCCTGGTTACGGTCGATCAGTCCCGTCCTTGCGGTCAGGGAACTGCTGTAGGGCTTGATCCGCGATGTTGCGGACGCCCGTCATGTTGTTGAACCACCAAATCTTCCAGAAGTCGCGCATCTGCTTCTCGGTGATCTCCTCATCGTCGCGGATGGCCGAACCGATCATCCGCGTGCTGCCGTAGACCTTGTTGAACAGGTCGATGGACGGGATGCCCATCACGCCGTTCTCCAGGCCGGTCGAGCGGTTGTTGGCGAACACCGGGTCGTTACCCAAGGCGTCCGCCCACACGGCGTCGGTGACCGCGGGGATCACGTTCGACCAGCTCGATTGCGCGACAGCGTTCTTGTAGAAGTTCTCCTGCGTCAGCTGCTTCTTCCGCTGTTCGGGGTTGCCCGCAGTGTTGATGTACGTGCGAGCCGCCCAGCCCATGCCTGCTGCCGAAGTGGACAGCACGACCATCGCGTAGGTGCGCCAGTCGTCGTAGTGGTGGACGGAGTTCAGGAAGTGGCGGGTGTAGCTGTTGACCATGAAGCTGCGGAACTGCGTGACGATGCGGCCGGTGGTGGAGTGCATCAGCTCGATGCTGTCCGAGGCGTCACCTTCGAGAACCTGGTGTCGCGTCACGCGGAACAGGAAGGCCGCCATGCGCTCGCGCGTCTGGAACGGCAGCTTGTCCGGGTCGATCTGCTCGATCTGCCGCTTGCCTTTGAGGTAGCCGAACACGTCGGCCTGGGCCTTCTCGTCGAGGCCCCAGGTGCGCAGGCGGGCCACTTCGGCGTCCGACAGCTTCTTGGCGTTCGCCATGTCCAGCAGCCGCAGCAGCGTGGCGCGACCGGCGATGCGTTGGAGCATCGTGTTGATCGGGGCCATGCCGGATGCGACCGAGGTGACGTGCGTCGCCATGTTCATCGCGTTGTCGATCTTCTCGCCGTGCTTGACGTTGAACGTCTGCGGCACTAGCGCATCCTCGTCCAGGCGCAGGAACGGCGGGTTGCGCAGCCAGTCGGTGCCGGGTGCGAACAGCCGCTCCATGACGCGCGCCTCCTGCGAGGACAGCTTGCCGTCAGCGCCGCGCACCAGGAAGTCGCGGGCGGCACCCACGGAGTTCCAGAAGTTGCGGAGACCGGCATGCGCGATGGTCGGGCCAAGCTCGGCGAACAGCGAGAAGCCGACCTGGTTCATCACGCGGGCGAAGTTCCAGTTGCGCAGGAACCGCGCGTAGCGTGCGCCTCGGCTGGCGGGATCGAGTTCGGTGCTGCGGCCGAAGGTGGACTTGAGGCCGATGTCGATCAGGCGCTCGATGTCCTTCACGTCGTCGCCGGACTTGCGGGCGTCGCTCTTGAGCTTCGACACGAAGCGGTCGAGCTGTGCGCGGTTCTTGATGCCAGCCTTCGACGACAGCGCCGACCAGCCGGTGATCTCGCGCATGTAGCGGGTCATCACCGAGTCCACGTCGTTGTCGAACAGGTCGGCCATCGAGACCTGCACGTCCTCGCCAGCCTCGTTGCGGATGGTGGTGGAGTAGGTCTCGTCGAGGTCGATGCGCTTCTTCGCGCGGTCGAGCTTGCCCGACTCGTAGGTCTTGCGCTCCAGCTTGGACAGTAGCTCTTGCGACCGCACGGGCGAGACGCCCGCCTCGGTCAGCATGTTGCCGATCTCCTCGACCGAATCGCTGTCCAGCGGGCGGACCAGCAGGTCCATCCCGTCGCCCTCGAAGTTCGCTTGGGCGCGCTTGAGGTAGGAGCGTGCAACCGCCCCGAGCAGCTCGTCGTCGATCTCGTCGCCTTCGTCGGTGGTGGCCTCCCAGGCGCGACGCATGGCGGGCTTGATGAGCTGCTCGATCACCTCGTCCTGGTGAAGCTGCATCTCGCCGAACAGGCGCTTGAAGCCCTTGCCACTCCAGTAGCGCGGCAGGTAGCTGCCGTTCTGCGCCACGTTGGCGAAGCCGTCGAGGTTGCTGTCCTGCGCCAGCTTGAGCGCATCGCGCATCGCCTTGGCGACGCTGCCGGCCGCCTTGGCGGCTTCCGGTGATACGTCAGGCGCACCGCGCACGGCACGGCCGACCTCCTCGTTGAACTTTGCGCGCTCGGAGAAGTTCCACCAATGGGTGCCTGTCCGTTGCTTGTAGGCGTCCCATGCGGCGTTCACTCCGCTCCGCCATTCCGTCTCCATGACGGCCAGGTGGCGCTTGGCGAACTCGCTGGTGGACTCCTGGACCGCGACGGAGCGATCGGTGTAGCCGACGCCATCGCGGAACAGCAGGCGGCCCGCCTCGCGCACCAGCGGCGACTTGGCGCTACCCATGCGGGCAGCAAGGTCGCGGCGGACGGTGGCGAAGTGGGGCGTGATGTGCGCGTTGACCAGCGCCTTGTCGGTGAACTCCTGCTCGAATGCGCTCTCGTTGCGCAGCGGGAGGACGCCTGGCGTGAGGTCGTTGGCGGCGGTGCCTGCCACGCGGGCGGCGGACAGCGAGTCGTCACCGGCCAGCCGCTTCACCACGTCAGGCTTCACCTCGCCGTCGAACAGGGCACCCCGGCGAGCGCCGAGGGCACCACCGAACGCGAACGACAGGGCGGCGCTCTGCACGCCATCCGCGAGCGTCTGCTCGGGGTCGTAGGTGGAGGTTGCGGCCGACATCAGCGCGGAGGTGCCCGCAGCCTGTAGACCGGAACGCACCGCGTTGGCGAGGCGTCCGGCCTTGGCTGCGTACCCCAGGCCGCCCGTGGCGAGATCGAGGCCGGTTGCCACCGGGTCGGTGAAGCCGAGGGCGATCTGTCCGCCCAGGCCGAACTGCGCCAGGTCGTCGTCCGCCATCTGATTCATAAAGGCCACGGATTCCAGATAGGAGAGGTGCTCGTCGGACGTGGCCCGGCCGAACAGCTCCCACTGCTCCGGGCGCAGGCCCATCGACTCCCAGCGCTTGCGCGCGTCTGCGGGAATGCGATAGCCCTGCTGCGGCTCGTAGCCCAGCTCGGTGATGAAGCGGTCGATGAAGCCGATGCCGCCCTTTGCCTGGGCAGCGCCCCATCCGTCCCATACGGTCGTCTGATCCTTCCGGCGCTCCGCGGCCTCTCGCTGCTCCTTGCGCTCGCGCACGGCTTGCACGATGGGCTGCTGGGTTGCCGGCTTGACGATGTTCTCGTCTGCGCCGGGTAGGGATTCAAACATGCGGTCTTACTTCCTCGTCAGGTACTCCAGGAAGTCCTCGGGGACTGCCGGGGTGGTGGTGGTTTGCTTGGTGCCCGCGTTGGGAACCAGCGGCTTGGTGAGGTCGAACTTGGGCAGCTCGAAGGCGGGAGCCTCGGCGGCGCTGGCGTCGCGCTTGGCGATGGCCGCAGGGACTTCCGTGGTCGCCGACTGCGAGCGCAGGTCGCGGATGTTCCGGGACTGGTCCGCCCAGGTGGTGCGCTGCTCGACCCGACGACGCGCCTGGGATTCCGCAAGGTCTCCCTTCCAGCGCTGGTGCTGTGCCGCGATGGCACGCGGGTCGAAACCGATGGCGCGGCCGGTGTCCGGGTCAGGGATCAGCCAGTTGTCGGGGCCGACGATCTGCCACTGCCCCGGATTGCGGGGATTGGGCAGGGCCGACAGCTCATCCGGGTCGCGGCCGAGCTTGCGCGCGACCGTCTGGATCAGCTCGTCTACCGCTGGCTCGGCACCCTGCGGCATGCCGATGTTTGGCACGCGGCGGCCGTTGACGGTCGTGCGCTGGGCGTCGATCTGACCGACCGCTGCACGGATGGCAGCTTCGCCGGACACTCCGCCACGCGAGGCGATGCGCTCGGCTTCCTGGCGGATGCGGTGCAGCTCACGCGGGTCACGCGGCTTGCCGTCGATCTCCAGGTAGTCCTTGATGCCGGACTTCCAGGTGTCGTTGATGACCGAGCGGGCCTCCTCGACTTCCCGCTTCGGTTGCGTCAGGACGCGAGCGGCCTCCTGGTGAGACTGACCGCTGCGCCGGGTGTCGTAGAGGTACTGGTCCAGCATTGCGGCAGCCTCGCCGCCAGCGACCGTATCGGCGTACTTGGGCGAGACCTTGCGGAGCTGTTCGTACAGCGTCGCGGCGTTCTGGAAGTTCTCCTGGAACGCCGGGTCAGCGCGCTTGAGGATGCGTTCGAGCTGGGGGATGACGATGCCCTGCCGTGCCCACTTCTGGAGCACCTGGCCGCGTGCGGCCTGCGGGGTTTCCTCCCACTCCTTACCGGCCTGCTTCTTGAGGTCGGCGTCGCTGATCTCGTAGGGATTGCCCCCGGCTACCAGCTTGCGGATGCGCTCCTCTCGGGCGCGCTCCTTCGCTTCCTGCTCCCAGCGGCGAAGCGTCTGCTCCTGCTGGTTGTTCCAGTATCGCTTGAAGGACTGGAGGTCGCCACCGCTCAGGCCGAATTTACTGGCCCAGGTGTCGATGGTCTTGTGGGTGAGCTGGCCGCGATCCGCGAGGCCCTGGAGCGTCCACTCTGCCTCGGCCATCGCCTGCTTGCGTGCCTCGTCCTCGCGGTGTGCGATCACGCGGGCACCAGCGGCAGCCGCCGCGCGCAGCTCGTCGCCGTGCTCGGTGTTCATCAAGCCGGGCTGGCCGTCGCCGCGGTCCTGCTCCAGGAACGCCAGGATCGACTGAGGATCGCGGTTGCCTGCGGCCAGCTCCTCCTTGGCGGCCTCGACGTAGAGTTCGTCCACGTCGCGCTTGTTGAGATAGGCGTACTCCTCCTGGTCCAGCATCGCGTACAGGCCGTTCATGCCCTCGGAAGTGAGGAACGTGCCGCCCTTGATGCCGTCGCGGATGATCGCGGTCAGCGACTCCTTCTGCCGGACCAGCATTTCCCGCATCGAGTCGGCCTGCCACTGCTGGCGGACCTGCTGCGCGGCGCGCATGGCGACCGGCATCAGGGCCTTGCGGACCTGCGGGTCTTGGAACTCGGGGTTCTGCGTCAGCGCAGCCATCCGCTCCTTGATGAGCGGCTCGATGTCGGTGCCGGGTTCGGCCTTGGCGATCTCTTTGGCCGCTTCGATCTGCCAGTCGCGGACGCGGATGATGCCGTCTGCCTTGAGGTAGCCGCGACGCCATGACTCCGACTGCTGGGCAACGAAGTCCTCGGCCTGCCGGGGCGTACCCTCGGCGTCCTCCTGCATACGTTGGGTCGCCGCGGCGCTGTACTGCTCGCGGCTGTTTGAGATCATCTGCGAGTTGACGGAATCCGAGACGCGCGTCAGCACCGCAGCGGCGGTGCGAGAGAGGACACCGGCACCAGCGGAGGACGCTTGGTCAGCCTGCACCGCCAGAACGGGGCGCTCGGCGAGACGCTGCGGCACCTGCGCGCGGCGGATGATCTCTTGGGGTTTCGTGCGAGCCACGGGTTACTCGTCTCCGGGAATGGAATAGCGCTTGTAGGTTTGGATGTTGCTGTAGGCATTCGCGCCTGACTGCATCACGCCGCCCAGCGCCTCGGCATTGCCGGTGCGGATACGAGCGCGTGCTTCGGAGCCGCTTTCGACGACTCCGTTCCTGCGGTTCTTCTCGATGAGGGCCACGTCACGGCCAGCCTGGGCCATGATGTCGTTCGCCAGCAGCTCGACCGAGTTGCCGGACACTGCCGCTTCTGCTGCGGAGGCGCGCATCGCGGATCGCAGTGCGCGGGCCTCCTCCATGCGCTGTTGGGTGCGCTCGGCGGCCTGGTCGTTGATCTGCTCCTGCTGACGCTCCGCGGCTTCCTCGATGGCCTTGTTGTTCTGATCCTGGCCGTACATGGTCGCCATCGCGCTGACTGCGGCGATACCGACCTGGACTGCTACGGGGTTGCACATGGGGTCTTGGTTACTCGGACGAAGGGTGTCTTGGCGAAGCCGTAGGCGGACTCGACGCCGCTCTCGCGGAAGCCAAGCCAGCCGAGCCATCGCCGCGTGGTGACGGCGTGGACATCGACGAAGTTGAAGATGGTGCCGAAGGTGGCCGACCACTCGTCGCTGATCCGCCGAGCTTCTCGGAGGAACGTGCGGCAGAACGTGGGAGCCACCAGGGCGTCGGTGCCCAGCAGCCAAACCGAGGCGATACCCTCGGCGTGCTGGCTGAAGCCGAAGATGCACACGGGGGAACCGTCGTGCATCGCGGCGAAACTGCGGTCGCTCGCGGTCACTGCAAATGCGAGCGCCTGGAGCGGGGTGTGACCATGCGAAGCCGCCACCTCCAGGATGTCCTCCTGCCGCATGTTCTCGGCGACGTGGAGGATGTCGCTGGCGGTGGGGCTTCGATAGGTCAGGGTCATACTCGGCTGCGGGAGACGAACATGCCGCGCCACTGTGCTGACTGGAACCAGCACTGGAACGGCAGGCGGTTGACGAGGTGCATGCGGACGCTGTTGGCGTCGCCCAGCACGGGGAACCGGCGAGAGCCGGAGTGGAACGTCGGGGCGCTGGTGCGGAACACCGAGTCGTTGAGGACGCGCGCGGTGTACGCACCGGAGTGCGACGCCACGTAGGTCTCGACGCGGCCATTGCCGTGCTGCTCGACCTCCAGCTCGAAGTACGCGCCATCCTTGTAGGCGACCTCGATGTCACGCACCTGCGTGCGGCCCACCAGCACGGCCTGGTTCTGCCCACCGCGAACGATGGGCTTGGTCAGGGTGAGGCGGTGCTCGTAGTCCATGCCGACGACCACGCGGCCCTCGGTGTGGTTACCGGGGAGCGCAAGGCGGGTGCGGGCGTTGTCCCAGCGCGCCTTGGTGATGTCCAGGTACGCGCCGGGGTCTTGCCAGTCGTCCGTCTTGAGGACGGTGACCGTCATGCCATCGGGCACGATGTAGGGCAGGTCGATCCAGGTCTCGTTGCCGAACTGCTGATAGGTGGGCTGCACCACCAGCATGCGGTCGAGCAGGAAGTTGTAGTCGCCCGTGGCATCCGTGTCGTGCTGGTTGAGCACCATGCGGAACTTGAGCAGCTCGCAGCCGCCGCCTGGGGCTTCCGCGACGGCGTACAGCACGTCGTTGATGGCGTGCATGTGGACGATGCGACCGACGCCGGAGATTGACCAGCGCGTCCATGCGGACTGCTGCTTCTCGTCGCCGATCCAGCGGACGAAGTAGACGTAGAGCTGCGCGTCGGTCGGCTCGTCAGGAGCGAAGAACACGCAGTCGGCACCACTTGCGCTCGCCATCGCTCGCATGCGGCCCGGCATCAGCTTGGGCACATGCGCCGTCACGTCGGCGGCGTCGCCGGTCACCGACAGGTCGTCGATGAAGTATTCGCGCACGCTGGCGTATGCGCCGCTGTCCTCGGTGAAGTACAGCGACTCGCCCATCAGCTTCGGCCGGATGTACGGCGAGCTGCTGTAGCTGTTGACCGGATCGCTCTTGACGTTCTTGGCGGCCAGGTACGGCTCGGCGGTCAGGAGGAACTGGCCGCCCGCAGCGGCAAGGAACAGGGCCGACTGGAACGGGACTGCGTGGTAGAGCGTGGTGACGCCGTTAGACCCGCTGACGCTCACGTCGATGGGGTCGGCGTCGAGCACCTGGGTCACCGAAGTGCGCCAGAGGTTGAACGGATCGGAGACCTCGGACATCAGCACGTTCTCCCCGGCCAGGAAGCCTAGGCGGTCCCGGTGCTTGAACACCTCGCGGATGCGCTGGCCGTCGATGGACGGGAACGGGTTGCTTTGCTCGTCACCCGCGAGGCGCGCGGTCCACTCCGGTCCACCGAAGGAGAACCAAAAGCCGTCCGCATGCACTGGATCGGGGATGCGCTTGAGGATGTGCGGCATCGTCTTGGCATCGAAGCGGTGCTTGATGCCCGGCCGGGCGACCTCCAGGTAGACCGAGGAGGACTGCTTCTGGACGTAGTAGTCGTCGAATTGCGATTCGGACGAGCCGATGATGTTGTAGATCGCGCCGGTCGGCACAACGGCCGAGCCTTTGTCGCCGGGCTTCGGCAGGTCGGACATCGTTTGCGCCGATCCGTACAGCGAACCGGGCGACAGCTCATCGCTCTGCTTCACGTCTACCAGCCGGTTGACGATGAAGGTGGTGTCGGAGAACGTCGCCAGCGCGAAGCACGACCACGCACGCTGTCCCTGGGTGTCCAGGTAGTTGAGCGCGTCGCCCGTGGCGTTGACGGTGTATTCCTTGCCGGTCTCGTGGTCGAACACGCGGATGCTGCGGTGACCCACGGCGACGATGTAGCGCTCGTTCTCATCGCGGACGATGGAGTGGAAGGCACAGTCGTGATCGAGGGTGACGCCAAGGCCAGCAACGAACTCGGCGGGCGGGCGCTTGCCAGCGCCCATTGCGGCATGCAGCCAGGCGTTGATCGCCTTGGTGAGCTGGTTCGGCGAGCGGACGGTATCGTCCTGCTGCGACTCGCCTCCCAGGAACGAGGGATAGTCCCCCGTGATTAGCGGCATCAGCGGTCCCAAATATCAGACACGTCCGTCGAGCCACTGAGGAAGTTGTGGCCGCGGGCGTAGGTGAAGTCGGCGTGCTCCTGCGCGAAGATGAGGTATGCCTCCTCCTCGTGCTTCTCGGTGAACACGTAGAGCTGGTCGCTACCCAGCACGCTCGTCTGGAACAGACGCGCAGCGCGCACGGCGATGTAGCGGCGGGCCGACTCGGGCAGCTCCTCGTAGGCGAGGAACCAGGTCACGAAGTCGGCGGTGGGGGCCGACGAGAACGTGTCGGCGAGGGTGAGCGGGTTGATGAGGCGCGTGCCTCGGATCACCAGCGGCTCGCTTCCGCGTGCGGGGACGAGCTTGAGGATCGACTGCGGCGGCAGCACCTTGCCTTCCGCGTTGAGCGTGAAGGTGAACGACTCGCTGGTGTTGAACCACCAGCCAGCGGTTTGGACCTCGCGGCTCACCGCGCGGAGGGTGTCGCGCGCCTGCGAGGCGTACAGGTTGCCGAGCGCTTCGAGGTCGCTGATCGGCGCTTCGCCGATAGCACCGAGCAGCACATTGACGGCTTCGAGTTCCGTGGTCGGAGTGAGTTCGAGGTTCATGGATTCGGGGCAAAAAAACGGGGGACACCCATGTGGATGTCCCCCGTAGATGGAGAGAGATTGAAGCGCCGCGGGATTTGCCCAACGGCGCGGTATTGCTTACGGGGCCTTCGACAGCTCGATGGCACCGCGCGGAGCCAGGATGCCGTGACCCAGCGCGTACTTCGCCAGCATCAGGGTGCCCTGCTTCTCGCCCTGGTACACGTCCTCCAGGGACAGGTCCAGCAGCTTGAGGGTGCCGACCGCCGAGCGGTGGAAGATCACGCCCACGGTGTCCGCGAAGTTGCCGCGGTACTTGGCCGGGATCGAGGCCAGGGCCGACTCATCGACACGCGGCATCGCGTTGATCTTCACCAGCGGGATGCGGGCGACCGAGGAAATGATCGCCTGGCCGTAGGAGCCGTTCGATTCCGCGTTGATGTCGCGGTCGATCAAGTCCTTGTTCTCGGTCAGCAGATACCACTGAGCCGGGGCCAGTGCGCCAGTGAACTCCTGCGGGTTGTCCGGCAGCAGCTTCTCGTCGAACAGCATGCGGGCGTTGCGGAACGCATCGGCCAGCACGGTCGGATCGGAGGCCATCGTGGCGGCCTTGATGATGGCACCACCCGGCTGGCCTTCGACCTTGCCTTCGGTGGTACGAGCGGCCAGGATCGCGCAGCGCAGCTCGTTCTGCATGCGCTTGAGCGCCAGCTCCGCACCCTGCTGACGGGTGTACTCGGAACGCACGTCGTAGTGGTTCATCGCCTCGTCGATGTTGGCGATGAAGGCGTGCGAGATCAGCATCGGATCGAGGGTGATGATGGTCTCGTTGTGCTCGACCACCAGGCCCTTGATCTCGGTGCCCGGCACATGGTACTCGGAGCCGATGGTGCCGACGTTCGGGAACGAGGCGGACTTGCCGCTCTCGATGTTGCGCACCGACACGCGGCCGTCCAGCTTGTAGTTCTCGACGAAGCTGGTGATGGTTTCAGCAGTGTAGTTCTGCTTGAACAGCGCCCAGGCGTCGCCGTTGGCCTGGGCTTGACCCAGGCGGGAGGGGATTGCGTCCGACATTTAGTCCTTGCTTGAGGTTGAGTGGATTACTTGAACAGCGGCGACACGGCCAGGCGGGCGGAGACTTCCGCGCGGTAAGCCGGATCACGGTGGTAGCGCACATCGCGCATCGCTTCGACGACCTGCGCCTGCGACTGGAACGGCTTGGGGCCTGCATCGGCGTTCGATGCGGTCTTGCCATTCAGAAGGCGGCCGTTGCCGCCACGGAGGGCGACGAGGCCCTGGACTGCCAGCGCTGCGCGGCCGGCGTCGCCGGACTGCACCGCTTCGTTGAACGCCCGCTTCTGCTCGGCGCTCAGGTTGGTCTTAGCCCACTGGACCAGGCCGTCGTAACCGGCCTTGCCACCTGCGGGCGAGTAGACGGCGTTCTCGTAGGTCTGCACGCGAGCGCGCAGGCCATCGACGTACACGTCCACCAGCTCCTTCGGATAGCCCGCGTCCTGGAGCTTCTTGTAGCTCTCCTCGGACAGCGAGCCGTTCGAGTTGAACTCGGTGGCGAAGTCGTCCAGGTTCAGGCCAGCCCGCGCCAAGGCGTCACGCGCGTCATCCGCGGTGGCGTCGTCGATGGTCGCGGGGCCGCCCTTGCCACCCTTGTCGTCGGCTGGCGTGCTCAGTTGTGCGTAGGCGGCTTCCAGCTCCTCCACGGTCTTGTACTTGCCGCCGAACAGGCGCTCGCCATCGGTGCCACCCTGCGCGCCCGGTGCGGGCTGCTGGGTGTCCTGGGAGTTCTGCGGCGGCTGCTGACCTGGGGTCGGCTGGCCGTTGATGCCGTCAAGGCTGACGGTCACTTCGGACTTGCCCGGCTGCGACATTACTTGTCCTCGGGCTTGTAGTTGACGATGACCAGGCCGTTCGTCTTGCGGGTGATCTCGGCCTTGCCCTTACGCTCGACGCTCGGAGCCTTCGGGGCTTCCTTGGTCGGCTTGGCGGGCTTCTCGGTGGTTTCGTTCGACATTGCGTCCTTCTCGGGGTTACGGGGTTTGGGTCATCGCTGAGGCGATATTCGGAGCGGCACGGACCATCGCCTCCTGCGCCGAGGCGTCCTGCTGCTCGGCAGCAAGCTCGTCGTCGGAGCGGATCAGGCCCTTGGTGGAAATGTCGGAAGCGGCGGCCAGTCGGGAGATCGCCTCGCCACTGTTGAGGCGGCGCGCCTTCTCCTCTGCGCCGACAAGCGCATCCACTGCCTGACCGAACTCGATCAGCTTGTTCAGGTCGTGGCCGCGGCCGAGGGCGGCGATGCCAACGGTGATGCGCGGCTTGATGAGTTCCTGCGGCAGCTCGGGCAGGCGACCCTGCTTCTGGAGCTTGTGCAGGCGGCGGCGGATCAGCGGCAGCAAGAGCTGCTCGCCCGACATCGCCATGAAGCCGCTGAGGGCGTCGTCGAGTTCCTGGGTGAGCACCCGGATTTCGTAGGCGGTCACGCGCTCGCCGGGGCGCTGCACGGCGGACTTCACGCCGAAGATCAGCTCCAGCGAGTTCGCCAGCCCTTCGGCCTCCTGACGCACGAAGTTCAGGTCGTAGGCTTTCTGGAGCTGGAGCGTGGTCACGTCGCTGGCCTCGCCACGCAGCACCGCGCCGGACTCGGCCTCGGTGAGCTGGCGCTCGCGGATCGTCGAGGTCGGCTTGAGGAACATGATGATCTTCGCCAGCGCGGCGGCACCCTTACGGATCGCCTTGCGCAGCGCCTCCAGCGACTCGAACGCGCCCACGTAGTCGTAGACCAAGCCCTCGCCGTAGTCGTCCACGAGGGACGGCGGCGCGCACAGGGGAATCCACGGGCAGGCGTCGATGGGGTAGGTGCCCACGGTCTCGGGGACTTCGACGCCCTCGACCTCCTGGACCACTTCCCACTCCTTGCCATCTTCCGAGCGACGCACCCAGGTGTAGAGGTTCACGTCGTCGTTCTTGGTCTTTTCGTCGCGTTCCTGGGCGAGCTTCTGCATCACCGCCGCGCGGATCGAGTCCGGCAGCATGGCCGGGGCGATCTTGTCGAGCGTGATGATCTCCAGCACGTTGCCCAGGCCGTCGCGGTCGGTCACGTAGGAGGTCAGCGGATACAGCTTAGGCTTGCCCTCGTCGGGGTCGTAGAGCAGGAAATTGCCGAGGACGATGGCGTGCTTGGCCGCCTCGCTGAGGACCGGGCGGACGCCGCTGGTCTCCAGGTCGTTGACGATGACCCGCTCCACGTCCACCAGCGCGGCCTCCAGTTCGGAGGTCTCCACGCCAGCCTGCTCGGCGATGTTCTCGGCGACTGCCTGGTCAGGCGCGAGCTTGAACACCGAGGCGTTCGGCGGGAGCCAGGCCAGCACGATCTTCGAGGCCAGGGCGTTGACGCACTTCGGGCCGGTGTCGATGTAGGCGGAACCGGGGGTACGCGATTTCGCGCCCTCGTCCACCCACAGGCGGGGCAGGGTAACCTTGGCGCAGCGCTTGGCGCGCGTCTCGGCTTCTTTGCGGTTGGACTTGAGATCGCCGTAGCGCTTCGCGGCCGTCTGCTTCTCGGCCGAGGTCTGCTTGGCGTCAGCCATTCGGAATGGTCAGTCCTTGGTACTGCGTTGCGTTGTTCAGGTCCAGTCGGACCTTGGACTTACGCCGCTGATCGGCCGCGTGGCCGGTCGGCTGGGTGTCCTGGCGGGTCAGCAGGATCGGGTCTTTCTCCTGCTGGTCCGGCATGTTGGGCTTGCTGCACATGATTAGCGGGCGCGGTGCTCCATCTGCTCGACCTTCCGCAGCGCCTTTAGCCGGAGGATCAGGCGGCGCTCGCCCTGCCGGAGCAGGAACTCCTCCTTCGGCTTGGCGGGGTCGTAGATCACTTCGGGGTGCAGTTCGTCCAGGAGGTCGATCAGGTCGTAGGAGTGCAGAGGGATTTGCATAGAACTCCTGGGTTATGAATAGGTGGGGAAACTGTCGTTTCCCCCGATGATGACCACTAAACCCTTAGAGTCGGGCCAGCGATTCCGCGACCATCCGCAGGCGGTGGATCGGGCCGTTGTTGTCGATCACGGTGTC
The DNA here is from genome assembly GCF_059369855.1 of Stenotrophomonas sp. YJH_SMC_138. NCBI lineage: Bacteria > Pseudomonadati > Pseudomonadota > Gammaproteobacteria > Lysobacterales > Lysobacteraceae > Stenotrophomonas > Stenotrophomonas sp. YJH_SMC_138. The sequence continues at coordinate 109,702 of NZ_JCAFTB010000010.1, forward strand.
GATCAGGTCGCCGTGGACGCCTGCCTCGGAGGCATGCGCCGAGACCGGGGCCGCGCTGTCGCGGAGCACCTGGACCACCTGGCCGCCCCACTCACGGATGAACTGCGCCTCGTTGTCGAAGCGAACGTCCGACACCACGACGCCAGCAGCGCCGTCGCGGCGGGCCTGACGGATCTTCTGCGCGACCACCTTGACCCACAGGTCGCGGTCGATCATTTCACGGCCCCACTCGGTGCCCACGGTCTGCATCAGGCGGCGCGGGGTCTGCCCGTTGAGCCAGTCGAGCGGCTCCTCCTTGAGCGGGCCGTCCTCCATCGCGGACACCGGCAGGCCGGTGATGTCCGCCACGAAGGCGCGGATCGGGGCCGCGAAGGACAGCTTCACGAAGCCGTGGTCGCTGACCAGGAACTCGGCCAGGGTGTCTTTGCCGCTGCGGGCGCGGCCGGTGATTCCGATGATCTTCATGGGGACTCCAAAAGAGAAACCCGGCCTTAGCCGGGTACAATTCGTGTTCGTTATGGAAGGAGACAGGTATGGCGAGTTCTACGCCGAGTAACACAAACGGAGCGGAAATCTCTGAGCTTGCACAGAAGCTCTATGGCCTACAGGAGGCGATGGATGCGCTCGTGGCATCAGGGCAAGCACAAGGAATTCAGCGAGAGCGCTACGATGCGGCCAAGCAGCTCATCACAGATAAGCTCACTGAGTTCAGCTGCACGTATGAAACGTTGACTACGCCGAAGGCGATCCAGCTTTGGGTTTTCAATAGCCGAGAACCCGTAAGTCGGAATCCGTCAGAGATTGCACACTGGAAGCAGTTCTACGTGGACGAGTTGCGGTAAGCAGGATCAGGTGGCTTGGTTGTCGTCAGGCGAAACACCGGGCGATCAGCCAAGCCGCGCCAGCAACGCCGACAGCGGCCGGCCACAGCTTGACGCTGCCAGCCGAGCGGTACAGGGTGCGTTCGAGGGTGTTGAGGCTGCGCCACCACAGCCAGGCAGCGCCGTAGGCGACGAAGGCGAACAGCACGGCCAGCACGGCGACGATGGTGATGAACAGGATCAGGGTTTCCACAGCTTCACTTCCTTGGTCTTGGGGTTGTAGTCGCCGTAGCGCAGGATTCGCGCGAGGCGTGCTTGGCGGATCGCATCGTGCTTCGACAGCGGCTCGGTGCCGCCGCGGGGGATGCGGGTGGTGTAGGTGGTGACGACGGTGTTCCACAGCGCGCCGAGGTGCTCCTCGACGGACGCATCGCGGTACGCCTCGTGGATGGGCATGAGCAGCTCGTCCGCGCCCTTGTGGCCGATGCCGGGGAAGCCGGGGTAGTTATCCACCTGGTCGCCCGTGAGCACCTGCTTCATCCAGAACAGGTCAGCGTCGTGAGCCGAGATCGGCCGGACGCCCACGTCGGGACGGTTGGGGTTGTAGAGACGGATGCCGGGGATCGTCTGCATGTCCTTGTCGATGGACACGACGATGCGGCTGCCTGGCGCGCGCTTCGGATTCGGGTGCGAGGCCAGCAGCCCCAGCACGTCGTCACCTTCCAGGTTCTCGATCTCCACGATCTTGTCGCCGAACTCGTCGTAGACGAACTCGTCGAGCACGTACCACAGGGCAGGCTTGTCCTTGCTGGCACGGTTGAGCTTGTAGGTTGGGTCGATGTCCTTGCGGAAGTTGTGCTTCTTGCAGGACAGGGCCAGCAGGTAATCACGCGCGCCGAACTTCTCGACGATCTCGTCGATGTAGTCCTCCAGCTTCGCCTTCGCGCGCTCGGGCTGGATCGCTTCGACCTTGTTGCCGTCGCCGTTCCAGTCGATGTTCGCGGTGTTCGAGAACGCGAGCTGGTAGCGCAGCACATCGGCGTCGATCAGTAGCAGGGGGCCGCGCTTGTTCATGCGTCCACCCACTGCCATCCCAGGAACGCCAGCGCGAACCAGCGGTGCAGCCAGTTCGGACGCTCCCGGACCTGCACGAAGAAGTTGCCGCCAATGACCCAGGAACCGGCCGCCTGCGGTGGCCGATAGGTGACGTAGGAAGTCATGGCCGCTTCTCCGGGTGGCGCTCATACCACGCCTGTAGCTCGGCGGCGTAGCGCTTCATTCCGGCCTGGTACTCCGGGCCGTCGCCGAGCGGGTACTCGTGCTCGTCGCACACGAAGTCGGTGGTCGGGATGGTGTACGGAATCTGCGTGCAGGAGTTCCCCGTACACATCGACTGCCACATGATGATGTAGGAGTTCTCGCTGTGCCCTTTCAGGCACGAGCCATAGTCCGCACTCGGCGGCCAGGGCTTCATATCGCACGCAGCGAGGCCAGCACACAGCGCCAGGATCAGGAGAGCGCGCTTCATACCATGCTCTCGTGTACGGCGACCCAGCACTTCTCGCTAACGCGGCGGATGAAGTAGGTCGCGGTGCTCCACTCCACGGGGCGCAGCATGCGCTCGGTGCAGCACGGGCACTTGGCGTTGTAGGCATGAACCTCGGGCTGGTGTTCGAGCACAGCCACGCGGTAGGTGGTACACGGATCGATCACGCGGACATCGCCGTCAGCGGGGCCGCCAATGAAATGCACGCGAAGCCGGTTCTCGTTCATCGGTTCGATTCCTTGAGGACTTCCAGGGCGCTCGCCTTGTCGGCGTTGCAACGCTGGAGGCCGTCCTCGGCGTTGCCGCCGAAGCGGTAGAGGTCGTAGGTGGTGGTGGTCGGGTCAGCCATCACGGCGTCGAGTGAGGAGTGCGTGCCCTCAATGACGGTCGGCTGGAGGAACTGCTCCGGCACGACTTTCGAGGTGTGCGCGGCGCAGCTCGTCAGGAATGCGGCGAGACAGGTAATCGCCAGTTTCCGGGTCAGCATTTGCTGCAATCTCCACAGAGCGGTTGGTGGTGGCGCGGGCGTTCCGCAGCGCTGCATCGAAGGCAGAGCGGCGCACGGCTTCGCGGTTGAGGGTCTCGACGGTCTGCTTGAGGTCGGCCAGTTCCTTTGCCGACTCCTCCAGCTCCGTCACGCGCTGGGCCATTGCGGTGTACTTCCAGGCTGCGAAGCCGCCTGCCGCGAGCGCGGCAACGACCAGCAGCGCCGCGAGGGCGCGCAGGATGTTGGTTGGGTTCATCGGTTCTCTTGGACGTAACAGGCGACTCGCAGAAGCTCCGAGGGAGTCGCGTCGGACTTGATCTGATTCGCGCGTGCGGAGATCACGCGCACGTTGCCCCGGACGTAGCCGAGGTCAGGTTCGATGCGGTCGAGCGTGGGTGAGTTGGGGCCTTGGGCCTTGCGCCCGACAGCGCGGTACAGCGGGATGCCCAGTGCCGGGCAGAAGTCGGGGACCACGATGTCGTCCGACGTGAGGTCGAACGGCAGTCCCTTCCTAGCTGCCCGGCGTTTCGCTTGGCGCACCAGGGCGAGTGCAATGTCCCGCTTGCCGCGGGTCAGTGCGTCTCGGCCCAATTCCTTCCGATCTTGAACTCGCCATCGAGCGGACAGCGGAAGCCGAAGTAATCGCCAGCCTTGCGGATGGCAGCCTGGGCGGTCTTGCCCACGAACTCGGCCTTGTCCTCGTCCACTTCGATTTGCCACTCGTCATGGACGTTGGCGAGGAACTCGTAGTGGACGCCCGGCACCAACCCTGCGGCTTGCAGGTCGGCGTCGAGGATCACCAGGGCTTTCTTCATCACCAGCGCACCGGCCGACTGGAGCAGGGTATTGAGCGCGGCGTGGTCGCTGCGGATGTGCAGCTTCCGGCCGTCGAGACCGATCAGGTATCCCTTCTCGGCCGCGCGCTTCTTGACCCCGCGTACCAGCTTCTCCAGCGCAGGCAGCCCGGCCAGGAACTTCGAGCGGAGCTTCGCCCCGGCCTGGCGACCCTTGCCAACGATGGAGCCGAGCTTCGCGTCGCCTGCCCCATAGAGGAAGGCGTAGATGAAGGTCTTGGCGTTGTCGCGGGTTGGCAGTCCTGCCGCCGATTGGTTGACGGAGTGGATGTCGCCTTCGAGGATGACCTTGGCGTACTCGCCGCCGTCGTGCTTTGCCATGAAGTGCGCCAGGCAGCGCAGCTCCAATCCCGAGGCGTCCGCGCCGACCTGGAGCTTCCCTGTTGGGACGCAGAACAACGAGCGGCACTCGAATCCGTAGCCGCCTTCCTGGCCCTTGAGGATTCCCTTCTCCTTCGAGTGCTGGACCTTCGGCACCTGAGCGATGTTCGGCTTCGAGTGCGTCATGCGGCCGGTCACCGCTGCGTTCTGATTCACGCTGCCGTGGATGCGGCCGTCCTTCTTGATGGCCTTGAGCCACGCCTCGTCGCCTTCGGCGAGCTGGCCGAGGCGCTTGTTGACGATGAAGTGCTCCAGCAGGAGCGGGATGATCGGGAACTTGAGCGCGCCCAGGACTTCTTCGTCGATCTTCGGCTGGCCCTTCTCGGTGAACTCCTGGGGCTGCCAGCCGTACATTGCAGTCAAGCGGTCAGCAATGTGCTGGCGGCTTGCCGGGTTGAACACCACGTCCTTGTAGGTCGTGACCTCCACGCCCTTGACGTAACCGCGGCGCTTGTCGTCGCGCTTCGGTACGAACTTGCGCTTCACCACCTTCCACGGCGGAATGACCTTGCGCAGCTCGGCCTCCAGCGCAGTGCGCCGGGACACGAGGATGCACTCCAGCTCACGCGCCTTCTCCTGATCGAACAGGTAGCCGTAGCGCTGCTGACGCGAGAGGATCGGCGCGACGGCCTGCTCCAGCTCGATGGCCTCGGTAGGGAGGCCCTTGCTCATCAGCAACGCGAACAGCGCTTGCGTGACCGCAACGTCCTGGTCGCAGTAGTCGTCCATTTCCTGAGACCACTGTGCCCAGGGATCGAGGCCGCGTGCGGCCATCTGCGCCGCGTAGTCGCCTTTCCAGCGACCGAGGCGGTAGCCCCACGCTTCGAGGGCGTGGCGGCCGATCAGCTTGCCCGGCAACACCGGGTTCGCTCCCTGCTTCTTGCGGGCCTTGAAGTCGCGGTCCTTGAGGTCCGGGTAGACCAGCGTGGACATCAGCAACGTGTCGAAGTACGCCTGGACCTTGAAGTCCGGGAACACCTTGGCGATAGCCGGAATGTCGAATCCGGCGATGTTGTGGCCGACAACGCGCTTGGCCTTCTTGAGCCTCTCGACGGCCTGACGGACTGTCATTTCGCCCGTGCCGTGATCGTTGGCGGACAGGATGGGACCGCGCGGTGCGCCGGTCTCATCTACCTCTTGGAGGGAAATGCAGTGGATCGTGTCAAGTTCGTCGAGGAGGCCATTGGTCTCGCAGTCGAATACGAGGATCAACGGCGGTCCTCCTTACGGGTAGCCGTGGTTGGTTACGGGGATTGCGCGGACGCGGCGGCGGGCGCGGAGGATGTACTCCGGCTCGGGGGCCTTCGGCGGCGTGTGGACGCCCTGCGGCGCGTGGCCGGGGAAGTCGTCGTCCTCGAACAGTTCGTCCTGCTCGGGCTGGTCGGGATGCAGCGTGTAGCCGTAATCCTCGACGTAGTGCGTGATGCGGCGGATGGTGCGCTCGGTGCCGTTGTTGTTCAGCACGAACAGCAGCTTCTCCGATGCGTCGGCAACCGCGCCTTCGAGGGATACGACCACCACCTCGTCGGTGCTGGGTTCGTAGATGGCGACGTGGGCGCAGCACCGCAGATCGAACCGGGCGCAGTGCTCGTGCGGCGTACCGAACTCGAAGCCGATCAGGCTCACGAGGTGACCCTCGGGCGAGCGGAAGTTGCGGATGCCGTTCGGAGCGGCCTCGCTGGTCCAGTCGTTACGGCCGCTCAGGTACGCGGCCACGTAGGTGTAGCTCGCCAGTGACACGAAGAAGCAGTCGATGTCCTTGATTTCGGTCCCGTCGTAGAACGCGCGCAGGCTTCCGCCACCCAGGATCACCAGGTGGCGGACTTCGGCCGGCAACACGTCGAACAGGGACCGAGCGTGTTGCTCGGCAGTCATGGTTGGTCCCTTAGCGGATCAGGTTGGTGAAGCGCTCGGCGACGCGCAGGGCGCGCTCGGCTTCTTCCTCGTGCTCGTCGGCCTGCGAGTGCAGGACATCGGCCTTGTCGCGCAGCGTCGATGCGGTGGCGATGCGGTCGGCGCTGATCTTGAACAGCTTGTCCACCTGGCCCTCCAGCACCTTCACCACGTCGGTCACGGTGTCCTTGCGGAACGGAGCGGTCAGCAGGTCGATTGCGATGGCGACGATCTCTTTCATTGGGGTAGTTCCTCGGCTTTGATGTGGATGACCACGCGCCGCCCAGGCTTGCCGTACATGACACGGCAGGCTTGGTCGGAGCGCGGGAGTTGGTAGGGGAGAACGAGGCTCTCAGCGAAGGAGAGCGGCGCATCAGCTGGGATGAAGCCGACGACCGAGCGGCCGTCAGTAGTCGGAGGTGGATACATCGGATGACTCGTCGGCGAAGTCGCCGTATTCGCCCGGAGCATCTGCATTGAGCAGGCGGCCGGATGCGTGGTCGTAGCTGTAGTAGAGAACCTGGCCGTTCGACTGGCCGGTGAAGCGATCCTTTAGGACGCGGAAGGTCGTGCAGTTGCGCTCGGCCTCGTTCTCGGCCTGCGTGTTGCGCTCCAGGCCGAACGCGAAGTGCGTCCAGAAGCCAATCGCGCGGCTGCCCTTGAAGTGGCGGAGCATCACGCGCCCGCCTTCCTCGTGTGGCTTGCCTTCCGGCGTGGCGAGGTGCGAGACCAGGTAGATGCAGATGAGGTGGCGCTGCGCGAACTGCGCGATCTTCGCCATCGTGTCCTCCAGCATCTTCCGCTCGTCCTCGGCACCGGCCGCAAACGACGTGAGGTTGTCGAGGACGATGTGCTTGACGCCCTCGGCGACGACCATGTGGGCCATCTTGGCTTCGATCACGTCCCACTCGGACGAGCCGAAGTGGTCGTAGATGAACACCTGGCCCTTGTCGAGAATCTCGAACGCGGCTTCCAGCTCCTCCTGCGTCCAGCTCCCATCGGGGACGTGGAAGCGGCAGCCAGCAACCTTGCCTGCCATGCGCTTCGCCGTCTCGACCGGCTGCTGCTCCAGGAAGAACAGGCCAACGCGGTCGCCGGTTTCCTGCGCGATGAAGGCTGCTTCCTCCATCAGCCAGTCGGTCTTGCCGATGCCGGTGCCCGCGCCGAAGGTGTAGACCTCGCCGTACCGCTTGCCGTAGGTCAGCGCGGTGAGGCGCGGGTCGTGCCAAGGCATGCCCATCGAGACCGGCTTGAGTGCCTTCTCCTTGAGGGAGCCGAACGTCACCACTCCATCGGGGCGCTTGGTCTGCGCTTCGTAGATGGCGCGGGTGATCGCCTCGGCATCGCCACGCTGGAGCAGCTCGTTCGGGTCTTTCGCCGGGAGCTGTGCGATCTTGGCCTTGCCGGGAGTCAGCAGCAGCGCCACTTCCTGCGCGGCGGCTTGGCCCGGTTCGTCCATGTCGAACATGAGCACAACCTCGTCGAAGCCGTTGACCCACTCCAGCTCGCGCTTGATGGACTTGGCCGCGCCTTGCGCTCCGTTCGGAACGGACACCACCGGCCAGCGGAGGCCGAGTGCCTGCGCCACGGAGAGCGCGTCGATCTCGCCTTCGGTGATGACGAGGCGTCGCCCCGGTTCGTAGAGGTGCTGGCCGAACAGCCCGCACGCCTTCGAGTCGCCGATGAATGAGAACTTCTTGTCGGGGTAGCGGAGCTTCTGCGCGACGATGCCGCCATCGCGCTTGTAGTTGGCGATCTGCACGGTCTTGCCGTGCTTGTCCTTGCCGATCCAGTAGCCGTACTTACGGCATGCTTCCTCAGTGATACCGCGCTTCGCCAGGGCTTGCGGTTCACCCTTCGCAAAGTCGCTCATGGTTTTCCTGCTGGTGGGTTGAGAGACCTCCTCGCCTTCGGCTGGCTCGTAGTGACCGCAGCCGAAGCAGTAGCCGTGCCCGTCGCTGTAGCGCGCAAGGTTGTCCTTGCTGCCGCAGTTCGGGCACGGCTCTTTGTGGAGGTATTCGGAGTCAGCGCTTTGCACGCTCCACGGACCACATGCGCTTGCGGTAGGAAATGCCGAGGCGACGATTCAGCGCACCCTTGACGGTGCGGCCCAGGCCGCGGAACGGCTTGTCGGCGCGCGCCCATGCGCGCTCGAAAGCCAGGCGCATCGCGGACGGAATGACGGTGGTAGCGGTGTTGGTCATGCGTTCTTCTCCAGCAGGAACTTGGTGAATGCGGCGACTTCTTCGGTCGCATCGTTGGCGTCGAGGCCCAGCTCGTCGGTGCAGTAGTTGCGATACAGCTGGAGCAGCGCATCGACGCGGTACTGCTTCGGAGCGCGGCGCGCTTCCAGGAGCGGAGCCTTGCTGCGGCGCTGACGGCGCGACAGGCGATAGCGCGTGTACCGCTGCCCCGAGGCGTCCTCGCAGGTCTGCGTTTCGATCTCGAAGCCAGCAGCGCGCAGCTCATCGACGCGCGAGGCGAGGCGGCGGATGCGGTAGACGCCTTCGGCCTGCCACGAGGTCAGGTGCGAGTGGCGACGCAGGTGATCCAGGACGACCTGGGTTTGCGGGGGCAGCGGTTTCACGTTGGGTTCTCCTATCGAGGGAAGTCAGGTGCCCACACGACGGGCTTGCCGTAGGCGGCGAGCAGGCGTCGCAGCGCGGCGTGTTGGGCTTCGGTGAAGTTGTCCTCGGGCTGCATGGCGTCGTTGACGCCGCCCAGGAGGCAGACTTGGTATGCGGATTGGTTGTGCTTACCGGCGAGAGCGCCGGGCTGATTCAGCGGGCGACCGTCGTAGATCGAGCCGTCACGTTCGATGACGAAGTGGACGGCGATCTTCGAGTAGCCCTGCGAGCGGTGCAGGCGTGCGAGTTCTTCGCCGGTCGTGACCTGCTCGGGGCGGGTCATGCTGGCGAGGACGAACAGCGCCTCTACCGATTCCAGAGGTTTGAGGCGCACTTAGAGTTTGTAGAGGTGGACTTCGGTGCGTGGTTCTTCGTCCGGCTGCGCCCAGCGCTTACCGGAGAGCAGCCACATGACTTGCTTGTCGTCGGCCCAATAGCCGGTGGCTTTGGTCACAACGTCCATCGGCCCCTTGGCGAGGTTGTCCACGTCGCCCTTGGGAAACGCGGCCTTCGAGGTCTTGGCGCGTTTGCATACCGCGATGATGACCACTAAAACCGGATCGGTCGGCGACAGGTCCAGATCACCGGCTGGCAGATGCTTCTCTGCGGCTTCCTTCCAGGTCTTGTAGGTCTTGCCGTAGTAGACGCCCCAGCGCGAAACCTTCGGGCGCGAGGCGGGCACCGGGTCAAACGGGAACGTGAGGGAGGCCAAATGCTTGGCCCCCCTCGCGGTGTTCACGATGACCGACAGCGGATCAGTAGTCGCCGTCATCGCCCTCGTCGTCGGAGTCGCTGTCGTCGTCCGAGTCGTCATCGCTGTCGCTGAACGGCGCGCTGTCGGCGGCCTCGTAGCCGTCCTCCTCGCCGAAGCCGTAGTCCTTGGCGTTGCGCTGGCCGAACTCGACCAGCTCGATCACCTGGACGGCGACCATGTAGCAGGTCAGGTAGAACTTCTTGGCCGATTCGACGAACGAGCCGCCGATCTCGTAGGAGACCTTGAGTTCGCTGCCGCCGCCGATCTGCGGCGGGTTGTCGATCTTCTTGCCGCGGGCGTCGAAGATGTCCGGGCGCATGGTGAACTTCTTGCCGGTGCGCTTGCTGACGCCGCTGGCCTTCATCTTGAACTTCACCAGCACGCGGCCGGTGTCATCGCCGTTCTCGTCGGTTTCTTCGGTGAACACCGGGGCCACTTCGGCACCCTTCTTCTTCTTCGGGTTCTCGCTCAGGAACTCCTGGAACAGCTCGTCGCGCCGGGTTTCCAGCTTCTTCGCCAGCGCCTTGAAGTCCTTGTCGTTCGGGTCGAACGCCAGGCTCACGGTGTATTCGCCTTCCGGCTTGAACTTGGTGTCCGGTTCGTTCAGGCGCGGCCACACGGCGGTGCCCTTGGGGGAGACGAATCGTTCGCGCTTCTTGGTTGCCATCAGTTGTCGGTCTCGTAGTTGGTCGGGAGATAGATGCCCGCGCGCCACAGGTCAGCGGCGGCGGTCAACGGGGTGTCGGCGGAAATGCCGAAGGCTTCGTCGATGTCGAAGCCGATGAGCGCCTCGTCGATGAAGGCGTCGGTGATCGGGTCACGCATCACGGGTAGTGCGGTTTCAGCTCGCGCTCCGCGTAGCGGCGCACGGCGTTGAGGGTGTTGACCTGCCGGTAGCGGCAGTCCTGCTCCATGCGCGAGACGACCCGCAGCACTTCCATCGGATCGAGGCCGAGCACTTCGCAGAAGTTCTTGAAGGCGCACGCCAAGCCGATCACCTGATCGGCCGGGTGGCCGAGGGACTGCACGCTGTCGATCACTACGAAAGCGCCGCGTGCGGCGCTCTCGGCAGAACGTGAGTGCAGTCCGTCGATGACGCGATCACGCACCTGCGTGCAGCTCCGTCATGCGGTGCTTGAACTCCTCGACCGTGCCGTGTTCGGCCGGGTTGTAGATGCCGAGGACCACACCGAAGTGGTCCTGGGCAACGTAGGTGTTCAGTGCGTGCTGGTAGTTGATGCTCATGTTGATGTTCTCGCTTGGGGTATCAATTGCCAAAGGGGGATGGACTAGGCAAAGAAATAGCGCGACTCCAGCACCAGGCTGAGGTCCAGGTCGCCATGCGGCGGGAGGGGTGGGAGTTTCTCTGCCGCTTCTGGCGGGAGCTGCTCGACGAGTTGCTGTCGGAAGTCGGCCAGTACGTCGCCGCTGTATTGATCGACGAACGCCTGCCGGAGTGCGGCGGCGAGGATTGCTGCCTGGCCCGCGTGCGTACCGTAGGAGTCGTGGATCATGGCGAACGACTCGATGCCGTTCTCTGCCGCGAGGCAGGTGGTCAGCATCATGTGGCTGGCGTCGCAGGAGTGGACGAAGTTCGGACTGATCCCGAGGGTCTGCCTGCGACGGTCGAGCTTAGTACCGCCGATGTTGACCACTAAATTCACCTCGCGGCCTCCGACGTGCGGCCGGATGCGGACGCCTTCCTCCTCGCGGTACTCCTGGAGGACCGGGAAGCCAGCGGGGGTCGTCCAGCTCACCGGCAGGTCGGCCGACGAGGCGACCTTGGAGGCGTCACGCAGCCAGTCCATCGCCGCGCGGGCTGCGATCACGACCTCGCCGATGCACTCCCACAGCAGGGTCGCCAGGTACTCGGCGGTCTCCCAATCGTCCTCCATGCCCAGCTTCTTGAACTTGGAGAGCACCTGGGCGCGCATGCCCGACTTCGTGACGCCGTAGGGCAGCGTCATCACCGGCTGCTTCACGATGTCGCGGGTGAGCTGGCCGTCCAGCTTGATCGCCAGCGGGTCGCCGCTCTCGGCACGGGCGCGCAGCTTCTCCTGGGCCACGTCTTTCACGCGCGAATAGATGTCGGCGGGCTTCGGCTGCGGGATCAGGTTGGTGGCTGCACCGCCCACGGAGTCGCGGAGCATGGCCGAGAAGTTCTGGAGGCCGTTACAGGAGCCGTCGAGCGCGATGGGCAGATGGGAGACGTGATCGCGGCCGTTGAGGCTGTAGCCGAGCCACTCGAAGCACGCTGCCAGCGCGCAGAACGGGCTGTCGGCGTCCATCCAGAAGCGTTGGCCGTCCAGCGGATCGAGGGCGCTGTCGAGAATCTGCTCCTCGTGCTCGCGCACCCAGGCCACGCGCTCCTCGAACGACACCTTGTCCACGCCGAAGCAGTTGGCGACGTGGATGGCGAGCCAGTAGGCACCGTCCTCGCCGAGCGGCACGCCTTGGGCGAACGTCAGCAGGCCCTTGGCCGCATCATCACCCTGCGGGGTCAGCGTCGGGGGCAGGGGGTAGCACCGGCCGCGGAAGTCGAGGTTGTGAGGGAAGTAGATCGCGGGGTACTCGGCGAACTTCTCCGCCAAGGCGATCTTCTGCGCGGCGGCGAGGCGGGTGGACACGCTGCGCGCGTTGGCCTCGTAGACCTTGGCGCGGTCGCGCTTCCATTCCTTGAACTCGTCGGCGTGGTGCTCCTTGAAGTAGTCCGGGTCGGTCTCCAGCAGGGCAGGGCGGCTCGGCAGGTCCATCAGTTCACGCTCCGGCAGCCCGGCGACACCGCCGCCTGCGTTCCACAGCTCGCGCATGACCTCTAGGACGGGCACGTTCACCTTCCAGGCGGTTGCCTGGATGGCGTTGAGGGCCTGGTAGACGTTGGGCATATCGACCAGCGCCAGCTCGCGCTTGTAGGCGCGGTTGCGGGTACGCACGAGGTCAGCCCGGCCGCCGATGTCGGTCAGGTAGCCGCCGTCGCGGGGCGTGGTCCACGGACGGGGCGGGACGACCATCGGCATCAGCACCGGCTGGTACAGGGCGGCGCTGTCGTGGGCCTTGGTCAGCCAGTCGAGCACCTTCTGATTCCCGGCGATGAGCAGGTGGCGCTTGCCGCGCTCGGCGACGGTGACCAGCTCGACCAGCCCGGTCGCCTCGACGAACAGCTCGATGAGCTTCATGCCCACCAGCAGCGCGTCCTTGTCGGACAGGTAGAGGCGCTTGTCGTCCTCGGGGGCGAACTCGGCGTCGGCGATGACGTGCCGCATGACGGCGGTGGAGTGCCGGGCCGAGGTGGACTTCTTGAGCTGCTCCTGGACGACCCGGTACAGGCCGGGGTGCTTCTCGCGGAGCAGGGAGAAGTTGATCTCGTTGGCGACCTCGTGGCCCAGGGTGATCGCCACGGACACCGCCTTGCGGTGATCGGCGACCAGCGCGTTGACGCAGGTGAAGCTGGTCAGATAGGCGAGGGCGTGGGGGTTCAGGTGGCGGATGAATTTGAGGGCGGCGTGGCGCTTGCCCGGCTTGCCGGTGTCGGCTTCGGCCACGAACGCCATGATCGCGGCGGCGGTGGCGTCGATGCTCTCCATGACCAGCTTGCGGCCGGGGCCGGTCTCGGCCTCCTGGCGCTGCTCCCTGATCTTCTCGTAGCGGGCAATGCCCAGGCTGGTGCTTTCCTTCTCCAGTTCGAGCTGGGCGGCGTGCAGGTCGTTCTCTTGCCAAGTCGTCATCGTTTGCCCTCGGGGGATGCAAAAGTCAAAACGGGAGGACCGCACCGGGGGCTGCCCGGTACGGTCCTGAGTGGTTCGGTTGTTGGTCCTGGGTGGACCTATGTGGAACTGTAGTAGTCCTCGGTGGTGAACAGCAATGAGTAGTTCTGAATGGTTGTCCTAGGAGGAGGTCCGCCGAAGATGACCACTTTATTCGGCGTCACCTGGTGTCACCTGTCGCGGCACCCGGCGTCACCTATATGTCACCCGAAGCGTCACCTGATAGACTGGAACGCTGTAAGTAGTTGAGTGGTCAGCACTAATCGGCAGGGGCTTCGGGATTTAGGTTCCAGTGCCGCAAGGCGTGGGGGTTCGAGTCCCCCCTTTCGCACCAGTGCCGGCCTGTCCCCGCCCTGATCGGGCCATCGGCGCCCCCTTGACCGGCACGCGCTGGCAGTGCAGGCCGAATTGGGCGAAACTAAAGGGCTGCGGCAAGCAGGCGCGTCCCAGACGTCGTGTCCTAACAACCGTTTCATCCCAATCATCGAGCCGGGGGCCTGGGCCACCGGTGGCAGGAGTCAACATGCAAGCTTCGATCGAATCCACCGGCAACCTGGAACGCCGCCTGAGCTTCTCGCTGCCGGAAGAGCGTCTGCAGAGCCACATCGCCGGCCGCCTGGGCGAAATCGCCCGTACCACCCGCATCAAGGGGTTCCGTCCGGGCAAGGTGCCGGCCAAGGTGATCGAGCAGCGCTTCGGCGCGCAGGTCCGTGGCGAGGCGCTGGACGGCCTGCTGCGCGAGACCTTCGACGCGGCCGTGCGCGAGCACGACCTGCGCGTCGTCGGCAGCCCGCGCATCGACAAGGGCGACGAGGGTGAGTTCTCCTTCGTGGCCACCGTGGAAGTGGTGCCGGACTTCGGCGACATCGACGTCAGCAAGCTGACCGTCGTGCGCCACACCGCCGAGATCACCGACGCCGACATCGACCAGATGATCGAGAACCTGCAGAACCAGCGTCGTACCTGGGCCCCGGTCAGCCGTGGCGCGCAGGACGGTGACCTGGTCGCGGTGGAAACCTGGTCGCAGGCCGGCGAAGAGCGCCTGCCGGCCGAGGGCACCGAGAAGGGTTCGATCGTGCTCGGCCAGGGCATGATGTTCGACACCATCGAAAAGGGCCTGGTCGGCCTGGCCAAGGGCGAAGAGAAGACCCTGGACGTCGAGTTCCCGGCTGACTGGCGCGTGCCGGTGCTGGCCGGCAAGACCGTGCAGGTCACCGTCAAGGTTGCCGACGTGTCCGAGCCGGTCGTGCCGGCGGTCGACGAAGCCTTCATCAAGAGCTTCGGCGTGAAGGGTGGCGACGTCGAGCAGTTCCGCAGCGACATCCGCGCCAACCTGGAGCGTGAGCTGAAGGGCGCGCTGATGAACCGCCTGCGCCGCGAAGTGGGCGAGCAGCTGATCGCGGCCTACTCGTCGGTGGAAATGCCGCCGCGCCTGGTCGAGAACGAAGCCCGCGCCATGCTGGCCCAGCAGGTCGAGCAGCTGCGCCGCAACGGCCAGAACGTCGGCGAGATCCCGGCCGATGCCCACGAAGGCTTCAAGGACGCCGCCGCCAAGCGCGTGCTGGTCGGCCTGCTGGTCGGTGAAGTGGCCCGCATCAACGACCTGCGCCTGGAAGCCAAGCGCCTGAACGAAACGATGCGTCTGATCGCCTCGACCTACGAAGAGCCGGAGCAGGTCATTGAGATGTACCGTAACGACCCCCAGCTGATGTCTGGCCTGCAGAACCGTGTGATGGAAGAGCAGGTGATCGACTGGATCGCCGAGCGTGCCCAGCACACCGAAGAGAAGCTGTCGTTCCAGGACGCGATCCGCCAGTAAGCCGGCGGATCACCGGATGCCCCGCGCCTTTGCCGGCGCGGGGTTGTTGCCCCCCAAGATAGGTACCTCACGTAATGGACAACCGAACCAAAGCCCTGAACCTGGTTCCGATGGTGGTCGAGCAGACCAGCCGCGGCGAGCGTGCCTACGACATCTATTCGCGCCTGTTGAAGGAGCGCCTGATCTTCCTCGTGGGCCCGATCGACGATCACATGGCCAACGTGGTGGTGGCGCAGTTGCTGTTCCTGGAATCGGAGAACCCGGAAAAGGACATCAACATCTACATCAACTCGCCGGGTGGCGTGGTCACCGCCGGCATGGCGATCTACGACACCATGCAGTACATCAAGCCGAATGTGAGCACCACCTGCATCGGCCAGGCCGCCTCGATGGGCGCCCTGCTGCTGGCCGCGGGCGAAGCCGGCAAGCGCTATGCGCTGCCGAACTCGCGCGTGATGATCCACCAGCCGCTGGGCGGCTACCAGGGCCAGGCCACCGACATCGACATCCACGCGCGTGAGATCCTGACCCTGCGTTCGCGCCTGAACGAGATCCTGGCCAAGCACACCGGCCAGTCGCTGGAGACGATCGCCCGCGACACCGAGCGCGACAACTTCAAAAGCGCCTTCGAGGCGCAGGCCTACGGTCTGGTCGACCAGGTCCTGGAGCGTCGTCCGGATGAGTCGATCCAGGCCGGTTGACCGGCCTTCACGGGGCCAGGGAGGCCCCGTTCCTGCAGGGTCGGGCGGGACTGGTGTCCCCTCGGCCCTGTGCTATTCTCGAATCGAACCCCCGTTCAGCGGGTGGGGTAACTGGGTAAGCGAAGCATGAGCGAAGACCGCCAAGGTCGTTCCACGGACACCGGCAAGATCCTCTACTGCTCTTTCTGCGGCAAGAGCCAGCATGAAGTGCGCAAGCTGATTGCGGGTCCGAGCGTATTCATCTGCGATGAGTGCGTGGAGCTGTGCAACGACATCATCCGTGAGGAACTTGAGGAAAAGGCGCAGTCGGCGCGCAGTTCGCTGCCCAAGCCGCGCGAGATCCTCGAGGTCCTGGACCAGTACGTGATCGGCCAGAACCGCGCCAAGCGCACCCTGGCCGTGGCCGTGTACAACCACTACAAGCGCATCGAGAGCCGGCAGAAGAACGACGACGTCGAACTGGCGAAGTCGAACATCCTGCTGGTCGGCCCGACCGGTTCGGGCAAGACGCTGCTGGCCGAAACCCTGGCCCGCCTGCTCAACGTGCCGTTCACCATGGCCGACGCCACCACGCTGACCGAAGCCGGTTACGTGGGCGAGGACGTGGAGAACATCATCCAGAAGCTGCTGCAGAAGTGCGACTACGACGTCGAGAAGGCACAGCAGGGCATCGTCTACATCGATGAAATCGACAAGATCTCGCGCAAGAGCGAGAACCCGTCGATCACCCGCGATGTGTCCGGCGAAGGCGTGCAGCAGGCCCTGCTGAAGCTGATCGAAGGCACCGTGGCCAGCGTTCCGCCGCAGGGCGGGCGCAAGCATCCGCAGCAGGAATTCCTGCAGGTGGACACCAAGAACATCCTGTTCATCTGCGGCGGCGCGTTCGCCGGGCTGGACAAGGTGATCCAGGCCCGTTCCACCGACGTCGGCAGCATCGGCTTCGGCGCCAAGGTGAAGAGCAGCGAGCGCAAGCAGGAAGTGGGCAAGGTGCTGGCCGAAGTCGAGCCGGAAGACCTGATCAAGTTCGGCCTGATTCCGGAGTTCGTCGGCCGCCTGCCGGTGGTGGCGACCCTGGAGGAGCTGGACGAGCCGGCCCTGATCAAGATCCTGACCGAGCCGAAGAACGCCATCACCAAGCAGTTCAAGAAGCTGTTCGAGATGGAGAACGTCGAGCTGGAGTTCCGTCCGGACGCGTTGTCGGCCATCGCCAGGAAGGCGCTCAAGCGCAAGACCGGTGCCCGTGGCCTGCGCACCATCGTCGAATCGGTCCTGCTGGACACCATGTACGACCTGCCGTCGCAGGAAAACGTCAGCAAGGTGGTGGTGGACGAATCGGTGATCGAGCACAAGTCCGAGCCGTACCTGATCTACCAGACCCCGGCGGTCCCTGAACAGAAGGCCGCAGGCGCCGAGTGATCCTTCCAGGTTGTTGATTGGAAAGGATTTTCAAGGAATGCCTTGCATCTGAAAGCCGATGGCCCCATAACGGGGCCATCGGCTTTTTTTGTCTCCGGAAGATGCCCTCCCGGAGGCGGTTTTCCCCCTTCCCTGGAGCCCCCATGGCCCGTTCCCCAAGTGAAACCCTCGACCTGCCGGTCCTGCCGCTGCGCGACGTAGTGGTGTTCCCGCACATGGTCATTCCGCTGTTCGTCGGCCGTGACAAGTCCATGCACGCGCTCGAACAGGCAATGGAGGCGGACAAGCGCATCCTGCTGCTGGCGCAGAAGTCGGCCGAAACCGACGACCCGCATGCGGCCGACCTCTACCAGGTCGGTACGCTGGCGCAGGTGCTGCAGCTGCTGAAGCTGCCCGACGGCACCATCAAGGTGCTGGTCGAAGGCCTGTCGCGCGTGCAGGTCACCCACGTTGACGAGCGCAACGGCTCGCTGCACGGCCAGGCCGTGGAGATCGACGCCAGCGACGAGCGCGAAGCGCGCGAGGTCGAGGCGATCGCCCGCTCGCTGATGTCGCTGTTCGAGCAGTACGTGAAGACCAACCGCAAGCTGCCGCCGGAACTGCTGCAGACGCTGTCGGGCATCGATGAGCCGGCGCGCCTGGCCGACACCATCGCCGCGCACATCAGCGTGCGCCTGGCCGACAAGCAGCGCCTGCTGGAAACGCTGGCCGTCGGTGACCGCCTGGAGATGCTGGTCGGCCTGGTCGACGGCGAGATCGACGTGCAGCAGATGGAGAAGCGCATCCGCGGCCGCGTGAAGTCGCAGATGGAGAAGAGCCAGCGCGAGTACTACCTCAACGAACAGATGAAGGCCATCCAGAAGGAACTGGGTGACCTGGACGATGCGCCTGGCGAGCTGGAAGAGCTGGCGCGCAAGATCGCCGAGGCCGGCATGCCGAAGGCCGTTGAAGCCAAGGCGCGCAACGAGCTGAACAAGCTCAAGCAGATGTCGCCGATGTCGGCCGAAGCGGCGGTCGTGCGCAATTACCTGGAGTGGTTGCTGGGCGTGCCGTGGAAGAAGCGCAGCAAGGTTCGCAAGGACCTGAAGGTGGCGCAGGACACCCTCGATGCCGATCACTACGGGCTGGAGAAGGTCAAGGAACGCATCCTTGAATACCTGGCGGTGCAGTCGCGCGTGAAGCAGATGAAGGGCCCGATCCTGTGCCTGGTCGGGCCGCCGGGCGTGGGCAAGACCTCGCTGGGACAGTCCATCGCCAAGGCCACCAACCGCAAGTTCGTGCGCATGTCGCTGGGCGGCGTGCGTGACGAGGCCGAGATCCGTGGCCACCGTCGCACCTACGTCGGTTCGATGCCGGGCCGCATCGTGCAGAACCTCAACAAGGTCGGCAGCAAGAACCCGTTGTTCGTGCTCGACGAGATCGACAAGATGTCGATGGACTTCCGCGGCGATCCGTCCTCGGCGTTGCTGGAAGTGCTCGACCCTGAGCAGAACAACGCGTTCAACGACCACTACCTGGAAGTGGACCTGGACCTGTCTGAAGTGATGTTCGTGGCCACCTCGAACTCGCTCAACATTCCCGGCCCGCTGCTGGACCGCATGGAAGTGATCCGCATCCCCGGCTACACCGAGGATGAGAAGCTCAACATCGCCACCCGTTACCTGGTGCCCAAGCAGGTCAAGGCCAACGGCCTGCAGCCGGAAGAGCTGGAGATCGGCAGTGACGCCATCCAGGACATCGTGCGCTACTACACGCGCGAGTCGGGCGTGCGCAACCTGGAACGCGAGATCGCCAAGATCTGCCGCAAGGTGGTGAAGGAGATCGCGCTGGCCGGCCCGCAGCCGGTGAAGGCGAAGAAGGGCGCGAAGAAGAAGGCGCTGGTGAGCGTGTCCAGCAAGAACCTGGACAAGTACCTGGGCGTGCGTCGCTTCGACTTCGGCCGTGCCGAGGAAGAGAACGAGATCGGCCTGGTCACCGGCCTGGCCTGGACCGAGGTGGGTGGCGATCTGCTGCAGATCGAATCGACGCTGGTGCCGGGCAAGGGCCAGCTGATCCTGACCGGCCAGCTCGGCAACGTGATGAAGGAATCGGCTTCAGCGGCGCTGTCGGTGGTGCGTTCGCGCGCCGTCGGCTTCGGCATCGACAGCGACTTCCTGCAGAAGCACGACGTGCACCTGCATGTGCCCGATGGCGCTACGCCGAAGGACGGCCCGAGTGCCGGCGCGGCGATGGTCACCTCGCTGGTATCGATGCTGACCAAGGTGCCGGTGCGTGCCGACGTGGCGATGACCGGCGAGATCACCCTGCGTGGTCGCGTCACGGCCATCGGTGGACTGAAGGAGAAGCTGCTGGCCGCACTGCGTGGCGGAATCCGCACGGTCATCATTCCCGAGGAGAACCGCAAGGACCTGGCCGACATCCCGGCCAACGTCACCCGCGATCTGGAGATCGTGCCGGTGAAGTACATCGAAGAGGTCCTGGACCTGGCGCTGGAGCGTCCGTTGGCACCGAAGAAGGCGCGCAAGAGTGCGCAACGTGTCACGGTGCGCAGCAAGGCCAAACCGAGTGGAAACGCGCGCGTCAAGCATTGACGCGCGCTGTCCAATGGCCCGAAACCCGCGTCGTTGCTGGCTTTCCAGCTTGCGTGGGGGTAGGGCCACTGGTATAAAAGCAGCACTCGCGAATGAGTGATCGCAGTCTGGCGATCGCTGAATTCGGCGAACCGTTTCCACATGGCGGCCGCATGCAGAGCGCGTGCGGTTGCTTCCCTGTCGAATAAGCGGAACCCACCGCCAAAGGAGTTGTAGAGAATGAACAAGACCGAATTGATCGATGCCGTTGCTGAAGCTGCAGACCTGACCAAGGCCGAGTCCAGCCGCGCTGTCGATGCCGTCGTTGCTGCCGTCACCAAGGCGCTGAAGGACGGCGATGCGGTCACCCTGGTTGGCTTCGGTACCTTCCAGGTCCGCGACCGTGCTGCCCGCACCGGCCGCAACCCGAAGACCGGCGACACCATCAAGATCGCTGCTTCGAAGAATCCGTCGTTCAAGGCTGGTAAGGCCCTGAAGGATGCTGTAAACTAAGCGGCTCGCTGGGGTGCTTAGCTCAGCGGTAGAGCGTCTCCTTTACACGGAGAGGGTCGGGGGTTCGAAACCCTCAGCACCCACCACAGCACCGCGGTAAAAGTTTGAGTGTGGAGCGGTAGTTCAGCTGGTTAGAATGCTGGCCTGTCACGCCGGAGGTCGCGGGTTCGAGTCCCGTCCGCTCCGCCATTCAACGAGGCCTCCGGCCAAAAGCTGGAGGCTTTGTTTTCTCCCGGTCCAGGCCGGCTGAAAGCAAAAAAGGTAACAACGCGGAGCGGTAGTTCAGCTGGTTAGAATGCTGGCCTGTCACGCCGGAGGTCGCGGGTTCGAGTCCCGTCCGCTCCGCCACTACATCGAGGCCCCCGGCCTGAAGCTGGGGGCCTTGTCTTCTCACCGACAGGTTCGGAAGGAAGGCGAAAAGGTTTTTGCAAGAACGGAGCGGTAGTTCAGCTGGTTAGAATGCTGGCCTGTCACGCCGGAGGTCGCGGGTTCGAGTCCCGTCCGCTCCGCCATTGCAGAATTCTTAAGTCCCTGTGAAAAAACTTTGAAAAAAGTGTTCATCGGGCTGGGTTTCCAGACAGTCTTCGGATATACTGGGCGCCTGCAAAGTTCAAGCGCGGAGCGGTAGTTCAGCTGGTTAGAATGCTGGCCTGTCACGCCGGAGGTCGCGGGTTCGAGTCCCGTCCGCTCCGCCAACTTCAAAAGCCCTCGGCGCAAGCCGGGGGCTTTTTCTTTGCGCCATGGTGGAAATGGCCGACACACGGATGGCGCATGCCTGCCGATGTGGGCGCAGGCCGCGCTGGCGCTGCTTTTGGTCCCTGCGGCGAAGCGGGTTACACTGCCGGGCTCGCCAATAAGGCCTTGTGATTCCTCACCATGCTGCAGAAACTCCGCGACAAGACCTCAGGCTGGATCGTCACTGTGATCCTGGGGCTGCTGATGATTCCGTTCCTGTTCGTGATCGACAACAGCTACCTCGGTGGCGTTGGCGCACAGAACGTGGCCAAGGTTTCCGCGCCGCCGACCTGGTGGCGTTCGGCGCCGTCGTGGTGGCCGGTGCGCATGCTGTGGCAGCACCACGAGATCAGCTCGCAGGATTTCCGCACGCGTTTCGAGCAGGAGCGCATGCGTGAGCGCCAGCAGCAGGGCGACAACTTCGACCCGCGCGCGTTCGAGAGCACCGAGAACAAGATGGCCGTGCTCGATCAGCTGATCGACGAGCAGGTCGTGCGCCTGGTCGGTGAGCAGGCAGGCGTGGTGATCGGCGACGGCGCGGTGCGCGAGTACATCGCGACCATGCCCGCATTCCTCGATTCGAACGGCAAGTTCAACGAGAACAACTATCGCCTGGCCCTGGCCGGCGGCAACCCGCCGCGTACGCCGACCCAGTTCCAGGAGCTGGTGCGCGAGAGCCTGCAGCAGTCGGTGATTCCGTCGGGCCTGCAGAGCTCCGGCTTCGTCACCCAGGCAGAGACCGAGCGCCTGTTGAAGCTGCTGGGCGAAACCCGCGACGTCGAGCTGGCCGCGTTGCCGCCCGTACCGGCCGATACCGCGCCGGTGACCGATGAGCAGATCAAGCAGTGGTACGACAGCCACGGCAAGGATTTCCGCCAGGCCGAGAGCGTGTCGCTGGAGTACGTCGAGATCAACGGCGCGAACCTGCCGGCACCGGCGGCGGCCGATGAAGCCACCCTGCGCAAGCGCTATGAAGACGAGAAGGCGAAGTTCACCTCGCCGGAGCAGCGCCAGGCCTCGCACATCCTGATCACCGGTGACGGTGCAGAAGCCAAGGCGAACAGGATCGCTGCCGAAGCCAAGGCCGCTGGTGCCGATTTCGGCGCGCTGGCCAAGGCCAATTCGGAAGATCCGGGCTCCAAGGACCAGGGCGGTGACCTGGGTTGGGTCGAGCGCGGTGCGATGGTGAAGCCGTTCGAGGACGCGCTGTTTGCGGCCAAGGCCGGTGACGTGATCGGCCCGGTGAAGACCGAGTTCGGTTACCACATCATCAAGGTGGCCGCTGTGCGCGGTGGCCAGGGCAAGTCGTTCGAGGAAGTGCGTGACACGCTGGCCGCCGAACAGCTGAAGGCCGACGGTGAGCGCGGCTTCAACGAGCTGGCCGGTCGCCTGGTCGATGCCATCAACAAGAGCCCGAGCGATCTGGCCGCTGCCGCCAAGGAAGTGAACCTGCCGCTGCAGACGCTGGGCCCGATCACCCGCGCGACCGCCAGTGGCATCGCGGCTGACCCGGCCGTGCTGCGTGCGGCGTTCTCCGACGTGCTGGTGCAGGACGGTACCGCCAGTGACCCGATCGCCCTGGGGGGCGCGACCAACCACAGCGTGGTCATCCGCGTGGCTGCGCACACCCCGGAACAGGCCCTGCCGCTGGACAAGGCTCGTGACCAGGTGATCGCCGCGATCCGCGCTGACCGCCAGCGCCAGGCCAGCGACAAGGCGGCCGATGCGATCCTGGCCAAGCTGAAGGCGGGTGCCACCCTGCAGTCGCTGGCCGCCAGCGAGAAGCTGCAGCTGAGCCCGATGCCGGGCCTGCCGCGCAGCCAGCCGGTGCCGACCCCGGAAATCAACCGCGCGATCTTCAGTGCGCCGGTGCCGGCCGAAGGCAAGCCGAGCTATGGCAAGGTCGACGTCAATGGCCACGCGCTGCTGTTCGCGGTGAACAAGGTCAATCCGGGCGACATCAAGGAAGTGACTGCAGAGCAGCAGAAGCAGCTGAAGGAACAGCTGAGCCAGATCGATGGCATGGCCGCGGCCAAGGCCTACATCGAGGCGATGCGCAAGAAGTTCGTGATCCAGACCACCGAGGCGAACCTGTAAGCCTTGCGGCTGCATCCATGAGAAAGGCCCGGCACTGCCGGGCCTTTTTTTTGTGCGGGCGCTGCTGGAAATCGAATTGTAGAGCCGAGCCCGTGCTCGGCTGGTCATGAACCCCGACAAGTCGCAGGCAAGAAAAAAGCCGAGCATGGGCTCGGCTCTACAGGAGGGCCCTGGCCTACGCGTCAGTCTTCGACGCGCAGCACGGCGCCCGGCTTCAGCACGCTGCTGCCGCTCAGGCCGTTCAGCGACAACAGGGCCTTGACCGGCATGCCGTAGCGGCGGGCGATGGTCCAGGCCGACTCGCCATCACGCACGGTGTGGCGGCGGCTGCGCGGACGATCAGCGATCGCGGCGACGGTCTTGGCCACCTGCGGCGTCGGTGCTGCGGTGGCGACCGGCGCAGCGCTGGCGACCAGGGCGGATGCGGTGTCCGCCACCGTCGCATTGGCAGCCGAGACAGGAGCCAGCACGCGGGTGGTACCCGACGAGGCGCGGCCACCGCCCGCAAGGGCGGGGTTGAGGCGGGCGATCCTGGCCGGGTCCAGGGCGCGCTGTGCGGCCCACTGCTGGACGCTGGTGCCGGCGGGCAGGGTGTGGTCCTTCAGCACCGGCACGGTGCGGTCCAGCGAGGCCATCACGCCCGGCTGGTCTTCCACGTCTTCCAGCACGCAGGCCAGGGCATGCAGCTTCTCGACGTAGGCATGGGTGACCGGCGACAGGCCGGGCAGCGCCGACGGCTTGGCGTTCTGCGCGTTCATGCCCGCCTTGCGCATGGACTGCAACACGCGGTACTCACCGGCGTTGTAGGCCATGGTGGCCAGGCGCCAGTCGCCGCCGAACATGCCGTGCAGGGTCTTCAGGTAGCGCACTGCGGCCTGGGTGGAATCGACCGCCGACAGGCGGCCGTCGTAGCCGTTGGCCATGGGCACGCGGTGGTTGCGCGCGGTGGTGGCGATGAACTGCCACAGGCCGGTCGGGCCGCTGCCATTGCGGGCATTGGGTCGGTAGCCGCTTTCCACGAACGGGATCAGTGCGAATTCGGTAGGCAGGTTGGCCTTGCGCAGCTCTTCAACCACGTAGCCGAACAGCACCAGCGCATCGTCATCCTGGTTGGCCAGGCGCGACGGGGCGTGGGCGAACTGCTTCTGCCAGCGCGGGCTGGTGGCCTCGGCATTGCAGGTGGGCTCGGCCAGGCCGTCGCGGAAGCTGGAGAAGATCTCCTGGCCATTGCGGACCGACGCGGCCGGCAACGCGGCCGGATCCAGCGGCAGGGCCGCCGCGGCGGCCAGGTTCTGGCCGATGCCCGCGCCCAGCGACTGGGCACCGGCGGTTCCGGCCAGCCCCAGGACCAGGCCCAGGGCCAGCGGCAGACTTCGGCGCATCATGCGCGGAAGCCGTCTTTCCAGTGCCGGAGACCGGCCATGACGTCGACGTCGTCAACGACGTCGCGGCCCAGGTGCGCCGACACTGCCGCGCGGATCGGCGCCGTGTGCACGCGCAGGAACGGATTGCAGTCGAATTCGTTGGCCAGGGTTACCGGCAGGGTGGAACGGTCATCGCGGCGCATGGCCAAAGCCTCCTCTTGGCGCTGCCACAGGGCAGCGTTGGCGGGGTCGACATGCCGCGCGAAGACGGCATTTGACACGGTGTACTCGTGGGCGCAACAAAGCAGCAGTTGCGCGGGCAAGGTACCCAGCTTGCGCATCGATGCCAGCAGCTGGGACGGCGTACCTTCGAACAGGCGTCCACAGCCCAGGCTGAACAACGAATCTCCGCTGAAAAGATGTTCAGCAGTGTGAAACGCGATGTGGCTGCGGGTATGCCCGGGCACGGATAGTACGTGGAACGTCCGGCCCAGTGCCTGAACGCGTTCACCTTCGCCGACCCGCTCGGTCGCTGCAGGGATGCGCTCCTCGACGGGCGCGATGACCCGTACACCGGGAAAACGTGCCTGCAACGCGGGCACGCCACCGATGTGGTCATCGTGGTGATGGGTGAGCAGGATCGTGTCCACGCGCAGGCCCTGATCGGCCAGCGCAAGCACCGGCGCGGCATCGCCGGGATCGACGACCACGGCGGCGCCAGCGTCGTCGATCAACGTCCAGATGTAGTTGTCCGCAAATGCGGGCAGGGCAGTCAGTCGCATAGAATTGGACCATGCCCGCGCTGCAGAGCACCCGTCAAGCGAGCCAGGCCCCGTGGTTCGACACTGAACCGGCGGGCTCCTTGCGCGTGCTGGAGCGGCAGTTGCTGCTGCCGCAGCTGTCTGTCCTGCCGACGCAGCCCTGGCTGTGGATCGCACCGAGTGCGGCCTGGCTGGAGGATGCGCAGCTGGGCGGGCGCGGGCTGCGGCTGTTCCGGCAGGGCCAGGGCTATGCCGGCGACACCCGCTGTGCGCTGCCGCTGCCGCTGGCCAGCGAGAGCGTCAACGCGGTCGTGCTGCAGCATGTGACCGCGGGCGATGCGGAGCGACTGCTGGACGAGTGCGAGCGCGTGCTGATGCCGGGCGGCCACCTGTGGCTGAGCAGCCTCAACCCGTTCAGCCCTTACCGCACGCATTGGCGCCAGCACGGACTGGTGGTGCGCACGCCACAGCGGATCCGCCTGCTGCTCGGCCGCCACGGGCTGGAGTGCGACGATATGCGTTACCTCGGCCCGCTCTGGCGCGGTGCAGGCAGTCGCCGCACGGGCGGTTGGGCGCCGCTGCGCGCGGCCTGCCTGTTCCATGCTGAAAAGCGCACGCTGGCCCTGCCCGGGCCGAAACCGTTGCCGGTGCGTTGGCTCGGCACCGTTGCCACCTGATCTGGAGTTGTATTGAAAACCATCGAAATCCACACCGACGGTTCCTGCCTTGGCAATCCCGGCCCCGGCGGCTGGGCTGCGCTGCTGCGCTACAAGGGCCACGAGCGTGAACTGAGCGGCGGCGAAGCGCACACCACCAACAACCGGATGGAGCTGATGGCGGCCATTTCCGGGTTGGAGACGCTCACCGAGCCCTGCAACATCGTGCTCTATACCGATTCGCAGTACGTGCGGCAGGGCCTGACGCAGTGGCTGCCCGGCTGGATCCGCAAGAACTGGAAGACCGCCGGCGGCGACCCGGTGAAGAACCGCGAGCTGTGGGAGCGCCTGCATGCCGCGACGCTGCGGCATCAGATCGACTGGCGCTGGGTAAAGGGCCACTCCGGTGACCCGGACAACGAGCGGGTGGATACGCTGGCGCGCAACGCGGCCATCCAGATCCGCGACGCCAGCCCGGTAAACTGAGGCCATGCGTCAGATCATCCTCGATACCGAAACCACCGGCCTGGAATGGAAGAAGGGCAACCGCATCGTCGAAATCGGCTGCGTGGAGCTGTTCAAGCGCCGCCCGACCGGCAACAACTACCACCAGTACATCAAGCCGGACTGCGAGTTCGAACAGGGCGCGCAGGAAGTCACCGGCCTGACCCTGGAGTTCCTGGCTGACAAGCCGGACTTCGCGCAGATCGCCGACGAGTTCCTGGCCTTCATCGATGGCGCCGAGCTGATCATCCACAACGCGGCGTTCGACCTGGGCTTCCTCGACAACGAGCTGTCGCTGCTGGGCCCGCAGTACGGGAAGATCACCGATCGCTGCACGGTGATCGATACCCTGGTGATGGCGCGCGAGCGCTTCCCGGGCCAGCGCAATTCGCTGGATGCGCTGTGCAAGCGACTGGGCGTTGACAACTCGCACCGTGCGCTGCACGGCGGCCTGCTCGATGCGCAGATCCTGGGTGACGTGTACATCGCGCTGACCTCGGGGCAGGAAGAGATCGGATTCGGCCTGGGGGATGACGATGGCGGTGGCGCCGGTGCGGCGCTGCAGGCCTTCGATACCAGCAAGCTGCTGCCGCGCCCGCGCGTAATGGCCACGCCGTCGGAGCTGGAAGCGCATGCCGCGCGGCTGGAGCGGCTGCGCAAGAAGGCCGGCCACGCACTGTGGGATGGGCCGAAGGTGGAAGAGGCCGCCAGCGCGTAATGCCTGGAAGAGGTAGTGCCGGCCGCTGGCCGGCATTTGCGTGAACACGTTTCCCGGTGAGCCGGCCAGCGGCCGGCACTACCGCCTCCACGCATGGCGTGGATCTACGGGTTAATGGCAGCGCACCAGGATCACGCTGATGTTGTCGCGGCCACCGCCGTCGAGCGCGGCGGCGACCAGCGTGTCCACGCATTCCTGTGCGCTTGCATCCTCGAAGGCGAGGGTGCGGGCGATGCCGCGGTCGTCCACTTCCTCGGTCAGGCCGTCACTGCACAGCAGCAGCTGCATGCCGGGGCGCAGCTCGCCGCTGGTGGTGGCCACGTTCAGATGTGCCGGATCGGTGACGCCCAGCGCCTGGGTGACCACGTTGCGATGTGGATGCGCGCGTGCCTGTTCGGCCGTCAGGTTGCCCTGCGCGACCAGTTCCTGCACCACGCTGTGATCCTGGCTGAGCTGTGCCAGCTGGCCGTCACGCCAGAGGTAGGCACGGCTGTCGCCGACCCATGCCACTTCATAGCGATTGCCCTGCACGCGTGCGGCGACCACGGTGGTACCCATCGGCAGGGTGTCGTTGCGCCGCCGCGAGGCGCGGATGATCTCTTCGTCGGCGGTGCGGATGGCCTGGGCCAGCGGCGCGCCACGGCGGATCTCGCGCACGATGGTTTCGCGCGCCAGCGCGCTGGCCACCTCGCCGCAGGCGTGGCCGCCCATGCCATCGGCCACCAGCCACAGGGCCAGCTCGCTGTCACCGTAGTAGGTGTCTTCGTTGAGCTCGCGGCGCAGGCCGGGGTGGGTGAGGTGTCCGAATTCGATCATGGTGTGCAGGGGCGGGGTATTGCTGGGGAGACAGGCATCATCGGGGGGCTGCGGGCATCCGGCAAGGCATGCATCCGGGAAATTTTCACTTCATTGACCGGAATGACTTGTCGTCGGCCTGACTTCCTCGTATGATGCGCGTCCCCGGTCCGCCGGGGACCACCCGGAGAGGTGGCAGAGTGGTTGAATGTACCTGACTCGAAATCAGGCAGGCGTTTATAGCGCCTCGGGGGTTCGAATCCCCCCCTCTCCGCCAGATAAAGAAAAAGGGCTGCCGAAAGGCAGCCCTTTTTCTTTATCTGGCGCGGGACGCGACGCGCTCTGCGCGTCGCCCCACACGTTGCTGCGCAACGCGTGGGCCCCTCCCTTTGCCGGCCTCTCCCCGCCCCTGTCGGGGCAGCCCCTCAACAGAGGCGCTTGGTCCTCCAGATGCATCACTGAGATCCGCGCGGCGCGTGGACGCTGTTCCTGCTGGCAGGCTCATCCACGCATGGCGTGGATCTACCGGGGATATCCGTGCGGACGCTGCGGGTTACCATGTACGCATCACCTGCTGGAGCTTTTCCCCATGACCGCTGAAATCCTCGTTCCCGTTTCTTTCGGCGAGCTGCTGGACAAGATTTCGATCCTGCAGATCAAGTCCGAGCGCATCAGCGACGAGGGCAAGCTGGCCAACGTGCGCAGGGAGCTGTCGGCGCTGGAGCAGACCTGGATGGCACACCCGGCGGCCGTGAAGGACATCGCCAGGCTGCGTGCCGAGCTGAAGGTGGTCAACGAGCAGCTGTGGGAGATCGAGGACGACATCCGGCTGAAGGAGAAGGCGCAGGCGTTCGACCAGGGCTTCATCGACCTGGCGCGCAGCGTGTACCTGCGCAATGACGAACGCGCGCGCATCAAGAAGGCGATCAACCTGGCGCTGGGCTCGGCGTACGTGGAGGAGAAGTCCTATCAGGATTACGCGCAGCGCGTGTAATCCCGGGCGGCCTGCCGCTCACTCCAGGTGGTCGGCGACGTAGCGTTCGAAGGCAGCGATACCGTCTTCCACGGTGATCAGTTCCATCACATCGTCGAACTCGATCTTGGTGCCCCACTTCAGATCGGTGGCCTGCTTGGCGAGGTACTTGCGTGCCGCATCGTCGTAGCGGTCCACGCAATAGCGACGATCCGAGTACGGGCCGCTGCGGTTCGGATTGCTGGCCGCATGCAGGCCCAGCACCTTGGCGCCCATCGCGTTGGCGATGTGCATCGGGCCGGAATCGGGCGTCATCACCAGGTTGGCGCGGGCCAGCAGGGCGGGCAGCTGCTTCAGCGTGTCCTTGCCTACCAGGTCCAGCGCCGGCGTGTGCAGCTGTGCCTGGATGGCGTCGGCCATGCTGCGCTCAAGTTCGCTGCGGCCGCCGCACAGCACCACCTGCCAGCCGCGCGTGACCGCGTGGTTGGCCACGGCGGCGTAGCGGTCGGCGTACCAGTTGCGGCGCACGTGGCTGGAGCACGGCGAGATCATCAGCACCGGGCGACCATCGTCGTGCCACTGCGCGGCGGCCCACTCATATGCCGACTGCGGCACGGCCAGGTCCCAGCTGACCTCGGTCTGGCGCAGGCCCAGCGGTTCGCAGAAGCTGCCGATGGCATCGAGCACATGGATGCCCGGACGGTCGGGAATGCGTTCGTTGATGAAAAGCCCATGCAGGTCCTTCGAGCGGCTGCGGTCGTAGCCGATGCGGCGCTCGGCCGGAATGAAGGCCGACAGCAGGTTGGCGCGGAACGCGACCTGCATCTGCAGCAGCGCTTCGAAGCGCCCCGGCGGCAGCTGCCTGCGCAGTTCCTTGACCCCGGCCATGCCGCTCTTCTTGTCGTAGGCATGGAAGGTGACGCCGGGCAGGCCGTCGAGCAGCTTGTGGCCGACCTTGTCGATGATCCAGTGGATCGGCGTGTCCGGGCGCGCGGCCTGCAGGGTACGCACCAGGGGCACCACGTGGGTGACATCGCCAAGTGCGGACAGGCGCAGGAGGCACAAGGAGGAGGACGCTGATGCCATGTGTTGTTAGACTCAATGAAATGGTCGCATTCGACGCCAATGAAGCGCTGACGCCATGCCGCGAGGGTCGCGGCATCGGGGCCATTCTGTTCGACCGCGAGCGGCTGCGGCAAGCCGAGATCGGCCTGTTCTCGCCCCAGCACTGGGGCAGCAGGGCCCGGCCGGTGGGCGAGGGCGGCCGCGGCAGCGCCTGGTTCGTCGATGCGCCGTTCGGTGCCAGCGTGCTGCGCCACTACCTGCGCGGCGGCATGGCGGCCCGTATAAGCCATGACCAGTACCTCTGGCGCGGCTCGGACCGGACCCGCAGCTTCGCCGAATTCCGCCTGATGCGCGCCCTGCGCGAGAAAAAGCTGCCGGTGCCACGGCCGATCGCCGCGTTCTACATGCGCGAGGGCCTGCGCTACCGGGCGGCGATCCTGATGGAGCGGATCGAGGGCGTGCGCTCGCTGGCCGACCGCGCACTGGTGGCCGGCCGGGGGGCTCCCTGGGAGGAGACCGGGCGCCTGATTGCCCGTTTCCATCGTGCCGGCCTGGACCATGCCGATCTCAACGCGCACAACATCCTGTTCGATGGCAGCGGTCATGGCTGGCTGATCGATTTCGACCGCGGCGTGATCCGCATCCCGGCGACCGCCTGGCGCGAGCGCAACCTCAAGCGCCTGCTGCGCTCGCTGATCAAGCTGCGCGGCGAGCGCAGCGTGGAAGACGTGCAGAAGGACTACGCGCGGCTGCGCCGTGCCTATGACATGGCCTGGAACCGGGGCACCTGATGGACTGGGCGTTGCGTTTCCTCGGCGTCGGCAATGCGTCGGCGGTCGAGCTGGGGTCGCCGATGTCGGTGATCGAGCGCGATGGGCGCCCATGGCTGACCATCGATTGTGGTGGCGAAGGCCTGACCGCGTTCAAGGCGCACTACGGGCAGATGCCGCAGGCGCTGTTCGTCACCCATGTGCACCTGGACCACGTGGCCGGCTTCGAGCGCCTGTTCGTGGATACCTTCTTCAATGCGCACCGGCGCGGCAAGGTGCGCCTGTACGTGCCCGCCACGGTGGTGCCGCTGCTGCACAAGCGCATCGGGGATTACCCGAACGTGCTGGCCGAGGGCGGTGCGAACTTCTGGGATGCCTTCCAGCTGATCGTGGTGGGCGAGGCGTTCTGGCACGAGGGCGTGCGCCTGGAAGTGTTTCCGGTGCGCCACCACTGGCCGGAGACGGCCTATGGCCTGCGCCTGCAGGGCGCGCTGACCTGGAGCGGCGATACCCGGCCGATTCCGGAGATGCTGGCACGCTTCGCCAGTGACAACGAACTGATCGCTCACGATTGCGGCCTGCACGGCAATCCCTCGCATACCGGCGTGGACGATCTGGAGCGTGAGTACAGCGCCGAACTGCAGGCGCGGATGATGCTGTACCACTACGCCAGCGCGGCCGATGGTCTGGCGCTGGCTGCGCGTGGGCACCGCGTGGCGCAGCCGGGGCAGTGCGTGCCGCTGGCGAGCCCGACCGCCCCGCACGTGCTGGCCCAGGACCCGCCGTGAGGGGTACCGGCCAGCCCGCAGATGCGGCGTTGGCTGCCGGGCTGGAGGCGCTGGAGCGCGCACTGCATGCGCCGCAGGTGCGTGCCGACCGCGAGCAACTGGCCGCATTGCTTGATGAGGATTTCAGCGAGATCGGCAGCTCCGGCTAGTGCTACGACCGTGCGGCCGCGCTGGTGGAGATTCCGCTGGAGCGTGCCCAGGTGCAGATCGAATCGGAGCAGTACGCCGTCTGGCTGCTGTCGCAGGACCTGGCCCAGGTGCGCTACCGCAGCCGCCATCACCTTGATGGGCAGCTGCAGCACTGGGTGCTGCGCAGTTCGCTGTGGCGCCGGCACGGGGACAGATGGCGCATGGTGTTCCACCAGGGCACGCCCGAGGCAGGGTAGCGCGGCGCCATGCCGGGCCAAGAATGCGAAGCCGGGGTCAGATCCCTCTGCCATGCAAAGGGATCTGAGCCCAGTGCGGAAAAGGCGGTGGCCCCGCCGGCTGACCTCGGCGCCCGCGTCGATCGATACCGTTGCTGCCTTCCGGCCCTGGCGGGGTTTTCGACCTAGCGTCGCGAGGGGCCGACGGGGCCACCATAGAGACGTTGGCCGCCCGGTGGGCGGCCAGTTCACGGATCAGGGGAAACAGCGCGCGGCGCGCCGGAGACCACAGCCGGACTGCACATCGGGCTGGCCGATGGCAGACGCGCATTCTAGCGCAGACGGGCCCATCGACGCCAGCTTCATGCACTGAATCGGCTGTAACCCGCTTCCGGCGGCAGCGGCCGGTACCCACCCCCGTTGCTAGAATGCCGGCCAGGAGGAACGACCTCCCCCACATCGGGAACCAATGACCAGGACGGCCTGGCCCTACCAAGAGGAGGGCCGTCATGGCCTGGATCTATCTGTTGTTTGCCGGCCTGCTGGAAATTGTCTGGGCCGTGTCCATGAAGCAGTCCGAAGGCTTCACCCGGCTCACCCCCACCGTGGTCACCATCATCGGCATGATCGCCAGCTTCTGGTTGCTGGCGGTGGCCATGCGCAGCCTGCCGCTGGGAACCGCCTATACGATCTGGACCGGCATCGGCGCGGTCGGGGCGTTCGTGGTTGGCATTGTGTTCCTGGGCGAGCAGGTCAGCCCGATGCGGATCGGTGCGGCGGTGTTGATCGTTTCCGGCCTGGTGCTGATGAAACTCTCCAGCAGCTGAATTTATTTACTCATGGCGGGGAATGGATTCTCCGCCACATGCAGCAATATGCATTTTCGGCAAAACCATTTTGTCCGCCCCTGTTATTTGACGCACGTCATGAAAATAGCGCGCGTGATTCACATGCCGCTGGCACCGTCGGTCGCACAGTGCCGCCATTCGTCGGGCGAAATCGGGGAGTTTTCGCCTTGACGGACGCGCTGGCGCACCTGTCCCCGGGTGCGATCGCGTGAAGATGTGAAGATTTTCAGGAGTTAATGCCTTCAGGCCTTGTTCCCGTTCGGGGAGCCGGGGTGGGCCGCATTGTCTCCAAAAAACCTGCCAGCTGTGCCATCCGGTCTTTTCATGGAGATTTACCGATGAACCGCATTTACCGTCTGGTTTTCAATCGTGCCCTTGGGGTAATGCAGGTTGCTTCGGAGGTCGCCCAGAACCCCGGCGGAAGCGCGGTCAGCGCAGGGCGGGTGCCGCGATTGCGGGCGCACCAGCTGGCGGCGGCTTTGGCCGCCACACTGGCCAGCGGATCGGCATTCGCAGCGTGCACGGGCACCACAACCGTAAACTGCGACAGCACCACCAGCATCAACAACTACTCCAACGCGACCAACGGCCTCACGCTGAACATCGACGCGGGTGCATTGCTGCGTACGCCGCCGGTCGTAGGCGGCGGCAACGCAGCAACGCTGACCGGCGACAACGTGACGGTCAACAACAATGGCACGATCGATCCGAGCTCGATCATCCTCGCCTCGCCCGGCCTGGTCATCGGCAATGGTTCTGCCAACAACAGCGCGATCGTCGTCAACAACAACGCCAGCGGACAGATCAAGGGTGTCGTCAACATCGCAACGCTGCTGGGCTTCGGTGGACAGGCGCTGGTGGCACAGAATGTCAACGGCACCACCACCATCAACAACGCCGGCCTGATCAGCACGTCGCTGATCGGTGCAGGCAGCGTGTCCGACGCGACCACGGTGGTGACCTATGGTGGTGCAGCCGCCAATGTGGCCAACACAGGCACCATCGACGGACGCGTCGGCCTGGGTGCTTCTGGCGGTAACACGTTCCTCAATGCGGGGGCGGTCAGTGGCAGCGTTCACCTGGGTGATTCAACCGGCGGCAACACCTTCACCGCAGTGTCGGGTTCCAGCGTTGTGAGCGGCGGCGGCAGCGCTCTTGCCGGCGTGATTACCGGTGTCACCGGGGTAAAGGTTGCGGCTGCGGGATCGGTCGACGCCGGTACCGGCAGTGGTGCGGCCAACAACACGCTGGTGTTGCAGAACGTCGTCAGCGGTCCGGGGTCCGGCACCGGCGGAGCGGTGACCACGCTGGGCTGGAACCAGTACCTCAACTTCCAGAAGCTCACCGTCAACAGCGGCACCTGGAACCTGCAGGGTGCGTGGGCGGGTGCAGGTACGACCACGCTCAATGATGGCCTGGTCAATTTCAACAATGCCGGTTCCTTCGGCACAGGGCTGTTCACCGCCAACGGCGGTGCCATCGCCTCTGCCACGGCCGGTCTGAACCTGGCCAACGCTTTCAGCCTTGGTGGCAATCTGTCCCTGGCAGGGACCAATGCGTTCAGCCTGGGGGGCTTGCTGTCCGGTACTGGCGGGCTGACGGTCAACAATACCGGCATCGTTACTCTCGGCGGCGCAAACCTGTTCTCCGGCGGCGTCAACCTCAATGCCGGCGGCCTGGTACTGGGCAATGCCGGTGCACTGGGCAGCGGCAACCTGACCGTGGGTGGCAGCGCTTCACTGGATACGACGGCGGGCTTCACCCTGGGCAACAATCTGGTGATCAATGGCGGGGGCTCGCTGAACCTGCTCGGCAGCAATGCGTTGTCATTGAACGGTTCGATCTCCGGTGCCGGCAACCTGACCAAGAGCGGCGCCGGCACCCTCACCTTGAACGGCGCCAATGCGCTGACCGGCAGTTTCAACCTGGCCGGAGGCGCGTTGGCGCTGGGCGCGGGCGGCAGCCTGTCACCCACCGGTGCGATCACGGTCGGCGTCGGTACCACCCTGGACCTGTCGGCGGCCGCCAACCAGACCATCGGTTCGCTGGCGGGCCTCGGCGGTTCGGTCAACCTGGGCAGCCACACGCTCACCCTCGCCGGGCTGGGCGATACCAGCTACAGCGGCACGTTCGCCGCAGGCACGGGTGGCCTGGTCAAGCTGGGCACCGGCGTGCAGACCTTGTCGGGCGTGAACAACCTCAGCGGCGGCGTGGCACTCAACGGCGGCGGACTGCTGCTGGGCAATGCTGCTGCGCTGGGCAGCGGTGCGCTCAGTGTCGGCGGCAACGTGACGCTCGATGGAACCACGGGGGCGCTTGCACTGGCCAACGCGGTCAACCTCGGTTCGGGTGCCAGCCTCAATCTGCTCGGCAACCAGGCGTTGACGTTCAACGGCGTGATCGGTGGCGCCGGTGGCCTGGTCAAGAGCGGTGCGTCGTCGCTGACGCTCAATGGCGCCAACACCTTCGGCGGCGGCGTGGCGTTCAATGCCGGCAGCCTGGTGCTGGGCAACGCTGGAGCACTGGGAACCGGTGCGCTGAATGTTGGTGGCGTGGTGTCGCTCGACACCAGCGCGGCGCTTGCGGTCGGCAATGGCATCACGCTGGGCGCGGGTGGCTCGCTCAATGTGCTGGGCTCGAACGCATTGACGCTGGGCGGCGCCATCGGTGGCACCGGCAGCCTGGTCAAGAACGGTGCAGCCACGCTTACGCTGGGTGGCGCAAATACCTTCACCGGCGGCCTGGCGATCAATGCCGGCAAGGTTGCGGTGGGCAGCGGCGGAAGCTTGGCTGCCGGCGGTGCGGTCAGCCTGGCCGGCGTTGGCGCGGACCTGGACATCTCGCTCGGCGGCAACCAGACCATCGGCGCGCTGTCCGGTATTGCCGGCAGCACGGTGACGCTGGGCAGCAGCACGCTCACCTTCGGTGATGCCACCAACCAGACGTTCGCGGGCGTGATCGGTGGTACCGGCGGCCTGGTCAAGCAGGGCACGGGCATCCAGACGCTGAGCGGCGCCAACACCTTCAGTGGCGGCGTGAATCTGACGGCGGGCGGCCTGCTGCTGGGCGACAGCAGTGCGATCGGCAGCGGGGCGTTGACGGTCAGCGGCAACGGTTCGCTGGATACCACGGCAGCGTTGAACCTGGGCAATGCGATCAACCTCGGCGCGGCCCTGACCCTGCCGGGCAGCCAGAACCTGGCCCTGGCCGGCAACATCACGGGCACCGGCAGCCTGGTCAAGAACGGCGCGGCGACACTGACCTTGAACGGTACCAACACCTTCAGTGGTGGACTGAACGCAAACGCTGGCGCCCTGCTGCTGGGCAACAGCGGCGCACTCGGCACGGGGACGCTGGGCATCGGTGGCAACGTCTCGCTCGACGGCAGTGCGCCGCTGAACCTGGGCAACAACGTGGCACTGGGTGCAGGCGCCGCGTTGTCGCTGCCGGGTTCGCAGTCGATCACGCTGGGTGGGGTGGTGTCCGGTGCGGGCAGGCTGGTGAAGAACGGTGCCACCACCTTGACCCTCAATGGCGCCAACAGCTTCGGTGGCGGGCTGACCGTCAACGGCGGCGGCCTGCTGCTGGGCAATGCCGGCGCGCTGGGCACCGGTGCATTGTCGGTGGGGGCCAATACCACGCTGGACAGTTCGGTGGCGCTGGACCTGGCCAACAGCGTCAACCTCGGCGCCGGTGCGGTGCTGGATCTGCTGGGCAGCCAGAACGTGTCGCTGGGGGGCGTCATCAGCGGCACCGGCGGGCTGGTCAAGAACGGTGCGGCGACACTGGCGTTGAACGGCGCCAATACGTTCAGCGGGGGCGTCGGGCTCAACGCGGGCGTACTGCAGCTTGGCAACGCACAGGCGCTGGGTACCGGCCAGCTGGACGTGGGCGGCAACGCTTCGCTGGATGCCACTGCGGCGCTTTCGGTGGGCAACACCCTCGGCCTCGCCGCCGGCGCGAACCTCACCGTGCTGGGCAGCAATGACCTGACGCTGACCGGTCCGGTGTTCGGCGCCGGCGGGCTGATCAAGGATGGCGCGGCGCGCCTCACGCTGTCTGGCGCCAACACGTTCGGGGGGGGCACCACCGTCAACGCCGGCACGCTGGCGCTGGGGGCCGGTGGCAGCCTTGCCGCGGCCGGTGCGGTGGATCTTGCCGGCGCCGGTGCGACGCTGGACATCTCCGCAGCCGGTGCCGCGCAGACCATTGGCGCACTCAACGGCGTCGCAGGCAGCCAGCTGGCGCTGGGCGCGCAGTCGCTGACCTTTGGCGGCGCCGGCAACGGCAGCTTTGCCGGCGTGATCGGTGGCACTGGCGGCCTGGTCAAGACGGGTACCGGCGTGCAGACGCTGTCCGGTGCCAACACCTTCAGTGGCGGTGTTGCACTCAACGCGGGTGGCCTGATCCTCGGCAATGCCAGCGCGCTCGGCACCGGTGCGCTGGGCATCGGTGGCACCACCACGCTGGACAGCACGGTGGCGTTGAACCTGGCCAATGCAGTGAACTTCGGTGCGGGCACGCAGCTGACGCTGGGCGGCAGCAACGATGTCACGCTCGGTGGCGTGGTGGCCGGCAATGGCAGCCTGGTCAAGAACGGTACGGGCCTGCTGACCCTCAACAACACCAACACCTTCGGTGGCGGCCTGACCCTGAACGGTGGTGGCCTGGTCGTCGGTGCGGATGGTGCGCTTGGTACCGGCGCGCTGGCGGTGAATACCAGCACCACGCTGGATGCGGGCGCGGCAGTGACGCTCGGCAATGCGGTCACGCTGGGCTCGGGCGTTGCACTGACGGTGCCGGGCAGCAATGCGCTGACGCTGTCGGGCGTAGTCGGCGGCAATGGCAGCCTGATCAAGAACGGCGCTACCACGCTGACGCTGTCCGGTGCCAACACCTACACCGGCGGTACCACCATCAATGCCGGCACGCTGGCGCTGGGCACGGGCGGCAGCCTGGCCGCGGCGGGTGACGTCACGTTGGGCGCGGGCGCCGGCTTCGATATCTCCGGTGCCGGCAGCAGCCAGACCATCGGCGCACTCAATGGTCTGGGCGGCAGCACGCTGGCGCTGGGCGGAAACTCATTGACGTTCGGTACGGCCGGCAACGCCGCGTTCGACGGCGTGATCAGTGGCGGCGGGGGGCTGATCAAGGTGGGCGCGGGCGTACAGACGCTGTCCGGTGCCAACACCTTTGGCGGCGGCGTGACCCTCAATGCAGGCGGGCTGGTACTCGGCAATGACGCGGCGCTGGGCACCGGTGCATTGACGGTCGGCGGTGCTGCCACGCTGGATACCACCGGCCTGGCAACGCTGGCCAACAACATCGCGCTCAACGCCGGGCTGACCGTGCTCGGGACCAACGCACTGACGCTCAACGGCGTCCTTTCCGGTGCCGGCAGCCTGACCAAGAACGGCAGCGCGACGCTGACCTTGAATGGCATCAACAGCTATACCGGTGGCACCAACATCAACGCCGGCACGCTGGCGCTGGGGGCCGGTGCCAGCCTGGCGGCGAGCGGTACCGTGAACCTCGCCACAGGTGCCACGCTGGATCTGTCTGCCGGCAGCGGCACGCAGGTGTTCGGAACCCTGGTCGGCAACGGTGCGGTGAACCTCGGCGCCAACTCGATCGAAGTCGGCGGCGCCACCAATGGCACCTTCAGTGGCTCGATCGCAGGCACGGGTGGCCTGACCAAGGTCGGTACGGGCATCGAGACGCTGACCGGTGCCAACACCTACACCGGCGGCACCTTCATCACTGCCGGTACGCTGGCGATTGGTCCGGGCGGCAGCCTTGCAGCCACCGGCGCGGTGACGCTGAGCGCTGCAGGCACCGGCTTCGATATCTCCACCGCAGGTGCCAACCAGACCATCGGCTCGTTGAACGGCGTGGCGGGCTCGACGGTGAGCCTGGGTGCACAGACGCTGACACTCGGTGGTGTGGGCAACAGCCTCTTCGATGGCGCGATTTCCGGCACCGGTGGCCTGGTCAAGAATGGCGCCGGCGTCCTCACACTGGGAGGCGCCAATCTGTTCAGTGGTGGCGTCGCACTCAACGGTGGTGGCCTGGTGGTCGGCAACAACGCTGCGCTCGGCAGCGGTGTGCTGGCAGTGGGCGGCAACGCGACGCTGGATGCATCGACAGGCGTCAACCTGGCCAACAACATCGGGCTCGCAGCGGGCGCGAACCTCGACCTGCTTGGCAGCCAGGCGCTGATACTGGGCGGTGTGATTTCCGGTACCGGCGGCCTGGTCAAGGACGGTGCGGCCACCGTGACCCTGAGCGGTGCCAACACCTACACCGGTGGTACCACCATCAACAACGGCACGCTGGCGATCGGCGCGGGTGGCAGCCTCGCCGCGACCGGCGCGGTGAACCTGGCCGGTGCCGGCACGTTCGACATTTCGGCGGGCAACCAGGCCATCGGCTCGCTGGCCGGCGTCGCCGGCAGTACGGTGGCGCTGGGCGGCAGCACGCTGACCCTGGGTGGCACCGTGGACAGCACCTTCAGCGGTGCGATCAGTGGCAACGGCGGCCTGGTCAAGAACGGCGCAGGCGTGCAGACGCTCAACGGCGGCAGCACCTTCAGCGGCGGCGTAACGCTCAACGCCGGCGGCCTGGTGGTCGGCAACAATGCTGCGCTGGGCACCGGTGCGGTGACGGTCGCGGGCGCTGCGACGCTCGATTCGAACACAGCGGTCACCCTCGCCAACAACTTCACCCTCAACAACGCGTTGACCGTCCTCGGCAGCAACAACCTCACCCTCAACGGCAACCTGAGCGGCACCGGCAGCCTGACCAAGGAGGGAGCCGCAACGCTGACCCTGAACGGCACCAACACCTACACCGGTGGCACCAACATCAACGCCGGTACATTGGCACTGGGTGCTGGCGCGAGCCTGCACGCCAGTGGCATCGTCAACCTGGCCTCGGGTGCGACCTTCGATCTGTCGGCGGGCAGCGGCACGCAGCAGTTCGGCACACTGGTCGGCAACGGTACGGTGAACCTGGGGGCCAACACGCTGACGATCGGTGATGCCAGCAATGGCACGTTCAGTGGTTCGTTGGCCGGCTCGGGTGGCCTGATCAAGGAAGGCTCGGGGACCCAGACGCTGACCGGCACCAACACCTTCACCGGGGGTACCACCATCAACGCCGGCACGCTGGCGATCGGCGCCGGTGGCAGCCTGGCGGCGACCGGTGCGGTGAACCTGGCCAATGCCGGTACCACCTTCGACATCAGCGCGGGTGGTGCGCAGGCGATCGGTTCGCTGGCAGGCGTGGCGGGTTCGACCGTTGTGCTGGGCGGCAGCACGCTGACCCTCAATGGCGTGGGCAATACCACGTTCGCCGGCACCATCGGAGGGGCCGGTGGCCTGGTAAAGAACGGCGCAGGCATCCAGGGCTTGACTGGCGTCAACGTCTTCACGGGCGGCGTGACCCTCAATGCCGGTGGCCTGCTGCTGGGCAACGACGGTTCGCTGGGCACCGGCGCGCTGACCGTGGGCGGCAACGCCAGCCTGGACGGCACCAGCGCGCTGACCCTGGCCAACACCGTGCAGCTGGCCAATGGCACGCTGAACCTGGCGGGCAGCAACGCGCTGACCTTGAATGGCCCGATCAGCGGCGCTGGCGGCCTGCTGAAAGATGGCGCGGCAACCGTCACCCTGGGCGGCGCCAGCACCTACACCGGTACCACCACCATCAACAGCGGCACGCTGGCGGTGGCGGCCGGTGGCAGCCTGTCCGGTGCCAGCACGGTGAACCTGTCCGGTGCCGGCACGTTGGACATCAGTGCCGGTGGCAGCCAGAGCATCGGTGGCCTGGCCGGCGTGACCGGATCCAGCGTGGTGCTGGGCGGTGCGACCCTGACCACCGGCGGCAACAACGGCAGCACCACCTTCGGCGGTGTGCTCAGTGGCACTGGTGGCCTGGTGCAGAGCGGCACCGGCACGCTGACCTTGAGCGGCGACAACGTCTATACCGGCGGCACCACCATCAATGGTGGCAGCACGCTGCAGATCGGCAACGGCGGCAGCACCGGCTCGGTGCTGGGCGACATCACCAACAATGGCAGCCTGGTCTACAACCTGGGCACGACGGCAACCGTGGGCGCGGTGGTCAGTGGCAGCGGCGGCCTGACCCAGGCCGGTAGTGGCACGCTGGTGCTGACCGGCAACAACACCTACACCGGCGGTACCATCATCAATGCCGGCGGCACGCTGCAGGTGGGCAATGGCGGTGCGACCGGCGCGATCGTCGGTGACATCACCAACAACGGTGCGCTGGTGTCCAACGTGGCCGGCAACACCTTGCTGGGCGGCACCATCAGCGGCACCGGTGGCCTGACCCAGGCCGGTGCCGGTACGCTGACCCTGACCGGCAACAACACCTATACCGGCGGTACCACCATCAATGCCGGTGGCACGCTGCAGGTGGGCAATGGCGGTGCCACCGGTGCGATCACCGGCAATGTCGCCAACAACGGCAGCCTGGTCTTCGACGTCGCGGGCAACACCACCGTCGGCGGCGCGATCAGTGGCAGTGGTGGCCTGACCCAGGCCGGCAGCGGGGTGCTGACCCTGGTCGGCAACAACACCTACAGCGGCGGTACCACCATCAATGCCGGCGGCACGCTGCAGGTGGGCAATGGCGGTACAACCGGCGCCATCGCCGGCGACATCACCAACAATGGTGCGTTGATTTCCAACGTGGCCGGCAACACCGCGCTGGGCGGCACCATCAGTGGCAGTGGCGGCCTGACCCAGGCCGGCAGCGGTACGCTGCTGCTGACCGGCACCAACACCTACACCGGCGGTACCACCATCAATGCGGGTGGCACGCTGCAGCTGGGCAATGGCGGTGCGACCGGTTCGATCGTCGGTGATGTCACCAACAATGGCACGCTGCTGTCCAACGTGGCCGGCAACACCACGCTGGGCGGCACCATCAGCGGCAGTGGCGGCCTGACCCAGGCCGGCAACGGCACGCTGACCCTGACCGGCAACAACACCTATACCGGCCCGACCACCATCAACGCCGGTGGCACGCTGCAGGTTGGCAATGGCGGTGCGACCGGTGCGATCGGCGGCAGTGTCGTCAACAACGGCAGCCTGGTGTTCAACGTGGGTGGCAACAGCACCGTCGGCGGCGCCATCAGCGGCAGCGGCGGCCTGACCCAGGCCGGCACCGGCACCGTGGTCCTGGCCGGCAACAACACCTATACCGGCGGCACCACCATCAACACCGGCGGCACGCTGCAGGTCGGCAACGGTGGCGCGAGCGGTGCGATCACCGGCAACGTCAGCAACAACGGCAGCCTGGTGTTCAACGTGGGTGGCAACACCACCGTCGGCGGCACCATCAGCGGCAGCGGCGGCCTGACCCAGGCCGGCACCGGCACCGTGATCCTGACCGGCAACAACACCTATACCGGTGGCACCACCATCAACGCCGGTGGCACGGTGCAGGTCGGCAACGGTGGGGCCAGCGGCGCGATCAGCGGCAACATCACCAACAACGGTGGCCTGGTGATCAACACCGGTGGCACCACCACGCTGGGCGGCAGCATCAGCGGCGGCGGCAGCATCGTGCAGGCCGGCCCCGGTGGCCTGAACCTCGGCGGCAACAGTGGTGGCTTCAACGGTACCGGCCAGGTCACCGGCGGCGGCCTGAATGTCACCGGCACCATCGGCGGCCAGTGGACCATCGGCAGCGGTACCACGCTGTCCGGCACCGGCACCATTGGTGGCACCGGCGGTGGCGTGACGGTGTCCAGTGGTGGCGTGCTGTCGCCGGGTAATGGCCCGGGCAACGGCAGCGGCACAGGCAATGGCACCGGCACGATCACCGTGGGTGGCAACCTGACCCTGTCGCCGGGCAGCACGCTGGGCATCGATCTGGGTGCCAGCGGCAGCGATACGGTACAGGTGGGCGGCAGCGCCAACGTGGGTGGCAGCACCGTAAAGGTGAACACCATCTCGCCGAGCACCAGCTACCAGCAGGGCCAGCAGTACACGGTGATCAATGCGGGCGGTGGGGTGAGCGGGCAGTTCGCCTCGGCGAACTCGCCGTCGGCCTTCCTGACCATCACCCCGGTCTACACCGCCAACACCGCCAACCTGCAGATCGACGTGGCGCAGACGGCGGCGTTCACCACCGTGGCCAACACGCGCAACCAGTACAACACCGCTGCGGCGCTGGACAGCCTGCCGCAGAGTAGCGCGGCGCTGGGCCTGTACAACACGGTGCTGCTGTATGACGCCGGCACTGCGCGCAGCGCATTCGACCAGCTCTCCGGCGAAGTGCACGCGGCCAGCCGCGCGGTGCTGCTGTACGACAACTACCTGGAAGAGGGCATCCGCCAGCGCCTGGGCAGTGAGCTGCCGACCGTGCGTGGTGAGCGTGCCTCGGCCTGGCTGGCCGGTAGCGGCAAGGTGTTCAAGCAGGATGGCGATGGCAATGGCGATGAGATCCGTTCCAACCGCAATGCGGTGATGGCGGGTCTGGATTGGCAGCTGGGTGAACACGTGGTGCTGGGTGCGGCGGCCGGCAACGAACGGCTGGATACGCGCCTGTACGAGCGCAGTTCGCGCGCCCGCCTGCGCGGCAACACGTTCGGCCTGTATGCACAGGGACAGTGGAACAACGGCTTTGCGGTCGGTGGCAGCGTGTCGCGCGGTGACTACCGC
This sequence comes from Stenotrophomonas sp. YJH_SMC_138, assembly GCF_059369855.1. Lineage (NCBI taxonomy): Bacteria > Pseudomonadati > Pseudomonadota > Gammaproteobacteria > Lysobacterales > Lysobacteraceae > Stenotrophomonas > Stenotrophomonas sp. YJH_SMC_138. Next base: position 152,981 of record NZ_JCAFTB010000010.1, read on the forward strand.
ACGCGCACCACGCGTGAGGTGCCGCTGCTGGGCCAGACCCTGTACAGCCGCCAGGATTCGGACGTGACCATCGCCCAGGTCGAAGGCAGCTGGACCTGGACCCATGGCAGGACCCAACTGCAGCCGTACGTGCAGTTCACCCGGCACTGGGTCGACAGTGATCGTGCGCTGGAGCAGGGTGGCAGTGCCGCACTGGTGCTGGAAGGCGGCAAGGACACGCTCAACGTCAGCACGGTGGGCGTGCGGGGCCGCTGGGACGTGGGTAGCGGCGCGCGCTTCCCGGCGCAGCTGACCGTCGGCCTGGGCTGGCAGCATGCATCGGGTGACACCGATGTGGCCAGCCGCAACCGCTTCGCGGTCGGTGGCGATGCCTTCGATGTCTACAGCGCGGTGATGGCACGCAATGCGCTGGTCAGCCAGCTCGGCGTGGCGGTCGGCCTGGGTCGCAACAGCCAGCTGTCGATGTTCGTGCAGGGCCAGCACGGTGATGGCCGCCGCGATGTCGGCGGGCAGATCAACCTGCGGGTAGGCTTCTAAGGGGGGCGGGCCAGCGGTAGATCCACGCGCTGCGTGGATCTACCGGCGCGGAGGGAGTGAGACCTCCCGCGCCACGGTGTCGGCACTGCAACCACCTCGCTCAGTTCGCCGCATCCTGCGTGCGTCGCCGCAATCCGGCGGGCGGGTCGAACAGGCTCGACGGCACCTCATCGAATGTGACATCGGTAACCCGCAAGCCGCGTTCGGTACGCTGGTTGCCGGTGCGTCCGCGGTAACCCAGCAGCAGGCCCGTGCGGGTATCGATCCACAACGTGCCGGAGGTGGTGCCATCAGGGCCCTGCGCATTGTCATAGCGCCAGCCGGCAGCGAGGCGACCCAGGATGAACTCGCCGGGTGCGGGAGAGCAGCGCCCTCCGATCGTGTGGCATGGGGCGGCAGGATCGTACCAGTAGGGACCACTGGCGTCGGCGACCGGCAGCGTGTAGTTGCCGCGCTCGCTCACCAGCCATGCCCGGCCGCGCTGGCCCTGGGTGGTCAGCCATGCATCGGGCGCATTGTCGCCGCGGAAATCAATACGGATGGCAGGCCCGCGCAAACGGATCTCGACCTCGACCTCACCACCAGGCGAGCTTGGACCGAGTGGGCCCAGGCCATAAGCGCGTGCCAGCAATCGCGCCTGTGGAGGTTCGTTGTCAGCAGCGTCCGTGGATTGCGCGGCGACGGCCCAGGTTGCTGCCATCAACAGGCTGGCCAGCAGCACCTGCATGTCAGCGCGCCAGGTTGTTGCTGTCATGCACGGGGCTCTGCATGCGGACGATCGCGTAGGACTCGATCGGCATGCGGCGATGGCCGGTGATCGGGTCCTCGATCAGCATCGAGGCCGGGCGGAAGCTGTCGCCTTCGCTGACCAGGTCTGAAAGACCGGCAATCACCCGGTCGGCAAAGGGAACGATCAGGGGCATCGGATAGGTGACCTTGATCTTGAGGATGTTGGCGTCCTGCACGCTGACGCGGCTGCTGCCGACACGTGCATCGCGGAAGGCAAGATTGTCGTTCGGCAGCGCATAGCGCCCATCGAACTGGCGCTCGCGGAACTCGTTGTACGCCGCGCGGCTGGGTGAAATGACCTCGATCTTCGGTGACAGCAACGGGTTCTTCCACAGCAGGGCGACCTTGGCGCGGGCGGCGACGGCACCGGCGGCGTCCGGCGAGGTCGCGTACAGGGGAGCCATTGCCATTTCCAGTGCGCTGCGCATCTCGGAATGATTGACGCCACTGACCGCGCCGGCACGCGCGGCCTGCAGCGTGGCGAAATCCAGCAGCGACTTGGCGCGATAGATCAGGACGAACTGGAAGATGACCAGGATGAGGAAGACGAAGGCCGGAACCACGATGCAGAATTCAATCAGCGATTGCCCCCGCTGCTGGCGGATGGATGTGCGGATGTGCTTCATTGCAACGCCCTCGTGGATGGCGGTGCCGCAGGCGGAGAAGGGCACCATTGGAACGTCTCGCCCAGCACCGGAGCAATATGCCCGAGGCTGTCCACCGGCATTTCCAGCGTCGAGTAGGCGCCGCGGCACCAGGCGCCGCGCCATGGGCGCACGGCCTCGCGCCAGCCAACGGCGCGCTGATCGCGGTCCAGGAACAACAGGTCGAGTGGATACCCCATGGCCAGGGTGTGCACGCTCGAGCAGGGAGTTATCAGCAGGCCTTGCCCAGGCTGGAGTGGCGCGCGCAACAGCAGGCCGCGCAGCCGCTGGTGCCAGCGATCGGCATGCCAGACGCAGCTGAGCAACTGCTGGTGGTCGCGGATCAGGGCGCCGGTTCTCATGCGCGGGGACTCACAGGATGCCCTGCTGCTTCATCTGCAGGAAGATGAAGTAGGCCAGGACGACGAAGATCAGCGGGAAGAAGAACAGCACCAGCGGCAGCATCATCTTCACCGGTGCTTCCAGGGCCAGCTTCTCGGCGCGAAGGAAGCGCTCTTCGCGGCGCTGCATGGCCTGCGAGCGCAGTGTGTCACTCAGGCTGGCACCCACCCGGTCCGCCTGGATCAAAGCGCTGGTGAAGCTGGTCACCTGGGAAATGTCGGCGCGATCGGACATGCGCCGCAGCGCTTCGGCACGCGGAAGGCCGGCGCGCAGATCACGCAACATGCGCGAGAACTCCTGTGACAGCGGACCGGGTGGACCCTTGTCGACGGACTGTTCGATCGCACCGGTGATGTTCAGGCCCGCTTCGACGGCCATGGTGATGAAGTCGAGGAAGATAGGCAGGTCGCGGATCACATGCTTGGAGCGCGCTTTCCGCCGTTCGCCCAGCCACAGCGTGGGATACATCCACCCGAAGGGTGCGCCGAATGCCAGGGCCATCAGCACGGAGCCGACTCCGAACCGGCCCAGCAGGATGATGGTGAGCAACAGGAAGGTACTGGCCACGGCGGCGGAGACGATCCGTGCGCCATACAGTTCTTCCGGTGACAGCACGAAGTCCTGGCCGGCCGACTGCAGGCTGCGATGCGCGCGCTCCAGCTGTGCCGAGGACAGGCGCGGCCCGGCCAGGCGCGTAGCGACCGTAATCAGCGGCCACAGGATGCGCAGCAGCAGCGGCAGCGGATCCTGGTAGTTGCGCTGGTCCACCTCGACCGACTGCACCAGTCCGCGCAGCGCGAATGCTAGCAGCCCAACAGCGGCAGCGGCAAGCAGTGCGACCAGGATGAGCAGGGCGTTCATATATCGATCGTCATGATTTTGCGGCACATGCGGTAGCCGAGGTATTCCAGTACCCCGATCAGGGCCATGACGCACCAGCCGATGAAGGTGTGGAACATGGGGTTCATCGTTTCTGGATAGAACAGCACGAGGAAGCCGACAAGGCCGGCTGGCAGCATCGCCATGACGATGCCCTGCAGGCGCCCCTGCGCGGTAAGTGCCTTGACCTTGCCTTCCATGATGAGCTTGCGCCGCAGCGTTTCGGCGAGCGTGGAGAGGCTCTCGGCGAGATTGCCACCAACCTCGCGCGAAATGCTGACGGCGGCCACGAACAGCTTCACGTCGGCAATGGGCACGCGGGCGGCGAAGTTGTCCAGCGCCTCCTCCGTGCGCACGCCCATGTGCTGCTCGCGCAGTACCAGTGCCAGCTCCTGGGCCAGCGGAGGCAGGCCGTCATGGGCCAGTGCTTCCAGCGCAGGATTGAAGCCGACGCCGGCCTTGAGGCTGCCGGCCAGCATCAGCAGCCCGTCGGGCAACTGCTGCTGGATCTGGTCGAGGCGGCGCTGCTTCAGCCACAGGTAGATCTTGCGTGGCGCTATGGCCAGCAGGATCAGGGCCAGGATCGGCAGCAGCAGGTTGCCGCCGGTGACGATCCACAGCAGCACGGGAATCGCCAGCAGCATTAGGACATTGGTCCTGAACAGCACGCGCGGGTCGACGAACAGGAACATGTCGGCCAGATTGACCCGCGCCTGGTCCATGAAGTTGGCGCGGTAACGGTCCATGAAGCCGGAGCTGGCACGCGCCAGCAACAGCACCGAGCCCGTCACGCAGGCAAAACACAGCAGGGCGATCAGCAGGATGTCACTCATTCCGCCGTCCCCCGGTACGGAAAATGTCCAGGTCAACGGCGACGCCGCGCTCGGCAAGCTCTTCATAGAACTCCGGCACTGCACCGGTCGCGACGAACTCGCCCACCACCTTGCCATCGCGTCCGGCAGTGGAGCGTGCCTTGAACAGAAACACATCCTGCAGCTGGATGGTTCCGCTTTCCATGCCCGTCAACTCAGTGATGTGGCTGACCTTGCGCGAACCGCAGGGGAAGCGCTTCTGGTGCACGATCAGGTCCACTGCCGACGAGATCTGTTCGCGCACCACCGTCATCGGCAGCTCCATGCCGGACATCATGACCATAACTTCCAGGCGCGACAGCGCCTCGCGCGGATTGTTGGCATGGGCGGTGGTCAGCGATCCTTCGTGGCCGGTGTTCATGGCCTGCAGCATGTCCAGTGCTTCGCCGCCGCGGCACTCGCCGACCACGATGCGGTCCGGGCGCATGCGCAGCGCGTTGCGCACCAGGTCGCGGATGGAAATATGGCCCTTGCCTTCCATGTTGGGAGGACGCGCTTCCAGGGCAACCAGGTTGGGCTGGACGAGCTTCAGTTCGGCCGCGTCCTCGATGGTGACGATGCGATCGGTATCGGGAATGAAGTTGGAAAGGATGTTGAGCAGGGTGGTCTTGCCGGAGCCGGTGCCGCCGGTGACGACGATGTTGCGCCGTTCGCGCACCGCAACGATCAGGAATTCCAGCATCGGCTGGCTGAGCGAACCGAAGGTGAGCAGGTCCTTTCCTTCCAGCTTGCGCTTGGCGAACTTTCGGATGCTGATGCTCGGGCCGCGCAGCGCCACCGGCGGAATGATGGCGTTGACGCGGGAGCCATCCTTCAGTCGCGCGTCGACCATCGGCGAGCTTTCGTCGATGCGGCGACCGAGGGGCGTCACGATGCGCTCGATGGCTGACAGCACCGCGCGGTCACTGGTGAAGACAATGGGGGACCGTTCGATCCGGCCCGCACGTTCAATGAAGATCTGGTCGTGCGCGTTGACCATGATTTCCGTCACCGTCGCATCGTCGATCAGGTCTTCCAGCGGGCCCAGGCCGATGGCCTCATCGAGCACCTCCTTGGCCAGCCTGCGTGGGTTGATCGTCTTGGGCAGCTCGGAGAACTCCCGTTGCATCACCTCATCGATCAGCTTGATCGTGGCGTTGCGCAGCGACTCATCGTCCATGCTGCGCACGTCAAGCCGGCGCAGGTCCATCTGCTTGACCAGCGAGGCATGCAGCTTTGCACGATAGACCGCCATGTCCGGCGGCAGCTGCTCCGGCCGCGCCAGCTGGCGTTCGCTGGATGGCTGCGCCGGTGCGGGTGCCGGTGCGGGCGTGGCGTCCACCGGTACATCGTTGGCCGCGCCCGCATTGAAACTTCCAGCATCGGCGGTGGGTTCGGCCGGCGGGTCGTCGTCCACCACCTGCAGCAGGTAGTCGCCGATCTGCACCCGGTCACGGCTGGTGAGCGGGCCACGGCTGCCTTTGACCTGTTCGCCATTCACCAGTACCGGCGAGCGGCCTCCCAGGCTCTCGATGAAGATGCCCTCGTCCTCGCGCTTCAGCGCCGCATGGCGTTGGGCGATGCTCCAGCCCTGCAGCACCACCAGGTTGCCGTCGCCACGGCCGATCCCGCATTCACGGTGCAGGCAGCGGACACGTCGCTGGTCGCGGTTGGGTGTGTCGATGAGGATGTTGAACATGCGACGGCTCCGGTCACTGCACGAAATCTTTGTTCCTGCGCGGCATGGCCTGCTGGCCGCGCTCCTGGATCTGTCGCGCACGCTCCAGGCCATCGAGGTTTTCCTGCGAGCCCGGCGTCACCACGCGCGGAGTAACGAACATCACCAGCTCGGTACGATTGCCACGGAAGCCATCGGAGCGGAACAGCTTTCCGAGGATCGGGATATCGCCCAGCAGCGGCAGGCGCTTGGCATCCTGCTGCGCGCTGGAGTCGATCAGCCCGGAGATGACGATGGTTTCCCCTGCGTGGACGTTGATTTCCGACTCGGTGCGGCGGGTGGTGAAGCCAGGCACGCCCTGCACGGTCACCGTCGGATCGACGCGGCTGACCTCAGCCAGGATGCGGGTGGAGATGTCCTGGTTGAAGTTGACCAGGGGCTCGATGTCGAGCTTGATGCCGTATTCCTTGTAGTCGACGGTGACCTGGCCGAAACCCTGCGGAACCGGGATCGGCACTTCGCCGCCGGCCAGGAACTTGGCCTGCCCGCCGCTGCGGGCGCTGAGTTGGGGCGAGGCCAGCAGGAACGCCTTGCCCTTGTTCATCATCAGGTTGATCGCCGAGCCGATCTGCGTGGCGATGCCAAAGAAGGCCTGGGTTCCCTGCAGCTTGTTCGGCAGCAGCACGCCGTTCGCCGGGCTCTGCTCGGGGTTGATGCGGTAGTAGTTGTTGTTGGTGAAATCCTTGACGATGCCCGCCACCGGGCCACGGATGACGTTGTCCCACTGGATGCCGAGTTCTTCCAGCGCATTGCTGTCGAATTCCATGATCTTCACGTCCATCTGCACCATCGGGCGCATGCCCACCGGGTCGGCGGTAGTGAAATTCAACACCGTCGGGTAGATCTTCTGGATCGCATCGATGCGGCTGCCGATGCCCGGGTTGATGTCCTGGCCGGTAATGACCACACGGTCGGCGACCGCATGCACATTGATCTTTTCCACGTCGGCCAGCAGGGTACGGATGGTCTCGGCCAGGCTGACGGCATCGTTCTCGGAGATGTCCACCTGCACCTGCAGCTGCTTGCCGTTCTGCAGCCACAGGTGAACCGTGGTGGAGCCGGGCTTCATGCCCATCATGATCAGGTCGCGCGGGCCGACGTTGGTGACCTCGAGCATCTCGCCACTACCGACGGCCACGCGCTTGAGCCCGCTGGGCAGCGTGTAGACGGCGGCCTGGCCGGCATAGATCCGGGCGCGGGTGGGCAGTGGCACCGCGGGCATGGCCGACGCGCTGGTGCGATAGGCGGGATCGGGAACCGGCGCCGGGAAGGCGCTCTGCCCACCGGGTACCGGTGCATGGTTGGTGTTGGGCTGCGGTTGCGCCTGGACAGCAGGGCGCGGTGCGGCCATGACCGGTACCGGGGTCAGCTGGGTGCCGGTGGTCTGTGCCACGGCCAGCAGTGGCGAGGTGACAACAGCGATGGCCGCAGTGGCGGCAATGAGGCTGCGGATTCCATTATTGCTGCGCATTCGTCGACCCTTTGCCCCCAATGATGAATTGCACGCCAGCACGACCCTGCGTGCCGTTGCCGAGCAGTTCCCTCTGCGTCATGCCACTGAGGCCGAACGCACCACGATCCTCCACCTGGCGAAGCATCACCCGCATCGAACCGGCCTTGGCGGCGACCGTGAGTCGCTGCGCCTGTGCCGGTGTCAGTTCCAGAGTGATGTTCGAATAGCCCTGCTGGTCTTCCGAGGCCGGCGTTTCGCCGACGCGGTTGCCGGTTGCCAGCACGTTGATGTCCTCAAGCAGCGGCAGCACCCGGGCACCGGTCTGTTCCTGCTCGACGGTGAGCAGGATGTCGACGTGATCTCCGGGAGCAATCATGCCGGAGATCGAGTTCGTCTCGTCCACCTGGAGGGTGTAGCCCACGTTGCCCTTGGCGATCACGCGCGAGAACTGGTCGTACAGCGGTACCAGTGCACTGGCACCCAGCGGTGCACCTTCGCGGATCGGCGCGCGCAGCATGCGGCCGCTGTACTCGGACACATTGTCCGGCGTGATCGCATCGGCAGGCGGCAGGTCGGCGGGGACTTCGCGCACTGCAAGGTCGGCAACGGTGACAATGCTGCCCGGCTCCATGTCGGTCTTGGGCACGGCTACCGGCACCATTTCCACCGGCGGAGCGGCACGCTCGTTCACTGCCTTCTGCACGTAGCGCACGGCGACCAGGGCCGCGAACAGGCCGAGCGCGAGGGCGATGATGATGAAGACGACGTTGCGGTTGGCTTTCAGCGGGAGCGCCTTCATACGACTCCCATCGACAGCATGTAGGTGAACCCCTGGTACGCCTTGCGCAGTGAATCGATCAGCTCGAGCACGATGTTCGGCTCGGCGACCAGGACCAGGACACCGACGGAAGCGACCACGGCGTACTCGATCAGTGCGGCCCCGCGCTGGCGGCGTAGGGACGGGGGAATGCGTTTTCTCATGGCGGTGGTCTCAGTGCTGCGACTGGTTGACGACAATCGAGGTTCCCTGCTCGTGCCGGTTGAAGGTCATGGTCATTTCCTGGCTGCCCTTGCTGTAGCGGACAACGCACTGCAGCGCGATCATCGAACACCCCGCAGGGCCGGAACTTCGGCTCCAGCCGTCCGCAGGGAGGCGGCTGGCATAGAAGGCATCGGTCTGGAACGGAGACAGCGTGCTTTCCATGGACAGGCTGCGCCCGGGCGTGTCCAGGTAGGTGATGTCGTTGATCACCTGCGTCCCGGACGGTTTCGGGAAATCGGCGCCGGCCGCGGCATCGGGCTTGCGCTTGAGCAGGCGTGTAATGCCGATCTGTGACTGGCTGCCACTGCCCTTGGCCGATACCTCGATGGTCACGTAGTACTCGCCGTGTGCGTGGCCGATCACGGTCTTGCCGCCGACCTCGTTGATCACGGTCTGCCCGGGCCATTCGCGGTTGTAGTAGCTGACGATGGACGACACCGGCAATGCGGACGTGAAGCGCGAGATGCGCATGGGCAGGCCGTTGTAGAGCATGTCCTTGGCCACCCACTCGCTCTGCGCGCCCTCGGGCTCGGGAATGTCCGGCCAGGACGCGGCCAGCGCAGGCCAGGCGAACAGCAGCGCGGCCAGTGCCGCCAGCAGGTCAACGCGACGGCGCATAGGCAGGCAACTTGTCGACAGGCACCACGTCGGGCGCGATGTAACCGGGATCAAGCCTGCTCAGCGTCCCGATCATCGGGATGCCGGAGAGGCCGTCAAACGCCTTGGCGATGCCCGCCATGTGCTGGGATGGCACCAGTGGCTTGACCTGCGCGATCACCGAGCGTGACGAGTTGACCTTGAGCCCGGAACCGGCTGCATTCCAGGGGTCGGCCAGCACCACATGGGTGGCCTGCAGCTTCAGGCCCAGCGAATCGAAGGGTTCCAGATAGGCGGCAGCACTGCCGTTGGCACTTTTCAGATCCTGCACATCCAACCGCAGCTGGGCCTGGGTCAGGCCGTTGCGGTTGGGCGGGAACGAACCGAACATCGAGGTCACGTCGCCGATCTTCTTCATCATGCCGCCTGCCGACGTGCTGGTGTAGGAGACCAGGGCGAGGTCACCGCGCCGCACCAGCGGCTGGTTGGAGAAGGTATTCATCAGGACGTCGCCGACGGCGGCATCGCGTGCGCCGGTCTGCGCCTGGCTGACGATGGGATCGTTGGCACGCCCGAAATAGCGGTCGACGGCAAGATCGCGCTGGCGGCCGCTGGCCGGCAGCTTGTAGTCCGGCGATACGGTGGCTTCCCAGGCGATCGCGCGCGCGGCCTGCTGGGTGGCCTGGCGGGCGTGGATGTACTTGGCCAGGATCGGGATCAGCAGGAAGATCGGCACCAGCACGGCGCAGAGCACGGCGACTTCGGTGAGACTCTGGCCGCGCTGGCGACGCGCGCCGCGGAATGGGCGTTCCCTGTCCATGGCTACCTCAGCAGGTCATCGTTGGGAGGACGGTTCGCGCGGTACCTCGAGGTCGCCGCGTTCAAAGGGTTGGCCCACCGTCATGCGCTGCGTGGTCAGGCGGGTGCCATTGCCGTCGAGGGGTTCCTGCTCCAGGACAATGGCGTAGCGGCTCGGCCGGTAGTCGTTCAGCGCACCGGGGGTAAAGCCCCAGCTGGCACCAGCCGACCACACGCACTGGCTGAACCGTCCGTTCTCGTCCTTCCACACGTTGCACGGCTGGCCAGCGACCCTGCGGTTGCCCGCGCGCTGGAAGCCCGGCGAGGCGCTGCCCTCGTCGGCTTCGGCGGCAAAGCGGGTGAGCCCGTCGCTGTCGGCAGGGGACTGGCTACGCTCTCCCGTTGCCAGATCGACCTGCTCCACGCCGGAGGCGCTCTGGGTCTCCTGCAGGCCGGTGGCCTCCAGCCGGAACTGGCAGCTGGTCGCAGGGCCATCGTTGAGCAGGCGCCATTCGCGGGTACGGAACACTTCCTCTTTGCTGGAAAGCCAGGCTTCGTAACGGACGGTTCCCAGGCGGGCGACATCGGCGTCATCCAGTGCGCGGGTCGGCAATCCTGCTGCCTGGCAGTCGCTCAGTGCCTGCTGGTAGCTGGTGCGCGCCGCGTTGCGTCCATCCACCAGGGTTTCGGCAATCTGGTCAAGATGGATGCCCGGCATGTTCCTGGCAGCGGCGGGCTCGCCGTTGTCCGCCGCGCTGCCACAGCCGCTGATCAGCAGTGTGGCGATCGACAGGTGCAGGCGATTGAAAACAGCAAACGTCATGGCATCAAGGCTCCGGCTGCCGCCAGGGCAGCCTTGGTGGCGGCATCGGTCTTGACCAGTCGTGCCTGCCAGTAAGGACTGAACAGGTTTCCGGTTTCACGCTTGCGGTCATCGCGGCTGAACATGCGCAGCTGCACCGGGCGGTCGAAGAACACCTGCGCGGAGGAAAGTGCGGCGATCTTGTTGTTGGCCATCTTGTCCGGCAGTTCCATCTGCGAGCCGGCCGGGGCGCCGATGCCGGCGCCGGACGTGGTGCGCGCGCTGGTGCCGGCGGTCTCGGCATAGATGGTGAAGACCGGGCCGACCTTGTCGCGGTCACGATCATTCTCGGCGTAGGGCTGCAGTGCCTGCCCGGCCTTGACGTCGTGATAGTCGCGCAGGCCGTTGTAGCCGGTGAAGAAGGCCTTGCGATGCTGGCCATTGGCGAAGCGCACGTTGGCATCCTGGCTGCGGTCGACAATCCACGCCGCGCCACGATTGCGGCGCACCGCTTCGCCATACGGGCGGTAGCGGCGGCGGTCCCAGTCCGAGTACCAGCCGTTGCCGTTGCCGAAGCCGTTGAGGAAGCGCTGGTTGCGATAGCTTTCCACGGCCTGCGCACCGCCCCAGCCGACCGGAATATCGATATCGGAAAGCGGCCATGGCAGCGGAAGCTCGACGGCCATGGTGTCCAGCGCTGCCCATCGGTTGTAGTCGACCATGTCGGTGCCGCCGGACTGCACCAGGAAGCCGAGGAAATCATCGCTGCGGCTCTTGCTGAAGCCATCACGCGACTGCATCACCACATTGCGGAAGCGGTCGGCGCCCTGGCGCTGCGTGGCCGAGCCACCGTTGGCGGTACGGGGAATGCTGTAGCGCTGCAGCAGCCGGTTCTCGGCCGTGGCCAGTTGCGTGCCGAGCACCGCGGTTCCGATGGTGCCCAGCTGTGCCTGCGGTGAGTTCCGCTGCAGCACATCCTTGGCGATGGTGTAGCTGTCCAGCCGCGATACGCCCTCGATGACGAGCTGCACCGAGGCGGCGAACATCATGTTGAGCTTGTCGATGGCGATGATGGCCGCCTGCGCGACAGGCTGGAACGCCTGGCGGGTGACCTTGAGAATGCGTTCGGCGACCTTGAAGGCGGTTGCCAATGCCTTGAACACCACGCCGATGTAGGGAATGGCGGAGAGCACATCCAGCGTGGTGCGGATGACGATGGAGGTGGTGTGCATCTGGTTCAGCCACGAATAGAGGCTGATCGTCTGTGCCACGGCCACTTCGTTGGCAACGCGGGCACGGTTCATGTAGGCCGCGTAGTTCAGTGCGCGTGCCTGCTGGATCGCAACGCTGTAGGCGGCGGCGTCAGCCGCATTGACCAACTCCACCTTCTTGTTCACCACCTGCCCTGTGTTGAACAGCAGGACAATCCCGAGGCATAGAACCAGAATGAGTGCCAGCCCGAGAACCATTGCTTGGCCGGCGACCGTTCGGTGGCTGGAAACGCCCCGGGCCGCACGGCTTCGTGCCAAAGCCAATGCGCTGCGCATAACGAATTCCTGGGCCGGAGGCCATGGCTGCCCGTCGCGCGCCGCGTGCGGTGCGCGCAGGGAGATTATGCTGGGAGGGCCCTGGCGGCTTCATGCCGCCAGGGCTGGGGTATTACTTGTTCTTGTACGCGTCCATGCCCTTGGTCTTGTCAGCTTCCTGCTGGGCGCTGTTGGCCTGGTTCTTGGCGCGGTTGATCGACTGCGTCGCGCTTTGGCCGGAAAGTTCTTTCGACATGCCTGCCACCTGGCTGCGAACCGTGCCTCCGAAGAAGGTGACGGCTCCGATCGCGGCGATGGCGATCAGCGCGGTGATGATGATGTACTCGGTCATGCCCTGACCGGCCTGCTTACGGGAAAAACGGATGTGACGACGGCTGCGTTCCATGTATTTCCTCCTTGATGGCAGGAATCCTCCCGGGTGTGCGGGATATTCGGCGTGTCCGCTGGGGGATCCTGATTAATGGCAGGGCGAGGTAAAGACAGGAAGCTCACACCCTGGTTCGTCGAAAATTTGTCGCTTGTTCGAGAACGGGGCCAAGCCTATCGACAGAAAATTGACGATACAAGTCAGGTTTTTCCGATATGCAATGAAATATTTGAAAATGTGATGCACATTGCAGATTAACAATTGTCTGCACATAATCACGTCAAATTTGAGCTAGATGCACCGCTTTTCGTTAAGGAAATTAACACTTAACTGACATATTTGTGTCACGCAGGCGGCTTGTGGTGCCGGAATATTGGCGCGCTACAGAGGGCGCGTGCACGGCCTGCTTCTTGTTCGAACGGGATGAGAGATCCGCGTGTTTTTATCTCGTTGCATCCGCGGCAAAACAAATGACCGTGCGGCGCGGAAAAAAAAAGCACATGCAGGGCATGTGCTTTTTCCGGAGCGCTTCAACGCAGTAACGTCGTGGTGATATCAGCGCTTGACCAGTTCCACGCGACGATTGGCGCGACGCCCTTCTTCGGTTGCGTTGTCGGCGACCGGCTGGCTCTGCCCATAGCCTTTCGCGCTCAGGCGTTCGGCTGCGATTCCACCGCCGACAAGACGCGTGCGCACCGACTCCGCACGCGCCTGCGAGAGCGTCTGGTTGTGCGATTGGCTGCCGCTGTTGTCGGTGTGTCCTTCAACGGAAAGGCGAAGCTGTGGGTCGGCCTTCAACAGCTGGGTGACCTGTGCGATCTGCGGTTCCGAATCGGGCAGGATCTCGGCGGCGTCGGTTGCGAAGTTCACCTGGATGGATACCTTGCCACTGCTGTCCAGTGCCTGTTTCAGCGTGTCCGCTTCAATGACCTTGGCCGTGATCTGCACCGGTTTTGTCTCTGCGACGAGCAGGCCGCCGGAGTTTCCACCCGAGCCCAGGTGAATCCAGATATCGCGATCTTCGCGATGGATGACATAGGTTTCTGCGGGTTCGTTGTAGATGTCGCCGATGCCGCCGACATAGGTGGTCGCCGCCTTGCTGTTACCGATGTCACGCGATGCATCGGCCGGTATGGTGCCGGAGAAAATGCGCTTGCCCCCCAGGGCCTCGACCAGGCTCTGTACATTGCGGCTGAGCTCCAGCTGCGAATAAGGGTGATCGCTGCTGCTCTGCAGGACCGAAGAATGAACCTTGCCTTCAATCCATTCCACGCGATCGCCGGTCCAGAACGGTACGCGATCGAATTCGCTGTCTACGACGTCCTGGCTGGTGTAGCCCTGCGGCAGTCCGAGATAAGGGAAGCTGCCGATCGTTGCCTGCGATACGGGCAGCTCGGCAACATTGAACGCTGCGGCCTTCTGGCTTCCATCCGTGGCCGCAGCCGCCTGCGGTGATGGTTCGGCTGCGGTGCTGGAAGGTGCGGCCGAGGAAGCGCCACCCTCTGCAGGCGCTTCGCCAGCGCGCTTGCAGGCACCCAGTGCCAGTACCAGGCTGGCGGCCAACAGGCTCGCGCGCACTGCGGACATCGTCGATCCGTGCTTCTGCGTCATGAACGCACCTGCTTCATCAGTTCGTTGCAGACTTCGCTGGTGGGCTTGTACTGGCCCTTCTTCCAGGCATCGGTGATCTTCTTCTGTGTCTGCGCTTCGGCCGTGTCATAGGCCTGGTCGAAGCCTGCTTCGGCGCCGAACACGGTTTTTGCCTGTGCCTTGTGGCTTGCGCGCAGCTTGGCGGCCTGTTCCGGGGTTGCGCCGCACGCCAGGGCATTGCCTGCATGCGTGCCTCCCAGTGCGCCGAACTGCGCCGCACCGCCGCCCTGTGCGACTGCGGTGCCGCTGCCGATCAGCAAGGCGGAGGTGATCACTAGCTTCGTCATGAAATACCGCATGTTGATGTTCCTCATCCGGCCCGATAGCGGGCATCAATCCCCTGTGGCCCGAGCATAGCAACAGGCAGTGAGTGCCAGCGTGTCGTTGCATCGCCACGGCACGGCCAGTGGTCAGGGCGTGGACAGGAAGCGCGGGGTGCCACGACGTGGGGCAGATCCTGTCGTTGGACGGCCATCGAACGTGCAAGCGGGACGGTCGACCAGGCATCCCCGCACGACGGAAACCCATTGATGGATCTGGAGCAACAAGCCCCTCTGTTGAGGGGCTGCCCCGACAGGGGCGGGGAGAGGCCGGCAAGGGGAGGGGCCCGAACGTTGCGCAGCAACGTCTGGGGCGAAGCGCGCGCAGCGCACTTCGCATCCCCCGCCAGTGGCTTCTGCGAGGTACAGCCGATCAGGCATCCCCGCACGGCGGAAACCCATTGATGGATCTGGAGCAACAAGCCCCTCTGTTGAGGGGCTGCCCCGACA
>NZ_JCAFTB010000011.1:0-166556 GCF_059369855.1 Stenotrophomonas sp. YJH_SMC_138
CTCCCTGGTGAAATTAGCGCTGTGGAACCACCCGATCCCATCCCGAACTCGGAAGTGAAACGCAGCTGCGCCGATGGTAGTGTGGCTCAAGCCATGCGAGAGTAGGTCATCGCCAGGGTTTACACCCAAAACCCCGCTGCTTGCGCAGCGGGGTTTTTCTTTGTGCGCAGAACATGCGGGTAGTGCCGGCCGCCGGCCGGCACCGCCATAGCTGCACACCGGCCGGTAGATGCACGCCATGCGTGGATATTCTCCGCGGGCAGCCCCAGCGCCAACCAAGGTTGGCGACTACCGAGGGCATGCGGGCGCACAGTAGATCCACGCCGTGTGTGGATGCGGCGCCAGCCAGGGTTGGCCGCTCCCCAAGGCAGGTCCGGAAGCGGCCTCTTTTCCTGACCCATCACGCAAAAGCAGGCAAAAAAAACGGCGCCCTGCGGGCGCCGTCTTGACCGGGATGGAACTGCAGGCCCGGATCAGGCGGCCCGCGAGACCTCGTGCGGTTCCTGCTGGCGGAACACCGATACCGCCTCGGTAAGCGTACCCGCCTGCAATTGCAGCTCGCGTGCGGCCGCGGTGGCTTCCTCCACAAGCGCGGCATTCTGCTGCGTCGCCTGGTCCATCTGCACCACGGTCTGGTTGATCTGCTCGATGCCGACCGACTGCTCCTGCGAGGCCGCCGAGATCTCGTGCATCAGGTGGCTGACATTCTCAACGCCCCCGACAATGCCCTGCATCCGCTGGCCCGCATCGGCCACCAGCTGGGCGCCTTCGCCCACCTGGCGACCTGCCTCATCGATCAGCTTCTTGATTTCTTGAGCCGCAGCGGCGGAGCGCTGCGCCAGCACGCGCACCTCGCTGGCCACCACCGCGAAGCCACGGCCCTGCTCGCCGGCACGGGCGGCCTCCACTGCCGCGTTGAGCGCGAGGATATTGGTCTGGAAGGCGATGCCATCGATCACGCCAGTGATGTCGCCGATCCGCTTCGAGGCTCCCTCGATCGCCTGCATGGTGTCGACGACCCGCTGCATGGCGACGTTGCCGTCGCTGGCGGCGCTCTGGGTGGTGATCGCCAGCTGGCTCGCCTCGCGCGCATGGGCAGCGTTCTGGCGCACGGTGGCAGTCAGCTCTTCCATCGAAGCGGCGGTTTCCTGCAGGTGCGCTGCCTGGCGCTCGCTGCGCTCGGACAGCGCGCCATTGCCCGCAGCGATTTCGCTGGCAGCGGTGCTGATCGAGGACGCGCACTGCTGGATACGGCCCACCATGCGCGCCAGCTGGCCGGCGGTGGCGTTGGCATCGCGCTGGATCGCGGCAAAGGCGCCGTGATACTCGCCATGCATGCGTCGATCGAGATCGCCGCTGGCCAGCGCCGAGAGCATCTGCCGCACCTCGTCAACCGTACTGCCCAACGTATCCAGCAGCTGGTTGATGCCACCGGTGAGGCCATCGAGGAAGCTGGCACCTTCGGTTGCCTGCAGGCGCTGGTCGAGGTCGCCGGCGGCGGCGGCCGCGACGATGCCGGCGACGGCGTTCTCCAAGGCGAGCTCATGGGTACGGTCATGCCACTCCACGGCAAAGCCCAGGCGCACGCCCTGTGCGTCGAAGACCGGAGTAACCACCTGTGCGAAGTGCACCGGGCCGATCTGTACCTTGCCGTTGTGGCTGACCTGCAGGCCATTGAGGATGGCGCGGATCCGGTCCGGGTTGACGTGGAAGCGATGAATGCTGCTACCGACCAGGCGCTCGGCATCGAAATCGGGGAAGGCCTGGCGCAACGTTGCCTGCTGGTTGCGCAGCAGGGCCACCACCGAGCGGTTCACGTAGCGGATCACGTGATCGTTGTCGGCAATCATCATCGCGGTGCGCGAGGCATCGAGGGCCTGGCGGATCTGCGCGTTCTCGGCGTGTGCCTCCGCTTCGCGTCCACGCTGGGCCTGTACATGGCGTGCGGTGCCGGCCAGCGCATGGGCCAGCGAACCTGGTGCGTAGGCGGTGGTGTCAGCATGTGCACCAAGATCGGCGCCGGTGGCGATGTCGCGCGCCAGCGCGGCCAGCCGGCGGGGACCGTGGCCAAGTGCTTCGGTCTGCTGGCGGAGCCGCAGTGCGACCTGGCCAAGGAACAGGGTCAGGCCGGCCAGCATCGCGGCCTGCAGCAGCGCCGGCCCCACCGCAGCACCGGCCGGCAGCGGGGCCAGCAGTGCAAGCGTGCCGATGCTACCGGCCAGCCACACCGGCAGACGATCGCGATGGCCCAGCAGCACGCCCAGCAGCAGGGCGATCGGCAACGCCGGCGACAGGCCGGTGATCGCGGACAACAGGGCCAGCTGCAGCGCCACCAGGATTGCCAGGGCGTTGCGGGCGATGCCGCGGCCTGCCAGCGGACCGGCCAGCCACAAGGCGGGCAGCACAGCGCCCGCGGCCAACGCGGCGGCCACACCGTGCGGACCGCGCAGGGCCAGCACCAGCCCGGTCACGGCCAGTGCCGCGCTGCCGGTCAGCAGGCGGCGGTCAGCACCGCGGGCGAGCTGTTGCAGGTGCGACAGGCGGGCGGTATCGGGGGGACGGGCGGATGCAATGGACATCGGAGGCTCCTGGGTCAGCAGACGACAACGAGCACGCCGCAACGCACGCAGCAGGGCGTGACGAGGGCGGGTGCCGGGAATTCGAGGGATGCGGCGCGATCAGCGACGCGGAGACGGGACACCGCGGCCACATCCTGTGGGTGACGGTGCAGCAGAGCGGGCATGCGGACTTCCTTGCAGAACCAGACACATGCCGCAGGACCGACCGGGCCCGCGTGCAGCGGGCGCAGGGGCCCGCAACTGATGTATCGGCCGCAAACGCGCGGAGTGAAGCGCGCGGACGCCTGCGCTCAGCCGGCGTTGTCGTTGCTGAAGAAGTGCAGGATCACGCCTGCGATCTGTTCCGGATCTTCCATGTGCAGGTGATGGTTGCCGGGAAACACTGCCAGCCGGCCATCCCGCAGGTGCTGCAGGCGATCGCTGCGCATCGGCTCGGGATAATACGACTGCGCCGGCGTGGCATAGATCACCTGTGTCGGGCAGGCGATGGCCTGCAGCAGGTTGTCGATCTGGCCCTCGCTGAGGCGGATCGCGGTGGGCAGCATCAGGCGCGGATCGCTGCACCAGCGATACCCGCCTTCGACCGGTTCCACGCCGCGCTCGACCAGCAGTCGTGCGCACGGTTCGCTGAGCTGGTTGGTCATCATCCGTGCGCGGATCGGCGCGGCCAGGTCGGGGAACACGCGCAGCTGCTTGCGCGCCAACGCACGGGTGGCGTTCACATGCTCGCGCAGGCGATGGGCGGTCTCTTCTTCGGGGCCGCGCAGGCCGCCGAGAGCTTCGATCGCCACCAGGCGTTCGACGCGGTCGCTGACCGAGGCGGTGAGGCTGGCGATGCCGGCGCCCATCGAATGGCCGAGCAGGCTGAAGCGGTCCCAGCCCAGGGCGTCGGCCACATCAAGCACGTGGCAGATCGCGGCCGCCGTGGTGTAGCTGGCACCGGCCGGCAGGTGCGCGCTGTGGCCATGGCCGGGCAGGTCGATCGCCACCAGCTGCAGCGACGCCAGGTGCGGCGCCAGCGGCACGAAGCTGGCGGCATTGTCGAGCCAGCCATGCAGGGCCAGCACGCGCGGGCCGTCGCCGCTGTTGCGCAGGCCGGCGACGCGGGTGCCGCCCACCTCGAGTTCAAAGGGTTGCAGACTCATGCCAGCGAGGCCACGGCCAGTCGTGCCAGGGCGCGCGCGTGTTCCGGTTCGGCATTGAGGCAGGGGATGTAGCGCATCGTCGCGCCACGTTCGGCCAGCGTTTCGGTGAAGCCCATCGCGACTTCTTCCAGCGTTTCCAGGCAATCGGTGGCGAAGCCGGGGCAGACCACGTCGATCTGCTTCACACCGGATTCGGCCAACGCCCACAGGCTCGGCTCAGCGTAAGGCTGCAGCCAGCGCTCGCGGCCGAAGCGCGACTGGTAACCCATCTGCCAGTCGTCCTTGCCCAGGCCCAGCGCGTTGGCGATGGCCTGGGCGCTGGCCTCGCAGCGCTGCGGATACGGATCACCCGCGTCGGCCAGGCGCTGCGGAATGCCGTGGAAGGAGAACATCAGTTTCTGGCTGCGGCCGTGCTGTTCCCAGTAGCGGCGGATCGAGCCGGCAACGGCCTCGACCCAGCCCGGGTCGACCGAGTAGTCGCGTACCAGACTGACGGTCACGCCCGGGTTGCGCCGCTGCCAGGCGTCGACGCGGTCCTCGACCGAGGCGGTGGTGGTGGTGGAGTACTGCGGGTACAGCGGCAGCACCACGATGCGGCGTGCGCCTTCGCCGGCGAGACGGTCGAGCTCGTGGGCCAGGGCCGGTTCGCCATAGCGCATTGCGTGGCGCACTTTCAGGGTTGGCAGCAGGGCCTGCATCGCCTGCGCCAGCTGCCGGGTATGGACCATCAGCGGTGAGCCATCCGGCAGCCAGACCTGGGCGTACTTGGCCGCCGAACGGCTGCTGCGCAGCGGCAGGATCAGTCCGCGCAGCAGCGGCTGCCACAGCAGTGGCGGGATCGCGACCACGCGGCGGTCGGACAGGAATTCGGCCAAGTATCGGCGTACGGCGGGGGCCGTCGGCGTATCGGGCGTGCCTAGGTTGACCGCCAGCACGGCGGTATCGGGTGCGTCGAGCATGGGGTGCATTGTCGCCGATCCGGTGTCGCACCGGGATGCAGGGTTCGGATTGCTGGCATAGCGCGCATCTATGTGAGCGGGGAGCGCTCATTGGTGATTCATGACAACACTACTAATTTCAGTCACTTGCTATATCTTCCTATGGACTGACTTCTGGAGCCTGCCATGCGTCGCCCGATCCAAGCCCTGCTGATCGCCGCCAGCCTGCTGTCCAGCCAGGCCATGGCCGGACCGCAGGAAGACCAGCGCGCCCGCAATGCCGTGCGCGTGCTGGCGGAGATCCAGGAAATCCCTGAACAGGGAATTCCGGACAAGTTGCTCGACGAAGGCCGCGCGGTCATCGTCATTCCCGACACGATCAAGGCCGGCCTGGTCATTGGCGGTCGTCGCGGCCACGGGCTGATGTCGGTGCGCATGCCCAATGGCGCCTGGTCCAGCCCGGTATTCGTCAAGCTGACCGGTGGCAGCATCGGCTTCCAGGCCGGCGTGCAGTCTTCGGACGTGGTGCTGGTGTTCCGCAACGACCGCAGCCTGGACAACCTGGTCAATGGCAAGTTCACGCTTGGCGCCGATGCCGGCGTTGCCGCCGGTCCGGTCGGCCGCAATGCCGCCGCCGCCACCGACGGCCAGCTGAAGGCCGAGATCTGGTCGTGGTCGCGCGCGCGCGGCCTGTTCGCCGGTGTCGCGCTGGATGGCGCGGTGCTGCAGATCGACGATGCCGCCAATCTGGACGCCTACGGCAGCAACACCACGCCGCGCATGATCTTCGAAGGTCGCGCCGTCGGTTCGCCGTCGATGGACGTGGTCGCCTTCCGCGATCGCCTGGAAGAGGCCACCTACGCCGCCCGCAACAACCGCAACGGCAACGGTGGCAATGCACCGCGTCCGGCGCCGGCGCCGGCTGCCGCCCCCGTGTCTGTGCCCGTTCAGGCAGCACCGGCGGCCCCGGCCGAAGCCACCACCGCGCCGCTGCAGAACGTTCCGCAGAACCCGCCGCCGCAGCAGCAGGGCTTCCAGCCGGTCAATGACGGCGAAATCCGCACGGAAACGCTGGGCGGAAACTGACTTTCGTCACGCGCGCCGGCTAACACCCGGTGCGCTATGCTCGACAGCCTGATCACTAACGTAACGAGCGTCTTTATGGGCAGTTTCAGCATCTGGCATTGGTTGGTCGTGCTGGCCATCGTCCTGCTGGTGTTCGGCACCAAGCGCCTGACCAGTGGCGCCAAGGACCTCGGTTCGGCGGTCAAGGAATTCAAGAAGGGCATGCGCGACGACGACAAGCCGAACGCGCAGCTGGGCGACGAGTCGCGCAGCCAGGACGCCTCGCGCACCGCGCAGGACGAGCACGACCGCACCCCTCGCTGATCCGGAGCGGTCGCGGTGTTTGATATCGGCTTCAGCGAACTGCTGGTGATCGCCGTGGTCGCCCTGGTGGTGCTCGGTCCCGAGCGCCTGCCCAAGGCGGCCCGCTTTGCGGGCCTGTGGGTGCGTCGCGCCCGCAATCAATGGGATTCGGTGAAACAGGAACTGGAGCGCGAACTGCAGGCCGAGGAGATCAAGCGGCAGATGCAGGACGTGCGCCAGGGCATGCAGGACACCGAGAACCAGCTGCGTGCCCGCGGCGAAGCGATCCGTCGCGAAGCGCAGGAGGCGCAGCAGCAGGGCGATACGCTGGCGCAGGAGGTACGCGCACCGGCGCCTGCGGATCTGCCGCCGCATATGAGCGGCCTGACCCGTGCCGATGCACCGGTACAGGAGGGCGTCGCTCCCGAGCCGACGCCGGTGACACCCCCTGAAGCCGGTGCGCCGCCGCCGCCGCGCACGGAGCGCCAGCCATGAGTGAACAGGATTTCGGCGAGAGCTCGCTGGTCGAACATCTGGTGGAACTGCGCGGTCGCCTGGTGCGCGCATTGCTGGGCCTGGGCGTGGTGCTGCTGGCGCTGCTGCCGTTCACCCAGAAGCTGTACAACGCGTTGGCCGAGCCGCTGGTCTCGCAGCTGCCGAACGGGCAGACGATGATTGCCACCAATCCGGCCGGCGCCTTCTTCGCGCCGTTGAAGCTGACCTTCTTCGTTGCCCTGTTCGTGGCGGTGCCGTGGCTGCTGTACCAGCTGTGGGCCTTCGTCGCGCCCGGCCTGTATGCGCGCGAGAAGCGCCTGGCGGTGCCGCTGCTGGTGTCCTCGGTGCTGCTGTTCTACACCGGCTGTGCCTTTGCCTACTTCCTGGTGCTGCCGGCGGTGTTCCACTTCCTCACCACCTTCAGCCCGGACGTGATTGCGATCACCCCGGATGCAAATGCCTACCTGGATTTCGTGCTGGCGATCTTCTTCGCCTTCGGCGGCAGCTTCGAACTGCCGGTGGCGATGGTGATCCTGGTGCTGCTGGGCTGGGTGACGCCGCAGCAGTTCAAGGAAGGCCGCGGCTACGCGATCGTCGGCATCTTCGTGCTGGCGGCGGTGCTGACCCCGCCGGACGTGGTTTCGCAGCTGATGCTGGCGATCCCGATGTGCCTGCTCTATGAGCTGGGCATCCACGCCGCACGCTGGCTGGTGCCGTCGTCGGCAGTCAAGAAGCCCGCCGCCTGAAAGAAAAAAGGGGGCGGAGGGGATTAAGTCGTTTATGCCCAGTGTGTGCAGCTAACGACTTAATCCCCTCCGTCCCCTTTTTTCATCAGGCGTGGAAGATGTCGCTCGAGGTCGGCGTGGTCGGGATCGGCGGTGCGGCGCGGCTGCCACGGTGCACGAACATCTGCTTCCACGCGGCGTAGACCGCGCCGACATACAGCGGCATCAGCACCGTGGTCAGCACCAGCTGGGCGATGAAGGCGGCGGCCAGCGGGCCGCCGATCAGCATCGCGATCTGGATCACGATCACGAACAGGATGTAGATGCAGAACGCGGCGATCAGGCCGAGCACGGCGAACACGATCATTGCGCCGATGTTCTCGATGCAGCCCTGCAGGCTCAGGCGCAGCGCGTGCATGCCGCTCTGCTTGTCGAACACCACCAGCGCCGGCTGGGTGAACATTGCCAGCGACAGTGCGACCGCGCTCAGGAACACCAGCAGCATCCACAGTGCGATGCGCTTGGCCGGCAGGTTGGCCACCAGCGCCGCAGCATCGTCCGGCTTGATCTGCTGGCCACTGCGGCTGATCTCTTCCATCTTGGTCATGACCTCGCTGAAGGCGGTGAAGCCTTCGCGGCCGATCATCAGGAACAGCAGCGCGCCCAGCAGCAGCACCGCCAGCACCTGGATCGCCAGCGGCACCAGCAGGTGGCTGACGCGGTGGTCGCGGATCGGCTGCAGCAGGTGCGAGGCCAGGCCCGGGCGACCTTCGTCGATCTCACCCACGGCGTACAGCATGCCGCCGAACATGATCGGCGAGATGGCCAGGGTCATCAGCTGCACGGCCATGCCGGCGGCGCCGGGAATCAGCGTCGACAACAGGGTGACCACCCAGCTCACCAGCAGCCAGGTCAGACCGATCCGGGCCAGCTGCAGCGGCGCACGCCGATACAGCGAGAACGTATCCAGCAACCACTGGGCGCCCGCCGAGGCCGGCAGCTTGCGAATCTCTTTCATGGACATCCGGGAAGGACAGGAGGGGCCGGGCGCTTGCCCGTGCCGCCGATTATCCCTGTTTTGCCGCCGGCTGGGCTGAAGACAGCCGCGCCTGGCGAACGAAGCGGCGCAGCAGCTGGCGCGCCAGCGGTGCGGCGCTGACCGCGCGCTCGATGCTGCGGGCACAGCCGCCATGGCGGCCGATGCAGTCGGCGCGGGCACGCACGTAGCCGCGCATGTGGTGGGTGGCGAACTCGGGGTGGAACTGCACGCCCCAGGCCTGGCGCCCCCAGCGGAAGGCATGGCAGCCATCCAGCGGCGAGCGTGCCAGTACTTCGGCACCGTCAGGCGCGCGCAACACGGTCTGCAGGTGGGTGGCGTGGGCGGCGAAGTGCTGCGGCAGGCCCTGGAACAGCGGGTCCTGCGCGGCCTGCGGCTGCAGCTCCAGTTCGATCGTGCCCGACTCGCGCCCGGCCGGGTTGTAGGCCACCTCGCCACCCAGCGCGTGCGCCAGCAGCTGGTGCCCGTAGCAGATACCGAACACGGGCAAGTCGTCGTGGGCGGCCTGGCGCAGCCATGCGGCACTGCGCTCACTCCATTCGGCGTGGTCGGTGACGAAGGCGGCCGAGCCGGTCACCAGCACGCCGGCGAAGGCATGCGGGTCGGGCAGGGCATCCCCGTGTTCGACATCGACCACCACCGTCTCGTGCTCTTCCAGCCCGGCGGCCACCCGGATCCAGTGCGGGAAGCGCCCGTAGCGGCGCAGCGACGGCACCGGGCGGCCGGTTTCAAGGATCAGGAACGGGGCTGGGTTCATCCGGGGGCGGCAGGACTGACAGGACTTCCTCGATTGTAGTCAGCCCCTGCGCCACCTTTTCAAGCCCGGCCTGGCGCAGGGTTCGCAGCCCTTCAGCCCGCGCGGCACGGGTGAAACCGGCCAGATCCATGTCGGCGCGGATCTGCCCACGCAGCCGCGAGCCCAATGGCAGCAACTCATACAGGCCGATGCGGCCGAGGAATCCGGTGCGCCGGCACTCTAGGCAACCAACCGGCCGACAGGGCGTGGCGGCATCTGGATATGCAGCTTGGCTATCAGCCAGCACCGCCCAGTCGGCAGCACCAAGGGTGTGCGGCTGCTTGCAGTGCGGGCACAGGGTGCGCACCAGGCGCTGGGCGAGGATGCCGTTGAGGGTGCTGGCCAGCAGGTAGTGCGGCACGCCCAGGTCGAGCAGGCGGGTGACCGCCGACGGCGCGTCGTTGGTATGCAGCGTGGACAGCACCAGATGGCCGGTCAGCGAGGCCTGCACCGCCATCTGCGCGGTTTCCAGATCGCGGATCTCGCCGATCATGATGATGTCCGGGTCCTGCCGCAGCAGGGTGCGCACGCCGCTGGCGAAGTCCAGGTCGATGTTGGCCTGCACCTGCATCTGGTTGAACTCGGGCGCGATCATCTCGATCGGGTCCTCCACGGTGCACACGTTCACGTCCGGCGTGGCCAGCCGCTTCAGCGTGGAATACAGGGTGGTGGTCTTGCCTGAGCCGGTCGGGCCGGTGACCAGCACGATGCCGTGCGGGCGTTCGACCAGTGCATTCCAGCCGGCGGCCTCCTGCGGGCTGAAACCCAGCTGGTCGATGCTCTTGAAGGCGGCATCCGGGTCGAAGATGCGCATCACGCACTTCTCGCCGAAGGCGGTGGGCATGGTCGACAGGCGCATCTCGACCTCGCGGCCGCCCGGCGAGCGGGTCTTGATGCGGCCGTCCTGCGGGCGCCGGCGTTCGGCCAGGTCCATGCGGCCGAGCACCTTGATGCGGCTGACCACGGCGGTCATCACCGCCGGTGGCACCTCGAAGACCTTGTGCAGCACGCCATCGATGCGAAAGCGCATGCGCCCCATCTCGCGGCGCGGTTCCAGGTGGATGTCCGAGGCGCGCTGTTCGTAGGCATATTGCAGCAGCCAGTCGACGATGTGCACGATGTGCTGGTCGTCGGCATTGACGTCGCCGGTACGGCCCAGCTCGACCAGCTGCTCGAAGCTGGGCAGGGTGGTGCTGGCTTCGCCGCGGACATCGCCGCGCGCGCCACGCACCGAGCGGGTCACCCCGTAGAACTCCATGGTGTAGCGGTGCAGGTCGAGCGGATTGACCACCGCCAGCTCGATGCTGCGGCGGGTCAGGTGCTGCAGGTCGCGGCGCCACTCCTGCACCAGCGGCTCGCTGGTGGCCACCAGCACCCGTTCGGCATCCACCGCCAGCGGCAGGAAGCGGTGGCGGCGGGCGTAGGCATGGGAGACCAGCGCGGTGACCGCAGCGACGTCGACCCGGGTCGGATCGATGCGCAGGTAGCGGCTGCCGGTGCGCCGGGCCAGCCATTCGGTCAGGCGTTCCAGGGTCAGTTCGCCACCGTCGCGGGCGGCCAGCTTGAGGTTGGACAGCAACACCAGCGGGTGCACTTCACTGGCGTTGCGCGCGCCCTGTGCGGAAAACCGCATGCGCTCGACGTCGTGCTCGGCCACCAGGCCATCGGCCAGCAGCGCTGCGCAGACCTGTTCGAAATGCAGGCGGCCCCACGGCAGCGGGATGTCGCCTGGCTCGCCGGGCGTGCCCACCGGCAGCCGATGTTCCATCTGCCTGCTCCTCCCGGGTACGGAATGCCCCGCAGGTCGGCCGTTATACTAACGCACCCCCTTGCCGGCCAAGACTCGTACGCATGTCCGCGACCCCGACCGTTCCGATCACCTTCCAGGGCCTGATCCAGACCCTGAACCAGTTCTGGGCCCAGCAGGGCTGCGTGCTCATCCAGCCGCTCGACCTGGAGGTGGGCGCCGGTACCTTCCATCCGGCCACCTTCCTGCGTGCGATCGGTCCGGAACGCTGGAACGCGGCCTACGTGCAGCCCTCGCGCCGCCCGACCGACGGCCGCTATGGCGAGAACCCGAACCGCCTGCAGCGCTACTACCAGTACCAGGTGGCGATGAAGCCGGCGCCGGACAACATCCAGCAGCTGTACCTGGATTCGCTGAAGGCGCTGGGCATCGACCCGCTGGTGCACGACCTGCGTTTCGTCGAGGACAACTGGGAATCGCCGACGCTGGGCGCCTGGGGCCTGGGCTGGGAAGTCTGGCTCAACGGCATGGAAGTGACCCAGTTCACCTACTTCCAGCAGGCCGGTGGCCTGGAGTGCCGCCCGGTGCTGGGCGAGATCACCTACGGTCTCGAACGCCTGTGCATGTACCTGCAGAACTGCGACAACGTCTACGACCTGGTCTGGACCTACGGCCCGGACGGGCAACCGGTGACCTATGGCGACGTCTACCACCAGAACGAAGTCGAGCAGAGCACCTACAACTTCGAATACGCCGACGTGGACGAAATGTTCCACCGCTTCGATGCCTGCGAGCGTGAAGCGCAGAAGCTGGTCGAGGCGGGCCTGCCGCTGCCGGCCTACGAGCAGGTGATGAAGGCCAGCCACACCTTCAACCTGCTCGATGCACGCCGCGCGATCAGCGTGACCGAGCGCCAGCGCTACATCCTGCGCGTGCGCGCGCTGGCCCAGGCGGTGGCCAAGGCGTACTACGAGCAGCGCGAGAAGCTGGGCTTCCCGGGCGCGAAGAAGGCCTGACGGGCCGTCGGCACCCACCCGCTTTTCATCAACTACCCGGGGCGCCGGACGCGTCGCGCGCTGCGCCCCCACCACAGGATCGAACCGATGAGCCAACTGTCCCCCCTGCTGATCGAACTGGGCACCGAGGAGCTGCCGGTCAAGGCGCTGCCGGGCCTGGCCCAGGCGTTCTTCGACGGTGTTGTCGAAGGCCTGCGCACGCGCGGCGTCGCGCTGGAACTGGGTGATGCACGCCCGCTGTCGACCCCCCGCCGCCTGGCCGTGCTGCTGCCGGGCGTGGGCCGGGAACAGCCGGAACAGCACAGCGAAGTGCTGGGCCCGTACCTGAACATCGCACTGGACGCCGAAGGCCAGCCGACCAAGGCGTTGCAGGGCTTCGCCGCCAAGGCCGGGATCGACTGGACCGCGCTGGAGAAGACCACCGACAACAAGGGTGAGCGCTTCGTGCACCGCGCGGTGACCCCGGGCGCACGCACCGCCAGCCTGCTGCCGGAGATCCTGCGCGAGGCGATTGCAGCGATGCCGATTCCCAAGCCGATGCGCTGGGGCGGCCACACCTGGGGCTTTGCCCGCCCGGCGCACTGGCTGGTGCTGCTGCACGGTACCGAGGTGGTGGAGGCCGAACTGTTCGGCCTGCAGGCCGGCCGTGTCAGCCGTGGCCATCGCTTCCACCACGACCAGCCCGTGTCGCTGGCCCAGCCGCAGGACTATGTTGAAGCCCTGCGCGCCGCCTTCGTGCTGGTCGACCCGCGCGAGCGCCGTGCGCGCATCGTCGCCGAGGTCGAGGCCGCCGCGGCCAGGGCCGGTGGCAGCGCCCGCATCACCGACGACAACCTGGAGCAGGTGGTGAACCTGGTCGAGTGGCCGTCGGCGGTGCTGTGCAGCTTCGAACGCGCGTTCCTGGCAGTGCCGCAGGAAGCGCTGATCGAAACGATGGAGATCAACCAGAAGTTCTTCCCGGTGCTGGATGCCGCAGGCACGCTGACCGAGAAGTTCATCGGCATCGCCAACATCGAATCGAAGGACGTGGCCGAAGTGGCCAAGGGCTACGAGCGGGTGATCCGCCCGCGCTTTGCCGACGCCAAGTTCTTCTTCGACGAGGACCTGAAGCAGGGCCTGGCGTCGATGGGCGACGGCCTGAAGACGGTGACCTACCAGGCCAAGCTGGGCAGCGTGGCCGACAAGGTGGCGCGCGTGGCCGCCCTGGCCGAAGTGATCGCACCCCAGGTGGGTGCCGATGCCGTGCAGGCCAGGCGGGCTGCCGAATTGGCCAAGAACGACCTGCAGTCGCGCATGGTCAACGAGTTCCCGGAGCTGCAGGGCATCGCCGGCCGCCACTACGCCGTGGCCGGTGGCGAATCGACCGAGGTGGCGCTGGCCATCGACGAGGCCTACCAGCCGCGCTTCGGCGGTGATGACATCGCGCTGTCGCCGCTGGGCAAGGTGCTGGCCATCGCCGAACGCGTCGACACGCTGGCCGGTGGTTTCGCCGCGGGCCTGAAGCCGACCGGCAACAAGGACCCGTTCGCGCTGCGCCGCAATGCGCTGGGCCTGGCCCGCACGATCATCGAAAGCGGCTTCGAGCTGGACCTGCGCGCGCTGCTGGCCAGCGCCAACGCCGGCCTGGCCGCGCGCAACGTGCAGGCCGATGTCGGCGAGCTGTACGACTTCATTCTCGACCGCCTGAAGGGCTATTACGGCGACAAGGGCGTGCCGGCCACGCACTTCAACGCGGTGGCCGAACTGAAGCCGGCCTCGCTATACGACTTCGACCGCCGCCTGGATGCGATCGGCACCTTCGCCGCACTGCCGGAAGCCGAAGCACTGGCTGCGGCCAACAAGCGCATCCGCAACATCCTGCGCAAGGCCGAGGGCGACATTCCGGCGCAGATCGACCCGGCGCTGCTGCAGGAAGACGCCGAGCGCGCGCTGGCCGAAGCGGTCACCGCCGCCATCGACGACACCGGCGCCAGCCTGCACCAGAAGGACTACGTGGCCGTGCTGGCACGCCTGGCGCGCCTGCGCCCGCAGGTCGACGCGTTCTTCGACGGGGTGATGGTCAATGCGGACGATCTGGCGCTGCGTGGCAACCGCCTGGCGCTGCTGACGATGCTGGGCGAGCGCCTGGGCAAGGTCGCGGCGATCGAGCATCTGTCGAGCTGATGCCCGTATCGGTAGTGCCGGCCGCTGGCCGGCATTACCCCGCGCACCGCATCGCCGGTGGATGTCCATCGGGGTCATTGCCGGCATCGCGCACGATGCCGGCATCCTCGCCTGCATTCACGATGATCGCCACAAAGGTGCGTATTTTGACCGCCACTTAACAACCGATCCCGAATGACGTGATGCATTTCGCATCGTCACCTTCGGTCGGTATGCTGTCCCGCATGCAGCCAAAGAAATACGCCCTGCCGCTGATGGTCCTGTCGTTGGCCGCCACTTCCGTGGCCCACGCGCGCGGCACCATCGACAAGGTGGACATCAAGGGATTGGACAAGGGCGACGACGCCGCAATCATCGAGAACATCCAGGAATCGCTGTCGCTGT
Source organism: Stenotrophomonas sp. YJH_SMC_138 (assembly GCF_059369855.1). Taxonomy (NCBI): domain Bacteria; kingdom Pseudomonadati; phylum Pseudomonadota; class Gammaproteobacteria; order Lysobacterales; family Lysobacteraceae; genus Stenotrophomonas; species Stenotrophomonas sp. YJH_SMC_138. Next base: position 14,414 of record NZ_JCAFTB010000011.1, read on the forward strand.
ACGACACGATCGGCAAGGAACAGGGCGAATCACGCCTGGAGTACCTGCTGTCGCAGGCCGAGCGGCAGACCCGCCAGGCACTGGAACCGTTCGGGTACTACAACCCGGTGATCAAGGTCGAGGCACCGCGCGAGGACGAACACGTGCGCGTGCTGATCCATGTCGACAAGGGCACCCCGGTGACCGTGCGCCGCGAGCACATCGACATCACCGGCCCGGCGATGTACGACCAGTACCTGCAGGATGACCTGGCCGCGTTCAAGCCGCGCAAGGGCCAGCGCTTCGAGCACACCCAGTACGAAGCCAGCAAGATCACCATCACCCGGCGCCTGGCCGAGCGCGGCTACTTCGACGCCGACTACACCCAGCGCCAGGTGCAGATCACCCGCGCCGACAACGCCGCCGACATCGACCTGACCTGGGACAGCGGCCGCCGCTACAACATGGGCCCGGTGCGCTTCCAGCAGGACTACTTCGTCGACAAGCTGTTCGATCCACTGGTCTACTGGGACCAGGGCAGCTACTACCACGAGGGCAAGCTGGACCGGCTGCGCGAGTCGCTGACCAAGCTGGACTACTTCAGCGTGATCGACATCCAGCCGCGCCCGGACCAGGCCGACGAGAACGGCGAAGTGCCGGTGGACGTGAAGCTGACGCGCGCCAAGCGCACCATCTATACCGCCGGCCTGAGCTACGGCAGCGAGAGCGGCCCGGGTGTGCGCGGTGGCATCGAGCGGCGCTTCCTGAACAACCGCGGCCACAAGATGAACACGCAGCTGGACTATGCGCAGAAGCGCAAGAGCCTGGTCACCAGTTACCGCATTCCGGCCTTCAACTGGCTCGACGGCTGGTACACCTTCGCCGCCAGCGCGTACGACGAGCAGACCGATTACATCGACCTGCGCAACTTCAAGCTGATCGCCAGCCGCAGCGGCGAGATCAACGAGCACTGGACCGCGATCGCCTCGATCAACGCACTGCGCGAGCGCTGGCGCTACGCGTCCGGCACCGAATTCACCGACGCCGTCTACAACACCTCGACGCTGGTGTACCCGCAGATGGTTGCCGACTACGTCAACGTCGACGACGAGATGTTCCCGCGCAAGGGCATCAGCGGCGCGGCGACGGTGCGTGTCGGCGTGGAAGGCGCCGGCTCGGATACCAGCTTCGTGCAGGCCAACGCCGTGCTGCGCTGGTACATCCCGGTGGGTGAAAGCAACCGCCTGATCCTGCGCGGTGAAGGCGGCACCACGTGGACCAGCGACCTGGTGGCGATGCCACCGAGCCTGCGCTACTTCGCCGGCGGTGACCGCAGCATCCGCGGTTACGCCTACCGCGAAGTCGGCCCGCGCACACCCAAACCCGACAAATACGCGCTGGGCGCCAAGAACCTGGTGATCGGCTCGGCCGAGTACGAGCACTACTTCAATGGCGGCCCGTGGGGCGCGGCGGTGTTCGTCGATACCGGCAGCGCCTTCGACAACACCATTGACCTGCACACCGGCGTCGGCTTCGGCGTGCGCTGGAAATCGCCGGTGGGCCCGGTGCGCGTGGATATCGCGCATGGCCTGAACAACCCGGATTCACAGTTCCAGCTGTACCTCAACATCGGAGCGGACCTGTGAGCACGCCCGCACCCACCCCGAACACGCCGCCGCCGCGCGTGCGTTTCTACCGCCGCCGCCGCTTCTGGGCGTGGTCCGGCGTGGGCGTGATCGGCCTGGTGCTGCTGGCGTTGCTGGCGGTGTACTGGCTGCTGCAGACCGTGGCCGGCCGCGATGTGCTGCTGGCACAGGTGGTGGCGCGACTGCCGGCGGGCGCCAGCTTCACCTGGGACAAGGTGGACGGCCCGGTGGCCGGTCCGCTGACCCTGTACAACGTCGACTTCCGCTACGACGACATCCATTTCCACGCCGAGCGCGCGCACCTGGAGCCGGACCTGCGCCCGCTGCTGGGCCGCAAGCTGCTGCTGGACAAGCTGGAGCTGACCAACGCCACGCTGAACCTGGCCAGGAGTGACGAGCCGTTCAAGCTGCCATCGTGGCCGGATTCGCTGCCGCAGATCGAGATGCCGCTGGCGATCCAGGCCGATGCCATCGCCATCGACGGCTTCCGCATCAGCCAGGCCAACGAACCGGTGATCGACATCAGCCGGGTGCGCGGCGGCATCGAGATCGCCAATGGCGAGTTCCAGGCGCACAAGCTGGTGGTGGACAGCGACATGGGCAACTTCACCGCCCAGGGCCGTTACATTCCGGCCGAGGACTACGACACCGATGTGACGGTGACGGCGGTGCTGCCAGCACCGCGTGGGCGCACCGCCGCTACGGTGGGCCTGGTCGCACGTGGCGACCTGTCGCACATGGAAGTGGCCGTAGCCGGGCGCGCGCCGAAGCCGCTGCACGCGATGCTGGTGTTCGATGGCCGCACCGACCCGAGCTGGAGCGCCAGCATCCGCAGTGACGAGCTGGATCTGGCGCTGTTGTCGCCAGCATTGGCGAGCTCGGCGATTGCGCCGTTGTCGCTGGACTTCACCGCCGCCGGCAAGGGCGGCAATGCCAACCTGCGCGGCAGGGTGAAGCAGGGCGACCAGGAGCTGGAACTGGCACCGTCGGTGGTGTCGCTGCAGGACCAGGTGCTGAAGGTCTCACCGCTGCTGGTGAAGGGCCTCGGTGGCGAAGCGCGGCTGGAAGGCACCGCCGACTTCAGCCAGGACGATCAGCAGAAACTCAATTTCTCGGTGGTCGCACGCGATCTGACCTACGTGCCGGCACCCGACCCGAACACGGCCGGCAGCGCACCGGTGCCGGTCACCCTGAAGGAAGCACGCTTCGGCCTGGCCGGTACCCTGAAGGCCTGGGCGGCGATCGGCCGTGCCGAGATCGAACGCGAGGCGCAGAAGGCGCAGCTGCAGTTCGACGTACGCGGCAATGACCAGGCCGCGTCGATCCACCAGCTGCAGGCGCAGACGCCGGGTGGGCAGCTGCAGGTGGAAGGCCAGGTGGCCTGGGCGCCGCAGCTGGACTGGGACGCCAAGGCCACGCTTAAGGACTTCGACCCCGGCTATTTCGTGCCGGGCTGGAACGGCCGCCTGTCCGGCAACCTGGCCTCCAAGGGCCGTCAGCTGCCGCCGCCGGCCAATGCCGCACCGGGCACGGCCGGCACGCTGGAAGCCACCGTCGACCTGCCGTCGCTGAAGGGCATCCTGCGCCAGCGCAACCTTGATGCACAGGGCAAGTTCGCGCTGCAGGGCGCGCAGGGCCAGGGTGACCTGAAGCTGTCGCTGGGCAGCAGCCGGGTGACCGCGTCGGGCAAGATCGGCGACCGCCTCGACATCGATGCACGTTTCGAACCGCTGCAGCTGAGTGACCTGCTGCCGGGCGCCGACGGCGGCCTGCGCGGCCAAGTGCAGGTGAAGGGGCCGCGCGATGCGCCGGACATCACCGCCGACCTGGTCGGCAACAACCTCAACTGGGAGGGCTACGGCGCCGAGAGCGTGAGCATCAAGGGCCACCTGCCGTGGCGCGGCGACAGCGGCACGCTGGCGGTGCAGGGCCAGCAGGTCAACGCCGGCATGCTGCTGGAGCGCTTGAACGTGGATGCGCAGGGCAGTGTGTCCAACCTGCGCCTGGCTGCGCAGACCCGCAATGAGATGGGTGCGATCGAGCTGCTGGGCAGCGTGCGCCAGCAGGGGGCGCAGTGGCGTGGCGAGCTGGCCTCGCTGCGCATCGCACCGGTGAAGGGTGATGCGTGGTCGCTGCGTGCACCGGCGGCGTTCGCGATCAACGGCAGCACCTACACCCTGTCCGAAGCCTGCCTGGCCGCCGCCAGCAGCGGCGCGCTGTGCGCACAGGCCAACTGGCCGCGCGAAGGCCTGGTGGTGCGCAGTGACGCGCTGCCGCTGGCGCTGGTGCAGCCGTGGCTGCCGCCGCAGTCCGGCCGCCGCATCTACCTGCGCGGCGACGTCAGCCTGGACGCGCAGATCCGCCCGCGTGGCGCGGCCTGGGAAGGCCATGTGGAAGTGCGCTCGAAGGAAGGCGGCGTGCGCCTGGGCGAGAACCGCAACACCGTGGGCGATACCACCCGCGGCGAGCTGGTGCGCTATGACCAGTTCTCGCTGAAGCTCGACATGACCCCGGCCAGCATCAAGGGCTACCTGGGCATGGGCTTCCAGGGCAATGGCTTCGTCGACGCGAAGATGCAGACCGGCTGGGAAGCCAGTGCACCGCTGAACGGTGAGCTCTACCTCAACATGTCGCGGCTGTACTGGCTGGAGCTGTTCTCGCCGGACATCGTGCGCCCGACCGGCCTGATCGAAGGCCACGTCAGCCTGCGCGGTACGCGCGGGCAGCCGTCGCTGGGCGGCGACGCGCAGCTGAGCAACTTCAAGGGCGAATTCCCCGCGCTGGGCCTGACCTTCGACCAGGGCAAGGGCAGCTTCGTGGCACAGCCCGACGGTTCGGCCAAGATCACCGCGCAGGCCAACTCGGGCCAGGGCACGCTGTATGTCGACGGCGGCCTGTCGTGGTTCGGCGATGCACAGCCGCTGCAGCTGAAGATCCACGGCGAGAACGTGCTGCTGTCCAACACCAGCGAGCTGCGCATCGTCGCCAACCCCAACCTCGACTTCACGTTGGCCAAGGCGGCGATGGAGCTGCGTGGCACCGTGCACGTGCCCGAGGCCGACATCGACCTGGAGCGCCTGGACCGTGGCACCTCGGTGTCCGAAGACGTGGTGGTGCTGGACCCGGCCGATCCGGAAGAGTCGCGCACCTCGCCGCTGGACATGGACCTGACGGTCAGCCTCGGCGACAAGGTGAAGATGACCGGGTTCGGCCTGAAGGGCGCGCTGACCGGCAAGATGCAGGTCTGGGCCAAGCCCGGCCGTGAAATGACCGCCAATGGCGGCCTGGAAGTGAGCGGCCGCTACAAGGCGTATGGGCAGGACCTGACCATCACCCGCGGCAACCTCACCTGGAACTACAACGCGGTGTCCGACCCGCGCATCAACATCCGCGCCGAGCGCCGGATCGGTGATGTCACCGCCGGCATCGACGTGACCGGGCGTGCGCAGCAGCCGCGCGCGGACGTGTGGTCCGATCCGGCAATGTCGCAGTCCGAGGCACTGGCCTATCTGGTGCTGGGACGCAGCCTGACCGGTGCCAGCAGCGACCAGGCGCAGCAGGTCAACGCGGCCTCGGCGGCGCTCTCGGCGGGCAGCGGCCTGCTGGCTTCGCAACTGGGCGCCAAGCTGGGCCTGGACGACGCCGGCGTGAGCCAGTCGCGCGCGCTGGGCGGCTCGGTGATCGGTGTCGGCAAGTACATCTCGCCCAAGCTGTACGTCGGCTACGGCGTGTCGCTGGTCGGTGCCGGTTCGGTGATCACGCTGAAGTACCTGCTGCGCCGCGGGTTCGACGTGGAAGTGGAGTCGAGCACCGTGGAAAACCGCGGGTCGATCAACTGGCGGCGGGAGAAGTAACCCGCTGCCCCTCAACCACCCTCTGTGTCGGGATCGGTCTGGCTGACAACGGCGAAGGAGGGGGCTGGCCTGCGCGGACGAGGCCCGTGCGTGAGCATGCCGTGCCCATCTAGCGCCGACGGTGGCTCGACGGGCGCTGGCGCGGACGCCGTCCGCGATGGGGTGCCTCCAACGAAAGGCGTCAGCATGAGGACGCCAGACACGATGACCACCGAGGCATGAATTGCCACGTGTTTCATGCTGGACGTGCTGATCGCGATAGGGCGAGCGGCATCACCGAGCAATGCCAGCGCCGCCAGAACGGCCAGCACGACGAGAGCGCCCAGCAGGCAGCGGACAATGGCCACCTGCATCTTCATGAGATTGAAGTGCCCGGGTTGGGATACCGCCATCCAGAAGGCGACCTGATCCGTGTCCAGTGGCGCCAGCGTGTCACGGACACCATGCACTCCCAGACGCTGCATCGTTTGCCGCATGATGCCAGCACGCCCGGGCACGCTGGCCGACAGCAGCGATTGCAGCCAGTGCCACGGTCGGGTCAAGCGTTCCATGCGGGCATGGGCCTCGGTTACGGACACCCGGTCATGCGGTTGGTCCAGGGCTGCGGTGAGGGCCGTGTGGTTGCGCGGCTGCAGCTGCCAGCGGCGATGCAGCAGGTTGCGCCGTGCGCGGACCCGGTAGGGATCGATATCAGCCCGGATCTCATCCCAGCAGAAGTATCGACCCAGCAGATCGAAGTTGGACTCGCACAGCGGCTGGCCCTGGTGCAGCAGCTGCTGCAGTACCACGTCACCGATACGCGGCCTGTCGGCCAATGACCACAGCTCCGGGCGATGGGCCAGCCAGTGCTCGAAGCTGGCCGGGTCGGCGTCGCCGGCGGTGTTGATCAGCAGGCGCGCAAACCGGGGCAGGTTCAATGATGGCTCCACCACATCGTCCGGCATGTCGGTGTCGGGCGTGCATGGATGATGCAGCACCGGCATGTGGTCCATCGGCGAATGGCTGTCGTACGGCGCCGGTGGGCCGGGTGGGCTGTTGTCTGCAGGCGGCGTCGACAGCGCTTCTGCACTGCTTTCCTCCTGCCATTGCGTGCGGCTGCGTGCCCACAGCAGGGCCTGCTGGTAAGCCTCGTGCAGCGCCTGGAATGCCACCGGGTCTTCGTCCGGGCGTGCCGCGCGCAGTCTCTGCGCGTAGGCGCGCTTGATCGCCTTTTCGTCGGCGCTGGCGTCGAGCCCGAGAGCGTCCAGTGCCCGGTTCACACGGTGTTTCCAGAAGCAGGTGGAGGCAGGTCGATCGACAGGCGACGGCACCTGTCACGCAGGAACCAGGTGGTCCATAGCAGCAGGACCAGGGCGCAGCCCACTTCGGGGACGAACATGCCGATGCCCGGTCCAATCAGGTTGCGCGGCCGGAATCCCCGGCCATCCTCGCGCCGGATCCAGCGTGCCGTCGCCAGAGCAAGGCCAGGGAACAGCAGCAACGTACCTTCCAGCCGCAGATCCAGGCCATGGACCAGGATCAGGCTGGCGAGGGCGATCAGCGGCGCTGGCAACGCCAGCAGCCATCCCCAGCGCGAAGGGGGCAGATCCAGCGTCAGCTGGCGCAGCGCCCAACGGACATGGACCCACAGAGCGCCGGCCAGGGCGAGCAGGACCCCGAGCAGCACTCCGCCTATGCCGAGCGCGGCGGCGGTGCGCAGGTCACGCTGGGCAAGACTCATGAGAGTCGAGCCACCGGCAATCGCGAGCGTCAGGGCAGCCAACAGGCCGCCCCGCAGCGCATTGACCTGGCAACGCCAGCGGTTGGGACGGGAAACGTCGGCAAGGCTGCGCCAGAACTGCACCTGCTGCCGATCCCAGGCGGCGGGCAATGGCTCCTGGCCGCCGCGTTCCAGCGCATCCAGCAGCGCGTTGACCTCAATGATGTGCTCGGGCAGCTGCGCCTGCCAGAGGGATCGTCGCGCGTGCCATGGCTGCGACAGGTAGCGCAGGCAACGCGCAAGGGTGACCCTCCCCAGCCGCAGGCTGCCCTCTTGTTCAAGCAGTGCCGACAGCTCTGCCGCATTCCCGGTCTCGGCGGCCCAGCGTCGATGACCGCGCGACTGGATCGATGCCAGCCTGTCCGGGTCCACGCCATCGTGTACATCATCCCAGCCAAAGCAGCGTGCCAGCAGACCCATGTTGGCTGCGCTGACGCTGTTGTGACTGCGTGCCAGTTCATCCAGCAGCGCGTCGCCCACCAATGGCTTGTAGCGCAGCGACCACAGCACCGGCGTGGCCTCCAGCCAGGGGCCGAAGTCTTCAGGGGAAGACAGATGGGCCATGCGCAGGATCGTGTGCGCATGGCCCGATACGTGGACCGCTCCCTCCAGTTCCGCCACTGGTGCCGTGCGCAGCAGCACAGGCGTGCCGCGAGGTGGCCATGGAGGCGAGTACGAACGCGTTTCGGGCGGCGCCCATGCCACGTCTGCGTCGGGCGGCCAAGGTGCGATGTCGGTTGCATGCTCCGCCGGTTCGTCTTCGTCCGCGATATCGGCCAGCGCTTCCTGGCGGACCCAGTCCAATGCCGCCTGATAGGCCTCATGCAGGTGCTGGAAGGCGACCGGATCCTCGTCGGGTCGAGTCACCCGCAGGCGCTTTGCATAGGCGCGCTTGACCGCGCGCTCGTCAGCCGTTTGGTCCAGCTCCAGGACGTGCAGTGCCCAGCTCATGCATCGCGCTCGAGGGCGTCGAGTGCCTCGTCCAGCTGACGGCGATGACGCTCGACGGCAACGGCATCCTGGCTCTCCAGCACATGGCGGAAGCTGCTCAGCCACGACTGCAACTGTTCACGGTGATGGATGCGTTCCTCGTACAGGCGCTCGGTGCGGGCGATCACCGCGAGGTTGGGCTGGGCGTCACGCGGGTGGATCTTCAGCGCTTCCAGCGCGCGCAGGCGCTGCTGGATCTCTTCGGGTGACAGCAGCCCGGGATTCTGTTCCAGGATGAGCTCGTGGCGCCTGCCGGTGGCATCCTCGGTGACTTCCACCTGCAGCAGCCCGTTCACGTCGTAGGTGAAGCGGGCGGTGACGCTGCGTTCCTGCATCGGGACAGAATGGGTCAGCGGCACGGTCAGCTCACCGAGCTTGATGTTGCGATCCACCGTCGGGCTCTCGCCCTGGAACACGTCGATGCGGATGGCACTTTGCCGCTCGTGCAGCGGGTAGAAGCGATCCTCGCGGCTGACCGGCACCACGCTGTTGCGCTGGATGATCGGGTGGAAATAGCCGCTGCGCTCGCCACCGGCAGCATCCTGGCGGGACACCTGCGTGCCAAGCGTGTAGGGGCAGACATCGGTCAGCACGACTTCGCGCAGCGATTCGTCGCGCGCCTTCAATCCCGCTGCAACGGCGGCACCCAAGGCAATCGCCTGGTCCGGATGGACATGGCGCAGCGGCAGCCGGCCGAACATGCGGGTCGCAAGCCTGCTGACCATCGGCATGCGTACCGCACCGCCGACCAGGATGATGTCGTCCAGCGCCTCGGGCTTGAGCCGGGCGTCGCGGATCGCGCGCTCGATGGGCGCGCGCATGCGCAGCAGCAGTGGCTCGCAGAGCTGGGTGTAGCGAGCTTCATCCAGCTGCCACTGGCGTTCGCTGCCGGCCAAGGGCAACTGCAGGCTGGCAGTGCCGCTCTGGCTGAGTTCGCGCTTGAACAGTTCCAGCCGACGCAGCAGCTGCGCCTGCTCGGCAGCGGACAGGTCGCTGGCGGACGTGCCCTGGTCGGCGTGGAAGGCCTGCACGAGTACCTGCAGGAAATCCTCGCCGCCCAGGAAATTGTCGCCGGCGCTGGCATGCACTTCGACCACGCCATCGAACAGTTCCAGGATGGAGACGTCGAAGGTGCCGCCGCCCAGGTCCAGCACCAGCACGCGGCCTTCGCCGTCACGCTCCTGCAGACCATAGGCCAGCGCAGCGGCCGTGGGTTCATTGATCAGGCGCTCGACGCGGATGCCGGCCAGTTCGCCGGCGGCCCGGGTGGCCTTGCGCTGGGCGTCGGAGAAGTAGGCCGGCACGCTGATCACCGCTTCCTCCACCTTGTGGCCCAGGGCGGCTTCGGCGTCGGCCAGCAGCGAGCGCAGCACCATGGCCGAGAGCTCCTCGGGACGGAAACTGCGCTCACCCAGCCGGGTCTCACGGTCGCTGCCCATCCAGCGCTTGAAATGGGCCACGGTCTGCTGCGGATGGCTGACCAGGCGGTCACGGGCCGGCTGGCCGACCAGTACGGCACCATCGACGAGGCTGACCACCGAAGGGGTCAACAGCTCGCCATGGGCATTGGGGAACAGCTGCGGCCCTGCTGCCGTGTGCCTGCCGATGAGGGAATGGGTGGTGCCAAGATCGATGCCGACGATCATCTGCGAACGTCCGATGTGCAGAAAACGGCAATTCTAGGAGCGCGGCGCAGGCCTGACTATCGGGCGTTGCCCGACAGCGCCCCACGGGCTATGGTCCCGGGCTGTTCTGTCGTACCGGATTGCCTCATGTCATCACGCAAAGCCCTTCCCACCGCCCTGGCCCTGGGCCTGACCCTCGCCACCGGCGCCCACGCCGATGAAGGCATGTGGATGCCGACGCAGCTGCCGGACCTGGCCCAACCGCTGCAGGCCGCTGGCTTCAAGGGCAATCCGGCCGACCTGGCCAACGTCACCGCGCCGCCGCTGAGCGCCGTGGTGCGCGCCGGTGGTGGCACCGGTTCGTTCGTGTCCGCCGACGGCCTGCTGCTGACCAACCACCACGTGGCGATGGGCGTGATCCAGTACAACAGCTCGCCCGAGCACGACCTGATCGCTGGTGGCTTCATCGCCAGCGACCGTGCCGACGAGCGCCCGGCCAACCCGGACTTTCGCGTGCTGGTCACCGTCGGCTTCGACAAGGTGACCGACCAGGTGCTGGCGCAGGCCCGTGGCAAGACCGGCCGTGCCTACTTCGATGCCGTGGATGCAGCCAGCAAGCAGATCGTGGCCGAGTGCGAGAAGGACGGCAGCGTGCGCTGCTCGGTGGCCAACATGTACTACGGCACCGATTTCTACCGCATTGCCCAGCTGGAACTGAGCGACGTGCGCCTGGTGTATGCGCCGCCGCGTGCGATCGGCAACTACGGCGATGAGATCGACAACTTCATGTGGCCGCGCCACACCGGCGACTTCACCCTGCTGCGCGCCTACGTGGGCAAGGACGGCAAGCCGGCCGCCTACAGCAAGGACAACGTGCCCTACCAGGCGCCGGCACACCTGCAGATGTCGGTGGAAGGCCCGAAGGAAGGCGATTACGCGATGCTGGCCGGTTACCCGGGCATCACCTACCGCCACCGCACCGCGGCCGAATTCGCCGGCCAGATCGATACCGTGCTGCCGCGCCGCGTATCGGTGTTCCAGCAGATGATCGACACCATCGAGGCCGCCAGCGCCAAGGACGCGCAGGCGCGTACCCGCTACGCCTCGCAGCTGCAGTCGCTGAAGAACAACCGCAAGCGCGCCGCCGGCGAACTGGAAGGCCTGCTGCGCAGCGATGCGAAGGCCCAGCGTGCCGCCGACGAGACGGCCATGCTGGCTGCCACCGACCGCAGGTACCAGGGCGACATCAAGGCGCTGCTGGCCAACCTGTCGCAGGGTGCGGCGGTGGGCGAGCGTGACCTGCTGCTGGAGCAGATGGCCGCGCAGAGCCAGCTGCTGCGCTCGGCGCTGCTGCTGGAGCGCCTGCGCATCGAATCGGCCAAGCCGGACGCGCAGCGCGAGAGCGGCTACCAGCAGCGCGACCAGGCGATGATCGAAGGGGTGCTCAAGCAGGTCCAGCGCCGTTACGCGCCGGAGGTCGAGAAGGCTCTGCTGACCACCCTGCTGACCCGCTACCAGCAGCTGCCGGACGCGCAGCGCGTGGCCGAGTTCGACGCGGCCTTTGGTCGTACCCCACAGCAGCTGGCCAAGGCGCTGGACACCCTGTATGCCGGTACCCAGCTGGGTGAGGAAGCGCAGCGCCTGTCGCGCTTTGCCGCCGCACGCGAAGGCAAGGCACTGGCCGCCGATCCGCTGATCAGCGTGGCCGGTCCGCTGGTGGCCGCGCAGCTGCGCATCGAGAACGAGAGCAAGACCCGCGAAGGCGAGCAGCTGCGCCTGCGCCCGGCGTACATGCAGGCGCTGTTCGCCTGGCGTGCCAAGCAGGGCCGCGCGGTGTATCCGGATGCCAACCGCACCCTGCGCATCAGCTACGGCAAGGTCGAGGCGCTGCACCCGCGCGATGGCGTGACCTACTCGCCGGTGACCACCGTGGCCGGCATCGTCGAGAAGAACACCAACGCCTACCCGTTCGATGCACCCAAGCCGTTGCTGGCCGCGATCGCCAAGGGTGACTTCGGCAGCACCGCCGATCCGGCACTGAAGACCCAGACGGTCAACTTCCTGACCAACCTGGACACCACGGGCGGCAACTCCGGCTCGCCGGTGCTCAACGCCAGGGGCGAACTGATCGGCCTGAACTTCGACAGCAACTGGGAGTCGGTCAGCGCCAGCTGGTGGTTCGACCCGCGCTACAAGCGCGCCGTGCACGTGGACATGCGCTACCTGCGCTGGCTGCTGGCCAAGGTCTACCCGGCGCCCGAGCTGCTGAAGGAAATGGGCGTGCCGGCCCAATAACGCCGGTACCTGGCAGGCGCCCACCGCTTCCTGGTGGGTGCCCATTGATTCCCGGTAGGTGCCCACTGTTAGTGGGCACGGATGTCCCCGTCACGACCAACGGTCGTGACCCACCAGACGGATCAACGATCGTGACCTACTGCCATGCCCCACCCTTGCGGTCCTTCCTCGTGACCTACCCGCACGACCAGCGGTCGTGATCTACTGACCCCTGTCCTGACGGAAACGCACGCGTGGTCTCCAGCTGGATCCTGCTGCTGGTCTCGGTTGCCTATGCCGCGCTGCTGTTCGGCGTGGCGTGGTGGGGCGACCGTCGGCCGATGTACCCCGACCGGCCGTGGCTGCGGCCGGTGGTCTACAGCCTGGCACTGGCCGTGTACTGCTCGTCGTGGACCTTCTACGGCGCGGTCGGCACCGCCGTGCGTAACGGCGTGGGCTACCTGCCCATCTACATCGGCCCGCTGCTGCTGCTGCTGTTCGGCTGGCGCATCATCGAGCGCCTGGCGCTGATCGCGCGCAGCCAGAACGTGGTCTCCATCGCCGACTTCATCTCCTCGCGCTTCGGTCGCTCGCGGCGGCTGGCGGCGCTGGTGGCGATCATCGCGCTGATCGGCATCATTCCGTACCTGGCGCTGCAGTACAAAGCGGTGGCGATGAGCCTGCAGGTGCTGACCGGCAACACCGGCCCGACCGGCTTCTTCACCGATCCCGCGCTGTACGTGGCGCTGCTGATGGCGCTGTTCGCCACCCTGTTCGGTACCCGCCAGGTCGATGCCACCGAACACCACCACGGCATGATGCTGGCCATCGCCTTCGAATCGGTGATCAAGCTGCTGGCGATGCTGGCCGTGGGCGTGTTCGCCTACCTGTGGCTGAGCAACCGCACCGACGCGGTGGTCGAGTCGGTGCATACGCTGTTCACCGGCCTGCCGCCGGTGGGCTTCATCTCGCAGACGCTGCTCAGTTTCCTGGCCATCATCTGCCTGCCGCGCCAGTTCCACGTGGCCGTGGTCGAGTGCGGCGATGTGCGCGACGTGCGCCGCGCGCGCTGGATGTTCGGCGGCTACCTGGTACTGATCTCGGGCATGGTGCTGCCGATCGCCACCGCCGGCGTGACCCTGTTCGGCACCGGCGGCAGCGTCGCCGACGACTCGATGGTGCTGGCCCTGCCGCTGGCCGAGGGCCGCAATGCGCTGGCGCTGATCGCCTACGTGGGCGGCTTTTCGGCGGCCACCGGCATGGTCATCGTGTCGTCCATCGCGCTGGCTACCATGGTCAGCAACGACCTGGTGATGCCGGTGCTGCTGCGTCGGAGCGGTGACCACCAGGAGGCCGCCGACGTCGCTTCGCGCGTGCTGTGGATCCGCCGCCTGGCGATCCTGCTGCTGGCGCTGATGGCCTACAGCTACTACCGCACCAGCAGCAATGACAGCACGCTGGCCTCGTACGGCCTGATGGCGTTCGCAGCGGTGGCGCAGTTCGCGCCCGGCCTGATCGGCGGCCTGTACTGGCGCGGTGCCAGCCGGCGTGGCGTCGAGGTGGGCATGCTGCTCGGCTTCGCCACCTGGCTGTACACCCTGCTGTTGCCGGCGATGACCATGGCCGGCTGGGTCGATGCCGCCTGGGTGCAGCACGGCCCGTTCGGCATTGAGTGGCTGCGCCCGCAGCAGCTGTTCGGCATGACCGGCTGGGATCCGCTGACCCATGGCACGTTCTGGTCGCTGCTGGTCAATGCGGCGACGATGATGCTGGTGTCCGCACGCTGGCGACCCGGCGTCGACGAGCGCCTGCGCGCTGCCCCCTTCCTCGACCCGTATGCCGAACGCCCGTCGGTGGCCGGCGGCTGGCCCGGCCACGTGCACGTGGGCGACCTGCTGGCACTGGCCTCGCGCGTGGTCGGCGAGCGCCACGCGCGGCGTTCGTTCTTCGAGCAGGCGCAGTCGCTGGGCCGCGAGCTGCAATCCTCGGCGCCTGCGGACCGGCCGTGGGTACAGTTCACCGAGCGTCTGTTGGCGGCCTCGATCGGCGCGGCATCGGCGCGCCTGCTGCTGACCAGCCTGCTGCGTGGCTCGGGCATGGACCTGGGCGAAGTGGTGGCGGTGCTGGACGAAGCGGGGCAGGAGCTGCGCTTCAACCGCGAGATCCTGTCGACCACGCTGGAGAACATCAGCGCCGGGGTCAGCGTGGTTGATCCGGACATGCGCCTGACCGCATGGAACCGCCGCTACCAGGACATGTTCGGCTACCCCGACGGCATGCTCTACGTGGGCCGCCCGGTGGCCGACCTGATCCGCTACAACGCCGAGCGCGGCGAGCTGGGCGAGGGCGATATCGAAGTGCAGATCAACCGCCGCATCGGCTACATGCGCGCCGGCTCACCGCACGTGTTCGAGCGCACCCGCAGCGACGGCAAGGTGATCGAGATGCGCGGCCAGGCGCTGCCCGGCGGCGGTTACGTGACCAGCTACAACGACATCACCGACTACAAGCACGCGGAAAAAGCACTGCTGGAGGCCAACGAGACGCTGGAACAGCGCGTGGCCGAGCGCTCGCACGAGGCCGAGGTCGCGCAGCAGTCGAAGACCCGCTTCCTGGCGGCGATCAGCCATGACGTGCTGCAGCCGTTGAACGCCGCACGGCTGTTTGCTTCGGCGCTGCGCGACAGCGACCATGTGAGCGACGAGCAGAAGCACCTGGCCGAGCGCGTGGATGCGTCGCTGCGTGCTGCCGAAGAACTGCTTGATGGCCTGCTGGACGTGTCGCGGCTGGATGCCGGTGGCCTGCACCCGGTGATCGGCGAGTTCGACGTGAGCGCGCTGATGCGCGAACTGGCCGCGCAGTACACGCCGGTCGCCGCCGGCCGTGGCCTGCGCCTGGACCTGTTCACGCGTCCGGCCTGGGTGCGCAGTGATCGCCGCCTGCTGCGCCGCGTGCTGCAGAACTTCCTGGCCAATGCGCTGCGCTACACCCGCCAGGGCCGCATCGTGCTGGCGGTGCGCCAGCGTGGCAACGAAGTGGAGCTGCAGGTATGGGATACCGGCCCGGGCATTCCCGAGCACCACATGCGGCAGATCTTCGACGAGTTCCACCGCTACCAGCAGCCGTTCGATTGGGGCGAACAAGGGTTGGGCCTGGGCCTGTCGATCTGCCAGCGCATCTCCCGCCTGCTTGACCATCGCCTCAATGCGCGCAGCCGGGTTGGCAAGGGCTCGATGTTCTCGATCATCCTGCCGCGGGTGGCGCCGCTGCCGGGCTATACCGAACTGGCCGCGCCGGTACAGGCCGCAGCCGCGCCGCTGCGCAGCGATTCGCTGGCGGGCCTGCGCGTGCTGTGCGTAGACAACGACGAAGAGATCCTCGACGGCATGCGCGCGCTGCTCGGTCGCTGGCAGGTGCAGGTGATTACGGCATCGACGGTGGATCAGGCGCTGGAGAAAGTGGCCGAGCGGCCGCAGGTGATGCTGGTGGACTACCACCTGCACGACCGCATGGACGGCCTGGATGCGCTGGTGGCGCTGCGTGAAGCCGCCGGTTACCCGCTGCCGGGTGCGTTGTTGACCGCCGATGGCCGCGACGAACTGAAGCGGATGGCACGCGAACGCGGCTACCGCGTGCTGACCAAGCCGATCAAGCCAGCCTCGCTGCGCGCCTTCCTGGGCGCGCTGCGCGATGCCGGCAATAGCGATGCCTGATCGGCAATTGTAGAGCCGAGCCCGTGCTCGGCTCCCGAACGCATGGCGGCGCCGATATAGCCATCGCTATACAAACCAGCCCTGCCTGCGCGTTTCGCTGGAAATGCGCCACGTGCGGATCGCGATGCTAAGCTTCGCGTCCCCTTGGGGAGTAGCCGGATTCCTTCGCAGGAATCGTCCACGTCAACATACTCGGCCAGTGCGCCGTGGCGTGGACAACCATGATGGTTGGCGAGACCAGCGGCCCGCGCGCGCAACGTCAGGTTGGGCGCGAGCGCAGGCCGTGCGTCCGTCCCAGCCCGACCTCAGCCACCGCCCATGTCCCCCATTTCGATCCTCCTGATCGGCTTTGCCATGTCCACCGATGCCTTCGCCGCTGCAATCGGCAAGGGTGCGGCCATGCGCAAGCCGGTGTTCCGCGATGCATTGCGTGCCGGCATCATCTTCGGCGTCATCGAGGCGATCACGCCCATCATCGGCTGGCTGCTCGGTCGGGCTGCCCTGCAATACGTCGAAGCCTTCGACCACTGGATCGCCTTCGGCCTGCTCGGCGCACTGGGCATCCACATGATCTACAACGGCCTGCGCCCCGACAGTGCTGAGGACGACGAAGATCCGTCGCAACACCACGGCTTCTGGAAGCTGGCGCTGACCGGTTTCGCCACCAGCATCGACGCGATGGCGGTGGGCATCGGCCTGGCCTTCATGGATGTACATATCGGCGTGATGGCCGCGGTCATCGGCCTGTGCACGCTGACCATGGTCACCGTCGGCATCATGCTCGGCCGCGTGCTGGGCAGCATGGTCGGCAAGCGTGCGGAGATCATCGGTGGCGTGATCCTGGTGATCATCGGCGCAACGATCCTGTACGAACACCTGCACGGCGTGGGGTAACGCCCGCCCCTGTAGAGCCGAGCCCATGCTCGGCTGCTTCACATGGCAGCCGAGCGTGGGCTCGGCTCTACATTGGAGCATTCGCCGACATGCAGCACGGCATTTCGCTGATGGAGAGGCTGTCATGCGTGCCATAGCCTCTTCGCATGGCCAGTCCCGCACTCCGCTTTGGTCGCTGGTCGCAGACCGGCAATGTCTACGCGATCACGGCTGTGACACGCGCACGCCGTCCCTGGTTCGACGACAAGGCCAATGTCGATCTGCTGATCGAAGCGCTGCGCACCGTAGAGCGGACGCGGCGGACCTCCTCCCTCGCCTGGGTGATCATGCCGGATCACCTGCATTGGTTGGTCGAGTTGCGTACCGGAACGCTGGCCGGCTGCATGCAGATCCTGAAGTCCCGGAGTGGAAGATCCATCGCCAGGCGCGTTGATGCGAACGCACCGATCTGGCAGGCGGGGTTCTACGATCATGCGCTGCGCAGTGACGAATGCCTGCGCACGCAGGCGATGTACATTGCAGCCAATCCAGTGCGTGCTGGGCTGGCCACGCGCATCGGGGAATACCCCTATGTATGGAGTCGATGGCGGCTTTGGGGGTAATCGGTATTGAGGCCAAGAGCAGCCGAGCATGGGCTCGGCTCTACAGGGGCATCATGAAGGCTGCGGAGCCGAGCACATGCTCGGCTCCGCAGTCCGTTACGATCAATCTTCTTCCGGCGGCAGCACGATGGCGTCGTCGTCGATCGCCAGCTTGCCGGCCATCAGCACGGCCTGGGTGCGGTTGGTCACGCCCAGCTTGCGCAGGATGGCGGTGACGTGGGCCTTGATCGTCGCTTCGGAGACGTTGAGGTCGTAGGCGATCTGCTTGTTCAAGCGGCCCGCGCCCAGCATCTGCAGCACGCGGAACTGCTGTGGGGTCAGTTCGCGCAGGCGCTGGCCGACTTCGCGTTCTTCGCTGCCGGTGGGCGGCACGTTGTGCGCTTCCGGCGGTGCCCAGGTCTCGCCATCGAGGATGGTGCCCAGTGCGTGGCCGATGGTGTCCGAGTCCGCAGACTTCGGAATGAAGCCCAGCGCGCCGTGGTCGAGCGCGCGGCGCATCACCGTGGCTTCTTCGCGTGCGGACACCACCACCACCGGCAGGTGCGGGTGCAGCGAGCGCATGTGCACCAGCGCGTTGAAACCCTGCGCACCGGGCATGTTGAGGTCCATCAGGACCAGGTCGGCGTCATTGTGCTGGTCGGCCAGTGCATACAGCGCTTCCACGCTGTCGGCCTCGAACAACTGCACGCCGGGGATGACCCGCTGCACGGCCCCGCGCAGGGCTTCGCGGAACAGCGGGTGGTCATCGGCAATCAGGAGGGTGGTCATGGTCGGGGGGAACCGTGGGGGGAAACTGCATGGGGCCAGATCCTCCGGGGGGCTGAGCCCGTTCCTGGCGGAACGGGATCCAACCCCGGGATCCGGCCCCGGGCCGTACGTCAGCGCACCTTGCGCTCGTCCACCAGCGAGGCCACCACCGACGGGTCGGCCAGGGTCGAGGTATCGCCGAGCTGGTCCGGCGCGTTCTCGGCGATCTTGCGCAGGATGCGGCGCATGATCTTGCCCGAGCGGGTCTTCGGCAGGCCCGGCGCCCACTGCAGGTGGTCCGGCGTGGCGATCGGGCCGATCTCCTTGCGCACCCAGGCGACCAGTTCCTTCTGCAGCTCGTCGCTCGGCGCCTCTTCGGCCACCAGCGTCACGTAGGCGTAGATGCCCTGGCCCTTCACGTCGTGCGGGAAGCCGACCACGGCCGCTTCGGCCACCTTGGGGTGCGAGACCAGCGCGCTTTCCACTTCAGCGGTGCCGATGCGGTGGCCGGACACGTTGATCACGTCGTCGACGCGACCAGTGATCCAGTAGTAGCCGTCTTCGTCGCGGCGGCAACCGTCGCCGGTGAAGTAGCTGCCCGGGTAGGTGCGGAAATAGGTATCGATGAAACGCTGGTGGTCGCCGTACACCGTGCGCATCTGGCCCGGCCAGGAATCACGGATGATCAGGTTGCCCTCGGTCGGGCCGTCCTGGATCTCGCCATCGGCATTGACCAGCGCCGGCTGCACGCCGAAGAAGGGCAGGGTGGCCGACCCCGGCTTGAGGTCCATCGCGCCGGCCAGCGGCGAGATCAGGATGCCGCCGGTCTCGGTCTGCCACCAGGTATCGACGATCGGGCAGCGGCTGTCGCCGACCACTTCGTAGTACCAGCGCCAGGCTTCCGGATTGATCGGCTCGCCGACGCTGCCGAGCAGGCGCAGCGACGTGCGCGACGTCTTCTTCACCGGCTCCTCGCCTTCGCGCATCAGCGCACGGATGGCGGTCGGGGCGGTGTAGAAGATGGTCACCTTGTGCTTGTCGATGACGTTCCAGAAACGTGAGGTGTCCGGGTAGTTCGGCACGCCTTCGAACATCAGCGAGGTCGCGCCGTTGGCCAGCGGCCCGTACACGATGTAGCTGTGGCCGGTGACCCAGCCGACATCGGCGGTGCACCAGTAGACGTCGTCTTCGCGCAGGTCGAACACCGCTTCATGGGTGTAGGCCGCGTACAGCAGGTAACCGCCGGTGGTGTGCAGCACGCCCTTGGGCTTGCCGGTGGAACCGGAGGTGTAGAGGATGAACAGCGGGTCTTCCGCGTTCATGCGTTCCGGTTCGCAGGTGGACGGCTGGCTGTCCACCACATCGTGGAACCAGCGGTCGCGCGGGGCCTGCATGTCCACCGCGCCGCCGGTGTGGCGCACCACCAGCACGGTTTCAACCGTATTCGTGCCCGGCAGCTTCAGCGCGGCATCAACGTTGGCCTTCAGCGGAATCCTGCGGCCACCGCGCAGGCCCTCGTCGGCGGTGATGATCAGCTTGCTCTGGCAGTCGCTGACGCGGTCGGCGATCGAATTCGGCGCGAAGCCACCGAACACCACCGAGTGGATCGCACCGATGCGCGCACAGGCCAGCATGGCCACCGCGGCGTCGACGATCATCGGCAGGTAGATGGTGACGCGGTCGCCCTTCTTGACGCCGAGGTTGCGCAGCGCGTTGCCGAGGCGGCAGGTGCGCTCGTACAGCTCGCGATAGGTCACGTGCTGGGCCGGTGCATCCGGGCCGTCCGGCTCGAACAGCAGGGCGGTCTTGTCGCCGCGCGTTTCCAGCTGGCGATCCAGGCAGTTCACGCTGGCATTGAGCTCGCCATCTTCGAACCACTTGATGTGGAAGTCGGACAGGTCATAGCTGACGTTCTTGATCTTCGTCGGCTTGCGCATCCATTGCAGGCGCTCGGCGGCCTTGCCCCAGAAACCATCCGGGTCGGTCACCGACGCCTGGTACTGCTGTTCGTACGACGTCTTGTCGATGCGTGCCTTGGCGGCGAACTGCGGATCGACGGGGTAGATATCAGCCATGGCACCCTCACTTGCACGTTGACTTTGTATGTGCGGTCGCAGCATCGCAACGACCGATCCCCCTCAGTTTGCCCCATCCACCCCCGGCCGCGTCACCACCCTGGTTAGACCATGGTCGAAAGTGAGCGCCCAGCAGGGCCGGGTTCGACCAATGGCCAATAGCCGCTGTGCGCGAACGCCCCGCAGTCTCGGCTCGACCGTGCCCCACGCGCGGCATCACCTTGCCACTTGGGAGAGAGGGCAACATGAGCCACCGTACGTTGAAAGCCGTGCGCACACCTTTGGCGGCCTGCCTGTTGGTCGCCCTGGTCGCACCGGGCATGGCGTTCGCAGAGACCGCCAAAGAGAAGGCACTGGAAGCACGCGTTGCCGAACTGGAGCGCCAGGTCCAGCTGCTGCTGTCTTCGCAGCAACAACAACAGACCCAGATCAGCCAGACCCAGCAGGCGGTGACCGAAGTGCGCACGGTGCAGGCCGGGCAGAAGCCGGTCGCCTCGGTGCCGGCGGGCAAGCAGCCGATCCAGGTCACCACCATCACCCCGGGCGCCGCGCCGGGCACCACGGTCAAGATCGGTGGCTTCATCAAGGCCGACTTCCTGGCCACCCAGACCAGCGATGGCCAGCTGGCCGACGACGCCACCGGCCGTTCGCTGTACCTGCCGGGCCAGACCCCGGTGGAAGGCGCCGGCGGCAGCGGCAAGCGTTCGGGCACCGACTTCAACGCCCACGCCAAGTTCTCGCGCTTCAACCTGGGCATCGACAACGTGAGCGAATCGGGCAACAAGGCCGGTGCGTTCTTCGAGATGGACTTCTTCGGCAACTCGCTGGGCAACCAGACCGCCACCAATACCTATGGCGTGACCCTGCGCCACGCCTACATGTACTGGAACAACTGGATGGCCGGCCAGACCTGGTCCAACTTCATGGACGCGGCCGCGCTGCCGGAGGCGGTCGACTTCGTCGGCCCCACCGACGGCGTGATCTTCGTG
This sequence comes from Stenotrophomonas sp. YJH_SMC_138, assembly GCF_059369855.1. NCBI lineage: Bacteria > Pseudomonadati > Pseudomonadota > Gammaproteobacteria > Lysobacterales > Lysobacteraceae > Stenotrophomonas > Stenotrophomonas sp. YJH_SMC_138. Next base: position 35,561 of record NZ_JCAFTB010000011.1, read on the forward strand.
CGCCAGGCCCAGGTGCGCTACACCCAGGGCGGCTTCAGCGTCGCACTGGAAAACCCGGAAACCACCACCCTCACCGGTACCCGCAACCCGGTCACCGGGGCCTGGACCAACGCCAGCGCCAACTCCGACCGTGGCAGCCTGCCCGACCTGACCATGCGTTATGGCTGGAAGGGCGACTGGGGCACCTTTGGTGTCGGTGGCATCGTCCGCCAGTTGAAGGTGGACAACCAGGCCACCGGCGCGAAGGCCGACAAGGTGGCTGGCGGCCTGACCCTGGGCGGCAAGTGGGTGATGGGTGGCAGCGATTCGCTGCACTACCAGCTGACCGGCGGCGAAGGCATCGCCCGCTACATCGGCCTGGGCATCACCGCCGACAGCGCCTACGACGTGGCCCGCGACGAGCTCAACCCGACCGGCGTGCTGGCCGGCTACGTGGGCTGGCGGCATGCGTTCTCGCCGAAGCTGCGCACCAACCTGATCTACGCGCGCAGCGACTACGACAACGACAGCATCCTCGGCCCGCTGGTGACCAAGAGCGTGCAGAGCATCCGCGGCAACATCTTCTATTCGCCGCTGCCCAAGGTCGATATCGGCGCCGAGCTGATGTACGGCCGCCGCGAAGTGGAGAACGGCAACAAGGGTGACATCACCCGGTTGCAGTTCACCACGAAGTACAGCTTCTAAGAGCGTGCCGGCCAGCGGCCGGCACCTACCGAGATGGGGTGCCGGCCAAGGTCGGCACCTACCGAGATGGGGCGCCGGCCAAGGTCGGCACCTACCGAGATGGGGCGCCGACCAAGGTTGGCACCTACCGAATTGAGTGCCGGCCAACGGTCGGCACCCACCCACAACGATTGCTTCGGAGGGGAAGCGTCTTATGTCCAGCACTGCACCAGGCCCGCACCATGCGGCGGGCACCCTGACCAAGGGCCACAAGAAAGTCATCTTCGCCTCGAGCCTCGGCACGGTCTTCGAGTGGTATGACTTCTTCCTGTACGGCTCGCTCGCGGCCATCATCGCCAAGCAGTTCTTCAGTGGCGTCAATGAAACCACGGGCATGATCTTCGCCCTGCTGGCGTTCGCTGCCGGCTTCTTCGTGCGTCCGTTCGGCGCGGCCTTCTTCGGCAGCCTCGGCGACCGCATCGGCCGCAAGTACACCTTCCTGGTCACCATCCTGATCATGGGCATCTCGACCTTCCTGGTCGGCGTGCTGCCCAACTACGCCTCGATCGGTTTCGCCGCACCGGTGATCCTGATCATCCTGCGCCTGGCCCAGGGCCTGGCGATGGGCGGCGAGTACGGCGGTGCCGCCACCTACGTGGCCGAGCACGCGCCGGACGACAAGCGCGGCCTGTACACCAGCTTCATCCAGTGCACCGCCACGCTCGGCCTGTTCCTGTCGCTACTGATCATCCTGGCCTGCCGCATGACGCTGGGCAACGAGGCCTTCGAAGCCTGGGGCTGGCGCATCCCGTTCCTGGTCTCGATCCTGCTGCTGGGCATTTCGGTATGGATCCGCCTGCAGCTGAGCGAATCGCCGCTGTTCCAGCAGATGAAGGCTGAAGGCAAGGGCTCCAAGACCCCGTTCCGCGACAGCCTGAAGGGTGGCAACCTGAAGCTGATGCTGCTGGTCCTGCTCGGTGCGGCGGCTGGCCAGGCGGTGGTCTGGTACGGCGGCCAGTTCTACGCGCTGTTCTTCCTCAGCAGCATGCTGAAGGTCGATGCCACCACCTCCTACCTGCTGATCGCCGCTGCGCTGGCACTGGGCACGCCGTTCTTCATCTTCTTCGGCTGGCTGTCCGACCGCATCGGTCGCAAGAAGATCATCCTGGCCGGCTGCCTGCTGGCGGCCATCACCTACATCCCGATCTTCAAGGGCCTGACCCACTTCGCCAATCCGGCCATCGAAGAAGCCCGCAGCAGCTCGCCGGCCCTGGTCGTGGCCGATCCGGCTACCTGCTCGTTCCAGTTCGATCCGGTCGGCCTGCGCAAGTTCACCAGCTCCTGCGACGTGGCCACCGCCGCGCTGACCAAGGCCGGTGTGCCGTACGACGTGCAGCCCGCCGCCGCCGGTTCGCTGGCGATGGTGAACGTGGGCAGCGCCAGCGTCACCTCGTATGAGGCCGCCGGCCTGACCAAGGAAGACGGCAAGGCCAAGGCCGATGCGTTCGGTGCGGAACTGAAGACCGCCCTGACCACCGCCGGCTACCCGGCCAAGGCCGATGGCGCCCGCATCAACATCGCCGGCACCATCTTCATGCTGTGGCTGCTGGTGCTGTACGTGACCATGGTCTATGGCCCGATCGCCGCCTACCTGGTCGAACTGTTCCCGACCCGCATCCGCTACACCTCGATGTCGCTGCCGTACCACATCGGCAACGGCTGGTTCGGTGGCTTCCTGCCGGCGATCTCGTTCGCGCTGGTGGCCGGTACCGGCAACCTGTACTACGGCCTGTGGTACCCGATCGCGATCGCACTGATGTCGGTGGTGATCGGCGGCCTGTTCCTGCGCGAAACCAAGAACGTGGATATCACCAAGTAACCGGTGGGTTCCATGCAGTGAAGGAAAGGCCGCGGTGCAGACCGCGGCCTTTCTGCTTGTGGGCCGTGCCCACTCGGCCCGCATCCGGTAGTGCCGGCCGCTGGCCGGCAACCTCCTGAATCGCCGCGGACATGAAGCCCTTGCCGGCCAGCGGCCGGCACTACCATTGCGTTGCGCAGCACCCCGTATAGTCGGCCCATGACCACCACCACGCCGGCAGACCTTCCCGCCCTCCTGCACACCCTGCGCAGCGCCTGGCAGGCCCAGCGCCCGACGCTCGACCAGCGCGAAGCCGACCTGCGCCGCCTGCGCGAGGCATTGAAGCCGCGCCTGGACGAAATGGCCCAGGCCATCGCCGAGGACTTCGGGCATCGCGCCCACGTTGAATCGAAACTGGCCGATGGCATGAGTGTGCTGTCGGCCATCGACCACCTGCGCCGCCACCTGCGGCGCTGGTCGAAGCCGCAGCGCGTATCGGCCGGCTGGAAGCTGTGGCCGGCGCGCGCGCAGCTGCGGCCGACGCCGCTGGGCGTGGTCGGGGTGATCTCACCGTGGAACTACCCGGTCACGCTGGCGCTGGTGCCGTTGGCCACCGCGATTGCCGCCGGCAACCACGTGCTGCTCAAGCCCTCCGAACACACGCCGCGCACCAGCGCGTTCCTGGCCGATCTGCTGGCCAGCGTGTTCCCGCCCGATCGGGTGGCGGTGGTGCAGGGTGGGGCGGATGTGGCCGCAGCGGTGTCGTCGCTGCCGCTGGACCATCTGCTGTTCACCGGCTCGACGGCGGTTGGCCGCAAGGTGATGGCCGCCGCCGCTGAGCATCTGGTACCGGTCACACTGGAGCTGGGCGGCAAGTCGCCGGCGATTGTCTGTCGCGATTTCCCGCTGGACAAAGCCGCTGCGCGGCTGGCCACCGGCAAGTGGTTCAACGCGGGCCAGACCTGCATCGCGCCGGATTACGTGCTGATCGATACCGTTCGCCAGCGCGAATTCGTACAGGCGCTGCAGCAGCAGGTGCGCGAGCGCTATGGCGACTTCAGCGATGCCGACGACTACACCCGCATCATCAATGAAGGTCAGTACCGGCGCCTGCAGGGCTATCTGGCACAGGCGCGGCAACGCGGGGTGCCGGTGATTCCGTTGGCGCAGGTGGATGACGCGCGCGCCGACCGCGAGCGCCTGCTGGTGCCGACCGTGGTGCTGGACCCGCCGGACGACCTGGACCTGATGCGCGAGGAGATCTTCGGCCCGATCCTTCCGGTGCGGGCCTACCCGGACCTGGAGGCGGCGCTGGCGGACGTGCTGTCCCGCGACCGGCCGCTGGCGCTGTATCCCTTCAGCCACGACCGCGCGGCGGTGGAGCGCATTCTCGGCCAGGTGGTGGCCGGCGGGGTTACGGTGAATGACACGCTGCTGCACTTCGCCGCCGATGGCCTGCCGTTTGGCGGGGTAGGGGCCAGCGGCATGGGCGCGTACCACGGCCGCGCCGGGTTCGATGCGATGAGCAAGCGGCTGCCGGTGCTGTGGCAGTCGCGCTGGGCGGCCAGCGACCGGCTGCGGCCGCCGTATTCGAGGATTGCGGGGTTGTTGAAGCTGCTGCTTCGGTAGTGCCGGCCGCTGGCTGGCAACTGCAGGGTCTTGCCGACGGTTCATGGGGTTGCCGGCCAGCGGCCGGCACTACCGGTGGGTGCAAGCCTTGGTTGGCACATGGGGGCCTCGGCGCCAACCAAGGTTGGCGACTACCGGGCATGGGTGGCCCACCCGGGTAGAATGCCCCCATGAAGATCGCCTCGTGGAACGTCAATTCGCTCAATGTCCGCCTGCCGCACCTGGAGCAATGGCTCAGGGAGTTCGGCCCGGACATCGTCGGTATCCAGGAAACCAAGCTGGAGGACCACAAGTTCCCCGATTCGGCGCTGATCGCCGCAGGCTATCGCAGCGTGTTCGCCGGCCAGAAGACCTACAACGGCGTGGCGCTGCTGTCGCGTGAGCCGGCGCAGGACGTGCAGATCGGCATTCCCGGTTTCGAGGACGAGCAGAAGCGCGTCATCGCCGGCACCTTTGGCGACCTGCGGGTGATCAACCTGTACGTGGTCAACGGCCAGGACATCGGTACCGACAAGTACGACTACAAGCTGCGCTGGCTGGAAGCGGTGCATGCCTGGATCGCCGAAGAGCTGCAGCGCCACCCGAAGCTGATCGTGATGGGCGACTTCAACATCGCCCCGGACGCGCGCGACGTGCACGACCCGGCGGTGTGGAACGACAACCACATCCTGACCTCCACCGCCGAGCGCGGCGCATTGAACAAGCTGCTGCAGCTGGGCCTGCACGATGGCTTCCGCCTGCACAACGACGAGGCGGGTACCTTCAGCTGGTGGGACTACCGTGCCGCCGGCTTCCGCCGCAACCTGGGCCTGCGCATCGACCTGACCCTGGTCTCAGAGGCGCTGAAGGGCAGTGCGGTGGCCTCGGGCATCGACCGCGAGCCGCGCACCTGGGAACGCCCGAGTGACCATGCGCCGGCCTGGGTGCAGATCGGTTGAACGAACGGGGCCCGAAGATTGCCGGGCCCGTTCTGGAACATCTGCCGGCCAGTGGCCGGCACTACCCTCAGATCACCGTATGCTCTTGCGGGTGAACAGGTTGACGATCGCCAGCAGGATCACCGCACCGATCAGCGAGAACAGGAAGGTGCGGAGGGTGATCGCTTCGTTGATGCCGCCGCCGAACAGCCAGCCGGAAATCAGCGCGCCGACGATGCCGACCACGATGTTGAGGATGATGCCCTGCTGGGCATCGCGCTTCATGATGATGCTGGCCAGCCAGCCTACGATGCCGCCGACGATCAGCCAGATGATGATGCCCATGATCGAACCTCCGGTGGGGAACTGTGACCAGTTGACGCGCAGGGCTGTGAACCCGTCGTGGAATTGCGTGATGGGCGTGTGCGGATGAGCCTGCCAGCCACCCTCGATGGCCCGTGGCGCTTCGGTCCGGTGACGGTCTGGCGGCGCCCGCATGTGCCGGGCCAGCGTGGTGAACCGCAGGCGCGGCAGGTGCTGGCGCAGGCATTGGGCGCCGACCCGCAGACGCTGCCGCTGGTCCGTGATGACAAGGGCCGGCCGGAACTGAGCGGCCCGTTGGCCCACTACGGCACCGGCTGGAGCCACAGCGGCGAGGTGCTGCTGGTGGCGCTGGGCGAAGGCGTGCGGCTGGGCGTGGACCTGGAGCTGCTGCGGCCGCGACCGCGCCTGCTGGAAATCGTGCGGCGCTTCTTCCACCCGCAGGAGGTGGCCTGGCTGGAACGCCTGGATGAGGCCGGGCGCGAGCACTGGTTCTTCCGCGTGTGGTGCGTCAAGGAGGCTATCCTCAAGGCGCATGGGCAGGGCATCTCGTTCGGCCTGCACCGCCTGCAGCTGGCGCCCGGGCCCGATGGCGCCCTGCACCTGCGCTGGTGCGACCCGGAACTGGGCGAGGCCGCGCGCTGGCACCTGCACGAGTGGCAGGCCAGCGGCCAGTTCCGCGCCGCATTGGCCTGGTATCCACACTGAAGCGGGGAATCGGCGCGCAAAACCGGCGATAATGCCGGCATGAGCGAACACCCACTTCCCGCCAGCGTGTCTGCCACGCTGGAACAGGGCCTGGCCAGCATGGGCCTGGACGCCGCGCTGGCGCCGCCGTTGCTGCGCTACCTGGCCCTGCTGCACCGCTGGAACGGCACCTACAACCTCACCGCCATCCGCGACCCGCAGGAGATGGTCACCCGCCACCTGCTCGACTCGCTGGCGATGCAGCCGTTCGTGGCCGACGGCAGCCTGGCCGACCTTGGCACCGGCCCCGGGCTGCCCGGCATCCCGCTGGCGATCGCCTGCCCGGGCCTGCAGGTCACCCTGGTCGAGAGCAACGGCAAGAAGGCGCGCTTCATGCGCGAAGCCGTGCGCCAGCTCGGCCTGGGCAACGCCCGCGTGGCCGAGTCGCGCGCCGAGGCGCTGGACGAGGCCGGCCGCTACGACCAGCTGACCGCGCGCGCGATGGACACCCTGGCCGGCATCGTCCGCGTCGGTGGCCACCTGCTGCGCCCCGGCGGCGTACTGCTGGCCATGAAGGGCGTCTACCCGCATGAGGAGATCGCGGACCTGCCGGCGGGCTGGCAGGTGCGCGAGGTGACCCCGTTGAGCGTGCCCGGCCTGGCCGGCGAACGCCACCTGGTCACTGTTACAGGCCCCTGATTCCCGCCGCCAGCCCCTTGTGGAACAACGGGTTGGCGATCCACGATTTCCGCAAGGGGCCGGTTGTACGCATAATGACCGGTCCCAGCACACGTCGACGAGGCACACCCGCATGGCCCGCATCATCGCCATCGCCAACCAGAAGGGTGGCGTCGGCAAGACCACGACCGCCGTCAACCTGGCCGCTTCCCTGGCCAACGCACCCAAGCGCGTGCTGTTGGTCGACCTGGATTCGCAGGGCAATGCGACCATGGGCAGTGGCGTGGACAAACGCGAGCTGGCCGCCTCCACCTGTGACCTGCTGCTCGGCGAGAACAGCGCTGCCGATGTACGCGTGCAGACTGCCGAGGGTTACGACCTGCTGCCCGGCAATATCGATCTGACCGCCGCCGAGATCCAGCTGATGGGCCAGAGCGAGCGCGAGCAGCGCCTGAAGCGCGCGCTGGCGCCGATCCGCGACGAGTACGACTACATCCTGATCGACTGCCCGCCGGCGCTGTCGCTGCTGACGCTCAACGCGCTGGCCGCCGCCGACTCGGTGATCGTGCCGATGCAGTGCGAGTACTACGCGCTGGAAGGCCTGAGCGCGCTGGTGGAAACCATCGAAGCGCTGCGCACCAGCCTGAACCCGGCGCTGGAGATCGAAGGCGTGCTGCGCACCATGTTCGACGTGCGCAACAACCTGGCCAACGCAGTGTCGGCCGAGCTCACCGAGCACTTCGGCGACCGCGTGTTCCGCACCATCGTGCCGCGCAACGTGCGCCTGGCCGAGGCACCCAGCCATGGCCAGAGCATCGTCGGCTACGACCGCGCCTCGCGCGGTGGCGTGGCCTACCTGGGCCTGGCCGGCGAGATCATCCGCCGCAACAACGAACGCAACAAGGCCGGCAAGGCCGTGGAGATCGTCTGATGACCAGCAGCAAGCCGGCAGCCAAGAAGCGAGGCCTCGGCCGTGGCCTGGATGCGCTGTTGGGCCCGAAAGGCGCGGTCAGCCAGGTGCAGGCCACCACCGCGGTGATCGAGCCGCTGCCGGGTGAAGTGCTGCGCAAGTTGCCGGTCGGCCAGCTGCAGCCGGGCAAGTACCAGCCGCGCCGCGAGATGGACGAGGGCAAGCTGTCCGAGCTGGCCGACTCGATCAAGTCGCAGGGCGTGATCCAGCCGATCCTGGTGCGCCAGCTGCCGGCAGGCAACTACGAAATCGTCGCCGGTGAACGCCGTTGGCGCGCATCGCAGCTGGCCGGCCTGGACGAAGTGCCGGTGGTGGTGCGCGAGCTGGAAGACCGCACCGTCATCGCGATGGCGCTGATCGAGAACATCCAGCGCGAAGACCTCAACCCGCTGGAAGAAGCCGAGGCGCTGCAGCGCCTGATCAGCGAGTTCACCCTGACCCATGCCGAGGCCGCCGAGGCCGTCGGCCGCTCGCGCGCGGCGGTGTCCAACCTGCTGCGCCTGCTGGAGCTGCCGGTGGCGATCCGCCTGCTGCTGGAAACCCGCCGCCTGGAAATGGGCCACGCCCGCGCGCTGCTGACCCTGGCTCCCGAGCTGGCCGGCAAGCTGGCCCAGGAAGCAGCCGATGAAGGCTGGTCGGTGCGCGAGGTCGAGCGCCGTGCGCAGGCCTTCGCCGCCGGCAAGGTGCCGAGCAACCGCCCGGCGGCCACGCCGAAGGTGCAGCAGGCCGACATCGCCTCGCTGGAAACCGAACTGTCCGAAGCATTGGGCGCCAAGGTGGCGATCAATCATGGCCGCGGTGGCAAGGGCAAGCTGATCATCCACTACACCGACCTGGATACCCTGGACGGCGTGCTGGAAAAGCTGCGCACGCGCCAGGGCTGAGCCCGGCGCAGTGACAGGGGCGCGGCCCGTTCCTGCCGTGTCCCGCCAATGACAGGGAACGTACCGCCGCGCGCGCCGAGGGAATGCACTGCCTTCCGGTCCGTGGCCTCATCCAGGGAGCAGGACATGAGCAACGAATACGAGGACGTCAGCCCGGACGGCACCCAGATACTGGTACATCGCCGCGAAAAGGACTTCGTGCTCGCCACCGGCGAAGAACGCCACATCGAGGCGATCAGCGCCCACCTCGAACGCCATCTGGGCCCGGTATCCGGTGTCTTCCACGAGATCATCTCCGACCTGGTGCACATCGACGTGCACGTGGTGCCGGCCAATGACCACTGCCCTTACCTGCGCCTGGTCACCTCCGGCATGAGCGACCTGCCGATGACCGTGCCCGCCGAGGTGGACGCGGACGTGCCGCGCTACATGGAACTGATGGTGACCCTGCCGGCGGACTGGCCCATCTCCCAGGACGCCTTCGAGGACGAGCGCAATTACTGGCCGGTGCGCCTGCTGAAGGGCATGGCGCGGTTGCCGCACGAGTACGACACTTGGCTGGGCTTCGGCCACACCATTCCCAACGGCCATCCCAGCGAGCCCTATGCGCCGGGCGTGGGCTTCGACGGCGCCATCGTGCTGCCGCCGGTAACCACCCCGGAGGACTTTGCCATGCTGGAACTGGACGACGGCAAGACCATCAGCTTCATGAGCCTGGTCCCGCTGTACCCCGAAGAGATGGACCTGAAGCTGAGGAAGGGCGCCGAGGCGCTGCTCGACCGCTTCGACGCGAAGAAGATCCAGGATGTAATCGAACCCGGCCGCACCAACGTGGCGAAGAAGCGTTTCGGTTTGTTCTGAGACCGGTAACATCAGGGGCCTGAACTTCGTTTCCAGGCCCCTGCCATGACCATCCTGCTCACCGGCGCTGCCGGCTTCATCGGTGCCTACACCGCCCGCGCACTGCTGGAGGCCGGCCAGGCCGTGGTCGGCCTGGACAACTTCAACGATTACTACGACCCGCAGATCAAGCGCGACCGCGTGGCCGCGCTGTGCCCGTCGCTGGACCTGCGCGCGCTGGACCTGACCGACCGCGAGGGCCTGGCTGCGCTGTTCGATGAAGTGCAGCCGACGGCGGTGATCCATCTGGCCGCCCAGGCCGGCGTGCGCTATTCGCTGGAAAACCCGCACGCCTACGTCGACAGCAACCTGGTCGGCTTCGTCAACATGCTCGAACTGTGCCGCCACCGCGGCGTGCAGCACCTGGTGTATGCCTCCAGCAGCTCGGTCTACGGCGATTCGGCCACGCCGCCGTTCTCCGAGGACCAGCGCGTAGACCAGCCGCGTTCGCTGTACGCGGCGACCAAGGCGGCCAATGAGCTGATGGCCTACACCTACGCGCAGCTGTACGGCCTGCATGCCACCGGCCTGCGCTTCTTCACCGTGTATGGCCCGTGGGGCCGGCCGGACATGGCACCGCTGCTGTTCTCCCGCGCGGTGCTGGCCGGGCGGCCGATCGACGTGTTCAACGAAGGCCGCATGCAGCGCGATTTCACACATGTCTCCGACATTGTGTCCGGTATCCTCGGCGCCCTCGCGCACCCGGCCGACGGCCCGGTGCCGCACCGGGTGTTCAACCTCGGCAACCATACGCCGGTCGAGCTGGAGCGCTTCATCAGCGTGATCGAGCAGGCCGCCGGCCGCCCCGCGCAGAAGGTGTACAAGCCCATGCAGCCCGGCGACATGGTGCGCACGATGGCCGATACCCGGCGCGCACATGACGCTTTCGGCTTCGATGCGGTGACCCCGATCGAAGAAGGCCTGCCGCCTGTGGTGCAGTGGTGCCGCGAGTATTTTGGCGATCGCGCCTGAGGATGGATCCTCACGCCGCGGGGTTCATCTTCGGATAACCTCGGCAGCGGAGAATGCGCGGTCTTTGTCCCCCCTTTGGCCGAGTGCCTTATGAGCCAACCCGAGCTTTCCGTTGTCGTCCCGGTATTCAACGAGCGCGACAATGTCGCCCCGCTGGTCGCCGAAATCACCGCCGCGCTGCGTGGCCGGCTGCCGTTCGAAATCGTCTACATCGACGATCACTCGCGCGATGACACCCTGGCGGTGCTGCAGGGACTGAAGGCGACCACCCCGGAACTGCGCGTGCTGCACCATGTGAACCAGAGCGGGCAGAGCACCGCGGTGCGCACCGGCGTCAAGCACGCCCGCGCGCCGTGGATCGCGACCCTGGATGGCGATGGCCAGAACGATCCGGCCGATATCCCCAAGCTGCTCGCCGCACGCGACGCCGCCGAGGCGCAGGTGAAGCTGTTCGCCGGCTGGCGCGTCAACCGCCAGGACAGCGGCAGCAAGCGCTGGGCCAGCAAATGGGCCAACGCCATCCGTGCACGCATGCTGCGCGACGATACGCCCGATACCGGCTGCGGCATCAAGCTGTTCGAACGCAGCGCGTTCCTCGACCTGCCGTACTTCGACCACATGCACCGCTACCTGCCGGCGCTGATGCAGCGCGCCGGCTGGAAGACCACCAGCGTGCCGGTCAACCACCGCCACCGTACCGCTGGCGTGTCCAAGTACAACAACCTCGGCCGCGCGCTGGTCGGCATCCGCGACCTGCGTGGCGTGGCCTGGCTGATCACCCGCAGCAAGCGCACCGCGGTGGAGGAGCGCTGATGGATCTGGAGCTGCATTGGCTCGACCAGCCGCTGACCTGGCTGTACTGGACCGGCCTGCACGTGACCGGCTGGAAGCTGATCGGCTATACCGGCGCGCTGATGTTCGGCGGCCGCTGGCTGGTCCAGTTCGTCGCGTCCAAGCGCGCCGGCAAGCCGGTGATCCCGCGCCTGTTCTGGTACATGAGCGTGCTCGGCAGCCTGATGACGCTGAGCTACTTCCTGTTCTCGGCCAAGCAGGACTCGGTGGGCGTGCTGCAGAACCTGTTCCCGGCGTTCACCGCGCTGTACAGCCTGCACCTGGACATCAAGCACCGCGGCTGGAAGCGCGACAAGGCCAGCCACTGAGGCCCCGGGGGTCGGATCCCTTTTCATGGGAAAGGGCTCTGACCCCGTCCGGATCACCCCGTCCGGATCCGCGGCGCATCCACGCATGACGTGGGTCTACTGCGTACCTGGCTACCGGGGCCCCGGTCTGCTGCGCAGGCAGGACCTTCGTCCCATGCCACGGGCGATGGGGGGTGCCATGATCGGGGTCTGCCTTCCCGGGAACCTGTGCTCGTGAAAACCCGTCTTGCCGTTGCCCTGCTGATCGCCCTGTCCGCCCCTGCCGTGGCCCTGGCCGCGCCGCCCGCCACCGCCGCACCGTCCGGCGTGGCCACTGAATCGCCCGCCGACGCCGCCTTCCGCGCGCTGTACGAGAAGGAATGGAAGTGGCGCCAGCAGGGCGGTGGCGAGGCCAGCGAGGACGAGGACGCCCCGGCCAACGCCACCCGCATGCCCGACGTCGGCCCGGCCGCGCAGCAGGCGCGCCTGAAGGTGTGGGATGAGACCCTGGCCGCGCTGAAGAAGATCGACCCGAAGACCCTGTCGGCCGACAACCAGGTCAACTACGCGATCTACCACGACCAGGTGTTCAACCTGGCCGAAGAGACGCGCCTGCGCGGCTACGAGATGCCGTTCAACGCCGATTCCTCGTTCTGGTCCAACCTGTCCTTCATGGCCCGGCGCGAGATGAAGACCGTGCAGGACTACCAGAACTACATCGCACGCCTGAATGATGTACCGCGCTACTTCGGCCAGCAGACCGAGAACATGCGCGCCGGCTTGAAGCGTGGTTTCAGCGTGCCGCGCGCGGTGCTCGATGGCCGCGAAGTGTCCATCGCCACCGTCGCCGAGCTGAAGGACCCGACCGAGTCGCCGCTGTACGCGCCGTTCAAGAAGCTGCCCACCACCATCCCGGCCGCCGAGCAGGCCAGGCTGCAGGCGCAGGCGCGCGAAGCAATCAGCGGCAAGGTGGTGCCGGCGTTCCAGCAGCTGCGCACCTTCTTCGTCAACGAGTACGTGCCGCAGGCGCGTACCACCCTGGCCGCCGAAGCGATGCCCGATGGCAAGGCGTACTACCGGCAGCAGATCCACGAGTACACCACGCTGGACCTGTCGCCGGACGAGATCCACCGCATCGGCCTGGATGAGGTCGCGCGCATCCAGAAGGAAATGAACGACATCATCAAGCAGGTGAAGTTCAAGGGCAGCTTTGCCGAGTTCCTGACCTTCCTGCGTACCGATCCGCAGTTCTATGCAAAGACACCGGAAGAGCTGCTGTCGCGTGCCGCGTGGATCTCCAAGCGGGCGGATGGCCAGCTGGGCAAGTACATGACGTTGCCGCGCGCGCGCTTCACCATCGTGCCGGTGCCGCCGGACATCGCACCGTTCTGGACGGCCGGCCGCGGTGGCATGGGCACCTACTGGCTCAACACCTACAACCTGCCGTCGCGCCCGCTGTACAACCTGCCGGCGCTGACCCTGCATGAATCCGATCCGGGCCACTCGCTGCAGGGCGCGATCGCCGCCGAGCAGAAGAACCTGCCGGAGTTCCGCCGCAACGCCTACATCTCCGCCTATGGCGAAGGCTGGGCGCTGTACTGCGAGAAACTGGGCGTGGAGATGGGCATCTACGAAACCCCGTACGAGGACTTCGGCCGCCTGACCTACGAGATGTGGCGTGCCGCGCGCCTGGTGATCGACACCGGCGTGCACAGCAAGGGCTGGACCCGCGAGCAGGCGTTGGCCTACCTGCGTGACCACACCGCGCTGAGCGAGCATGAAGTGACCACCGAGGTGGACCGCTACATCTCCTGGCCTGGCCAGGCGCTGAGCTACAAGCTGGGCGAGATCGCCATCGTGCGCCTGCGTGCGCAGGCCGAGAAGGAGCTGGGCGACAAGTTCGACATCAAGGGCTTCCACGACACCCTGCTCAAGCAGGGCTCGGTGCCGCTGCCGGTGCTGGAACAGCAGATCCAGGCCTACATCGCCGAGCGCAAGAAGGCCTGACCGTGCAAGGGTAGTGCCGGCCGCTGGCCGGCAACCCGACCCGGTCACGGGGTCGGATCCCTTTCCTGTGGAAAGGGCTCCGACCCCCTCTCGCCTCACCCCACCGGCCGCGGCTTGGCCACCCGTGCTGCGAAGGTCGGCAGCACCAGCAGGGTCAGCACGGTGGCGGTGATCAGGCCACCGATCACCACCGTGGCCAGCGGCTTCTGCACCTCCGCACCGGAACCGCTGGCAATCGCCATCGGGATGAAGCCGACGATCGCCACCAGCGCCGTGGTCAGCACCGCGCGGATGCGGCTCGAGGCACCGTTGATCGCCGCCTGCAGCGGCAGGTCGCCGGCATCCAGGCGTTCGCGGATCGCCTGCATCAGCACCAGGCCGTTCAACGTGGCCACGCCGGAGACGGCGATGAAGCCAACTGCCGCCGATACCGAGAATGGCATGCCTCGCAGCAGCAGCGCGAGGATGCCACCGACCAGCGCCAACGGCACGCAGCTGAACACCAGAATGGCTTCCTTGCCGCTGCGCAGGGCCATGAACAGCAGGCTGCCGATCAGCAGGAACACCACCGGCACCACGGCTGCCAACCGCTTCTCCGCGCGCTGCAGGTTCTCGAACTGACCGCCCCAGGTCAGGTAGGCGCCCGGCGGCAGCGCCACGTCGGCCACCGCGGCCTGCGCCTCGCCGACGAAGCCGCCCAGATCGCGACCGCGCACGTTGGCCTGCACCACCACGCGGCGGCTGCCGTTGTTGCGGCTGATCTGGTTCGGCCCTTCGCTCACGGTAATGCGCGCCACCGACGACAACGGAATCACGAGCCCCGATGGCGTGGCGATCGGCAGCGAGGCCAGCTGGTCCGGATCGTTGCGCGAGGCATCGTCCAGGCGCACCACCACGTTGAAGCGGCGGTCGCCTTCGAAGATCTTGCCGGCCGTGGTACCGCCGATGCCGGTGGACAGCGCATCACTCACATCTGCAGCGCTCAACCCGTACTGTGCCGCCGCCACGTGGTCGATCGCCACGTTGAGCGTGGGCAGGCCGGAGATCTGTTCTACCCGCACGTCGGCCGCGCCATCCACCGCACGCAGCTTCAACGCCACCTGGTCGGCCACCTTCTGCAGCTGGCTGAAGTCATCACCGAAGATCATTACGGCCAGGTCGGTACGCACGCCGGAAATCAGTTCGTTGAAGCGCAGCTCGATCGGCTGGCTGAACTCGAAGCTGTTGCCCAGCTGCTGCCCGGCCAGTTTCTCGAAGCGCGCCACCAGTGCGTCCTTGGCCAGCGTCGGATCGGGCCAGTCCTTGCGTGGCTTCAACACGATCACGCTGTCGGAAATGTTGGTCGGCATCGGGTCGATCGCCGCCTCGGCGGTACCGGTGCGCGAGAACACGGTTTCCACTTCCGGCTGCTTGGCAATCGCCTTTTCCAGCGCCAGCTGCATTGCCAGTGACTGCTCCAGCGAGGTCGATGGCACGCGCAGGGCCTGCATCGCCACGTTGCCTTCATCCAGGGTCGGCATGAACTCGCGGCCCAGCAGCGAGAACGCGCCGATGCCCACCACCACCATCATCACCGCACCGGCCAGCACCGTGCGCGGGTGCGCCACGGCCTTGCGCACCACCGGTTCGATGCGCGCACGCAGCACGCGGATCAGCCTGGTTTCGTGCTCGCCGTCGTCCGCGTGCGCATCGCCGTCCTTCACCTTGGGCTCGCGCACCAGCAGCGCGGCCATCGCCGGCACGAAGGTGAAGGAAAACAGGAAGGCACCGACCAGGGCCAGCATGAACGTGGCCGCCATCGGGTGGAACGTCTTGCCCTCCACGCCCTCCAGCGTGAGGATCGGCGCGAACACCAGCAGGATGATCAGCTGGCCGAAGGCCGCAGGGCGCGCCATCTTAATGGCCGAATCGGCGGCTACGCGCAGGCGTTCCATCGCGGTCAGCGCACGGCCCAGTTCGGCGCGGCGCTGGCCCAGCATCAGCAGTGTCGACTCGACCACGATCACCGCACCGTCCACCAGGATGCCGAAGTCCAGCGCACCCAGGCTCATCAGGTTGCCACTGATGCCGAAGCGGTTCATACCGATCACTGCGAACAGGAACGACAGCGGAATCACCAGCGCGGTGATCGTTGCCGCACGCAGGTTGCCCAGCAGCAGGAACAGCACCACCACCACCAGCAGCGCGCCCTCGGTGAGGTTCCTGGCGACGGTCTTGATGGTGGAATTGACCAGCACGCTGCGGTCCAGCACCGGTGCCGCCACGATGTCGGCCGGCAGTGACTTGTTTACCTGTTCCAGGCGCGCGGCCGCTGCCTGGGCCACGGTGCGGCTGTTGCCACCGGCAATCATCAGCGCGGTGCCCAGCACGGCTTCATGGCCGTTGCGGCTGGCCGCACCCAGCCGCGGCGCGCGGCTCAGTTCCACCGTGGCCACATCGGCTACGCGTACCACCACGCCATTGCGGGTCGCCACCGGGGCCTGTGCCAGGTCGTCGGTGGTCAGCGCCAGGCCGTCGGCACGTACCACCAGGCCCTCGCCGGCACGCTGTACGAAGCCGGCACCGGCCTGCACGTTGGAACGCTGCAGCGCAGTGACCAGGTCGGCCAGGCCGAGGCCATGCGCGGCCAGTTTGGCGCTGTCCGGATGCACGCCGTATTCCTTGACGTAGCCGCCGACCGTATCGACGCCGGCCAGCCCCGGGCTGGAACGCATCTGCGGCGCGATGATCCAGTCCTGCACGGTGCGCAGGTAGGTCGCACGTTCTTCGGGCGTACGCAGCAGGTTGCCTTCCGGTGTGCGGTAGACCTCGCCGGCCTGCCAGCCCGCTTCATCGGGTTTGGCCAGTTTGGCCGGATCGAACGCGGTGAAGTCCACCGTCCACATCAGCACCTCGCCAAGGCCGGTGGTGACCGGCGACAGCATCGGTGATGCACCATCGGGTAGGTCTTCCGATGCCTCGCGCATGCGTTCGGCCACCTGCTGGCGGGCGAAGTAGATGTCGGTGGCATCGGTGAAGATCGCGGTGACCTGCGAGAAACCATTGCGCGACAGCGAACGCGTGGTGGTCAGGCCGGGAATGCCGGCCAGCGCGGTTTCCAGCGGGTAGGTCACCTGCCGCTCGATCTGCTCCGGTGTCAGCGCCGGTGCCACCGTGTTGATCTGTACCTGACGGTTGGTGATGTCCGGCACCGCGTCGATCGGCAGCTTGCCCAGCTGGAACAGGCCCACCGCGGCGATCAGTGCGGCCATGAACACCACCAGCCAGCGGTGGCGCACCGCTGTTTCAATGATCAGCTTGAACATGGTCGCCTCCTCAGTGGCCGTGCTCGGCTTCGCCCTTGGCCAGCTCGGCCTTGAGCAGGAAGGCATTGGCACCGACGATGCGCTCGCTGCCGGTCAGCCCAGCGAGGATCTCGATGCGGTCACCGGCACGGCGCCCGGCCAGCACCGGCTGCGCCTTGAAGCCACCTTCGACGGCGACAAACACCGCGCTGCTGCCATCAACGTTCTGCACTGCATCGGCCGGGACGCTGAGCGAACCGTCCTGGCCTTCGGTGACCACCACGGCCGAGACCGGCGAACCGGCCGGCGGCAGCGACGCATCCACCGGGGTGGCGCGGATCACCGCGACGCCGCCCTGCTGGCGCACATCGGCGGCCGAACCGGTGACGGTGGCGGTGAAGCTGCCACCCGGCACGCTCACTTCCAGCGTCATGCCGGGCGTGACCTGTGCGGCCAGCGCCGGCGGTGCGGTGAACACCAGCTCGTTCATTGTCGGGTCGGCGACATCGGCGACTGCACTGCCGGCGGCGACTACACCGCCCGGAGTGACCTGCACGTTGCCGACGATGCCGGCCACCGGGCTGGTGATGCGCACGCGGCCACTGGCATCGGGCGCACCGTTGGCAGCGGCCTGGGCCTGCGCGGCAGCGGCCTGGGCCTGTGCCGCCAGCGACCGTGCGCGCGAGGCTTCCATCTCCTGGCGGGCGACCACGCCCTGGTCGACCAGCGCCTTGTCGCGACCATAGGCCAGGCGCGCGGCCTCGGCTTCGGCCGAGGCGGCCAGCGCATTGGCGCGGAACACCGCCGCTTCGCCGCTGACCACGATGGCCAGTGCCTGGTTCTGCTTCACCGCGGTGCCCGGTGCGACCAGCACGCGTTCGACGCGGCCGGTCACGGTCGAGGCCACCGAGGCGCGTGCACCGACCGACGGTTCGACCCGGCCGGACAGGCGCGTGGAGCTACCGCCACCACGACCGACCGCGACCACTTCGATACCGGACGCCTTGATCTGCTCAGGAGTCAGCTGCACGACACCCTCATCGCCATCGGCGGGCGCCTTTGTGGATTCGGCCTTGGCCTCCTTGCTGTCGGCGGCATGGCCGTGGCCATCGTCGGTGCCGGCCTTGGCCGCAGCCGGGTCTTCATTGGCAGGTGTCTGCGCGTTGCCAGCGCAGCCGGCCAGCAGCGCGGCCAGCAGCACGCCGCCGATCAGCGGGAAAGTACGGGAGAGCGTCATGGGACCTCCACAAAAGGTGCGCGCCCTTCAAGGCGGGCAAGATCGATTTCCGCGCCGACGCGCGACAGGCGCGCATCCACGGCGATGCCGCGGGCGGCGATGAGGGCGCTGCGCGTGCTGCGCAGTTCCAGCTGCGAGATGCGCCCGGCGTCGAAGCCGATGCGGGCCAGGCGATACGCCTCTTCGGCGGCGACCACGCTTTCATCGGCGGCGCGGGTACGGCTGCCGGCGGCCTTCAAACCGGCCACCGCGGAGAGGCGTGCCGCCTCGCTGTCGCGGCGCTGCTGGTCCAGGCGTGCCTCGGCCGCGCGCTGGTCGGCATTGGCGGCGCGTATGCCCCCGCGGTTGCGGTCGAACAGCGGGATGCTGAGGCTGACCCCGAGGTTGTAGGCGCGCTCGCCCCCCTCGCGGAAGCGGGTCTGCGCGGCAGTGACGCTCAGGTCGGGCAGGGCGCGCTTGCGCTCCACGTCGACCAGCTTGCCCGCCGCATCCGCTTCGGCTTCGGCGATGCGCACCGCCAGCGCGGTATCGGTGGCACCGCGTGGCAACGGCGGCGCGCGGTCGAGCAGGCTGTCGCCGATCGACTGCACCGGCGCATCCAGCAGCGCGGCACCGGCCAGGCGGGCCAGCGCGGCATCGCGGAAGGCCTGCGCCTCATCCAGCGCGGCGCTGGCGTTGGCGACTTCGCTCTGCGCCTGCACGGCGCGCAGCTGCGGCTCGCGGCCCTGCTTGACCATCGCGTTGACCGCGTTGGCGTCAGCGCGGGTGAGGCTCAGTGCTTCTTCGGCCAGGGTGTAGCGGCGCAGTGCACTTTCCGCCTGTGCATAGACCACCGCCAGCTGGCTGGCCACGTCGCTGCGGCTTTGGGCACCACGCAGGTTGGCGGCCTGTGCCTCGGCACGGGCGGCACGGACACGCGCGCCACGCTGGCCCCAGACCTCCAGCGGCTGGGACAGGGTGAGCACGGTATCGGCCTTGCCCATGCCGCCATAGGAGCCGGTGCCCCAGGCGTTTTCGGCGGAGTAAGAGAGGGAAGGGTTGGGCAACGCACGGGCCTGGTCGGCGCGCGCGTCGGCGGCCTCGGCCAGCGCCGCACCCACGCGGGTGCCGGGCAGCTGGTCCAGGCGTTCAAGCAGGGTGTCGTAGGAAGGGGCGGCTTGCGCCATCACCGATGCCGCCGGGGCCAGGCCCAGCAACACGGCGACGACCCGCCCGGCCGCACGCAGCGGCCGACGTGTCAGGGTCGACATGAAGAATTTCCGGAGGTGAGGGGAACCGAAGCCCGCGAATGCGGGACGCGCTCAACTCACGCCCGGGGAGGACGCGTCAGTTCATCCTGGGCGACCGCATAGGTCGCCGCGTCGCCGGCATTCATCCAGCGCGCCGGAAGCGGCGCACCGAAGGCGGCGAAGGTACTGGCCGGCAGGCTCAGATTGGAGTGGTGGCAGTGGTTGTGGCCACAGGCACCGACGTGCTTGCCGTCGGCATCGCCATCGGCATCCGGTGCGGACTCCACATGCACCGTGCTGGCGTGCGGTTCCACCGTGCAGGCCAGCGCGTCGGCCACCGGCACGACCACGAATGCCGCCATCAGCAGCATCAGCAGGGTCGAACGGAGGTGGCGGGTGATCCAGCGCATGGACGGCAGGCTAGCAAGCGGTTTTCGCCGGATACAATATCAATGGACGCTTCGGGAATTCGTCGGAATCTCCCGTTCAGCTGGGCCGGGCGCGGGGTCGGATCCCTTTCCTCCGGAAAGGGCTCTGACCCCACCACATCGTTCGGGTGCGCCGCGCACATGTGCTCTGGTAGGTGTCGACCTTGGTCGACACGCTTTTCGACCCCACCGCGTTGCCGGCCAGCGGCCGGCACTACCCGTGTCACGGCAGCTTCGCGATCACCTTGATCTCGAACTGGAACCCGTACAGCCAGGTCACGCCGATACCGGTCAGGGTCGGGTGCGGCGCCTCGCCCCAATACTCCGGCACGATTGCCCAGGCCTTCTCAAAGTTCTTCTCTGGATCGACCAGGAACACGGTCACGTCGATCACGTCATCGAACGTGCAGCCGGCAGCAGCCAACACCGCATTGAGATTCTCGAAAGCGCGGCGCACCTGCGTTTCGAAGTCTGGCTCGGGCGAGCCGTCCTCACGGCTGCCGACCTGGCCGGATACGAACAGGAAGCCGTTGGAACGGATCGCAGGCGAGTAGCGGTTGCGCTCGTACAGGGCCTGGCGGCCGGCGGGGAAAACGACATCACGCTGTGACATGGGGAAGATCCCGTGGGAGAGAACGCCATCCTCCCCGTCAGCGCTGTCTGGATAAACCGCGATGATCGGCCTAGATTGATTGTCAATTCCAAACAATCATGGCCCGCCATGGACCGTTTCGAGGCGATGCGGGCCTTTGCCCGGGTGGTGGAAACCGGCAGCTTCACCCGCGCCGCGCAGACCCTGCAGATCAGCCGCACCACGGCCACCCAGCTGGTGCAGCAGCTGGAGGCGCACCTGCGGCTGCGCCTGCTCAACCGCACCACGCGCCGGGTCAGTGTGACCGCTGACGGCGCGGCCTACTACCCGCGCATCGCCCGCCTGCTGGCCGAGCTGGAAGAAGTGGAGGGCGGGCTGGGCGACGCGGCCACCCAGCCGCGCGGGCGGCTGCGCGTGGATGTGCCCGGGCCCTACGCGCGGCTGCGGCTGGTGCCGGCGCTGCCGGACTTCCAGGCGCGCTACCCGGAGATCCAGCTGGACATCGGCGTGAGTGACCGCGAAGTCGATGTCATCGCCGACAACGTCGACTGCGTGATCCGGGGTGGCACCCCGGCCGACCCGGCGCTGGTAGCGCGGCCGCTGGCGGCGCTGCCGATCGGCTTCCACGCCAGCCCCGGCTATGTGCAGCGTTTCGGGTTGCCGACCGATCCGCGCGCGCTGCAAGGGCCCGATCACCACATGGTTGGCTTCCTCAGCCCGCGCAGTGGCCGCGCACGCGTGTTCATTGCACAGCGCGGCGATGAACGCGTTGAAGTGCAGGGCCGCTATACGGTCGGCTTCGATGATGGAAACGCCTATCTGGCCGCTGCGTTGGCGGGGTTGGGCGTGGTGGCGCTGCCCAGCTACATGGCCGAGCCGCACGTGGCGCGCGGCGAGCTGTTGCCGGTGTTGCCGGACTGGCAGCTGCCGCCGATGCCGATGCATGTGATGTTCCCGCCGAACCGGCACATGAGCCAGCGGCTGCGGGTGTTCATCGATTGGGTGGTGGAAGCGCTGGGGTGACGCTGCACACCACCCCCGATTGCTGATGGCGACTAGAGCTCCACGAACTCGTAACTGATTGGTAGGCCGAACTGAGCGCGTATGCGCTCAAAGAAGTCCTTGTCTTCTCCTACCAATGGCCGACGCCCCACGATGACCAATGAAGGCTCCAGATCGTGCGTCCGTCTCGGGTGATACGCGTACTCGAGGAGCTGGCCGAGCGCCTGACGTATCGCGCTCAATGGTCTGAGGTCTGATTTGACCTCATAGAGTATGAGCTTGTCATCCGTTCGAAGCTTGACGTCAATGAAGTCTTCCTCAAAGGCGATATCCGCACCGGGATAGCGAAGTTTCAAGCGAGCTTCCAAAAGCCGTTGCATCTTCTGATGTTCTGGAGAGTAGGTGGCCATTCCAGCTTGGAGCTTACGCTGCCGTTCACCGGAGTCCGGGAGTTCGGGTACACCCTTACGTCCTGCCCATCTTGCAGGCTTTTCGGGAAGCGGTGTCTCCACTCCATACAGCGAATAGCGCGTCAAACGATGTGCAGGGTGCCAGCTGGGAATTGGATTGCCAGCGTCGATACGCCTTACGTTCGTCGTCCGGAAACGTATGTTGAGTATCTGCTCGGGAAGGTCAGGATCGAGCGCGGCAGCGTAGCCGTTTGCGTCCTCCACCTCTTGTTTCATTGTGGCAAGCCATCCATTTTTGACATAGGCCTCAACTGCATCTGCTGATTGCTGATCGCTTAGAACCTCCACGTCTCGGATCTCGCACACCATTGACCGACCTTGTGACGAAAGAACGAAGAGCTCGAGGTCAAATGCCTCGCCTCGCTTGAGCAGACGCTTCCTGCTGCGATTCACACCTTGAACAAACGCGTATCGCCAGCCACCGAGCTGCCATTCGTCGCGAAAAAGCCAGTCTTCATGGCCGAAGCCGTACTCGCTCCGATAGCTTGATCCGCTCTCAGTCACATCATGTGCGCCTGCCGGTCTACGCCACCCCATGCTGTTGTGGGCAATCCGGGCTGTGTAGCGATTGCTGGCCTTCGTTCGCCCCTGCACTGGGACCTCATCGAAAACACAGCGCTCGATTTCTTCATAGAGGGGCAGGATATTCACTAGCGTCGCGACGGCGCGCTGCACTGCCGATTCGTTCACGCCGGCTGGACCCACATACTCTTTGACGCCAAAGAATATGAAGTTGCCATTGATCACTTCGCTGGCCGGTATTGGCCCGGCAGGAAGTCTGGCCTCACTCCCGTCTCCACGATGAATCCAGATTTCGTAAGCAGACAATGACGGCATCCCAGGAAGGATGCTGTTGAACGCATCAATACGGCTGGCTAGCTGCTTTGTCGGATCCGGTAGGCTCTGTCCGGGCTGCAAGCCGAACGCAACGCCGTAGCGGAAAAGGTCACCTTTCTCAAAACCAATGTTGAACTGAAGCTCCTCCCGGCCTCCTCGATGGAATACATAGTTCAAGGCCTCGCCTGCCTTGGGGAAGAGCCCCCCGTGGTTGTTACCTCTTCCCCTTACCTGTCGGCGGATGCTGTAGAAGTCGGCAAGCCGGGTATCCTCCAGCGCTTGGTTCAGTCGTTGTCTCACTTCCTCGATTGTGTTCATCGTTTCCCCTGTCCCTGTATGGAAGGCTGAATATAGTGGTATAGAGCAGGTCGCTGATACACCAACGCCTGCGTATCAGACTTGGACCAGGCCTCACCATCGTGGCAATGACCGGACTTGTAGCGCCGAGCCAACGCTCGGCTGCTTCTGGCTCCAACGCTCAAGGCCTGCGCCTAGCGCGTGAGCCGAGCACGGGCTCGGCTCTACAGTGGGGAGCTTCCTGCTGCAGGCATGCGAAAATCATCGCGGCACGCAACAGGAAACAGCCTCACGCATGAGTCGCATCGTCGCACTGGATACCGAAACCACCGGCATCTCCCACCGCCTGGGGCACCGGGTGATCGAAATCGGTGCCGTCGAACTGATCGATGGCCAGCTCACCGGCCGCCAGTTCCACACCTACCTGCAGCCGCAGCGCAGGGTCGACTGGGGCGCACAGCGCGTGCACGGCATCAGTGATGCGATGCTGGTGGGCAAGCCGCTGTTCTCCAGCAAGGCCGCCGAACTGCTGGACTTCCTGCGCGGCAGCGAGATGGTCGCGCACAACGCCACCTTCGATGTGGGCTTCCTGGACAACGAGCTGCGTCTGTCCGGTATTCCTGGCACGCTGGCCCAGCATTGCCGCATCACCTGTAGCCTGAAGCTGGCGCGCGGGCGCTGGCCCGGCCAGGGCAACAAGCTGGACGATGTGCTGCAGCGCCTGCGCATTCCCAGCCAGCGCGGCCTGCACGGCGCGCTCAAGGATGCCCATCTGCTGGCGCAGGTGATCCCGCACCTGCGCTGAGGCCTGGCCGCTGTTACACCGGCCGTAACCAGCGCTCGATCATCGCCACGCCACAGGCCACCCCGTCCTCATGGCCCATCGCCACGCCCAGGGCCGCCGCGCGTGCGCGTGTTGCGTCGGTTTCAACGAAGATGATGGCTGCCGCCAGCGTTGCTGCATCCAGTCGCTTCGGTGACAACGGTGGCGGTGCCACGCCCAACCGATACAGGCGATCGGCCCAGAAGAACTGATCCGCGGCGAACGGCATCACCAGCGAGGGAATGCCGGCGCGGCAGGCCGAATGCGTGGTGCCGCTGCCACCATGGTGGATGGCGAGTGCGCAATGCGGGAACAGTGCTTCGTGTGGCGTCGGGCCGAGCACGAACACATCTGCTGGCAGCGCACCCGTCGGCAATCCGGCCCACCCTGGAAACAGCAGCACCCGGCGCGGTGCCAGCGCCTGCAGCAGGGCCGGCAGCACGCGCTCGCGATCGAATCCGGTCATGCTGCCAAAGCCCAGATAGACCGGCGGCGGCCCGGCATCGAGGAAGGCCTGCAGATCGGCTGGCGGCGTCCAGGGCGCATCAGGAAGCCGCCATTGGCCACAGGCGATGTGGTCGGCCGGCCAGTCCGCCGGTGGCGGCAGCAGCTGCGGCGAGATGCCATAGAGCATCGGCAGGCCGGACCACAGCGCGCGACGCGGCGATTGCCCCAGTTGCTGGCGTGCCGCGTTGATCGGCCGACGGAACTGGCGCCAGATCAGGCCGTTGACCCACCCGTAGCTGGCCCGGTTCAACCAGCCCGGCGAGCGTCCGGGTGGCAGGAACGGAGAGCGGAAGGCCCGCGTCGGGGTCAGCGGAATCATGCCGGTGCCGATGACCGGCAGACCCCGACGTTCGCCCACGCTCATGCCGACAAGGGCCGCCAGTCCGCCGGTCAGAATCGCATCGCAGCCTTCGGCGGCGGCATCGGCCTGGCGCATCCAGCCGCTGACATGCTGCAGCGCCATCCGTGCCAGACCGGTACTGGCGGCGGCAACACCGTTGCCCCGCGAGACAAGGGCGACCACTTCGTCATGGATGTCACCCTCAAGGGCCGCGTGGGGCACATCCAGGGCCTGCGCGCTGCCCAGGGTGCCGCCATCGGCCAGCAGTGTCACCGCGTGGCCTGCGCTGATCAGCCCATGGCAGAGCATGGCGAGCGGACGCGTATCGCCTTCGGTTCCGTAGGTCAGGGCCAGCAGCCGCATGGAAAGCTCCGCAGTGATCCGGGCCAGTATGCCGGTTGGCGAAGTCCCCCCGGCCCCGCCGGTCCAGTCCCCGCCTGTGGGTAACTTGCGCAAGTGCTTGAACCCGTGCATAATGCGCGGCTCGCTGTGTCCGGTTTTCTACCGGGCGGCGCTCCCGGGAGCACGTCCCCGGCCGCCCAACGCCAGCGTAACCCTTTGATTCTCTTGACGTGTGGTGGGCAACCATCGAGGCCGCCGTCGCCCGGGCTACGGGCTGACAACTACTACTATCGAGGTGCGCAATGTCCCGCGTATGCCAGGTTTCCGGCAAGCGAGTGCAGACGGGTAACAACGTCTCGCACGCCAACAACAAGACCCGTCGTCGTTTCCTGCCGAATCTGCACGAGCGCCGTTTCTGGGTGGCCAGCGAGAACCGCTGGGTCAAGCTTCGTGTTTCCGCGCATGCACTGCGCACCATCGACAAGAACGGCATCGATTCCGTTCTGGCTGAGCTGCGTGCGCGCGGCGAAAAGGTCTGAGGAGTAAAGCATCATGGCAGGCAAGCGCGATAAGGTCCGTATGATTTCCTCGGCCGGTACCGGCCACTTCTACACGACCGACAAGAACAAGAAGAACACCCCGGGGAAGATGGAATTCCTGAAGTACGATCCGGTCGTGCGCAAGCACGTCCTGTACAAGGAAGGCAAGATCAAGTAATCCGCACGGATTGCTGGTCCCCGCGAAGAAACCCGCCCTTGTGGCGGGTTTTTTCATGCCCTGCGTTTACCTAGCGGATACCGACCGTTCCGATGCTGCTGTGGTGGTGGTGGGTGCCCACCGTTGGTCGGCACTGGGCAGTCCCTGCGCACGCTGTCGCCAATGGCGCCATGCCTGGAGCGAAGGGCCGAATGCGATAAGTGATTGTTCCTACCGGTTCCGGCGCCTCGCACGGTTCAAATCGATTGGAACGACGGGCGTGGCCGTGCCCATGATGGCAAGCCGCTGCGGTTGCAGCGGTCGGGCTTGCAATCCCGTCGAATCGGTAGCCAGTAAACTCGCCCGCCGTTGCCGGAAAAACTCCGCCGACGGCGGGCGACCCATCTGCCTCTTTGGCGGACGGTGCGTGGGGGCCTCGCGCCCGCCGGTTTGGTGGCTACCGTTCCCGGTATTGCAACCACGCATCGTCCGCCACCTTCACGGTGGCCAGATCCGTTGAAGGAGGTTGCATGAACACCCCGTCACACTGGCAGGACCTGGAACTGGGCTGGCTGCGCCTGCAGCGCATGCTGCAAGGGATCGAGGGCATGGCGCTGCTGCTGTGCGACCACCACCTGGCACTGGCCAACGGCGCGCCGTCGCCGCTGCCGGAGGCGCAGCTGGAGCGGGCCGCGCAGGCCATTGCCTGCATGGCGCTCAACGGCCGTCGCCATGCCGACGCGGTGCGGCAGCTGTGCGAGGTGCCGGTGCGGCATTGAGCCATCCTGTAGCGCCGAGCCCACGCTCGGCTGCTGTGCGGTCGGACCGGAAGGCCGTCGAGCGCGGCTCGACTCCACAAGGGCCGGTGGGCAGAATGGCCCATCACCTCCCGACGGGCGACACGATGCTGTTCGAGTGGTTGCTGGGTTCGTACCTGCTGCTGATCGACTGGCTGATCCGGCTGGTTGCACTGTGCTGGATCCCCACCCGCACCACGCCGGGGGCGGCGCGCAGCTGGCTGCTGCTGGTCGGCTTCGTGCCGCTGCTGGGCCTGCCGCTGTACCTGCTGTTCGGCCACCCATGGCTGTCGCGCGAGCGCATCCGCCGCCAGGCCGAGGCCTCGCAGGTCATCCGCGAGGAACAGGCGCTGCAGCATCGCCTGCGCTGGACACCGCAGCCGGACACCGCCAGCGCCGAGATCGTGCCGCTGGTGCAGCGCCAGGGCGACTTCATGCCGGTGCACGGCAACGCCGTCGATCTGCTGACCGACTACGACGAATCACTGCACACGCTGATCGCCGACATCGACCAGGCCGAAGACCGCGTGCACCTGCTGTACTACCTGATGTTCGACGACGCGGTGGGCGAGGCGATCGTCGAGGCCCTGCAGCGTGCGGCTGCACGTGGCGTGCAGTGCCGCGTGCTGCTCGACGCGGTGGGCGCCAAGCGCGGCCTGCGTGCCTATCGCAAGCGCCTGCAGGCGCGCGACATCGAAGTGCGCGCGATGCTGCCCGGTGGCCTGCGCTGGCGCCGCAGCGGGCGCATGGACCTGCGCAACCATCGCAAGATCGCGGTGATCGACAACGAAGTGGCCTATGTCGGTTCGCAGAACCTGGCCGGCCCGCAGTTCGTGCCCGGCCACCCGAACCGCGAGCTGGTGGCGCGCGTGCGCGGCCCGGCGGTGGCGCATCTGGAAGCGGTGTTCGCCAGCGACTGGTACATGGAAACCGGCCAGCGCCTGGACGTGATCGCCGATGTGCCCGAGTGCAGCGACGACATCGCCACCCAGTTGCTGCCCAGCGGCCCCGCCTATCCCTACAGCAACGCACGCGATGCGGTGGCGGCGCTGATCCACCTGGCGCGGCGCCGGCTGGTGATGGTCACCCCGTATTTCGTGCCCGACGAAGCCACGCTCAGCGCCTTGCGCATTGCGGCCTTGTCCGGCGTGCAGGTGCAGCTGATCCTGTCGGCCAGCAACAACCAGCGGCTGACGTCGTGGGCGCAGGAGGCCTACTACGACGAGCTGCTGCGCTGTGGCGTGCGCATCGCGCTGTACGAGCCGCAGTTCCTGCATGCCAAGCACATGAGCGTGGACGAGGACATCGCCGTGCTCGGCTCGATCAACATGGACATCCGCTCGTTCGCGCTGAATGCCGAAATCGGCCTGGTCTGCTACGACCGCGCGCTGGTGCAGCAGCTGTGCGCGATCGAGGATGGCTACCTGCGCGAGTCGCGGCAGCTGGACCTGCAGCAGTGGCGCAGCCGTCCCACGTGGCGGCGCAGCCGCGAAGGCATCGCACGGCTGGCCGATGCGTTGATGTGAAACGGCGGCAACCGCCCGCTTCGGCAATCCGGCCCGTCATCGCTGATGGCCTACAATCGGCGCATGACTGATTCACCGCGTAATGGCGAACTGGACCTGGCAATCATCGGTGGTGGTGCGGCCGGGGTGCTGGTGGCGATCCAGGTGTTGCGCCAGGCCCAGGCGCCGTTGGCGCTGGCCATCTTCGAACCGGCTTCGCAGCTGGCGCAGGGCATCGCCTATGCCACGCCGTGGCCGGAGCACCTGCTGAACGTGCCGGCGGCGAAGATGAGTGCGTTTGCCGACCAGCCCGGCGATTTCCTCGACTACCTGATGGCCGCCAACGCCTACCCGGGCGAGGCGCGCGAGGTGCTGGGCGAGCGTTACGTGTGCCGCCACTACTTTGCAGCGTACCTGCAGCAGCGCCTGCAGGAGGCCGCCGCGGCCAGCCCGGCACAGCTGCAGGTGATCGTGCAGCCGGTACTGGGCCTGCAGCCGGATGACCACGGCTACCAGCTGGCACTCGGCGATGGCCAGACGCTGCACGCCGCACAGGCAGTGCTCGCCACCGGCAACAGCATGCGGCCGCTGCCGGTAGCCGGTGCCGAGGCACTGCCCGCCGATGACGTGATCGAGGCCTGGGACTACGACGGCGTACGCACCCTGGCCGGTGAGCAGGCCGTGGCCATCGTCGGCTCCGGCCTGAGCATGGCCGACACCGTGCTGGCGCTGGTTGCAGCCGGCCACACCGGCCCGCTGCATGTGATCTCGCGCCATGGCCTGCTGCCGCTGCCGCATGCGCATGGCGGCCTGCCCACGTTCGACCCGGCTGCGCTGCTGCCGATGAGCCTGCGCCAGCGCCTGCGCGCGTTGCGCGGGTTCGCGCGCCAGGCGCAGGCCGATGGTCTGCCGTGGCAGGGGGTGATGGACCGCATCCGTCCGCACGGGCAGGCACTGTGGTGCAGCCTCGACGCGGCCGACCAGCGCCGCTTCCTGCGCCATGTGGTGCGCTACTGGGACGTGCATCGCCACCGCATCGCCGAAGAGGTCGACGCACAGCTGCAGGCGCTGATCGAAAGCGGCCAACTGCGTATTCACCGGTCCCGCCTGCAACGCGTCGGCCGCGAAGGCGAAGCGCTGCGGCTTTCTGGCCGCGCTCCGTCTGGCAATGAACAGCACTGGACAATCGGCGGCGTGATCAACGCCACCGGCGTGGAAACCCGCGCCAGCGCGCTGCGCAATCCCTTGCTGCAGCAGCTGCAGAGCGATGGCCTGGCCCGCCCCGGCCCGCACGGGCTGGGTCTGGACAGCACGGTGCCGGGCGACCGCCTGCGTGCCGCCGGTGGCCAGCCGCAGGCGCGGCTGGGCGTACTCGGCAGCCTGCGCATCGGCAGCCTGTGGGAAAGCCTGGCGGTGCCTGAACTGCGTCAGCAGGCGCAGGCACTGGCCACCCAGGTGGTCGCAGGAGCCGCGACGGCGATGCCGTAAAATGGGGGTATGGATGTCTCCCACCTGCTTGATGGCCTGAACCCGGCCCAGCGCGAAGCCGTCTCCGCTCCCCCCGGCCACCACCTGGTGCTGGCCGGTGCCGGTTCCGGCAAGACCCGCGTACTCACCCACCGCATCGCCTGGCTGCATGAAGTCGATGGCGTGCCGACCCACGGCATTTTCGCGGTGACCTTCACCAACAAGGCGGCCGGCGAGATGCGCCACCGCATCGACGCACAGCTGCCCCATGGCAGCCGTGGCATGTGGATCGGTACCTTCCACGGCCTGGCCAATCGCCTGCTGCGCCTGCACTGGCAGGACGCGAAGCTGCCCGAAGGCTTCCAGGTGATGGATTCGGACGACCAGCTGCGGCTGGTCAAGCGCGTGGTGCAGGCGCTGGAGCTGGACGACGGCAAGTACCCGCCCAAGCAGATCGCGTGGTGGATCAACGCGCAGAAGGACGAGGGCCGCCGCCCGCAGCACATCCAGCCCGAACCGCACGACGCGTGGCTGGAGACCATGCGCCAGGCCTACATCGAGTACCAGGCGCGCTGCGACCGCGCCGGCCTGGTCGACTTCGCCGAGCTGCTGCTGCGCGCGCACGAACTGCTGCGCGACAACCCGGCGCTGCTGTCGCACTACCGCGCCCGCTTCCGCGAGATCCTGGTGGACGAGTTCCAGGACACCAATGCCATCCAGTACGCCTTCGTGCGCGTGCTGGCCGGTGATTCCGGCCACGTGTTCGTGGTCGGCGACGATGACCAGGCCATCTACGGCTGGCGCGGCGCCAAGGTCGAGAACGTGCAGGGCTTCCTGCGCGATTTCCCGGGCGCGCAGACCATCCGCCTGGAGCAGAACTACCGCTCCACCGCCAACATCCTCGGCGCTGCCAACGCGGTGATCGCGCACAACCCGGATCGCATCGGCAAGCAGCTGTGGACTGACAGCGGTGACGGCGAGCCGATCGACCTGTACGCCGCGTACAACGAGATGGACGAGGCGCGCTACATCGTCGAGCGCGCCCGCCAGTGGGTGCGCGACGGTGGCAGCTACACCGAAGTGGCCGTGCTCTACCGCAGCAACGCGCAGTCGCGCGCGCTGGAAGAGGCGCTGCTGAGCGAGCAGGTGCCGTACCGCGTGTATGGCGGCATGCGCTTCTTCGAGCGTGCCGAAATCAAGGACGCGCTGGCCTACCTGCGCCTGCTGTCCAACCGCAACGATGACGCCGCGTTCGAGCGCGCGGTCAACACGCCCACCCGGGGCATCGGCGACCGCACGCTGGACGAAGTGCGCCGCGAGGCACGCGCGCAGGGTATCTCGCTGTGGGAAGCAACGATGCTGGTCACCCAGGGCAACGGGCTGGCCGCACGCGCGCGCAATGCGCTGGCCGGCTTCCTGGGGCTGGTCAACGAGCTGCAGGCGCAGACCGTGCACATGACCCTGGCCGAGCGCGTGGACCACGTGCTGGCCCGCTCGCAGCTGCGCGAGCACTGGAGCAAGGAAAGCCGCAATGCGCTGGACTCGGAGTCGCGCACCGACAACCTCGACGAACTGGTCTCGGTGGCCTCGCGCTTCGTGCGCCGGGCCGACGACATCGAGGAAGTGGGCGAGGACATGGACGAGCTGGTCGCGTTCCTGGCCTATGCCGCGCTGGAGGCCGGTGAGGGCCAGGCGCAGGCAGGCGAAGAGGGCGTGCAGCTGATGACCCTGCACTCGGCCAAGGGCCTGGAATTCCCGCTGGTGTTCCTGGCCGGCCTGGAAGAAGGCCTGTTCCCCAGCGCACGCTCGCTGGAGGAAAGCGGGCGGCTGGAAGAAGAGCGCCGCCTGGCCTATGTCGGCATCACCCGCGCGCGCCAGAAGCTGGTGCTGAGCTATGCCGAATCGCGCCGCATCCACGGCCAGGACAACTACAGCCTGCCGTCACGCTTCCTGCGCGAGATTCCGCGCGAACTGCTGCACGAAGTGCGCCCGAAGGTGCAGGTCTCGCGGCCGGCCTCCATGGGCGCCAGCCGGGTGATGGGCCATGCCTCGATCGAGGCGCCGCCGGTCAAGCTCGGCGCGCTGGTTACCCATCCCAAGTTCGGCGAAGGCATGGTGACCGACTACGAAGGCAGCGGCGCGCACGCCCGCGTGCAGGTCGAGTTTGCTGATGCCGGCAGCAAGTGGCTGGTGATGGCCTACGCCAACCTGACGGTGATCTGATCGCCGTCAGGGGGCGGGAATTCCTGTAGAGCCGAGCCATGCTCGGCTGCTTCAGGCGGGAAAACCAGCCGAGCATGGCTCGGCTCTACAACAGCGGTCGGCTATCAGCCGATGGTGAACTTCTCCACGGCTGCCACCAACCCGGCGCGGTCCATCGCTTCTTCATCCTGGCGGTTGCGGATCAGCGCGTAGTGGCCTTCCGCCGGCGACAACACCTCGATCACTTCGCCGCGGTAGTTGGTGATCTCGATGAAGCCGTTGCTCACTCCGCTAACGTTGTCGATCTCCGCTATCAATGTCTCCAGGCTCACAATGGCACCGTCCTTGTCCGTGCCGCCACCAGTGCGGGGATTGTCGAAGTACACGCTGATCTTCGGCTGCCTGGTCCTATGCCAGTTGTTGACGTCAACGATGTGATGTGTGGACCACCTGAAATCCTCTGCTGATTCGTTGCCGTTGAACTCACACCGGAAGATCGGCAGGCACAGGAACAGACCCGTGCGCTTCTCGATCCCATTCAGAAGCCCGTGATAAGTGCTGGGAACCACCATCGCATGAGTGAACCCATAGGCGTTGGAAGGAATTTCAAAGATCGTTGGCCCATCATGTGAAAGACGGGGCGGCGCGTTCAGCACAACGCTGGCGGCGAACTCCGGATCATCGACATTTTTGGACGCGATCGCGAGGTCATGTTCCTTGGCATTTCTGATGCAGCAATAGAGCACGTACGTCGCGACTACGTACTTGCTGAAGTAGCAGTCGTGCGCCTCGGCTACCTCTGCGAACGTCGTTAACAGGTCATCCTTGGTGATCATGGGCATCTGGACGGTGGAAAGGCCCATGATGGTCTTTCGAGTGTTTTCCGGCCATGCAACTTGTCCGAATGTACCTGAGTGGGGTCAGAGCCCTTTTCCGTTGGAAAAGGGATCCGACCCCGATTAGGCTGCGCTCATGACCCGCAATGTGCTCTTCCTCTGCAGCCAGAACCGCCTGCGCAGCCCGACGGCCGAGCAGGTATTCGCCGATTGGCCGGGCATCGAGACCGCCTCGGCCGGGCTGCTGGCCGACGCCGAGGAAGTGCTCAGCCCCGAGCTGCTGCAGTGGTCCGATATCGTGTTCGTGATGGAGCGCGCCCACCGCAACCGGCTGTCCAGCCGCTACAAGGCCTGGTTGAACGGCAAGCGGGTGATCTGCCTGGATATTCCGTATGACTACGAGTACATGGACCCGGTGCTGGTGGAACTGCTGAAGCGCAAGGTCACGCCGTTCCTGCGTTGACAGGCTGTTGTAGAGCCGAGCCCATGCTCGGCTGCTTTTCCGGCCAGAAGCAGCCGAGCATGGGCTCGGCTCTACAATAGGTGGCACTTCTTCCAGGAACGCCCCCATGACCGAACCCACGCTGCACGTCACCGTGAAGTTGAACGCCCGGCTGCAGCCGGAGCACCGCCACGAACTGTTCGAGGATCCGCTCGACGCGCTGCTGCAGGCGGCCCAGGTGGGCGAGCTGACCGGCGGCGGCACCGCGATGTCCGACCTGGGTGAGGTCGAATACGGCGATATCGAAGTGGCGCTGGTCGATGCGGCTGGCGTGCCGAAGCTGATCGACCTGCTGGAGCAGTTGGGTGCACCGAAGGGTTCGCAGCTGCGGGGCGCGGGTGAAGCCGACCGCAGCTTCGGCGTGACCGAAGGCCTGGGCATCTACCTGGATGGCCTGAACCTGCCGGACGAGGTCTACGAACAGTGCGATTCCAACCACGTGTTCGAGCAGCTGTCCGGGAACATCGACGGCCTGGGCGAGATCTGCAGCTGGTGGCAGGGCCCGACCGAGACCGCGCTGTACATGTACGGCCAATCGTTCGAGGCGATGCGCGATGCGATTGACGAGTTCGTGGCCAGCTACCCGCTGTGCCAGAACGCGCGCGTGGTGCAGATCGCCTGAGCGACGTTGTTGTAGAGCCGAAGGTAGCGGCAGGAGCCGCTGCCAACGTCGCTTGCGACGGCCCGAAGGGTGCCGGTCAGGACGACCGGCATAGCCCATGCTCCGCTGCTTTTCCCGCCAGAAGCAGCCGAGCACGGGCTCGGCTCTACAGAAGAGGGCGGGCCGAGCCTGTCCCCCGGACCACGTGACGGTGCGCACACGCCGCTGCGCGGCGCCGGATTGATCCTGCTCAAGGCGCCGCCTGCACATACGGTGTGCAATGGTGTCGTTCCCATCCGGCAGACCGCCACGGAGCCCCACCATGTACAAGCGCATCCTGATTGCCACTGACGGGTCCGAACTGGCCGACAAGGGCCTGGCCAAGGGCTTGGAGCTGGCCAAGGACCTTAACGCCGAGGTCGATATCGTCACTGTTTCCGAGCCGTGGGCCGTCGGCATGTACGACGCCATGGGCTGGAGCGTGGGCTACATGAACAGCCCCGAATACAAGGCCGACCGCGAGGAAGGCGCGCAGAAGGTGCTGCAGCCGGCGCTGGCCAAGGCCGCCGAGCAGGGCATCACCGCCAACCCGGTGCACGTGCTGGACCGCTATGCGGCCGACGGCATCATCGAGACCGCCGGCGAGCGCAACAGCGACCTGATCGTGATGACCTCGCACGGCCGCCGCGGCGTGACCCGTGTACTGCTGGGCAGCCAGACCGCCGAGGTGCTGGCGCGCAGCACGCTGCCGGTGCTGGTCATCCGCTGATCCATACCCGCTGATTCAAGCGTTCCCGGGGAGGGGACCCGACGCCGGCCGCAGGATGCGCGCCGGCGTTGTTTTTTGTGGGGGGGATCGGGGCCGTGCCGGTGGCCCTGAGGGGGTCAGAGCCCTTTCCTGTGGAAAGGGATCCGACCCCGGTCACAACCCCGGTCACCTCACCAGCTGTACAGCTTCCAGTAGACCGGCGACACGCCGTCCTTGTCGTTGTCCATGCGGCCGTCGCCGTTCTTGTCGTACATGTAGAACGGGGCACCGCGCGACGGGGTCACCTTGACCATGCGCAGCTGGCCGGACACGCGGTATTCCTCGATGGTGTCACCGTTGTCCATGGTGCGCTTGGATACATCCGCGCCCTTGACGTCCACCGGGGGAGCGCCCGCGCCACCCATGCTGGCGCAGCCAGCGAGCAGGAGCAGGGAAGCCAGCATCAGGGTCTTCATCGGCGGGGCCTTTGCCTGGAAAGAGCCCTGATTATGCCCCATCGCGGTGTACGGGCCGTGTCGCCGCGGTGCAGGCACGGGCGCGTAGAATCGGCACATGAGCAGATTAGTCCTGATCGACGGGTCCAGTTACCTGTACCGCGCGTTCCACGCGCTGCCGCCCCTGTCCAATGCACAGGGTGAACCCACCGGCGCGCTGTTCGGCGTGGTCAACATGCTGCGTTCGACGCTGAAGGAGCGCCCGGCCTACGTCGCGTTCGTGGTCGACGCCCCGGGCAAGACCTTCCGTGACGACCTGTACGACCAGTACAAGGCCAACCGCCCGCCGATGCCCGATGAGCTGCGCAGCCAGGTCGAGCCGATGTGCCGCATCGTCGAAGCGCTGGGCATCAGCATCCTGCGCATCCCCGGCGTGGAGGCCGACGATGTGATCGGCACGCTGGCCCTTCAGGGCCTGGCGCAGGACCTGAAGGTGACCATTTCCACCGGCGACAAGGACTTCGCCCAGCTGGTGCGCCCGGGCATCGAGCTGGTCAACACCATGACCGGCAGCCGCATGGATTCGGATGCGGCGGTGATGGAGAAGTTCGGCGTGCGCGCCGACCAGATCATCGACCTGCTGGCGCTGATGGGCGACGCGGTCGACAACGTGCCGGGCGTGGAGAAGTGCGGGCCGAAGACCGCCGCCAAGTGGCTGGCCGAGTACCAGCACCTGGACGGCGTGATGGCGGCCGCGCCGGCCATGAAGGGCAAGATCGGCGAGAACCTGCGTGCCGCACTGGAGCGGCTGCCGCTGAACCGCGAGCTGGTGACCATCCGTACCGACGTGCAGCTGGACGCCAGCCCGACCACGCTGGCCCTGCGCGAGCAGGATGTGCCGGCGCTGACCGAGCTGTATACGCGCTATGGCTTCACCCAGGCGCTGAAGGAGCTGGGCGCGCCGGTGCCGGCACCGGTGGCCGCCAGCGAGGCGACCCCGAGCCTGCGTGGCACCGCCGCTGGCTTCGCCCGTGGCAGCGGCGAGGCGCCCGCCGCCGGCACGCTGGATCCGGCACTGTCCGCGCCGGGTGAGTACGAGACCGTGCTGACCGCCGAGCAGCTGCAGGCCTGGGTCGAACGCCTGCAGCAGGCCGACCTGATCAGCTTCGATACCGAGACCGATGCACTGGACGCGATGCGCGCGCGCCTGGTGGGCATCAGCCTGGCCGTCGAGCCGGGCAGGGCGGCGTACATTCCGGTCGGCCACGATTACCCGGGTGCGCCGGCCCAGCTGCCCATGCAGCAGGTGCTGGACGCACTGCGCCCGGCGCTGCAGGACCCGGCGAAGAAGAAGCTGGGCCAGCATGGCAAGTACGACCTGCATGTGCTGCGCCGCCACGGCGTGGCGATGCAGGGCTACCACGACGACACCATGCTCGAGAGCTTCGTGCTCAATTCCACCGCCACCCGCCACGACATGGATTCGCTGGCGCTGCGTTACCTGGGCTACAGCACCATCAAGTTCGAGGACGTGGCCGGCAAGGGCGCCAAGCAGATCCCGTTCTCGCAGGTGGGCATCGACGAAGCCAGCCGCTACGCCGCCGAGGACGCCGACATCACCCTGCGCCTGCACCACGCATTGCAGCCGCAGCTGCTGGCCGAGCCGGCGCTGGACAGCGTGTACCGCAACATCGAGATGCCGCTGGTGCCGGTGCTGGCCAGCATTGAAGCCAATGGCGTGCGGATCGACACCGACGAACTCCGCCGGCAGAGCCAGGACCTGTCCTCGCGCATGCTGGCCGCGCAGCAGAAGGCCACCGAGCTGGCCGGGCGCAGCTTCAACCTGGATTCGCCCAAGCAGCTGCAGGCGGTGCTGTTCGACGAGCTGAAGCTGCCGGCGGTGGTGAAGACCCCGAAGGGCCAGCCCAGCACCAATGAAGAGGCGCTGGAGGCGATTGCCGACCAGCATGAGTTGCCGCGGGTGATCCTGGACTACCGCGGGTTGGCCAAGCTGCGCAGCACCTACACCGACAAGCTGCCGGAGATGGTCAACCCGGACA
Organism: Stenotrophomonas sp. YJH_SMC_138; assembly: GCF_059369855.1. Classification (NCBI taxonomy): domain Bacteria; kingdom Pseudomonadati; phylum Pseudomonadota; class Gammaproteobacteria; order Lysobacterales; family Lysobacteraceae; genus Stenotrophomonas; species Stenotrophomonas sp. YJH_SMC_138. The sequence continues at coordinate 72,443 of NZ_JCAFTB010000011.1, forward strand.
CCGGCCGGGTGCATACCAGCTACCACCAGTCCGGTGCCGCCACCGGCCGCCTGTCCTCGTCGGACCCGAACCTGCAGAACATCCCGATCCGCACCGAGGACGGCCGCCGCATCCGCCGCGCGTTCATCGCCCCGGAAGGTTTCCAGCTGCTGGCGGCCGACTATTCGCAGATCGAACTGCGGATCATGGCCCACCTGTCCGAGGACCCGGGCCTGGTGCGTGCCTTCGAGCAGGGCGCCGACGTACACCGTGCCACCGCCGCCGAGGTGTTCGGGCGCACGCTGGAGGAAGTGACCCCGAACGAGCGCCGCGCCGCCAAGGCCATCAACTTCGGCCTGATGTACGGCATGAGCGCCTTCGGCCTGGCCCGCAACCTGGGCATCGACCGTGGCCAGGCGCAGGACTACGTGGCGCTGTACTTCAGCCGCTACCCGGGCGTGCGCGACTTCATGGAGCGGATGCGCCAGCAGGCCCGTGACCAGGGCTACGTGGAAACCCTGTTCGGCCGTCGCCTGTACCTGAACGACATCCACGCCCGCAACCAGGGCCTGCGTGCCGGTGCTGAACGCGCGGCGATCAACGCGCCGATGCAGGGCACTGCCGCCGACATCATCAAGCGCGCGATGGTGGATGTGGACCAGTGGCTGCGTGACAGCGGGGCGCCGGCACGGATGATCCTGCAGGTGCACGATGAACTGGTGTTCGAAACCGAAAGCAGTTTCGTCGAGGACCTGCGTTTGCAGGTGGTGGAGCGCATGTCGCAAGCGGCCAAACTGCGGGTGCCACTGGTGGTCGACACGGGCGTCGGCAACAACTGGGACGAAGCGCACTGACGGTGTTTCAGGCCGAAAACGACGTGAATTTGTTCATGAGTCGGGTGTTTCTGACTCGACCATGAATGTTGCCCCTATTGAAATTCATTAAATGGGGCCCCTTCACGAACCGTTAGTGTTCGAAGTGCTTCTATAACTCCCGACAGGCGCAACGCCTGTTGTGGATCTCTCCCATCCCCTGGAGCAGATCTCGGAACGGGGACTCCTCCCCAAGTGCCCGTTCCCCGGCCCCGTTGACCTCCCCCTGGTCAGCGGGGCTTTTTATTTGCGCCAACGGAACACACACTGGGGGTCAGATCCCTTTGCCCGCCGGGCAAAGGGATCTGACCCCAGGTGCTAGGCTGGGCCACCGTTCCGCAGGGGAAGACCATGCCCGACCTGTTCGCCCTGGCCATGCCGTGGTGGGAATTCATCCTGCGCGCGGTGGTGGTCTATGTCGTGGTGCTGGGCATGGTCCGGCTGGGCGGCAAGCGGGCTCTGGGGCAGATCACGCCTTTCGACGTGCTGCTGATCGTGCTGCTGGGCAACGCGGTGCAGAACGCGCTGCTGGGCACCGACACCTCGCTGGGCGGTGGCCTGCTGCTGGCGGCCACCCTGATCGTGCTGAACTACGGGGTGGGCTGGTTGACCACCCGGAATCGGCGCATGGAGCGGATGATCGAAGGAGAGCCCACCGTGATCGCGCGTGATGGCCGGCTGTTGGAGGGCGTTCTCCGCCGCGAACTGATCAGCCGGGCCGATTTCGATGCCGCGCTGCGCCAACAGGGCGGCCTGCGGATCGAGGACGTGCAGATCGCCCTGCTGGAGACGACCGGGCACATCACGATCATCGCGCGGAAGAGCACCTGACCTCGTAGCGCCGGGCCCATGCCCGGCTCAACAGGTGCCTGGCCTCAGGGAGCGGCTTCAGCCTTCAGCGCCGGCCAGTTGCGCGTCGCGTCCACATCGCAGGCGACGTGGGTGCCCTTGGCGTCCTTCGCGCAGATCGCCGCCATGGCCTGCGGAATCTTCGGATCCGCAGTATGCGCATACACCGCGGCCATTGCCAGGCAACCTTCGCGCACACCCGCGCTGCACAGCGTCTGGAAGTAGGACAGCGATGCGGCCCATTGTTCGTTTTTGAACAGTGCCTCGCCGGCAACCTTGCAGCCCAGCAGCTTGCCATCGGTGCAGCAGGCCTTGGCGCCGTCCTTGCGGTCCAGGGTCGGGCAGTCCAGCGGCAGGGGGATCTCCACGAAGGCCACCGGCGGTGTGCAGCTGGCATTGCCTGAGCCCGGCTTGCGCTCGTAGTAGGCGAAGCGGTTGCCGCCGTCGACGCTGGCCAGGTTTCCGTTCTTCAGCGGCTGCAGTACGAAGTCGCTGCCGACGTCGCGATGGATGAGGATGCGCCCGTCCTGCAGGCTCGCGCGCAGGCGCTGGTCGCGGCCCCCGGCTTCCACCAGGCCACCATCGAGGAAGCGCAGCTGCGAGAGCACGCCGTACTCCGCTTCATAGCCCCCACAGGGCAGCGCGGAAGCCGGCACCGGGGCCAGTGCAGCGGCCGGTACCGAGGCCAGTCGGGCACGCGCCTCGGCGCGGCCGCAGGCCACGCCATCCGCGCGCTGGGCGCACGACAGCTGCAGCGCCTCATGGGCCTGCAACAGGCGCCCACCACTCCACAGCGCCTCGGCAACGTCGGCGCAGAACGCCTCGCCGTGCTGCTGCCGGCACAGTGCGGCCAGTTCATCGAGCTGTGCGGTCGGCAAGACAGGGTCGTTCGAATGCTGCAGGCCGAGCACGGCCTTGCCCATCATCTCGGCGCCGACCACCTCGGCGATCGCCCTGCAGCCCTCGGCATTGAACGACGCCGAATCCTCCTTGCAGATCTCCGGCATCGGCGGCTCGGAACGTGCAGGCGCCGGCGCTGCGTCCTTGGCCTGCCGCTGGTAGGTCTCCAGCAGCTGCATGCAGGCCGCGCCCACGCCTTCGGCGCACCAGGCATGCAGCTTCAGCGGTTCGGCTTCCGGCAACGCCTCCAGGCACTCGGAGGTGTTCATTACACAGCCGCCCTCGATGGGCTCCGGCATCGTCTTGCAGGCGGCGGTGTGCTCGCGGGTGAATTCGCGATAGGGGGTGCTGATCGTGCGATCGTTGTCCGAGAAGTACCAGTTTTCCAGGCGGCCGGTGGACAGGTTGCCGGTGCCGAGCACGTCCTCCTGGCGGGCGATGCGCAGCTGCTCGGTGGCTTGGTAGGGGCCGGACAGGAAACCATGGCCTTCACTTTCGATGGTCAGCGTGGTGTTGCCGTCGACGTCCTTGTAGGTGCCGCAGGCCATCGATTGCGCGGCGGCCGGCAGGCTGGCCGAGGCCAATGCAAGCAACAGCAGGGAGCGCCAGCCCGCGGCGCGGGGGCGGAAGGGAACAGCAGCAGGCATGGGGTCATCCTTGAAGGAGGCAGTGCAGGGCCTGTCCGGCGCGGGGCGCACCACAGGCGTAAGAAGGCGCCACGGATCAGGCGTGGCGCCGGACGATCAGAGCCAGTCGCGTGGCACCAGGTAGTCGGCCAGGCGCGCCTCGGCGCTGCCCGCTTCCGGGGTGAAGCCGTACTCCCAGCGCACCCGCGGCGGCAGGCTCATCAGGATGCTTTCGCTGCGGCCACCGCTCTGCAGCCCGAACAGGGTGCCGCGGTCGTAGACCAGGTTGAACTCCACGTAGCGGCCGCGGCGGTACAGCTGGAACTCGCGTTCGCGCTCGCCATATGCGGCGTCCTTGCGCTGCTGCACGATCGGCAGGTAGGCGTCGAGGAAGCCATCACCGACCGCACGCAGATAAGCGAAATCGCGCTCGAAATCGCCGTGCAGGTCATCGAAGAACAGGCCGCCGACGCCGCGCGTTTCATTGCGGTGGCGCAGGAAGAAGTATTCATCGCACCAGCGCTTGTGCGCGGCATAGCGCTCGTCGCCGAACGGTGTGCACAGGTCGCGGGCGACCTGGTGCCAATGCTGCACGTCCTCGTCGAACGGGTAGAACGGAGTCAGGTCGAAGCCGCCGCCGAACCAGCTGGCCACCACTTCGCCGTCGCGCTGCGCCTGGAAGAAGCGCACGTTGGCATGGGTGGTCGGCACGTAGGGATTGAGCGGGTGGAACACCAGCGACACGCCGGTGGCGCGCCAGGAGGCGCCGGCCAGTTCCGGGCGGTTGGCCGAGGCCGACGGCGGCAGGCGGCTGCCGGCCACGTCGGAGAAGCCGATGCCGGCCTGCTCGAACACCGCGCCGTCGCGCAGCACGCGGGTACGCCCGCCACCGCCCTCGGCCCGCTGCCACAGGTCTTCCTGGAAGCGGGCCTGGCCATCGACGGCCTCGATCGCCGCACAGATGCGGTCCTGCAGGTCGGTGAGGTAGGTGCGCACGCGCTCGAATTCGTTCATGGCGCTACTTTACCGCAGGGCCCGCCCGAAGCTGCGGGCAGGCCTTGGCCGGCTCATCGCTTGCGGTTGGAAGCGCGCGGCGCCGGAGTGTCCTCGGCCGTCGCTTCGTCCACCGCCTCCTGCAGGACACGGCCCAGCTCCAGGGCGCTCCAGTTTCCGGTGTCCAGCACGTCGCAGGCGACGTGGCGCCCGCTGCGGTCGGCGGCACACAGCCGCTCCAGCGTCGCATGGGCGTCGATGTCGCTGCTGCGGCCCTGCGCTGCGACCAGGTTTTCGCAGCCCTCGCGCACGCCGGCACGGCACACGGTGGTGTAGTGCTCTGCCGCCTGCCGCCACTGGCCGGACAGCGCAAGACGGTTGCCAAGAATGTTGCAGCCCTGCAGCTTACCCTGCGCGCAGCAGGCTTCGGCACCGCCGCTGGCCAGCGCCTGCGGGCAGTCCTGCGGCAGCGGCAGCACCGTGTAGTGTTTCGGCGGGCTGCAGGTGCTCGCGCCCTCGCCGGTCGGCACGAACACCTGGAAGCGTGTCCACGTGTCCAGGCCCAGCAGCTGGCCCCCGGGCAACGGCCGCAGCACGAAGTCGCCGCCCTTGTCGTGGCGGATGCGGATGTCGCCGTCTTCGACACGAGCACGCAGTTGGCTGTCCCAGCCGATGCCGACCCGTCCTGCATCGCCGAAGTCCAGCGTATCCATCAGGCCACCTGCGGCGCGGAAGGTGCCGCAGGGCAGCGCCGTAGCCGGCTGCGGCCGCAACGAGGCGCCCAGCGCCTGCAATGCAGGCAGGCGCTCGCAGGCGGCGCTTTCCTTACCGGGCGCGCACGCTGTGGTCAGTGCCTGCACCGCCTGCAAGGGGTCGCCGGATTCCCACGAGAGCTCGGCCACGCGGCTGCAGAAGCCGCCATGGCCGACCTGCTGGCACAACTGCAACAGCTGCTGGCGCTGCGCGGCCGGCACCACCACCGGCGTGGAGGGTGACAGCACGGAGCTCACGGCTTCGACCATCGCCGCACCCATCGCGGCCTTGACGATCTGATCCTGCAGCGCCGGATCCGCTTCCAGCGCCGCTGCACAGGCCGGTGTCTCGTTGCTGAAGCCGCCATTCCGGCACGGCACAGGCAGTTCGATGCCGGCCAGTGCGGTATCGAGGATGGCCTGTTGCTGCGCCTCATCCGGCGTGGCCGGCGCCCTGGCCTCGTCATGCCAGCGATCGGCCAGCTGCAGGCACATGCCGGGCACGCCTTCCCGGCACCCTGCTTCCAGCGCGGCCGGGGGCGCTTCACGGCGGTTGTCCAGGCACGCCGCCGCATCGGACAGGCAGCTGCCTTCAGCCGGCCTGGCTGCGGCGGCGCACTGTGCGGGGGCCTGCAGGATGTAGACCGTGCCATCCACCTCGACCGTGCGGCCACGATCGCGCACCTGCAACGCGCTGGGCAGGCCGTACTCCAGGTTCACCAGTTGCAGCTTTCCGTCGATCTGCTGGAACGCGACCGGAGACGGCGCACTGCCGAAGTGCTTCTGCTCGCCGCGGTTCGGTGAGCTGATGCGCAGCGTGCTGCTGCCTTCGTCGGCCTTGAACAGGCCGCATTGCGGTGACTGTGCGGCGGCCATCGGCGCGGCCAGCAGCAGCGCCCAGGCCAGCCAGCGGCGGCGCGGTGCGGGTGAATGCATGTCGTCTCCTTGACGATCGAACGGGAAACTCCAGGCGCTACGGCGAATCACGGCCCTCGCGCGGGGGCGTGCATTGTGCCGTGCCGGGCACCGGCTGGTAGCGCTGGTAACCGGTCTGCGTATCCATGCCAAGCAGGTCGCCGTTGCCCAGCTGGCGCAGGACAAGGGTTTCGCCGTCCTGCTGAAGGTGGATGGCGCCGTCTTCCAGTCGGCCGCGCGTGCCATCGCCGAAGTCGAGCCTGTCGATCGCGCCGCCATCGGCCTGATAGCGGCCACAGGGCACTTGCTGGAGAGGCACGAGGCGTAGATCGGTGCCGAGTTCACGCAATGGCGCAACACGTTCGCAGGCACTGGCGCGCCCAGCATCGCAGACCACCTGCAGCGCCTGCACGGCCAACGCGGGTTCCAGCGCGATCAACTGCTGCTCGGCAACCTCGGTGCAGAAGCGACCACCGCGCTGGTGCAGGCAGAGCCGCTGCAGCGTGGTGCGCTGCGCGGCAGGCAATGGCGCGTCCTGCTGCCCGGCTGCGGCGGCGGGTGCAGCGAGAAAGTGGCGCAACAGCGCCGAGCACCCGGCGCCGACGCTTTCCTCGCACGCGCGTTGCGCCTGTTCCGGCGGCGCATCCGCGAGCCGCGCAATGCACAGCGCAGGTTGGCCCAGGCAGCCGTCGGTGACGGGCGCAGGGGCGCGCTGGCAGGCCTGGGGTCGATGCAACTCGAAGTCGGTCATGCCGTCGTTGATATGCGCCCCGTCAGCAGCCACGCTGATGGCGGTGGATACACCGTCGTCGAGAAATACCAGGCGCAGATCGCCGCCGCTGCGGTCGATGCGCACAGGCGCGTGTTCCTGGCCTTCCAGAGCGCGATAACCGGCAGCGGATGATTCGAACACCAGCGCCATGGCGCCCTCGGTGCTGCGGTACTCGCCACATCGCAACGCGTCGGCGGACGCAGGTTGCGCGGCGAACAGCAGCAGTGCGGGGAGCAGGGTCAGCACGCGCATGCGACGGTCCTTGTCCAGCGGGAATCGGATGGGGCTCAGCGGAAGCGCGAGCGGATGTCCGGCCTCAACAGGCGCCAGGCCAGCCAGCCCTGCAGGCCGAGGAACAGGATCGAGGTACCGACCACGATGAAGGTGACCATCCAGCGCCGCGGCTGCAGCTCCTGCTGCAGGGCCGGGTCATCGGCCAGCAGTGCGATGAGATCGCGCATGCACGCGTCCAGCCACCAGGCGATCGCGAAGTTGGCCAGTGCGCTCAGCAGCAACAGCGCCACGAAGCCCCACAGGGCCCAGCGGCGTTCGCGCAGCAGGCCCCAGCTGGCTGCGGTCGAGACCAGGCAGGCCAGCGCGATGATCATCGAGGCGCCCACCGGGTGGGCCAGCAGCCAGGTGACGCTGTGCACCCGGTGCGCCTGCGCCATTCCGGCGAGCGACTGCCACAGCGGGGTGCCGTGCAGTGGCCACAACAGCAGCGCCTGCAGCACGAAGTAGAGCGTCAGCAGCAGGCACAGCCAGAACGACGCCTGCGCCATCGGGCGCACCCAGGCGTGAGCGGGTGGCGTGGTGCGGGTGGGAAGCGGCGGGAGCGGCACTGACATCCGATGTCCTTGCAGTCGGCGCCCGCCTGCTCAGCGGGCCGTCACCCGGGTGGCGACCGCCGGCAGGATATGGTGTTCGCTCAAGGGTGCCAAGGGCAGGCCATGCGGTGGTTGCAGCGGCACCCAGGCCAGTTCGGCAATTTCGGCGCGCGCCTGCGGCGTGCCGTCCACCTGCACCCACCACGCCTGGGCCTGCACGCGGTGGCCGGGCTCGTTCACCGCCCAGTCCTCGAAGGTGCCCAGCGCGATGGCAGCATCGGCGCACAGCCGTACGCCCAGTTCTTCGTCCAGCTCGCGCGCCAGCGCCTGCAACGGTGCTTCGCCGGGTTCTGGCTTGCCACCGGGCTGGATGAAGCGGCGGGCACCGTGCTTGCGCACCAGCAGTGCCCGGCCGCGGTCATCCAGGATGACCGCGCCCACGATCCGGATCGTGCCCGCGGCGTTGCTCACTTCAGGTTCTGCTCGAACAGCTTGAGGATGCGCTTGTACTGGTCCAGCCAGGAATCGGCACGCACGTAGCCGTGGCGTTCCAGCGGGTACGGTGCGATCGACCAGTTGTCCTTGTGCAGTTCGATCAGGCGCTGGGTCAGGTTCACCGAGTCCTGGAAGAACACGTTGTCATCCATCATGCCGTGGGCGATCAGCAGGTTGTCCTGCAGGTTCTGCGCGTACTCGATCGGCGAGGACACGCGGTACGCCTCCGGATCGATGTCCGGGGTGTTGAGGATGTTGCTGGTGTAGCCGTGGTTGTAGTTGTGCCAGTCGACCACCGGGCGCAGCGCGGCGCCGGCCTTGAACGTGCCCGGCGAACGGAACAGCGCCATGAAGGTCATGAAGCCGCCGTAGGAGCCGCCGTAGATGCCGGCGTGGTCACGGTCGCCCTGCTGGGTGTCGACCAGCCAGTCCAGGCCGTCCTTGTAGTCTTCCAGTTCCGGGTGGCCCATGTTGCGGTAGATGGCCGTGCGCCAGTCGCGGCCGTAGCCCTCGCTGCCGCGGTAGTCCATGTCCAGCACGATGTAGCCCTTCTGCACCAGCAGGTTGTGGAACATCTGCTCGCGGAAGTAGGCCGGGTAGCGCTGGTGCACGTTCTGCAGGTAGCCGGCGCCGTGCACGAACATCACGATCGGGTACTTCTTCCCCGGTTCCTTGTTTTCCGGCTCGTAGTACTTGGCCCAGACCACGCCGGCACCGTGCCTGGACGGTACCGCGACCAGCTTCGGCTGGATCCACTCACGCGCCTTGTAATCGGCGGTGCGGGTATCGGTCAGCACGCGTGCCTGGCCACCGGTGCTGGGCAGCACCGCCAGCTGCGGCGGCAGGTAGGCACCGGAGTAACGCACCAGCAGCTGCTGGCCATCCGGCGACAGCGAGAAATCCTCCACGCCATTGAGGCTGGTCAGCTCGCGTACCTGGCGGTTGCCGGTGTCGACCGCGCAGACTTCGTAGTCATGCGGCGCCTGCTGGTTGCACAGGAAGTAGAAGCCCTTGCCATCGGCCGACGGCACCGGTGCCGAGGTTTCCCACTTGCCGCTGGTCAGCGCCTGCGGCTTGGCGGTGCCGGCCTGGGTGTACAGGTGCGAGAAGCCCGATTCCTCGGACAGCAGCCACAGCGTGCGGCCATCGGCCATCCAGCCGAAATCGTTGAAGCCCCAGTTGATCCAGGCGTTGTCGGTCAGGCGGTGTCGGTTCTGCACGCGGCCGTCGGCGGCATTGACGCTGATGATCCAGCGGTCCTTGTTGTCGTTGGCACGCAGCATCACCGCGGCCTGCTGGCCGTCGGCGCTCCAGCGGATGCCGCCGCCCATGAAGTCGCTCATCACCTGCACGCTGCGCTCGCCCTTCAGCGCATCCTTGCCGGCCTTGCGGCGCAGCTCGGCCAGCGGGTCGGTGCTGATGCCCGGCAGGCTGGCCAGCGAGACTTTCTCGGCCTTGCCGGTGCGCACGTCCACGTACCACAGGGTGTGTGGCTCGAAGCCGTTGCGGCCGACGCGGGTGCGGGTGTCCTCGGTTTCCTCGTAGCCCGATTCGGTCACGTACAGCGGCATCTTGCTGGTGCGGCCGTCGTCGAAGTCCTTCGGCTTGGTCACCACAATCAGGTGGGTCAGGTCCGGCGACAGCACGCTGTCACCGATCTCGACGTCGGCGCCCAGGTAGACCGGGCCCGGTGCGCGGGTCGGGTCGGCCTGGCGCCAGCGCTGGTCCTGGTCCTTCAATGCCTCGCGCTGCTCGCGGTCGCGGCGCAGGGTTTCCAGCGTGCGCAGCTGCTGGTCGCGCAGCACGTCGGCCTTCGGTGGCGTACGCGGGTCCTTCTCGGCCTTCAGGCTGGCCACCTGCTGCACGCCGCTGGCGGCGGTCCAGTGGAACCAGTTCTGGCCGACGCGCCAGATCACGCCGTTGTCGGCGGCAAAGTTCACGTTGCCCGCGCGCTCGTTGCTGCGGGTGAGCTGGGTCAGCGCGCCGCTGCGCAGGTCGCGCACGAACACATCGCCATTGCGCACGAAGGCGCTGCGGCTGCGGCTGCGGTCGTAGACCGGCTCGGCCACGTCCAGGGTGCCGCGCTGGTCATCGGCCACCTGCGCGGCCACGCCACCGGCCACCGGCTGGCGGAAGGTATCGCGTACCGGGCTGCCGTTGCGCTTGAGCTGGTACTCCACCTGCTGGCTGTTCCACGACCACCAGGCCTTCTCGACCGGCGGACCGATCCAGTCCGGGTCGGCCATGGCCTGTTCGATGGTGATCGGCGTCGGCGCGGCATGCGCAGCCGGTGCGGCCAGCACGGCCGACAGCAGGAGGGACAGGGGCAGCACTCGGGACATGGGCGGACGGCACCAGTAGAGGAAACCGGGCAAGCGTAGCAGCCGCACGGGCCCGGGGCAGGGGCCACAGGTCATGGCAGCGGAATCGGCAAAATGGCCCCCTCCAGGTCGCTGCGACGGCGTGTGCGGCATGATGGCCATTCCGTTCGGATGGAACCGATATGTACTGCTACGACTACAGGATCTCGCTGCGCGTGCAGCACCCAACAGAGGCCGGCGCCGGGATTGCCGCCCGGCTGGATCTGGAACCGGCGTTTTCCCGAGACGTCGGAACCGGATACCGGGATCGCGACGGCAGCCTGATCAGCGGGCATGCGGAGACCCGCGTGGTGTTCGTACTGGAGAGGGGCAAGGACGGCTGGCTGATGGATGCCTGGCCGGCGTTGGTCGATCTCCTGCGGGCACGCGCCGATGTGATCGGGGAACTGCTGCAGGAGGGGGCTTCGATCGGCGTGCGTGTCGGCATCTTTGGAAAGACCGCATGGGCGGGTTTTGTGCTGGATCAGCAGTTGCTGCGACTGTTGGCGGACCTGCAGCTGGGTTTCCAGGTGGAGACCTATTTCCCGGAGCCGGCGGACACGCCCGGCGCCAGCGACGAGGTGGCAGGCAGCTAGTGCAACCGGTTGCCGTGGTCGCGCATCCATTCTCCTGAACCCGCATCATCCATCGAACAGGAGCCCGACCATGCAGGAACTGATCCCGATCACCCTCTTCATCTGCATCGCCTACGCGATCCATGCCATTGCCGATGCGCGCGCGCGCAGCAAGCTGGTGGCCCCGCACGTGCCGGAGGAAGTGATCCGCTCGCTGGCCGTGCTGGAAGAAGAGCGGCGCCGCCAGGGGGCGTTGCGCTGGGGCATCAGCCTGGTCTGCCTGGCCCTGGCCATGGCCCTGCTGGAGGCCATCGGTGCGCGTGACCTGACCTTCGGTGCCGCTGCCGCGCTGGTCGGCAGTGCCGGCCTGGGCCAGCTGCTGGCCTGGCACTTCACCCGCCCCGCCGCACCCAAGGGCTGAGCCGGCGCATGCCACGGGCACAGGGGGCGCCCCGCGCATGAGCCTGCTCGGCGAAGCGCTGTCGGCACTGCGGGGCCGTCGCCGCGAGGATACGGCGGCGACGGCGGCCCCCGCCAAAGCGCTGGACGTGGACCAGGCCCTGGTGCGGGCCATCATCGATGGCTCGCAGTCGGCCTTCGCGCAACTGGTTGAAGCCCACCAGCGCACCTGCGCGCATGTGATCGGACGCATGGTGGGCGACCGCGACCAGGTGGCTGACCTGCTGCAGGAAACCTTCCTGGCCGTGTTCCGCCAGCTGCACCGGTTCCGCTTTGAATCTTCGTTGCGTACCTGGGTTTCGCGGGTGGCCTACACCACTGCACTACAGCACCTGCGCCGGCGGCGGCTGGAGGCGCAATGGATGGTGGCGGTGGAGGTGCCGGAGGAACTGGGGATCGGCGATGAAGGCCCCGGGCCCGCCGAGTTGAGCGAGGCGCTGCAGGCCGGGCGCCAGCTCGGCGCGGCACTGGAACGGCTGAGCGCGCCGCAGCGCCTGATCGTCGGCCTGCATTACCTGGAGGATTTCGATCTGGCCGAGATCGAGCAGGTGACCGGACTGGCACGCGGTACCATCAAGAGCCACCTGCACCGCGCGCGCCAGGTCCTGAAGCAGGAACTGACGCGGCATGCCACTGCCGGAGAGCTGCTGTGAACCCACCCACCGATCCTCGCGATGCGGAAGCGCGCGTGCTGGCACAGGCGTTGCGCGAGCAGGCGCAGCAGGAAGCAACGCCGGATGTGAGCGAGGCGCTGCAGAAGCGCATTGCCGCTGAGTCGCGCGACGGTGGCGTGGGCTATGTGGTGGTGCAGGTGCTGTTGTTTGGCGCGCTGCTGGCTGCAGCGGCCTGGTATTTCTGGCTCTGAGGCGCCCTCCGGGCGGTGGGCCGTTCCAGTCGCCGTTGGTAGATGCCGACCTGGGTCGGCGTTTGGGCGTGTGTGCCAACCAAGGCTGGCAGCTACCAGAACGGTTGACCCCTGCGACAAAGTGAAGCAGCGCGTCACCCGGTCGCATCCCACCTTAACGAAATCCTCCTAAAGTGGTCCGGTATCCCACCGGTCGCAGGCAGGAGGCGTCCCTTGGACGCGTTGTTGTTGTCCCGGATCCAGTTCGGATTCGTCATCAGTTTCCACGTGCTGTTCCCGGCCTTCACCATCGGCACGGCCAGCTGGCTGGCCTTCATCGAATGGCGCTGGCTGCGCACGAAGTTGCCCGTGTGGCGCGAGCTGTATTTCTTCTGGCAGAAGATCTTCGCGGTGTCGTTCGGCATGGGCGTGGTCAGCGGCATCGTCATGGCCTTCCAGTTCGGCACCAACTGGCCGCGGCTGAGCGAGGTGGCCGGTACGGTCATCGGCCCGTTGCTGACCTACGAGGTGCTGACCGCGTTCTTCCTGGAAGCCAGCTTCCTCGGCGTGATGATGTTCGGCTGGGGCCGGGTCTCGCCGCGCCTGCATTTCCTGTCCACCTGCATGGTGGCGCTGGGCACGTTGTTCTCCACGTTCTGGATCCTGTCGTCCAACAGCTGGCTGCATACGCCTGCCGGCTACGAGATGGTCAACGGCATCGTGCATCCGGTGGACTGGTGGCAGGTGGTGTTCAACCCCTCGTTCCCGTACCGCCTGGCGCACATGGCGCTGGGCTCGTTCATCACCACCTGTTTCGTGATTGGTGGCGTCGGTGCGTGGTACCTGCGCAGGGGCACGCACGTGGAAGCGGGCCGGCGCATGCTGATCGCGGCGGTGGCGTTCGCCGCACTGACCGTGCCGGTGCAGATCTTCGTCGGCGACATGCATGGCCTGAACACGCTCAAGCACCAGCCGATGAAGATCGCGGCGATGGAAGCGCACTGGCATGAAACCCGGGAAGGCGAGGGCGTGCCGCTGGTGGTGTTCGCGCTGCCCAACGAGAAGGAAGAGCGCAACGATTTCGAAGTGGCCATCCCGAAGCTGGGCAGCGTGATCCTCACCCACAGCCTGGACGGCACCTTCGACCCGCTGACCTCGGTACCGGCCAGCGAACGGCCGCCGGTGACGCCGGTGTTCTTCGCCTTCCGCATCATGGTCGGGCTGGGCACGCTGATGCTGCTGCTGGCCTGGGTGTCAGCGTTCCAGCTGTGGCGCAGGAAGCTGCTGGATTCACCGTGGCTGCTGCGCGGATGGAACTGGATGCTGCCGAGTGGCTTCATCGCGCTGCTGTCCGGTTGGTTCGTCACCGAGATGGGGCGCCAGCCGTGGGTGGTGTACGGCGTGCTGCGCACCGCCGATGCGGTTGGCCCCCAGAGCGCGTGGATGACGGCGTTGTCGCTGGGCGTGTACGTGGTCGGCTACGCCTTCGTGTTCGGCTGGGGCATCTGGTACCTGGTGAAGATCCTGCGCCACGGGCCGCAGCCGTATGCCGAGGGGCCGTCGCTGGACCATGGCAGCCATACGCCGGCACGCCCGCTGTCGGCGGCCGACGAACCGCTGGAGGAGCGCTGACATGGACCTGATGACCTGGCTGCCGGTGGCGTGGTTCGCGGTGATCGGCTTCGGCGTGCTGATGTACGTGGTGCTGGACGGCTTCGTGCTCGGCATCGGCATCCTGGCCCCGTTCGCCGAGGACGAGGAGCAGCTGGACCTGATGATGAACACCGCCGCGCCGATCTGGGACGGCAACGAGACCTGGCTGGTACTGGGCGGCGCCGGGCTGCTGGCGGCGTTCCCGAAAGCCTATGCGGTGCTGTTGTCGGCGCTGTACCTGCCGGTGCTGCTGCTGGTGGTGGCGCTGGTGTTCCGCGGCGTGGCGTTCGAGTTCCGCTTCAAGGCACATCGTTCGCGCCGGCTGTGGAGCGTGGGGTTCGGCCTGGGCTCGCTGCTGGCCACCTTTGCCCAGGGCGTGATCCTGGGCACGCTGGTGCAGGGCATCCCGCTGGTGGACGGTGCCTACCAGGGCGGCGCGTTCGCCTGGTTCAGCCCGTTTGCGATGCTGACCGGTGCCGCGCTGGTGGCCGGCTATGCGCTGCTGGGCAGCACCTGGCTGATCCTGAAGACGGAAGGGCGCGTGCAGGCGCTGGCGCGGCAGATGACCCGCCCGCTGGTGGTGGCGGTGATCGCGGCGATGGGCCTGGTGAGCAGCTGGCTGCCGTTCCTCGATTCGCGGTTGATGGACCGCTGGTTCAGCGACGGCAACTTCTGGTGGCTGTCGCCGGTCCCGCTGCTGACCCTGGCGGTGGCAGCCGCGCTGTGGCGCAGCGCGACCCATCCGCGCCGCGACCTGCCGCCGTTCCTGCTCAGCCTGGCCCTGTTCGTGCTCGGCTTCCTTGGCCTGGTGCTGGGCATGTGGCCCTACCTGCTGCCGCCGTCGATGACCCTGTGGCAGGCCGCCGCGCCGGCCTCCTCGCTGGGCTTCACCCTGGTCGGGCTGGTCATTCTGCTGCCGGTCATCCTCGGCTACACGGCGTGGTCGTACCGGGTGTTCCGCGGCAAGGTGCACGCCGACACCGGTTACCACTGATCGTTTGAATGCGGGGCCGGCCGGTGCCGGCCCCCGCGTTGGGGAATGTGAAACCTGCACACCCCGCGCAGGACGTGCTAGCGTGCGCTCCTTTCCGGCGGCCAGGGGGGCAGCCGGCGACGTCCTGGACGGACGCACGGCTGCAGGAATGGGGGGCCGCCGCGCGTCGCCGTAATGGCTCGTGCCTATCGTTCTCCCGTTGAAGCACCATCGCTAAATGATCGAATTCTCCATCGTCGACTGGGCCGCCTGGGCGCCCGGCCTGAGCGAGCGTAGCCAGTGGCTGGGCTGGGCCGATGCGCCGTATCCGCCGCAGGGCGAAGACACGCCGGCGTTGGCCGAGATCCCGGCGATGCAGCGCCGCCGCATCGAGCGGCTGGGCCGGATGGCGATCCAGGCTGCCTGCTGGTGCGAGGACGGGCAGGGCGCTGACAGCCAGGTGCCGCTGGTGTTCGCCAGCCGCCACGGCGACGTGGCCCGTTCGATGGACCTGCTGGGGGCGCTGGCCAGCGATCAGCCTCTGTCCCCCACCGGGTTCGGCCTGTCGGTGCACAACGCGATCGCGGCGCTGTACTCGATCGCCCGCGGCCACCGCGGCAACTACCTGGCGCTGGCCGCCGGCCAGGCCACGGTCGAGACCGCCTGCCTGGAGGCCGCCGGGCTGCTGGCCGATGGTGCCCGCGAAGTGCGGGTGGTGGTCTATGAGTCGCCGCTTCCTGAAATTTACGCGACGTTTGCCGACGAACCCGACCCGTTCTTTGCCTGGTGCTGGCGTTTGACCGCGCCGACAGCGGGCCAGCCGACGCTCTCGCTGCAATGGGAGGCGGCGCCGGAGGCCACCGCCACCGCCCCGGGCACGCTGCCGCACGCGCTGGACCTGCACCGCTTCCTGCTGTCTGGCGCGCCGGCGCTGGAGCACGTGGCCCAGGGCCAGCGCTGGCGCTGGGGACGCCGTGGCTGAGGCGCTGCGCCGCCTCGATCATGCCTGGCGGGTGTTCGGCACCGGCCTGAGCTTCGCCGCATTTGGCGTGGGCGGCCTGCTGCTGGGCGTGCTGGTGATGCCGGTGTTGCTGCTGATGCGCGACCCGGTGGTCCGCCGCCGCCGGGCCCGCCGCGTGGTCCAGGTCGCCTTTGCCAGCCACCTGCGCCTGATGCGTGCGCTGGGGGTGATGACCTACCAGATCGAGGGCGGGGAACGCCTGCAGCGCGACGGTTTGCTGGTTCTGGCCAATCACCCGACCCTGATCGACGTGGTCTGCCTGATTTCGCTGCTGCCCAACGCCGATTGCGTGGTGAAGCGGGCCGTGGCCTGCAACCCGTTCATGCGAGGCCCGGTGCGGGCGGCCGGCTACATCGCCAACGATGACGGGGCCGGCCTGGTCGACGACTGCGTAGCGGCGGTGCATGCCGGCGGTACCCTGGTGATCTTCCCGGAGGGCACCCGCAGCGTGCCGGGCCAACCGCCGCGGCTGCAGCGCGGGGCCGCCAACATCGCCGTCCGCGGCCGGCTGGACATCACCCCGGTACGGATCACCTGCACCCCGCCCACGTTGACCAAGGGACAGAAGTGGTATCGTGTCCCCTCACGTCGCTTTCACGTTCGGCTGCAGATCGGCGAAGATATCCCGATCGCGCCCTTCCTGGCCGATGACGACTCGCCAAGGGGGGATGCCTTGGCAGCACGCCGCGTCACCGAGCACCTTTCTCGTTATTTCGACCTGTCTGGAGATCCGCCCCGTGCAAGCACTTGAGCACGAGATCAAGGAATTGATCATTTCCTCCCTTTCGCTGGAGGACATCACGCCGGAGGACATCGATCCGACCGCGCCGCTGTTCGTCGAGGGCCTCGGCCTGGATTCGATCGACGCGCTGGAACTGGGCTTGGCGCTGCAGAAGAAGTACGGTGTCAGCCTCTCGGCCGATTCAGAAGAAACCCGTCGCCATTTCTCCAGCGTGCGCGCGCTCGGCGAGTTCGTCGCCGCCCGCCAGTCGTAACGGCGCCAGGAATTGCCATGACCAAGAATGAACTGTTCGAACGCATCGTCAGCATCCTGACCGACAGCTTCGAGATCGAAACCGCCCGGATCACCCCCGAGGCCCGCCTGTACGACGACCTGGACATCGACAGCATCGATGCGGTCGACCTGATCGTGCAGCTCAAGCCGCTGCTCGGCCGCAATCTGCAGCCGGAAGCGTTCAAGGCCGTGCGCACCGTGCAGGACATCGTCGATGTCGTGCATGGACTGCTGCCGGACCAGGCAGCCGCCTGACCGCAGCGCCGGCGGCTTCGCCATGGCTCGCGCACGTACCGTCGTGGTGGCAGCGATTTCGCTTGCCTACCCGCTGCTGGTGTACCTGGCGATGGGCCGTTTCGAGCCGCGCTGGTTGTCGCTGCTGCTGTTCACCCTGGCCCTGCTGCGTGCACTGAGCACGCGACAGCCGCTGTGGTGGGCCGCCGCCGCTGGCACCGGCCTGCTGGCGGTGCTGGCCACCGTGCTCAACCAGGCCCTGCCGCTGAAGCTGTACCCGGCGCTGGTCAACGTGGTGATGCTGGCGGTGTTCGGCACCAGCCTGCGCTTCGGGCCACCGCTGGTGGAGCGCCTGGCGCGGCTGCAGGAGCCGGACCTGCCGCCGTTCGCGGTGGCCTATACCCGCCGCGTCACCCAGGTGTGGTGCGGCTTCTTCGTTCTCAACGGCAGCCTGGCCCTGCTGACCGCGCTGTACGCGTCGGACCGGGTCTGGATGCTCTACAACGGATTGTTGGCGTACGTGATGATGGGCGTGTTGTTCGCAGGGGAGTGGCTGGTGCGGCGGCAGGTGAAGGCGGCGCACGCGCATGGCTGAGTGGATTGCCCTGGACCGGCTGCTGCTGGAGGCACGGCCGCAGCGCAGCGTCGGCCTGTGCGACGGCGAGGTGATCGACCATGCCGGCTTCCGCCAGCGCGTACTGGCCTGGCGCGCCGCCTTTGCGGCCGCCGAAGGCCGCGACTGGGCCCTGTACTTCGATGATGCCGTGGCCTTTGCCGCCGCGCTGTTCGGTGCCTGGCATGCCGGCAAGCGGGTGTTCCTGGCCGCCGACAACCTGCCAGCCACGCTGCAGGCGCTGCAGCCGCAGGTGAGCGGCTTCGCAGGCGACGTGTCCGCCGACTACCGCTCGCTGGTGGCGCTGGACGCCGCGCTGGACGATGAGCTGCAGGCGCTGGACGAGCGCGCCTGCGAGCTGTGCGTGTTCACCTCCGGCAGCACCGGCCAGCCCAGTGCGATCGGCAAGCGCCTGGACCAGCTGGCGCGCGAGGTGGAGGCGCTGCAGGCCGCGTTCGGTGCGCAGATGGAGGGTGTGCAGGTCCATGGCACGGTGTCCCACCAGCACATCTACGGGCTGCTGTTCCGCGTGCTGTGGCCGCTGGCCGCCGGCCGCCTGATTCATCCGCGCCGGTTCTTCCACGAAGACCTGGTGGGTGCGCTGGCCGGTACCGATACGGTGCTGGTGGCGACGCCGGCCCACCTCAAGCGCCTGCCCGGGCAGCTCGACTGGGCCAGCCTGCATGGCCGCCTGCGCGCGGTGTTCTCCTCCGGTGGTCCGCTGCCGGAAGACGCAGCGCGGCAGGTGCGGCAGTGGCTGGGCGTGGCCCCGACCGAGGTCTATGGCAGCAGCGAGACCGGCGGCATCGCCTGGCGCCGCTGGGACATCGACCTGCCGCCGTGGCAGCCGCTGCCGGGCGTGCAGTGGCGCATCGACGATGGCTGCCTGGCGGTGGCCTCGGCGCACCTGGACACCCCCGGTTGGTGGCGCACCCAGGACCGTGTCGAAGCCCTGGCCGACGGCCGCTTCCGCCTGCTGGGCCGGGCCGACCGCATCGTCAAGATCGAGGAACGCCGGGTGTCGCTGGATGCGCTGGAACGCGCGCTGCGCGAAGACGCCGAGGTGGATGACGCGCGCGTGCTGGTGCTGCCCGGGCAGCGCGAGCAGCTGGCCGCCGTGGTGGTGCCGGCCGATCCGGCGCTGCTGGAGGGCGGCGACGCTGCGCGGCGGGCGCTGGGCCAGCGCCTTGGCGCCCGCCTGGCGCATGCGCATGACGCAGTGACCCGGCCGCGTCGCTGGCGCCTGGTGCAGGCGCTGCCGATCAATGCGCAGGGCAAGGTGACCCAGGCCGCGCTGGCGGCGCTGTTCCAGCCGTTGATGCCGGTGCCGGCGTGGGATCACCGCGATGCCGCCAGCGCCACCCTGCGCATGACCCTGGACCCGGCGCTGCGGCCGTTCCAGGGCCACTTCCCGCAGGCGGCAATCCTGCCCGGCGTGGCGCAGCTGGACTGGGCGGTGCGCTTCGCCCGCCAGGCGTTTGTGATGCCGGGCGCGTTCGTGCGCATGGATGCGGTAAAATTCCAGCACGTGGCCCGCCCCGGTGACGAGTTGACCCTGCAGCTGGACTGGGATGCCGCACGCAACGTGCTGGCCTTCCGCTACACCTCCAGCCACGGTGTGCATGCCAGCGGCAGGGTGGTTTTCGCTGATGCGGACTGACCCGGCCGTTGCCGGTGCCGCATTCGCGCCACTGGTGGTGATCCCCGTCTACGACCACGAGCACGCCATCGCGGCGGTGGTCGATGGCGTGCAGGCCGCGGGACTGCCCTGCCTGCTGGTCGACGATGGTTCGCACGATGGGTGCGCGGCGGTGCTGCGCGCGCTGGCACAGCGCCAGGGCGTCGACCTGCTGCGCCTGGACGTCAACCAGGGCAAGGGCGGGGCGATGCTGGCCGGCTTTGCCGAGGCCGGCGCGCGTGGCTACAGCCACGTGCTGCAGATCGATGCCGACGGCCAGCACGATACCACTGACCTGCCACGCTTCATCGAAGCCGCGCGCGCCCATCCCGAGGCGGTGATCTGCGGCATTCCGGCTTACGACGCCAGTGTTCCCAAGGCGCGCCTGTATGGCCGCTACGCCACCCACATCTGGGTCTGGATCAACACGCTGTCGCTGCACCTGCGCGACACCATGTGTGGCTTCCGCGTGTATCCGCTGCCGCCGGTACTGCGCCTGATCGGTGAAGAGACCATCGGCCGGCGCATGGATTTCGATACCGAAGTGATGGTGCGGCTGTACTGGCGGCAATTGCCGGTCGAGCACCTGGCCACGCGTGTGACCTATCCATCCGATGGCGTGTCGCACTTCGATGTGTGGCGCGACAACGTGCGCATCAGCCGCATGCATACCCGCCTGTTCTTCGGCATGCTCTGGCGTGCGCCGCGGCTGCTGTGGCGCCGCCTGCGGGGGCAGCGCTGAGATGGCGGCCGCGCAGGGTGCCCCGCACTGGGCCGACATCGGCGAATCGACGTCGGTGGCCGGCGTGCTGTTCCTGTGCTGGGTGCACCGCTGGTTCGGGCGCTGGCCGTTCCGCCTGTGCGTGTGGCCGGTGGTGGCCTGCCATTGGCTGGGCAACCGTATAGGGCGCCAGGCTTCGATGCAGTACCTGCAGCGGCTGCAGGCGCACAGCGGCGTGCTCGGCCGCGCGCCGACACGGCGTGACAGCCTGCGCCACTTCTTCGCCTTCGCCGATACGATGCTGGACAAGATCCTCGGCCTGGGCGGGCGCTACCCGGCCGAGCGCATCCACCTGCATCGTGACCTGGTGCTGCAGAAGATCGCGCGCCGCGAGGGCGGACTGATCCTCACCGCGCACATCGGCTGCCTGGAGCTGTGCCAGGTGCTGGCCGAACAGGTGCCGGGGTTCCGCATCACCGTGCTGGTGCACACCGCGCATGCGCAGCGCTTCAACCGCCTGCTGCAGCGGCTGGACCCGCTGGCGGCGGTGGAACTGGTGCAGGTGACCGAAATGGGGCCGGCCACCGCGGTGATGCTGGCCGAGCGCGTGGCGGCGGGGGGCTTCGTTGCCATCGTCGGCGACCGCACGCCGGTACAGGGTGGCCGCAGCGTCACTGCCGATTTCCTGGGCCACCGCGCGCCGTTCCCGATCGGCGCCTATGTGCTCGCCGCGGCGCTGGGCTGCCCGGTCTACACCATGGCCTGCCTGCACGAGGGCGACGGCTATCGGGTGGCATTCGAACAGTTCGCCGAACGCATCGTGCTGCCGCGTGGCTCGCGCGACGCCGCGCTGACCGAACAGGCACAGCGCTTCGCGCGCTGGCTGGAACTCCAGGTCATCCAGTCCCCGTTGGACTGGTTCAATTTCTTCCCCTTCTGGGATCAGGCTCCGCATGACGACTGACGCCGTACCCGTGTGCCGCTTTGGCGACGCACCGTTGACCATCGAAGACGTGGTTGCCCTGGCCCAGCGCCAGTGCGAGGCCGCACTGAGCGACGCGCCGGCGTTCCGCGCGCACATCCAGCGCGGTGCCGACTTCCTCGACCGCCTGCTGCGCGAGGACGGCGTGATCTACGGCGTGACCACCGGCTACGGCGACTCGTGCACGGTGAACATCCCGCCGGCGCTGGTGGCGGAACTGCCGCACCACCTGTACACCTACCACGGCTGCGGCCTGGGCCGTTACCTGGACCCGGTCGAGACCCGCGCGGTGCTGGCCGCGCGCCTGGCGTCGCTGGTGCGCGGCATGTCCGGCGTCAGTGTGCCGCTGCTGGAAGGCCTGGCCACGCTGCTGCAGCACGACGTGCTGCCGATGATCCCGGCCGAAGGCTCGGTCGGTGCCAGCGGCGACCTGACCCCGCTGTCGTACGTGGCGGCGGTGCTGTGCGGCGAGCGCGAGGTGCTGCATGACGGCCGCGTGCAGCCGGCGGCCGAAGTGCTGGCGAAGATCGGCATGACCCCGCTGAAGCTGCGGCCGAAGGAAGGCCTGGCGATCATGAACGGCACCGCGGTGATGACCGGCCTGGCCTGCCTGGCCTGGCAGCGCGCCGATTACCTGGCGCGCATGGCCACGCGGTTGACCGCGTTCAACGTGCTGGCCAGCGACGGCAACGCGCACCACTTCGACGAAACCCTGTTTGCCGCCAAGCCGCACCCGGGCCAGGGCCGCATCGCTGCGCGCCTGCGCAGCGACCTGCATAGCGAACGCCCGCCGCGCAACGAACAGCGCCTGCAGGACCGCTACTCATTGCGCTGCGCGCCGCACGTCATCGGCGTGCTGGAAGACAGCCTGCCGTTCCTGCGCCAGCTGATCGAAACCGAACTGAACAGTGCCAACGACAACCCGCTGATCGACGCCAACGGCGAGCGCATCCTGCATGGCGGCCACTTCTACGGCGGCCACATCGCACTGGCGATGGACACCCTGAAGAACACCGTGGCCAACGTTGCCGACCTGCTCGACCGGCAGCTGGCGCTGGTGGTGGATACCCGCTACAACCACGGCCTGCCGGCCAACCTGTCGGCGGCCACCGGCGCGCGCGCGGCCATCAACCATGGCCTGAAGGCGCTGCAGATCAGCGTGTCGGCCTGGACTGCCGAAGCGCTGAAGCAGACCATGCCGGCCAGCGTGTTCTCGCGTTCCACCGAGTGCCACAACCAGGACAAGGTCAGCATGGGCACCATCGCCGCGCGCGACTGCCTGCGCGTGATCGAGCTGACTGAACAGGTGGTGGCCGCGATGCTGATCGCCGCCCGCCAGGGCCTGGCGCTGCGCGAACGGGTTGGCCTGAACGCGCAGCTGCATGGCAGTCTGGCCGACATGTACGCCGACCTGGGGCAGCGCATCGCCCTGGTCGAGGAAGACCGCGCGCTGGATCGCGAACTGCGGGAACTGCTGGTGGAGATCCGCGCGCAACGTTGGGAGCTGTATGCCGGTGAATGAGGCCATCGAACGGGTTGGCGAAATTGCGTTGACCCCTGCCTTCCATGACTGCGATCCGATGAACGTGGTCTGGCATGGCAACTATTTCAAGTACTTCGAGATCGCGCGCTGCGCGCTGCTCGGGCGCTACGACTACGACTACCCGCAGATGCTCGAATCGGGCTACCTGTGGCCGGTGGTCGATGCGCGGGTGAAGTACGTGCGGCCGCTGCTGTTCAACCAGGCGCTGCGCGTGGTCGCGCGCATCGTGGAATGGGAGAACCGGCTGAAGATCGAGTATGAAATCCTCGATGCGCAGAGCGGCCAGGTGCTGACCCGCGCGATGACCATCCAGGTCGCGGTGGACGCGGCCAGCAAGGAAATGCTGTACCAGTGCCCGCCGGTACTGTGGGAACGCCTGGGAGTACCTGCGCCGTGAACCCCCTTGTCCGTCTTTCGAGCGTGCTGCTGTGCGCGCTGATCTTCGTTGCCGCACCGCAGGTGCAGGCGGCCGACCCCGCCATCGATGCGATCACCCAGGCGGTGGCGCGGCCGGACGCGCTGCGTGGCCAGTTCAGCCAGGAAAAGCAGGTCAGCGGCTTCAGGAACCCGCTGCGCTCGCAGGGCCAGTTCGTGGTCGCGCGCCGGCACGGCGTGATCTGGACCACGCTCAAGCCGTTCCCTTCCGAAGTGGTGGTCACCGCCGACCGCATCCTGAGCCGCCAGCGCGATGGCAGCACCCGTGTCGAGCTCGATGCACGGCAGCAGCCGGCGATGCGTTCGGTGAACGCGATCATGTTCGCGCTGATGAGTGGCGACGTGCAGGCGCTGTCCAGCCAGTTCAACGTGGCGGCCAGCCGTGAAGGGCAGGGCTGGCGGCTGCGGCTGACGCCGAAGTCGGCGATGCTGGCCAAGGCGTTCCAGTCGCTGACCCTGCAGGGTGACCGCTACGTGCGCCAGGTCGAGATCGTCGAGGCCAACAAGGACCGCACGCAGATCCAGTTCAGTGCATTGAGCGAGGCGCCGGCCACGCTCACCGCCGACGAGGCACGCCGCTTTGAGTGAGGCCGTCGCATCGAACGCACCGGAGCGGCTGCGGCGCTGGTGGCACTGGCTGGGCATCGCCTGGCTGTTGCTGCTGCTGGTACTGGGCGCGCAGCAGTGGCACCTGTGGAGCCAGCAATCGCGGATCGACACCGACATCCTCGCGCTGCTGCCGCAGGATGCGCATGACCGCCTGTTGAGCGACGTCACCCGGCGCATCGCCGACGGCAGCTCGCGGCAGGTGGTGGTGCTGCTGGGCAGCAGGGACGGCGCTGCCGCCAAGCGTGCGCAGGCGGCCTTTGCCGCGGCCATGGCCAAGGACACTGACCGAGCCCTGCTGGTGCCCAGTGGTTCGATCGAAGGCTGGTTCGATGAGGCGCGCGCGTTCTACGCGCCGTACCGCGACCGCCTGCTGACGCCGGCCCAGCGCGAGCAGCTGCAGGGCAGCGAACCGGGCGCGTTGGCCGAGCAGGCGTTGGCCGCGCTGTACGGCCCGATGGGCGCTCCGCGCCTGACCGACTGGCGGCAAGACCCGTTGTCGTTGTGGCCGCAATGGTGGCAGCAGCAGGCGCAGGGTTCGGGGTTGCGGCTGGGCGATGACGGCCTGCTCGAAGCCGAGGGCAGGCACTGGGCCGTGCTGCAGTTCGATACACCGGGTTCGGCGTTCCAGCTCGACGGTGAGCGTCATCTCGACGGCCTGCTGGAACGTGCCGGGCGGGCTGCCAGGGCGGCAGCGCCGGAGCTGGAAATCCTGCATGCCGGCGTGCCGCTGCACGCCGAGGCGGCCGCGGTGCAGGCCAACCAGGAGATCAACACGATCGGCTGGGGCTCGCTGGCCGCGGTGCTGCTGCTGGTGTGGCTGGCGTTCCGTTCGCTGCGGCCGATCCTGCTGGTCGCCGCGTCGTTGCTGATCGGTTGTGGCGTGGCGCTGGCGGTGACCGTGCTGGTGTTCGGCAAGGTGCACGTGCTCACCCTGGTGTTCGGTGCGTCGCTGGTGGGCGTGGCCGAGGATTACGGCATCCACTGGTTTGCCTCGCGCCAGGCCGAGCCGGCCGATCGCCGCTGGAAGCTGCTGCGGCACCTGTTGCCGGGCCTGTGGCTGGCCTTGCTGACCAGCGCGCTGGCCTACCTGGCCCTGGGCCTGGCCCCGTTCCCGGGCCTGCGCCAGATGGCGCTGTTCTCGGTGGTCGGTCTGGCCGCCGCCTTCCTCACGGTGATCTTCTGGTTCCCGTGGCTGGATGGCGGCGAGATCCGCCAGACCCGTTTCTCGCAGTGGCTGGGCAACACGCTGGAGCGCTTCCCGCGGTTGCATGGCCGCCGGCCGGTGACGGTGTTCGTGGTGATCACGCTGGCGCTGTCTGCCATCGGCATCGCCCGCCTGCACAGCAATGACGACCTGCGCAGCCTGCAGTCCTCACCGCCGGCACTGATGGCCCAGCAGATCCGCCTGAGCCAGCTGCTGGGCATGCCCAGCCCGGCGCAGTTCTATCTGGTGCAGGGCAGTGACGCTGCACAGCTGCTGCAGCGCGAAGAAGCACTGACCGAACGCCTGCGTGTACTGGCCAACGACAAGCGCATCGGCGGTTACCGCGCGATCAGTGACTGGCTGCCGTCGCCGGCACGCCAGCAGGCCGATGCGGCGCTGACCGCCAAGGTGGAACCGGGCGTGCTGCAGGCCGTGTCCGATGCGGTCGGAGAACCCTTGCCGCGCCCCGACTTCGCCACCACGCCGCTGACCGCGGAGGCGTTCCTGGCCTCGCCGGCCTCGCAGCCGTTCCGCCACCTGTGGGTGGGTGAGGTCGGTGGGCAGATGATCAGCGTGGTGATGGTCGATGACCTGTCGCGCGCCGATGCGCTGGCGACCCTGCGCGGGGCGGCCGAAGGCCTGCCCGGCGTGCGCTGGGTGGACCGCACCGCCGACTTCTCGCAGCTGCTGGGCCACTACCGCAAACTGATGGGGGGGCTGCTGCTGGTCGGCATCGTGCTGGTGTTCGGCGCGCTGTGGCTGCGCTACCGCCGCCAGGCCTGGCGCGTGTTCGCGCCGACCCTGATTGCCGGTGCGTTGACCCTGGGCCTGCTGGGCCTGTTCGGCCAGCCACTGCAGCTGTTCAACGTGCTGGCACTGATGCTGCTGCTGGGCATGGGCATCGACTACGGCATCTTCCTGATCGAGCACCGCGGCGATGCCAGTGCCTGGCTGGCGGTGTGCGTGGGCGCAGCCAGCACCTGGCTGTCGTTCGGCCTGCTGGGACTGTCGCAGACCCCGGCGCTGCGCGCGTTCGGCCTGACCCTGCTGTTCGGCATCGGCCTGGTCTGGCTGATCTCGCCGCTGTTCCGGCCGCCGCCGCATGATCTGCCGCGGGCCTGAGCCTGCTTCCGACTTCCTTCTTTCCACTTGATCGAGCAACAAGGACGCACCGATGAATACTGCTGTGGATGCTGTCGAACGTACTGAAATCCTGATCATCGGTGCCGGCCCGGCCGGCTCCGTGGCTGCGGCGATGCTGCGCCAGCAGGGCCGCCAGGTGCTGATGCTGGAGCGCCAGCAGTTCCCGCGCTTCTCCATCGGCGAAAGCCTGCTGCCGCAGAGCATGGAGTACATCGAGGCCGCCGGCCTGCTGCAGGACGTGGTCGAAGCCGGCTTCCAGCACAAGAACGGCGCGGCCTTCGTGCACGGCGAAGCGCGTACCGCATTCGACTTCAGGAAGAAGTTCTCGCCGGGCTGGGGCACCACCTACCAGGTGCAGCGCGCCGACTTCGACAACGTGCTGGCGCGCGGTGCCGAGCGCATGGGGGCCACGCTGCGTTTCGGTGATGAAGTGCTGTCGGTCGAAGCCGGCGAGCAGCCGGCGGTGACGGTGCGCCGCCCGGACGGCAGCGAGTACCGCATCGAGGCCGATTTCATCCTCGACGCCTCGGGCTTCGCACGCCTGCTGCCGCGCCTGCTGCAGCTGGAATCCCCGTCCAACTTCCCGGTGCGCGGGGCGATCTTCTGCCACGTGCGCGACAACATTCCGGCCGAAGCGGACTTCGACCGCAACAAGATCCTGATCACCACCCATCCCGAGCACGTCGACGTCTGGTACTGGACAATCCCGTTCTCCAACGGCTGCTGCTCGCTGGGCGTGGTCGCCGAACCGTCGTTCTTCGAGCGCTACGAGGGCGACGACCTGCAGAAACTGCAGGCCATCGTCGGCGAGGACCCGAACCTGACCCGGCTGCTGGCCAATGCCGAATGGGCGGTGCTGCCGGTGCGCCGCATCACCGGCTACTCGGCCAATGTCAGTTCGTTGTGGGGGCCGGGCTATGCCCTGCTGGGCAATGCCGGCGAGTTCCTCGACCCGGTGTTCTCGTCCGGCGTGACCATCGCCTTCAAGTCCGCGCAGCTGGCCAGTGCATGCCTGGCGCGCCGCTATGCCGGCGAAGCCGTGGACTGGGAAGCGGAGTTCTCGGTCCCGCTGCGGGCGGGCGTGAAGACCTTCCGCCGCTTTGTCGAAAGCTGGTACGAAGGCGGTTTCCAGAAGATCATCTACCACCCGCAGCAGCAGCCCGAAGTGCGCGACATGATCAGCTCCATCCTGGCCGGTTACGCCTGGGACACCAACAACCCGTACGTGGCCGATGACAGTGGCCGCCGCATGCGCGTGCTGGAGCAGCTGTGCGGCGCCTGATCGCCCCTGCGACAGCACTGCTGCTGAGCCTGCTGCTGGTGGCCTGCGCCGGCCGCATGCCGAAGCCGTTGGTGGAACTGCCGCCGCTGCGCCTGTCGCCGGCCAGCCTGCCGGCGCCGCTGGCGTTGCAGCAGCAGTTGCATTTCCGGTTCGGCACGCATGAGCGCGACCTGGATGCACTGCTGGAAGCCGATGCGCAGCAGGTGCAGCTGGCGGTGCAGGCGATGGGCCAGACCGGCGTGCGCCTGCAGTGGGACGGCCGGCAGCTGACCCAGCAGCGCGCGCCGTGGCTGCCGCCGCAGGTGCGCGCCGAGCGCGTGCTGGATGACCTGCAGTTCGCGCTGTGGCCGACCGCAGCCATCGCGGCCGCGCTGCCAGCCGGCTGGCAGGTCCGTGACGATGGCCATCAGCGCAGCCTGTCGCGCGACGGCACGGTGTGGCTGCAGCTGCAGCGCCTGGACGATGGCAGCGTGCAGCTGGACAACCGGGCCGAAGGCTATGTGCTGCGCATCGAATCGATCGACATGGGCGGGCCGGATCGATGAGTGCACCGATCTACCTGAACGATCTGGGCGTGGTCTGCGCGCTCGGCGATGGCCGCGACGCGGTGGCTTCGGCGATGTTCGCCGGCGTGCCGGGCGGGCTCAGCGACAACGATACCCTGCTGCCGGGGCACACCCTGGCGCTGGGGCAGGTGCGTACACCGCTGCCGACGCTGGAAGAACTGCCGGCCGCCCTGCGCGGGCGCAACAACGCCCTGCTGGACGTGGCACTGGCGCAGATCGCACCGGCGGTGGCCGCCGCGATCGCCCGCCACGGCGCCGAACGCGTGGCGGTCGTGCTGGGCACCAGTACCTCGGGCATCGGTGAATCCGAGCAGGCCCTGCGCACCCATGCCGAACAGGACCAATGGCCGCCCGGGTTCGATTACGCCCAGCAGGAAATGGGTACTGCCGCGCAGTTCGTGCGCCAGCGCAGCGGCGCTCAGGGGCCGGCGTGGACCCTGTCCACCGCCTGCTCGTCCAGTGCCAAGGCACTGATGTCAGCTGCACGCATGCTGCGGGCCGGTATCGTCGACGCCGTGATCGCAGGTGGCGCGGACTCGCTGTGCCGCTTCACCGTGGCCGGCTTCAGCGCGCTGGAATCGGTGTCGGCCCTGCGCTGCAATCCATTCTCGCAGCACCGTGCCGGCATCAACATCGGCGAGGGTGCCGCGCTGTTCCTGCTCACCCGCGAACCCGGCCCGGTATGCCTGGCCGGCTGGGGCGAATCGGCCGACGCGCACCATATGTCCGCCCCCGATCCGCAGGGCCTGGGTGCCATCGATGCCCTGCAGCAGGCGCTGCAGCGCGCCGGCTGGGCGGCCGATGAAGTGGACTACGTGAACCTGCATGGCACCGCCACCGGCCACAACGATGCGATGGAAAGCCTGGCGGTGTCGCAGGTGCTGGGCAACCAGGTGCCGGCCAGTTCGACCAAGCCGCTGACCGGCCATACGCTGGGTGCTTCAGGCGCGATCGAAGCTGCACTGTGCTGGATCGTGCTGGCCGGGAACCCGCAGCAGCAGCTGCCACCGCACTGGTGGGACGGCGTGGCAGACCCCGCGCTGCCGGCACTGCCGCTGGTCGCACCGGCCACCCGCCTGGCACAGGCACCGCGGCGGGTGCTGAGCAATTCGTTCGCCTTCGGCGGCAGCAATGCCGTGCTGGCGCTGGAGCGTCGATGAACACGCTGTACGCGATCGAAGAGGTGGTGCCGCACCGCCAGGACATGTGCCTGCTGGAGCGCATCACGCACTGGGACCAGGACACCATCGAGGCCGAACTGGTGGTGCCCGACGCGGGCCTGTTCGTCGAGGAGGGCCGGGTGCCGGCGTGGGTCGGCATCGAATACATGGCGCAGGCCATCGCGGCCTGGGCCGGTTGCCGTGCGCGTGCGGCGGGCAAGCCGCCGCAGTTGGGCTTCCTGCTTGGCAGCCGCCGCTACAGCAGCCCGCGCAGCAGCTTTCCCAGCGGATCGCGGCTGCGCGTACAGGCGCGCTGCGAGCTGTTGGGTGACAATGGATTGGGGATGTTCGCCTGCCGCATCCTGGCAGGCGAGGACGAATGGGCGACAGCCAACGTGTCGGTGTTCGAACCGGCCGATGCGATGGCCTATCTGGAGAGTGGACAGGCATGACAGGGAATCGAAGCGTGCTGGTGACCGGCGCCAGCCGGGGCATCGGCCGGGCCATCGCGCTGCGCATCGCGCGTGACGGCTTCGACGTGGTGGTGCATTGCCGCAGCCGCCTGGATGAGGCACAGGCCGTGATGGCCGAGATCCACGCGTTGGGCCAGCAGGCCCGCGTACTGATGTTCGACGTGGCTGATCGCGAGGCCGCACGCGCTGTGCTGGAGGCCGATGTCGAAGCGCACGGCGCGTACTACGGCGTGGTCTGCAACGCCGGCATCGCCCGTGACGGTGCCTTCCCGGCACTGTCAGCGGAGGATTGGGACCAGGTCATCCACACCAACCTGGACGGTTTCTACAACGTACTGCATCCGCTGATCATGCCGATGGTGCGCCGGCGCAAGCCTGGCCGCATCATCACCCTGTCGTCGGTGTCCGGACTGGCCGGCAACCGCGGGCAGGTCAATTACAGCGCCGCCAAGGCCGGCATCATAGGTGCCACCAAGGCCCTGGCGCTGGAACTGGCCAGCCGCCAGATCACCGTCAACTGCGTGGCCCCGGGCCTGATCGAGACCGAAATGCTCAACGATGAAGTGGTTGAACACGCGCTCAAGCTGATTCCCGCCGGCCGCGTCGGTCGTCCCGACGAAGTGGCGGCCACGGTGGCGTTCCTGCTGTCCGAGCCGGCCGGCTACATCACCCGCCAGGTGATCTCGGTGAACGGAGGCATGATCTGATGGCCGCCGATCGTCGCGTGGTGGTCACCGGTGCCGCCGCCATCAGTCCGCTCGGCCACGACTGGCCGACCATCGAGGCACACCTGCGCAGCTGCCGCAATGCGGTGCGTGCGATGCCCGAGTGGGATGTCTATGCCGGGCTGAACACCAAGCTGGCCGCGCCGGCGCAGGATTTCGAGCTGCCGCCGAACTACAACCGCAAGACCACCCGCTCGATGGGCAAGGTCGCGATCATGTCGGTGCGCGCCACTGAGGTGGCACTGCGTGAAGCCGGCCTGCACGAGCATCCGGTGCTGCGCAGCGGTCGTACCGGCGTGGCCTACGGCTCGTCCTCGGGCAGCCACGAGGCCACCGGTGAATTCGGGCGCATGCTCAACGAGTTCACCACCGATGGCATCAGTGCCACCACCTACCTGAAGATGATGAGCCACACCGCGCCGGTCAACATCGGCGTGTTCTTCGGCCTGTCCGGGCGCGTGTACACCACCTCCAGTGCCTGCACCTCCGGCAGCCAGGGCGTGGGTGCGGCCTATGAAGCGATCCGCAGTGGCAAGCAGACGGTGATGGTGGCCGGCGGTGCCGAGCAGCTCGATGCCACCGCAGCGGCGGTGTTCGACACCCTGTTCGCCACCAGCGTGCGCAACGATGCGCCGCAGACCACCCCGCGCCCGTTCGATGCCGGCCGTGATGGCCTGGTGCTGGGCGAGGGCGCCTGCACGCTGATCCTGGAAGACCTGGAGCACGCGCAGGCGCGCGGCGCCACCATCCTTGCCGAGGTGGTCGGCTACGGCACCAACAGCGATGGCCAGCACGTCACCCAGCCCAGCGCCGACACCATGGCCCAGGCCATGCGCCTGGCGCTGGAGGATGCCGGCCTGGACGCGGCGCAGATCGGCTACGTCAACGCCCACGGCACCGCCACCGACCACGGTGACATCGCCGAAACCCAGGCGACCGCGCAGGTGTTCGGCAACCGCGTGCCGATCAGCTCGCTGAAGAGCTATGTCGGCCACATGCTGGGTGCCTGTGGCGCGTTCGAGGCCTGGCTGAGCATCCAGATGATGCGCGCCGGCTGGTTCGCGCCGACCCTGAACCTGGCCGAGGTCGACCCGCGCTGTGGCCAGCTCGACTTCATCACCGGGCAGGGCCGCGAACTGCAGGCCGAGTACGTGATGAGCAACAACTTCGCCTTCGGCGGCATCAACACCTCACTGGTGTTCCGCCGCTGGAGCGAGTGATCCACCGCCCCACCGCACTGTTTCCGCCATCCACCCGCACCCCTGACAAGGAGAAGTTTCGATGCGCCGCACTCTCATGATCGCCACTGCCACCGCGCTGCTGGCCCTGACCTCCACCGCCTCTGCCCGCGATACCCGCGTCGAGCAGTCCCTGCAGGAGCTGGTCAGCTCGCAGGCTGCCAAGGACGCCGGCATCGACGGCAGCGTGCGCTTCTACCTGGCCGGCCAGCCGGTCAGCGTGCAGCAGCGCCTGGGTGAAGACGTGACCAACAAGAAGACCAACGCCGCCAACAAGAGCGATGCCGAGGCCTGCCGCTGGGTCGCGCTGTCGGCGCTGCGCGCGCTGCAGGACGGCGCCAGGTCGCGCGGCGCCAACGCCGTGGTCGACATCGTCAGCTACTACAAGAAGAACGAGTTCAAGAGCAGCACCAATTACGAGTGCTACGCCGGCACCATCCTCGCCGGTGTCGCGCTGAAGGGCACCTACGCCAAGGTCAAGTAAGCGCCCGCGTGGCGGCGGCGTTGGCTGAACGTCGCCGCCACATTGCTGAACCTCGCAAGGGAAACGCCGCCGATCGCGCCGCCATCGTCGGCTGACGGCTTTCCCCGGTGTCGGCTTTCCGACACAATCATGGCTCTTCCCGGGTTATCGTCCCGCGGACATGCACGCCTACGTCTATAAAAGCCAACTCAAGCCGGACACCTACGTCTACGTTCCCCGACGCGATGATTTCAGCGCGCTGCCCGCGCCGCTGCTCACCTCGCTGGGGACGCTCGCCTTCGTCCTGGAGGTGGCCCTGGATGCCCAGCGCCGCCTGGCCCAGGCCGATCCTGAAAAGGTCCGCAGCGAAATGAGCGAACGCGGGTTCTACCTGCAGGTACCGCCGTCGGTGGCCAGCCTGATGCCGCGACACTATGACTGACACCTCCCGTCCGCGTGCCCTGTCGATCGCCTTCGCCGTGGGTGCCATGCTGGCGTTGGGCGCTGCGGTGGGCGGTGTGCCGGGTGCCATCCTTGCCGCACTGGCGCAGCCGGCGTTCGCGCTGGGCGTGTCGTGGTGGCGTCGCAGCCGTGCGCTGCTGCCGCTGAAGGTGGTCGCACGCCAGGACCTGCCCGCACTGCTGGCGCTGTGGGCTGCCGCGCCACTGCTGCTGGCGCTGCTGCTGGCCTGGCCGCTGGCGGCCCTGCGTGACAGCGGCAGCCTGGCGGCGGTGCTGGGCCTGAGCGTGCTGGTCAGTGCCGGCCTGCTGGCGGCCTGGCGCACCTGGCCGCTGTGGAACGATGTCGAACGCCTGGATGGCAGCCTGGCCCAGCACTGGCAGGCGCTGGCCGGCCGCGACCTGACCGCCTGGCGTGGTCTTGGCGTGGCGGCGCTGGTGATCGCCTTGGCCGCACTGGTGGTGCTGCCGGCCTGGCCGGGCCTGTTGCCGGACGGCGCACGCTGGCCCGCCGCACTGGCGGTCGTGCTGCTGTCGCCGGCGCTGCACCTGCTGCTGCAGCGGGTCGCGCCCGCGCCGCTGGTGTCGCTGCGCCCCAGCCCGTTCGCCGCTGCCAGCAGCGAACAGGAACCGATGTTCCCCGCTGCGGCCGAAACCGCGCCGCTGGAGGCGATGGCGCCGCAGGAACTGACACCGGCCCTGTATGAGGCCGCGCGCCAGGGCCGCGTCGACCGTGGCCTGCAGCTGCTGCAGGCCGGTGCTGATCCGTATGCGCTGCCGGACCCGAACTGGCGTGACCAGCGCAGCCTGGCGGTGCTGGCGGCGGTGCTGCCGGACCTGCGCCTGCTGCGCGAGCTGATTGCCCGCGGCGTTGATGTGAACGCGCCGCACCGGGGCATGACCCCGCTGCTGGCCGCCACCCGTGACAGCTGGCATGGCCGCCCCGAAGCGGTGATGACCCTGCTCGCCAACGGTGCCGATTCGCGTGCCACCGACAGCGATGGCAACACCCCGCTGCACCATGCCGCACGCAGTTCCGACCCGGGCGTTGCCGCGCTGCTGCGCGATGCCGCTGCCGAAGTCGATGCGCTGAACCGCGAGGGCTGGTCGCCGCTGGCGGTGGCCTGCCAGGTCGGCAACTGGCGCCTGGCCCGCTTCCTGCTCGAGCGCGGTGCACGCAGCGAACCGGCCGACGGCACCCCGGTACTGCTGGCCGCCGCCGCCACCGAGGACGACGATCCGGCCGGCGTGCAGCTGCTGCTCAAGCACAAGGCACGCGCCGACGCGCGTGATCGCCAGCGCCGCAGCGCGCTGCACGAGGCAGCGCTGGCCGGCCACGTGGAGATCATCGGCGTGCTGCTGGGCGCCGGCGCCAACCTGGAAGCGCGCGATGCACTGGGCCGCACGCCGTGGCTGGAAGCCGCCCGTGCCGGCCGTGCAGCCGTGGTCGAGCACCTGCTGCCGCACAAGCCGGACCTGGTCGCGGTGGACGGCGAAGGCCGCAATGCGGTGCAGCTGGCAGTGATGGCCGAGGATGTCTCGCCGCTGCTGATCAAGCGCCTGGTGGAACTGGGCATCGCCGCCGACGCCACCGACCCGGTTGGCCGCCGCGCGGTGGACTATGCGGCCGAAGCGGGCCGCTGGGCGATCGTGGCCTTGCTGGACCCGTCCTATCCGCTGCCGGCAGCCGTCAGTGATGGCCTGGCCGAGCGCGGTGAAGCGGCCAGCGCCAGCGGCCTGTTGCCGGACCGTCCGCCGCTGACCCTGCTGCGCGAAGCGCTGGGCTTCGGCAACACCGATGGCATGGCCGCGCTGGCCAGGCTGTGCCAGCCGGAAGAACTGGGCGGCCTGCTGCTCGATCCGGAGCTGGCCCTGGAGCCGCGCGCGGTCGATTGGCTGCTGGCCCACGGTGCCGATCCCTATGTGCGCGACGCCTGCGCCGATACGCCGATGTTCGCGCTGCTGTCGCGCGGCATCGACGCGGTGCCGGCGCTGCAGGTCATGCTGCAGCGCGGCCTGTCGCCGGCCGGGCGCGGTGGGCTGGCACGCTTCCTGGCCGCCTGCGCACAGCACGACCAGGCCGCCCGCGGCCTGGAACAACTGGCGCTGGAATTGCTGGAGCGTGGCGCCGATCCGTTCGCCGCTTCGCCGGCCGGTGACCCACCGCTGTCGCTGGCGGTACGCCTGGGCTGGCTGCGCCTGCAGCAGGCCCTGCTCAAGGCCGGTGTCGATCGCGAAGCGCGCGACAGCCATGGCATGACCGCACTGCATCTGGCCACCGCCCTGGCCCGCGAAGGCGCGCTGAAGCTGCTGGTGCAGCACGGTGCCTCGCCGGAAGCACGTGCCGCCGACGGTCAGACGCCACTGGGCGTGGCGCTGTCGATCGGTCGCCGTGACCTGGCCGACTGGCTGGACTGGCGGGTGTGGCCGCTGCCGCGCCGTACCCTGCGCGAGGCCGATCTGCCGGCCGCTGCGATGGCCGGTGATGTAGACGCCGTGCGCCGCCTGATCGATCTGGGATTTGCCGTCGACGCGGTCGACGCACAGGGCTGCACCGCGCTGCTGCGTGCGGCCGGTGGTGGCCACCTGGCCGTGACCGACCTGCTGCTGGCGCGCGGTGCCGATCCGCAGCACGCCGCTGCAAGCGGTGCGACGCCGCTGTCGGCGGCGGTCAGCATGCGCCAGGTCGACATCGTTTCGGCCCTGCTCGATGCCGGCGCCAAGCTGGAACATCGCCTGCCGGGCGGGGTGACCGTGCTGATGCTGGCCTCGGCGCTGGGCCTGCCGGACATCGTCGCGCGCCTGCTCACTGCCGGTGCCGACGTGCATGCCGGTGACGCGCAGCAGCTGGGCCCGCTGCACTGTGCCGCGCTGTACGGTTTCAGTGCCCGCGACCGCTCGCGCCTGCTGGCCCTGCTCGACACCCTGCTGTTGGCGGGCGCCGAGCCGGACCAGGCCGCCGCCGGTTCGGTCACGCCGCTGCTGCTGCTGCTGGGCGCACGCGCCGAGCCGGGTACCGCCTGCGACGAGCAGGTGGTGATGGCGGCGGTGGAGCGCCTGCTGGATGAGGACGTCAGCCTGGACGTGCGCGATCCGCGCGGCTTCGGCCCGCTGCATCTGGCCGCCCTGCATGGACTGCCGCTGCTGGTGCAGCGCCTGTTGCGCGCCGGTGCCGATCCGGAAGTGCGCGACAGCCTCAACCGCAGCCCGCGCGAGATCGCGGTGATGCGCGGCTTCATCGACGTCGCTGGAGAGTTCGAACCGCGCGTGCCGGGCGTTTCGTCGATGGCGCGGTTCCTGCGCGACAACGGTTGAGCACCGGGATCGGAATCCGCAGTGGGTAGTGCCGGCCGCTGGCCGGCAACCTGCTGAGACCTCCGGGATACCGAGGCTGCCGGCCAGCGGCCGGCACTACCGGGTCCGCCATCGATCGGGTCGGTGCCAATCCTGCCCCCCGGTGGATGCCGATCCTGCCCCCGGTGGGTGCCGACCGTTGGTCGGCACGCCTACTTGCTGTCGCTTTCCGCGTCGGCCTCGAACAGATGCATCAGGTCGTTGCGTGCGTCGCGCGAGGTCTGGATCACCGCTGCCTCGTCGTCGTACACCAGATACTGGTCGCGCAGCAGCTGCTCATCGTGCTCGCGGAAGCGCTGCACATGGCGTTCGGCCACGTCCGGCGCCACGCCCAGCGCGGTCAGCACGCGCCCGCTCATCTCAAGGCTGGTGCCGAACACTTCGCGGAACGGCTCGGCCGACATGTCCATCAGGCGCCACGCATGCTGGCGGTTGCGTGCACGCGCCAGCACCGTCGCGTCCGGGTACAGCCGGCGCACCATGCGTACCGCGCGCAGGTTGGTCTCCGGGTCATCCACGGTGATCACGAACACATCGATGTGCTCGCCCCCCGCCGCACGCAGCATCTCCGGCCGGGTCGGATCGCCGTAGTACAGCTGGTTGCCGAAGCGGCGCAGGTCGGCAACGGTGTCCGGGTTCGCCTCCAGCGCCACGAACGGCACCTTCTGCGCGGTCAGCAGGCGCGCGATCACCTGGCCGAAGCGCCCCATGCCGGCGATCAGCACCTTGGGCCGGTTGTCCGGCGCCACCTTGTCGGCCTCGGCCGCCGCGCGTGGTGCGGCTTTTTCCTGGCCGAGCAGCTTGAGCAGCGCGATCATCAGCAGCGGCGTGATCGCCATCGACAGGCCGACGATCGCCACCAGCCGGTCGTGGTTGGCGTTGCCCAGCAGGTGCGCGCGCTGTGCCTCGTTGAATACCACGAAGGCAAACTCGCCGCCCAGCCACAGCACGCTGCCCAGCAGCAGCGATTGCCGCGAGCTGAGCCGGGCGACACGTCCAACCGCGTAGAGCAGGCTGAACTTGACCACCAGCAGGATGCCGACACCCGCGGCGATCAGCCACGGCTCGGCGGCGATGCGGTCCAGGTCGATGCCCATGCCCACTGCGATGAAGAACAGGCCCAGCAGCAGCCCCTTGAACGGTTCGATCTGCGCTTCCAGCTCATGCCGGAACTCCGAATCGGACAGCAGCACGCCGGCCAGGAACGCGCCGAGGCTGGGGCTGAGGCCGGCTTCCTGCATGAACCAGGCGGTGCCCAGCACCACCAGCAGGGCGGTGGCAGTGAATACTTCCGGGCTGCGGGTGCGCGCAATGATGCTGAACACCTTGCGCAGCACCGGTCGTCCGCACAGGATCACCACCGCCAGCGCACCCAGCGCCACGGCCGCATCTTCCCAGCGCAGGGTCTCGTTCTTCACTCCGCCCAGCAGCGGGATGGCCGCCAGCAGCGGGATCGCGATCAGGTCCTGGAACAGCAGGATGGCGAACCCGAGCCGGCCATGGTCGCTGTTGATCGCCTTGTGCTCGGACAGCAGCTGCAGGCCGACCGCGGTGGATGACAGCGCCAGCGCCACGCCGACCACCAGCGCGCTCTTCCACTGGAAGTGATCGAGCAGCAGCAGGCCGCCCAGCACCAGCCCGGACAACGCCACCTGCGCCGCGCCGGCGCCGAACACCGAGCGCCGCATCACCTTCAGGCGTGCCGGTGACAGCTCCAGGCCGATCACGAACAGCAGCATCACCACACCGATCTCGGCGGCACCGAGGATGCGGTCGGCGTCCTGCACGAAGCCCAGCCCGTCCGGGCCCAGCACCACGCCGGCCGCCAGGTAGCCCAGTACCGCGCCGAAGCCGAACTTCTTGAACACCGGCACGGCGATGACCGCCGCCAGCAGCAGCACCAGGGCCAGTTCCAGACCACCGCTATGCATGGGAATACCTGGTCATCGGGGGAGCCCGCTGTGCGTCCGTTCGGATGGGGGAGGGCGTGGCGAGCGCCACCACGACATTATGCGCGCCGGCCTGTGTATGCACGAGAACAACCGGCCGGGCGGCCACCCAGCGCGGGGCGCCCAGGTTGACCTGCATGGCCCACGGGTCCAGACTGCCCGCCGCTGGCGGCGCGTCCGTTGGCATACGCATCCCGGAGTCCCCAACCCATGTCCAGCGACAGTAGAAGTCGACCTCGTTCGACGCCAGCGATGGCCACCGCCTGACACCGGGACGGTTTGCCTGCGTTGGCGTTGCGCGAGGTCGCATCCCCACAAGGCAAAACCGATGAACCAGAAGCAATTGCTGCGCCCGGTGGCCGATGCCGCCGCACTGGCCGCACCGCTGGCGAACTACAACACCGCCGACGCGGTGGAATTCCTCAACACGCTGGACCTGACCCGCGCCGCGGAAACGCTGGCTGCGCTGCCGTTGCCGCGTGCAGTGAAGATGCTCGAAGCGCCGGAGCTGCACCGCAGCGGTGAGCTGGTGGCCGCGCTGCCACCCGCGCGGGCTGCGGCGCTGCTTGGCCTGATGGCCGACGACCGCGCCACCGACATCGTCCACGAGCTGGATGAGGAAGAGCGCGCGCGGTTGATCCCGCTGCTGGGCACCGACGCCCGCCAGGTCATCCAGAAGCTGCTCAGCTACCCGCCGAACACCGCCGGCGCACTGATGACCACCGAGTACGTGGCGGTGCCCGCCAGCTGGACCGTGGCGCAGACCCTGCAGCACATCCGCCAGGTCGAGCGCACCCGCGAGACGGTGTACGCGATCTACGTGCTGGTGCCGGCCAGCCAGCAGCTGCAGCAGGTGGTGACCATGCGCCGGCTGATCACCGGCCTGCCCGAGGAATCGATCCTGGACGTGGCCCAGGTCAATCCGCCGGTAACAGTGGATGCGCTGATGGACCAGGAAGAGGTGGCACGGCTGATCCGCCGCCACGACCTGCTGGCGATTCCGGTGGTCGACGCGCAGCAGCAGATGCTCGGCATCGTCACCGTGGACGACGTGCTCGATGCGCTGATCGAGGAATCCACCGAGGACGCGCACAAGTTCGGCGGCATGGAAGCGCTGGACAAGCCGTACATGCAGATCGGCTTCTTCGAGATGCTGCGCAAGCGCGCCGGCTGGCTGAGCGTGCTGTTCCTGGGCGAGATGCTGACGGCCAGCGCGATGCAGCACTACGAGGACGAACTGGCGCGCGCGGTGGTGCTGACCCTGTTCATCCCATTGATCATGAGTTCGGGTGGCAATTCCGGCTCGCAGGCCACCTCGCTGCTGATCCGCAGCCTGGCACTGCGCGAACTGCGCCTGCGCGACTGGTGGAAGGTGGCCCTGCGCGAAGTGCCGACCGGCATGGTGCTGGGCGCCATCCTCGGCTGCCTGGCCATCGTGCGCATCGTGATCTGGCAGCTGGGCGGCCTGCACGACTACGGCGAGCACTGGATCCTGCTGGCGATCACCATCGGCGCCGCGCTGGTGGGCATCGTCACCTTCGGTTCGCTGTCCGGCTCGATGCTGCCCTTCATCCTGAAGCGGCTCGGCTTCGACCCGGCCAGCGCCTCGGCCCCGTTCGTGGCCACCCTGGTGGATGTGACCGGCCTGGTGATCTACTTCAGCATCGCCGCGATGATCCTGCACGGCACGCTGCTGTAACAAAACGTGCACACCGGGGTCGGATCCCTTCGCGCAGCGAAGGGCTCTGACCCCGGATATCCGCAGCAGGGGATCAGAGCCCTTTCCTGCGAAAAGGGGTCCGACCCCGCCTCCGACCCCATCGCCACGGAATTTGGGTACCGTAGGCGCATGAGTACCTACCACCTGCAGTCCGTGTTCCGTCCGCAGTCGCTCGCGGTGATCGGCGGCAGCCCGCGCGAGCGTTCGGCCGGGCGCGCGGTGATGCGCAACCTGCGTGGCACCGGCTTCCCCGGCAAGGTGGCGTGGATCAATCCGCGGCATGCCGAGATCGATGGCATCCGCACGGTCAAGCGGCTGAAGGACCTGGACTGGGTGCCCGACCTGGTGGTGATCACCGCACCAGCGGCGATCGTGCCGCAGGTGGTGCGCACTGCCGCCGAACGTGGCGTGCAGGCGGCGATCATCCTCACCGCGCACCTGGGCGAAGGCCCCGGTTCGTTGTCTGCACAGGTGGAGGCGGTGGCGCGCAAGCATGGCCTGCGCATCCTCGGGCCGCATTGCCTGGGCGTGATCGCGCCGCACGCGCGGCTCAATGCCAGCATCGCCGCACATTTTCCGCAGGCCGGCGACCTCGCGCTGATCTCCGAATCCTCGGCCATTGCCGCCGCGCTGGTGGAATGGGGCGTGGCGCGCTCGGTCGGGTTCTCCGCCGTGGTCTCGCTGGGCGATACGATGGACGTCGACTTCGGCGACCTGCTCGACTACTTCGCCACCGACTACCGTACCCGCGCCATCCTGCTCTACGTCGAGCAGATCAAGGACGCGCGCAAGTTCATGTCGGCCGCGCGTGCCGCCGCCCGCGCCAAGCCGGTGGTGGTGGTGAAGTCCGGCCGCGCCGAGCGCGTGCAGCCGGGCAGCCGCGATACCCATGTGCAGGCCCTGGCCCGCGCCGATGATGTGTACGGTGCGGCCTTCAACCGCGCCGGCCTGCTGCGCGTCGGTGCGCTGGACGAGCTGTTCACCGCCGCCGAATCACTGGGGCGGCTGGGCACCTTCCCTGGCCGCCGCCTGGCCATTCTCAGCAATGGTGGCGGCGTCGGCCGCCTTGCCGTGGACCAGCTGATCGCGCTGCGTGGCACGCTGGCCACCCTGTCCGACAGCACGGTGCAGAAGCTCGATGCGGTATTGCCACAGGGCTGGTCGCGCAGCAATCCGGTCGACATCGTGGTCGACGCCGATGG
Source organism: Stenotrophomonas sp. YJH_SMC_138 (assembly GCF_059369855.1). Taxonomy (NCBI): domain Bacteria; kingdom Pseudomonadati; phylum Pseudomonadota; class Gammaproteobacteria; order Lysobacterales; family Lysobacteraceae; genus Stenotrophomonas; species Stenotrophomonas sp. YJH_SMC_138. The sequence goes on from NZ_JCAFTB010000011.1 coordinate 113,075, forward strand.
TGACCGCTATGCCGCGGCCATCGAAGCGCTGCTGGCCGACAACGAGAACGACGCGGTGATGGTGGTCAACGTGCCGACCGCGTTCACCTCATCGGCGGACGCCGCGCAGGCACTCACCCGCACGCTCGGCCTGCGCCCGCGCCACCACCGCGACAAGCCGGTGTTCGCGGTGTGGCTGGGCAACGACGACCAGGCCACCGCCACGCTCAACGCGGCGCGGGTGCCGACCTATCCGACCGAGGCCGAAGCCGTACGTGGCTTCCAGCATCTGGTGCGCTACCGCGAAGCGCAGAACGCGTTGATGGAAACGCCGCCCAGCCTGCCGCAGGACTTCAGCGTCGACACGGCCGCCGCGCGCGCACTGGTCGATGCCGCGCTGGCCAACGGCCAGCAGTGGCTGGACCCGCTGGCTACGCATGAACTGCTCAAGGCCTACGGCATTCCCTCCGCGCCGGTGATGCATGCGCGTGATGCGCACGAGGCGATGGACCTGGCGCAGCCGCTGCTGGAACGCGGTGCCACGGTCGCGCTGAAGATTCTCTCGCCGGATATTCCGCACAAGTCGGAAGTGGATGGTGTGCGCCTGAACCTGTCCACGCTGCCGGCGGTGCAGAGCGCGGCCAACGCGATCCTGTCGCGCGCACGCCAGCTGCGGCCGGATGCGCGTATCGACGGCCTGCTGGTGCAGCCGACCATCGTGCGTCCGAAGGCGCGCGAGTTGATTGTCGGCATCGCCGATGATGCGACGTTCGGCCCGGTGATCGTGGTCGGTCGCGGCGGCACTGCCGTCGAAGTGATCAACGACAAGGCGCTGGCGCTGCCGCCGCTGGACCTGCGCCTGGCCCACGAGCTGATTGGCCAGACCCGCGCCTCGCGCATCCTCAAGGCCTACGGTGACGTGCCGGCGGCTGACGAGCGCGCACTGGCGCTGGCGCTGGTAAAGCTGGCACAACTGGCCGCCGACATTCCCGAAGTGCGTACGCTGGACATCAACCCGTTGCTGGTCGACGGCAAGGGCATCCTCGCCCTCGACGCCCGCGTGGCGGTGGCGCCGTCGCGCATCCTGCACAAGGGCCGCGGCCATCCACGTTTCTCGGTGTTCCCGTACCCGAAGGAGTGGGAGCGCACCATCGAACTGTCCGATGGCGGCCGTGCCTTCGTGCGCCCGGTGCGGCCGGAGGACGACGCGCTGTTCCGTGCGTTCTTCGCCCGCGTCAGCGACGAGGACCTGCGCCTGCGCTTCTTCCAGTCGGTGAAGCACTTCAGCCACGAGTTCATCGCGCGCCTGACCCAGCTCGACTACGCGCGCTCGATTGCGCTGGTGGCGATCGAACCGCGCAGCGGCGAGATGCTGGGCGCGGTGCGCCTGCACGCCGATGCCGATTACCACCGTGGCGAGTACGGCATCCTGATCCGCTCGGATCTGAAGGGCCACGGCATCGGCTGGCGGCTGATGGCGATCATGATCGAGTACGCCAAGTGGCTGGGGCTGGACGTGGTCGAAGGCCAGGTGCTGCGCGAGAACAGCACCATGCTGGCGATGTGCCAGAGCCTGGGCTTCAAGACGAAGCTGGACCCGGACGACCCGACGGTGATGATGGTGACCCTGCCGGTGCAGCAGGTCGAGGTGCCCGACGTCCCGCCGGTGGCCTGATTCCTGTAGAGCCGAGCCTATGCTCGGCTGCCTTGCATCACACGGGCACGCCTGAGCCGGGCATGGGCTCGGCTCTATAGCTTCAACGCATCGGCTCCACCACCACCGCCGTGCCATAGCACAGCACTTCGGTAAGCCCGGTCATCACATCGGTGGCGTCGTAGCGCATGCCGATAATCGCGTTGGCACCCAGCTGCCGCGCATGCTTGACCATGTCGCGGTAGGTTTCCTCGCGGGCCTGTTCGCACAGTTCGGTATAGATGGTGATGTTGCCACCGAAGAGCGTCTGGATACCGCCGAGGAAGTTGCCGACGATCGAGCGCGAGCGCACGGTGATGCCGCGCACCACACCGAGGTTGCGCACGACGCGGTGCCCAGGCAGCTCGAAGGCGGTGGTGACCAGCGCATCATCGAAGCGGAGCGCGGGTGGGGTGGGGGTACCGCTGTTGTAGGGGTCTGCCATGGTCGCGTCCGTATCGCTGCCTTCTGAGAGTCGAGCCATGCTCGACGGGCCGTGCAGCAGTCGAGCATGGCGCGACTCTACAACGCAACCGCCTGTTGCGGCATGGTTCCGTCACCGTGCTGGCGCGACAATACCCCCATGACCGACCGTATTCCCCTGCTGCTGCTGCCCGGCCTGCTCAACGATGCCGAGCTGTGGCGCGCGCAGCTGGCCGACCTGGCCGACATCGCCGACTGCACAGTAGGCGACCAGACCCGTGGCGAGACCCTGCAGGCGGTGGCCGAGGACGTGCTCGCACAGGCACCGGAGCGCTTTGCGCTGGCCGGTTTCTCATTGGGCGGCTTCGTCGCCCAGCAGATCCTGCGCATTGCGCCGGAGCGCGTGCTGCAGCTGGCGCTGATCGATACCTCGATCCACGCCGATTCACCGGAACGTGCCGAGCAGCGCCGCAGCCAACGTGCCAGCGTGCGCCTGCCGGGGAAGTTCCACGGCTTCGGCGATGTGCTGATGCGCAGCTACATCGATGCGTCGCGGCTGGATGACTACGTGCTGGTGCAGCGCGTGCGCGACATGACCGCCCGCCTGGGCGCGGACGTGTTCCTGCGCCAGAGCGCGCTGGAACGCCGCGATGGCCATGATGTGCTGGCCGGCTACCGCGATCCGCTGCTGATCGTGTGCGGCGCGAACGATCGCATCACGCCGCTGGCGGTGAGCGAGGAAATGCACGCGATGGTGCCGCACTCGCAGCTGGTGGTGGTGCCTGACTGCGGGCACCTGGCACCGATGGAGAAACCGGACGAGGTCAGTGCGGCGATGCGTGGGTGGTTGCTGCAGGGCAGGGGATGATCCCCACCCTCTCGTAGGTGCCGACCTTGGTCGGCACGGTGTTCCAACGATCGATCAGGGCTCAGTGCCGACCAAGGTCGGCACCTACCTGTAGAGCCGAGCCATGCTCGGCTCCGGGGAGGCAGCAGCCGAGCGTGCGCTCGGCTCTACAGCACCACTGCCTCAATCCCAGGCCGGGGCGATGCCTTCCGGGTTGGCCAGGCGATGGCCGCGGTCGAGCTTGGCGATCTGTGCCATGTCTTCGTCGGTCAGGCGGATCGCTGCCGCTTCCAGGTTGCTCGCCAGGTTCTCGCGCTTGGTCGAGGACGGAATGACCGAGAAACCCTGCTGCAGCGCCCAGGCCAGCGCGACCTGCGCCGGCGTGGCCTGGTGGCGTCCGGCAATGGCCTGGATCACCGGGTCCTTGATCACCTCGCCGTAGGCCAGGCTCATGTAGGCGGTGATGTGGATGCCGTTGTCCTGCAGGAACTTCACCAGCAGGCGATTCTGCAGGTAGGGGTGGATTTCGATCTGGTTGGTGGCAATGGCACCGGCGCCGAGGATGCCGATCGCCTTGCGGGTCTGCGCGATGGTGAAGTTGGAGATGCCGATCTCGCGGGTCAGGCCCTGCGCCTTGGCTTCAGCCAGTGCGGCCAGGTACTCCTCCATCGGCACGTCGACCTTGTCGTTCGGCGATGGCCAGTGGATCAGCGCCAGGTCGACGTACTCGGTTCGCAGCTTTTCCAGGCTGGTGCGCAGGCTGGCCAGCAGCGCATCGCGCTTGAACGCGGTGATCCAGACCTTGGTGGTCAGGTAGATGTCGTCGCGCGGCACGCCGGAATCGGCGATGGCCTGGCCGACCTCGGCTTCGTTGCCGTAGATCTGCGCGGTATCGATGGCGCGGTAGCCGACCGCCAGCGCGTTGCGCACGGAGTCGATCACGGTCTGGTCTTTCAGGCGGAAGGTGCCGAGACCGAAGGCGGGGACAGTCATGGGGGCTCCAGCAGAGGGGGAGGGAGGCGGGAATGTCCACGAAAGGGTAGGCCAGCGGCCGTGTGCATGCCGGCAACGGTGCATTGCATCGACGTGTACGACGGCAGGTAGTGGTGGGTGCGGACCGTTGGTCCGCACTGTTCATGCCGCCACCCGTGCAGCGTTGGACGCGGCCGGCCAGCGGCCGGCACTCCCCCTGTCTGCGCTCCACGGTAGTGCCGGCCGCTGGCCGGCAACCGGATCAATCAAGCCGCGCGTGCCAGCCCGCCCTTCGCCGCCGCTGTGGTCGACAGGTCGAACACATCCACCGCATCGATCAGGCGGTTGGCCTGCTGCTCCAGGCTGCGCGCGGCGGCGCTGGCTTCTTCCACCAGCGCGGCGTTCTGCTGGGTCGTGCCGTCCATCTGGATCACGGTCTGGCTGACCTGTTCGATGCCCGCGCTCTGCTCCTGCGAGGCCGCGGAGATCTCGGCCATGATGTCGGTCACGCGCTGCACCGATGCAACGATCTCGGCCATGGTGTCGCCTGCCTCGCGCACGCGCTGTGCGCCATGGCCAACCTGTTCCACCGAGGCTTCGATCAGTGACTTGATCTCCTTCGCGGCTGCCGCCGAGCGCTGCGCCAGCGTACGCACTTCGCTGGCGACCACCGCGAAGCCGCGGCCCTGTTCGCCGGCGCGTGCCGCTTCCACCGCGGCATTCAGCGCCAGGATGTTGGTCTGGAACGCGATGCCATCGATCACGCTGATGATCTCGGCGATCTGCCGCGACGAGGTCTCGATCGCGCCCATCGTCGCCACCACCTGGCCGACCACGCTGCCACCGTGCGAGGCGACCGTATGGGCGCCGATCGCCAGCTGGTTGGCCTGGCGCGCATGTTCGGCGTTCTGGCGCACGGTGGAGGTCAGCTCCTCCATCGATGCCGCGGTCTCCTCCAGGTTGGCCGCCTGCTGCTCGGTGCGGCGCGACAGGTCATTGTTGCCGGCGGCGATCTCCGCGGCGGCGGTGTGGATGTTGCCGGAGGCGTGCTTGATGTCGGTGACGATGGTGGCCAGCTGCGTGGCGGTGGTATTGGCATCGCCGGCGATACGGGCGAACACCCCCTGGAAATCACCGTGCATGCGTGCGCCGAGACGACCATCGGCGATGGCGCGCAGCATCGTCGAGACTTCGCCGAGGTTCAGTTCGGTAGTCTGCATCAGGCGGTTCAGGCCTTCGACCATTGCACGGAAATCATGCTCGAAGCGGGCACTGTCGCCGCGCTGGCTGAAGTCTCCCGCGCCGGCAGCTTCGGCCAGGCGGCGGATCTCGCCATTGATCAGGCCGAGGTTGTGTTTGGCCATGTCCAGCGCTTCGGTGATCACGGCCTTCTCGCCGGGCAGGCGTTCCATGTCCTGGCTGAGGTCGCCGACCGCGTAGCGGCCCATGATCGAGATCGCGCGCATCTTCACCCGGATGTGCGCATCGACCAGTGCGTTGCAGTCGGCCACCATGGTGCCGAACGCGCCGGGGAAGGCAGCGGCGTCCATGCGATGGCTGATGGTGCCGGCTTCGTGCGCCTGCGCCATCGCGGCCTGTGCATCCAGCACGCTGCGCAGCGTGGATTGCACCGCCTGCATGGCCTGCGCGAGGCGACCGATCTCGTCGCGGCTGCGCACCTGTACTGCGTGCTGCAGGTCACCGGCGGCCACCGCGCGCGCCGCTGCTTCCACTGCCAGCACCGGCTGCACCACCGCACGCCGCAGCCACCAGGCCAGACCGATCAGCAGCAGCACGGCGGCCAGCACGGTCAGCGCCGCGCACAGCAGCAGGGTCTGCCGGGCCTGCTGCGAACGTGCCGCCAGCGCCGCTTCAGCCACCTGCGTGGCGTGCGTGCTCAGCGCATCCAGAGCCATCGCCACCGGGCGATCCTTGCCGCGCACCAGGTTGTCGCCGGCCGCGGGATCGTAGCCGGCCGCGGCAAATGCCTGCAGCGCCGCGTGATAGTCCTGCTGCAGCTGCGCGTGCAGGCCAACGAACGCCTGCGCCAGCTCACGCGTGCGCGGGTCCGGGCTGGTGGCCAGACCCTTGGCCAGTTGCCCGACCAGGCGGCCTTCGCTGTCGAAGCCATCCAGGTGGCGTTGGCGCAGCGCATCGTCGTGCCCGCGCAGCAGCACGTTCTTCCATTCCTGCACCTGGCCACGGAACTCACGCTGCAGGCGTTCGGCATCGCGGCTGTGCGCGACTTCGGGCGGGACCTCGGTGGACAACTTCAACCAGGCGGAGGCCAGGCCTGCCAGCGCGCACAGCAGGACCACGGCCAAGCCAACAGAAACCGCGCCGAGCAGCTTGGACTGCAGGCGCGGAGCACGGACAGACGCATTCATCGGGAAGCACTCTCGGGAAGGGGCAATGCGGTATCGACCCGCTACGCTTCCGCTGAAGTGCGACGAACATCACATTAGCGTTTCGTTTAGTGATGTGAAGGAAGTGTTTCATAGGACAAATGTGTCCATATGGAACAAATACGGACCCTGGACAGGGGATATAAATGTAACTAATGTAGTTACATGAAATCCGCGAACCCGCTCTCTGACGCCCTGCACGTGATGGCGCATCTGGTCGGCCAGGATGGCCCGCGCACGTCCGGGCAGCTGGCGTCCTGCCTGCCGACCCATCCGGTGGTGATCCGCCGTCTGCTGGCGCAGCTGCACAAGGCCGGCCTGGTACGCAGCACCCGCGGTCATGGCGGTGGCAGCCAGCTGGCCCGCGACGCTGCAACGATCACCCTGCATGACATCTACCTGGCCGTGGGCGCACCACCGCTGGTGCAGGTCGGCGCCCGCGACGCCGGCGGCGGCTGCCCGATCCAGCAGCTGGTCAACAGCGCGCTGCTGGAGGGAGCACGCGAGGCACAGCGGTTGCTGGAGGCGCGCCTGCGGGCGACCACGCTGGACCAGCTCGGCGCCGACTTCGCCCGCCATCTCGCCCATCACCGTTCCCTGGAAGGTCCTCATGAATCCTGATGTGCTCATCGTCGGCGGCAGCTACGCCGGCATTGCCGCCGGCCTGATCCTGGCCCGCGCCCGGCGGCCGGTCACCGTCATCGACGCCGGCTCGCCGCGCAACCGCTTCGCCAGCCATTCGCACGGGGTGCCAGGGCTGGATGGCATCAGCGGCGCCGAGCTGCTGAAGACCGCGCGCCAGCAGCTGCTGGATTACCCCAGCGTGCGCTGGGTGCATGCCGAGGCTGTGCAGGCCAACGCCAGCGCAGAGGGCGTGGAAGTACGTACCGCCGATGGCCAGGTGCTGGCCGCGCGCAAGCTGCTGCTGGCCAGCGGTATCGCCGACCAGCTGCCGGAACTGCCCGGGCTGGCCGAGCGCTGGGGCAGCACCGTGCTGCACTGCCCCTACTGCCATGGTTACGAAGTGGGTGGCGGCGCCATCGGCCTGCTTGGCGGCCATCCGATGTCCGCCGGCAAGGCGCCGCTGTTTGCCGACTGGGGCAATGTCACCTTCTTCAGCCAGGGCCTGCCGATCACCGATGAGGAACGGGCTGCCATGCAGCAGCGCGGCGTGCAGATCGAGACCTCGCCGGTGCTGGGCGTGCAGGGCGACCAGCCGACCTGGCTGGAAGTGGAGCTGGCCGATGGCCGCCGCATCGCCCAGCGTGCGCTGTTCGTACCGGCCACCCAGGCGATGGCCACGCCATTGGTGCAGCAGCTTGGCTGCACCTTGGTCGAGAGCCCGCTGGGGGTGCTGATCGAGGTCGACATGATGAAGCAGACCTCGGTGCCGAACGTGTATGCCGCAGGCGATGCGACGACGGTCGGCAACATCACCCTGGCCATGGCCGAAGGCGTGCGCGCGGGCATCGGCGTGCATCATGCGCTGGTGGCCGAAGACAGCGTGCCGCGCTGAATGTGCCGGGGTCAGATCCCTTTCGCAGAAAGCGATCTGACCCCCGACGCGACGTGCTGCTCTGGTAGAGGCCGGCCTTGGCCGGCACCGCTCCGTTACCCCTTCACGCACAGCACCTGGCGCAGGGTGTGCACCACCTCGACCAGGTCCAGCTGTGCGGCCATCACATCGTCGATCGACTTGTACGCGGCCGGTGACTCGTCCAGCACGCCGCTGTCCTTGCGGCATTCCACGTGCGCGGTGGCCTCGCGGTGCTGGGCCAGCGTGATCTGCTGGCGCGCCGTGCCACGGCTCATCACCCGGCCGGCACCGTGGCTGCAGCTGTGGAAGCTGTCGGCGTTGCCCTTGCCGCGCACGATGTAGCTGCGCGTGCCCATGCTGCCGGGAATGATGCCCAGCTCGCCTTCGCGCGCACTCACCGCCCCCTTCCGGGTCACCAGCAGTTCCTGGCCGTGGTGCGTCTCCTTCTGCACGTAGTTGTGGTGGCAGTTCACCGCCATCGCTGCCAGCTGGAACTTCGGCAAGCGGTGGCGCATCTCGGCCAGCACGCGCGACATCATCGCCTCGCGGTTCTGCTGGGCGTAGTCCTGCGCCCACGACACGGCTTCGACGTAGTCATCGAACAGCGGCTCGCCTTCCATGAAGAACGCCAGGTCCTTGTCCGGCAGGTGGAAGCCGAGCACGCGCCGGGCCAGTTCCTCGCGCGCCTTCTCGATGAAGTAGGTGCCGATCAGGTTGCCGGTGCCGCGCGATCCGCTGTGCAGCATCACCCACACCGTGTCCGTCTCGTCCAGGCACAGTTCGATGAAGTGGTTGCCACCACCCAGCGTACCCAGCTGGCGGTCGAGCTTGTCGGTGCGGATTCTGCGATGCCTGTCCTTGATCTTCTCCAGGCCGGCGGCCAGCCCGGACTGCACCAGCCGGGTGTGGATGCTGTCGGGCATGCGGTGATGCTCGCCGCCGCGTCCGTTGCCGACCGGAATGCTGCGCTCGATGCTGTTGCGCAGCTGCCGCAGGTCGTCGGGCAGGTCGTTGGCGCGCAGCGTGGTGCGTACCGCCGCCATGCCGCAGCCGATGTCGACGCCGACCGCGGCCGGGATGATCGCACCGCGGGTCGGGATCACCGAGCCGACGGTCGCGCCCTTGCCCAGGTGCACGTCCGGCATCACGGCCACCCACGGCCCGACGAACGGGATCGCGGCGATGTTGCGCAGCTGCTCATGCGCCTGCGCTTCCAGCGGCACACCGTTGACCCAGCCCTTGATCGGCGTGGTGCCCTCGGCGTGCAACCATTGATAGTTGTGTTGAGTGTCCATGTCTTCGTGTATGTCCTTGATGGGCCGGCGGCGCGTCCCTGCGCCGCCGCTACCCCCTACCTGATCGTCACCAGCTGCTTCAGCACGCCATCCAGGCCGCCGAACACGGTGAGCGTGTCGATCTTCTCGGTGACCTTCTCCAGTGCCTCCAGCTCCTTCAAGCGCATCAGCACCGGGTTGTCCTCGATCAGCTTTGCGGTGTTGAGCTGCGAACGCGTGGCGTTGGCCTCCTCGCGGCGACGGATCACGCTGGCCTGGGCCTGCTTCTCGGCCAGCACCACGCCATTGAGGATCTCCTTCATCTCGCCCGGCAGGATCACGTCCTTGATGCCCACGCCGAGCAGCCGCACGCCGTGGCCCTCGATCGCGGCCTGCACATGGGCGGCGATCTCGCCGTCCAGCGCCGCCTTGTCGCCCAGCAGCTCGTCCAGGCTGCGCGCGGCAATCGCCTGGCGCAGGCCGAACTGCAGCTGCCGGTAGACGAACTCATCGGCATTGCTGAGCGTGCGGTGTGCACGCACCGGGTCGATCACCTGCACGGTCGCGGCCAGGTTCACCCGCAGGGTCACCTTGTCGCGGCTGAGCAGCTCCTGGCCGGACACGTCCAGCGAACGTGCACGCAGTTCCACGCGCTCCACCGACACGTTGCCGTTGAAGTTCCAGAACGCGTGCAGGCCGGCGTCCAGCGTCTGCCGCAGCGTGCCATCGATGAACAGCAGGCCGACCGACTCGCTTGGCACGGTGCTGATCACCGCCACACGCGGCAGCACCCCCAGCTGGCCCAGGCGTTGCTGCACGTCCGCCGGGATGCGCGGCTCGTCACCCAGCGCCATCACGCGTACCTGGGTGTCAACCGAACCCCGCCAGTACAGGCGGCGGCTGCCCGGCGGCAGCACTTCATCGATGCGGCCGTTGCGCAGCAACAGGCCGACTTCGGTGGCGCTGACATTGGCCAGCACGAAGTGCGTGTCCAGCGTCGCGCCCAGTGCCTCGATCAGGCTGTCCTGGTCGCTGCCGGTATAGGCCGCGCCCTTCGATGCGGTGTGGATGTCCACGTGCGGGCGGCCGCCGAACGGCGACAGGCGGTGCACGCCCGGCAGCAGCATCTGCTGGAAACGACGGTTGCGATACACCAGGCCGCGCTCGCCGTCGCCGATCACGACCTTGATGGTCCAGAACATGGGAGTCTCTCCTTGTATGGCTCTGGTGGTTCGACCCGTTGCGGATGAATCGCCATGACCCGGGTCGATCAGGTCGTGGCGCGGCCGCCTGCACACCACGTGCAGGCAGCGGAAGAGGGCGGCCATCGGCGGACGGTCCGCGCGCGGAGCCTTCGGTGCGCCGGCAGTGCTGCCATCGCCGTTCCCGGCAGGCAGCACCGGGGCGGAACGTGGCTGGCAGTGGCGGCGGGCCGGGGCCCGGCGTGCGGTCCGTTGCCTTCCACGCCCCGCCCGAAGGCGATGGCGGTGGACGGCGACGATGGCCGCTGGGGCTTGCGCCCCGGGTGTTGCTTCAAGTCATGACGTGACAGGTCATGTGGTTTGGAGTGGGAGTCGAACCCACGACAGACGGAATCAGGATCCGTTGCTCTACCCTGCTGAGCTATCCAGTTGGGGACCGCGCGGAATCGAACCGCGTACCGGCGAACCGGCGCCTGCCTCCAGCAGGCGATCCAGGCGATGGCATGTCCGCGACCTCCGGCATACGCCACGGCAACGCCGCGCGCACCAGCCCGTGATGGAAACGGGACCGTTGGAGAATCGAGGGTGCAGGCCACCGACATTATCGACGAGCGATAATGTTTTGATGCGATGCAGATAATGTCCTGGCGCAGCCGATCGCGCGAAGTAAATCCTTCGGCGGGGCGGGAGAAACCTGGGTCAGTGAGCGGCGGGTTGCCGCGCGGGGTGCAGTTCTGGCATCGCGGGTCCTTGTGCCGACGCAAACGAAAACGCCCCCGGGACTTGCGTTCCGAGGGCGTCGTCAGGCCTCGGAGATCGGGGTGGCCGATCTCCGCAGGGCGGGTATCAGGCCGTTCTCAGCTGGTCTTCCTTGCCGAACGCGCGCGCCAGCCCGTCCATGCGCAGGCATGGCAGCAGTTTGGCGATGGCGACGGAATGCGCGTTCAAGGGAAGTTTCCAGTGGTTGTTGAAACGAGGTGCGCACGATAAACCACGATTTAGTCGCGTGCAACCATTTTGTTCAATTGTTTTCTTCGGCACGTGGGCAATGCCGGCCGGCGGCCGGCACTACCGGGCCTCACGCTTCGGCGCTGGCGGCGTCCAGCTGCGCGACATCCTGAACGCTCAGCGACACGTTGGCCGCTGCCAGCAGATCGTGCAGCTGTTCGACGCTGGTGGCGCTGACGATCGGCGCGGTGATCGACGGCCGCGCGATCTGCCATGCCAGTGCGATCTGTGCGGCGCTGGCACTGTGCTTGCTGGCCACGTCATCCAGCGCCTGCAGGATGCGCAGGCCGCGCGGGTTCAGATAGCGCTTCACCACCGTTTCGCCACGTGCCGGGCTCTTGGCCGCATCGGCCGGTGTGCGGTACTTGCCGCTGAGGAAGCCACTGGCCAGGGCGTAGTAGCCGATCACGCCGATCTGTTCGCGCTGCACCAGCGGTTCCAGCTCCTTCTCGTAGCCGGCACGGTCGTACAGGTTGTACTCCGGCTGCAGGGTTTCGTAACGCGGCAGCTTGTAGTCGGTGGACACCTTCAGCGCATCGGCCAGGCGCGTGGCGCTGTAGTTGGAGGCACCGATGGCGCGCACCTTGCCGGCTTCGATCAGGCGGCCGAACGCGGCCAGGGTCGCTTCCAGTGGCGTCGACTCATCATCCTCGTGGGCCTGGTACAGATCGATCACGTCGGTCTGCAGGCGGCGCAGCGAATCCTCGACCGCCGCATTGATGTTGTCCGGGGTCAGGCCGGGGCGTTCGGCCCATTTGGCCACCTTGGTCGCCAGCACCACCTTGTCGCGCTTTCCGCTGCGCGCGAACCATTTGCCGATCAGCGTTTCCGATTCGCCGCCGGTGTTGCCCGGCACCCAGGCCGAATACACATCGGCGGTGTCGACCAGGTTGAAGCCGGCGTCGACGAAGGCATCGAGCAGGGCGAAGCTGGCCTTCTCATCGGCGCTCCAGCCGAACACGTTGCCACCGAAGGCGAGCGGACGTACATGCAGGCCGGAACGGCCCAGTTCGCGGGTTGCCGTCATGGGCACGGACTCCTTGGGGGAAGTGCTCCAGAATAGAACGCGTAGTGTGACCGTGCTGCGGCGGCGACCACAAAACAGTGTTCCGCGATACGCACGCGGCTAACGTTTTGTGAACACCTGGGGCGCCGCGGCTGCTAGTCTCGCCGCATCTTCCGCTGGAGTCGCTCCGATGATGCCTGCTTCGTCCCTGCGTGGTTGCCGCCTGCTGCTTGCTTCGGCCCTGCTTGCCGCTGTTCCCGCGTTTGCCGCACCGGCCACGGTCGCGCCGACGAAGATCCAGGTGTCGCCGGCCATCGACGCGGCGGTGAAGGCGCCCACCCGCGATGCCAACAACGTCAAGCGCGACGGTTTCCGCCACCCGGCGCAGACGCTGTCGTTCTTCAAGGTGACGCCGGAAAAGACCGTCATCGAGATCACCCCCGGCAACGGCTGGTACTCGGAGATCCTGGCGCCGCTGCTGCACGACAAGGGCCACTACGTTGCTGCGGTGGTCGATCCGATGACGGTGCCCGAAGGCCGCGGCCGTGACTACCAGCAGCGCAGCCGCGACAGCCTGGAAAAGAAGTACGCCGCTGCACCGGCACAGTTCGGCAAGACTGCCGTGGTGGCCTACGATCCGGCCAAGCCGGTGTTCGGCCCGGCCGGTTCAGCCGATGTGGTGCTGACCTTCCGCAACGTGCACAACTGGCGCAAGGCCGGCCAGGCGCAGGGTATGTTCCAGGGCTTCTTCAACGTGCTCAAGCCGGGCGGCGTGCTGGGCGTGGTCGAGCACCGCGCCAAGGCCGACGTGGCCGACGACGATGACACCGGCTATGTCGGCCAGCAGCAGGTGATCGCGATGGCCGAGGCCGCCGGCTTCAAGCTGGACGCGCGCAGTGAGGTCAACGCCAACCCGCGCGACACCAAGGACCACCCGAACGGCGTGTGGACGCTGCCGCCGACCAACCAGCACGACAAGGCCGATGATGCGAAGTATCAGGCGATCGGCGAAAGCGACCGCATGACCCTGCGCTTCATCAAGCCGTAAGAGGGGTGCCGGGCTGGCGCATGCTGACTCTGTAGAGCCGAGCCCATGCTCGGCTGCTGTTGCGTTCCGCCGTGCTGTGCGCGATGAGCCGAGCATGGGCTCGGCTCTACAGCCGAGTGGCGCGTGGCGCGGCATGGGACAATGCGCCACCCGCTGACTGCCGTGCCCGCAATGCTGATCGCCTTCAACAAGCCCTTCAACGTGCTCTGCCAGTTCACCGACCGCAGCGTACCGCCGCGGCCGACGCTGGCCGGGTTCGGCCTGCCGCCGCGCGTGTATGCCGCCGGTCGCCTGGACCATGACAGCGAAGGCCTGCTGCTGCTGACGGATAACGGCACGCTGGCGCACACGTTGACCGACCCGAAGCACAAGGCCGACAAGACCTACTGGGTGCAGGTGGAAGGCACGCCCAGCGATGAGCAGCTGCAACGGTTGCGCGATGGGGTGGAGCTGAATGACGGGCCGACCTTGCCGGCGAAGATCGAGCGCCTCGATCCGGCGCCGTCGCTGTGGACACGCGATCCGCCGGTGCGCTTCCGCAAGACCGTGCCCGATGCCTGGCTGGCGATCACGATCCGCGAGGGCCGCAACCGCCAGGTGCGGCGGATGACCGCGGCAGTGAACCTGCCAACGCTGCGGCTGGTGCGGGTGGCGATGGGGCCCTACCGGCTGGACGACCTGCAGCCGGGGCAGTGGCGGCAGATCGGTTGAAACAGAAAGGGCCGGATACCTCGCGGCATCCGGCCCTCTCGTAGCTGGTAGGGTCAGAGCCCTTCCTGCGGAAGGGGTCTGACCCGGGCAGCTTCACGCGTCGCTGCCGATATCGCTGTGCTCGTCCACCACGGTGTCGTTGCGGCGGTCGCGTGCGTTGATGCGCTGCGCCTGCCCATTCACCACGTGGCCATTGGCAGCCTTCTTCTTCTGCTGCTTGCGGTACAGCGCATAGCCCAGCAGGCCGACGCCGACGGCAGCCGCGGCAATGGTCACGGCCGGGTTGCGGCGGGCGAACTTGGTGGCGACCTTGCCGCCGGTCTTCACTGCGCCGAGGGCGGCGCCGGTCTTGATCCAGTCCGCGTTGCGCAGGCTGCCACCGGCGCTCTTCAGGCCATCGCCGGCGGTGTGGGCCAGCTCCAGGGCGCGCTCCAGAGCGCGGTCGGTGATTACGGTCAGCTTGCTCATGCGGGGGTCCTTTGCCTCGGGTCGAAGTCCAGTGTCGCGTGTTGCCCGTAAACGGTATGTCAGTCGGGGACGCACGTGGTGTGACTTTACCGCAGCCATTCAGGATCAGGCAGGCTCCGCACCCGGTAGTGCCGGCCGCTGGCCGGCAATGCTCTCCGCCTGGTGCCAGAGGGCTGTCGGCCAGCGGCCGGCACTACCAATCAGGTTCCGCGCGGCTTGGCCCGGTGCGTGGCCGTCGCCGTCCACGGATCATCCGGCCATGGGTGGCGCGGGTAACGGCCCTTCATCTCCTTTTTCACTTCGGCGTAGGTGCTTTCCCAGAAGTTGCGCAGATCCTGGGTGACCTGCAGCGGGCGGCCGCCGGGGGAGAGCAGGTGCAGGGTCAGCGGCACGCGGCCATCGGCGATGCGCGGCGTGTCGGCCAGGCCGAACAGTTCCTGCAGCTTCACCGCCAGCACCGGCGGCAGCGGATCGCCGCTCTCGCTGTCCAGCGCATAGGTGATCGGCCGCTCCAGTCCGGACGGCACGGTGATGCGGGTCGGCGCATGACGCTCGACCAACTGCCGTTGTGACCACTCCAGTGGCGATTTCAGCGCCTCGCCGAAGCTGGATTCATCCAGCGCATCCAGTCGCGTCCTGCCGGCGAACGCGGGCTGCAGCCATTGTGCGCGCGTGGCCAGCAGGGCATCGTCGCTGCAGTCGGGCAGGCCGAGCTCGGGCATCCAGCGCCGCAGCGATTCCACCCGTGCCTGCCACTGGCGCAGGCCCTCGGTCCACGGCAGCGCCTGCAGGCCGAGCTCGGCCACCGCATCGGTCAGCGCCTGCGCGGCGTGCTGCGGATCGACCCGGCCGGCCGAGCGGCTGTCCAGCACGATCCGGTCGAAACGGGTCTCGCGCAGCGCCACCAGGGCGCGTCGCTCGCTGTCCCAGCGCACCACGTCTTCGGTGACGAAGCGCTCCGGCCATGCCTTGCGCAGCTGGCCTTCATCCACCGGTGCGGCACGCAGCAGCAGCGCATCGCGCGCCTCGAAGCGCAGTTCGCTGGCCACCAGCCACGGCTCACCGCGCAGGTCACTCAGTTCGTGCAGGCGCGCGCTGCGGCCATTGGCCAGCAGGTAGCGCAGCGGATCGCCGGGATGCTGGAAACCGATCCGGTCGGGAAAGGCGTGTGCAAGCAGATCGCCCAGTTCGTGCGCCTCGATGCTGGCCGGCGGCGCAGCCTCGCAGCGCAGGCGGCGACGCCACTGCTTGGCGGCGGCATCAATGGCGGCCAGCCCGCTGCGGTTGGCATCGCCCGGCGCGCGGCCAGTGCGGAACGCGGCCAGTGCGCGCCAGCGGGCCGCCAGCGCGTCACCGCCCTGGCGCAGCGGGTCGCGCGCTTCCAGCAGGGCGGCCAGATCGGCGGCCAGCGCCTGCGCGCGGGCATCGGGCGCTGCCAGCAGCATCGCCGCCATCCGCGGGTGCGTACCCAGCGCCAGTACACGGCGCCCGAGTGCGGTGATCGCGCCCGAGTCCGACAGTGCACCCAGGCGTTGCAGCAGTTCGCGCGCCGCACCCATCGGGCCGGCCGGTGGCGGGTCGAGGAAGCGCAGGTCGCTGCTGCCCCACGCGGCCAGTTCCAGCGCCAGTCCGGCCAGTTCCACCTGGTCGATCTCCGCGCGGCGCTGCGGCTCCAGCCGCTGCGACTGCGGCCACAGCCGCCAGGCCACGCCCTCGGCCACGCGACCGGCACGGCCCGCGCGCTGGTCGGCCGACGCCTGCGCGATGGCCACCACGTCCAGCCGGGTGAAGCCGCTGTTGGGGTCGTAGCGCGGCTCGCGCGCCTGGCCGCTGTCGATCACCACGCGTACGCCGGGCAGGGTCACCGACGACTCGGCCACGTTGGTCGCCAGCACCACGCGACGGCGGCCATCGCTGGCGGCCTGCAACACGCGCGCCTGTTGTTCGACCGGCAGCTCGCCATGCAGCGCCAGCACCTCGACGTTGCCATCGAGTGACTCCTGCAGGCCGGCCTGGACGCGCGCGATCTCGCGCTGGCCGGGCAGGAACACCAGCAGGTCACCGGGGTGCTCGGCCAGTGCCTGCTGCACCGCGCGGCGCACCTGCAGTTCCAGGGCTTCATCGCGGCGCGCCGGGAAGTGGCTGATCGCCACCGGATAACTGCGGCCCTCGCTGCTCAGCCGCGGCGCATCGAGGAAGCGTGCCAGCCGCTCGCCGTCCAGCGTGGCCGACATCACCACCAGGCGCAGGTCGTCGCGCAGCTGCGCCTGCACGTCCAGCGCCAGCGCCAGGCCCAGATCCCCACTGAGATGGCGCTCGTGGAATTCATCGAACAGGATCGCGCCGACGGTTTCCAGCATCGGGTCGTCCTGCAGCATCCGGGTCAGGATGCCCTCGGTGACCACCTCGATGCGGGTGCGCGCGGATACCTTGTTCTCGAAGCGGATGCGGTAGCCGACCGTGCCGCCGACCTCCTCACCCAGCTGCCGTGCCATGAACAGCGCCGCGCTGCGCGCGGCGACCCGGCGTGGTTCCAGCAGGATGATCTTGCGGCCCTGCAGCCACGGCGCGTCGAGCAGCGCCAGCGGCACCTGGGTGGTCTTGCCGGCACCGGGCGGGGCCTCCAGCACCAGCCGTGGTTGCACGGCCAGCTGCTGCTGGATCTGCGGCAGCAGCGGGGAAATCGGGAAGAGCGGGGCGTTCATATGCAAAGGATAAGGGGCCACGGCAGGCGCAGGTACAATGCGCGGGCACTTTTCCCCCGCGATGACCATGCACCTGATCGATATCGGCGCCAACCTGACCCACGACTCCTTCGACCGCGACCGCGATGCCGTGCTGGACCGCGCGCGCCAGGCCGGCGTGGTGCAGATGGTCATCACCGGTGCCAGCCGCGAGCACTCGCCACTGGCCCTGCAGTTGGCCCAGCAGCACCCCGGCTTCCTGTACGCCACCGCCGGCGTGCACCCGCACCACGCGGTGGAATACACCGAGGAATGCGATGCCGAAATGCGCGCGCTGCATGCCCACCCGGAAGTAGTGGCGGTGGGGGAGTGCGGGCTGGACTACTTCCGCGATTTCTCGCCGCGCCCGGCCCAGCACCGCGCGTTCGAGCGCCAGCTGCAGCTGGCCGCGGACAATGGCAAGCCCCTGTTCCTGCACCAGCGCGATGCGCATGCCGATTTCATGGCACAGATGAAGAACTTCGAAGGCCGCATCGGCCCGGCGGTGGTGCATTGCTTCACCGGTGAGCGTGACGAGCTGTTCGACTACCTGGACCAGGACTGGTACATCGGCATCACCGGCTGGCTGTGCGACGAGCGCCGTGGCGCGCACCTGCGCGAACTGGTGAAGAACATCCCGGCCAACCGCCTGATGATCGAGACCGACGCACCGTACCTGCTGCCGCGCACGCTGAAGCCGATGCCGAAGGACCGCCGCAACGAACCGATGTTTCTCTCGCACATCGTGGAAGAACTGGCGCGTGACCGTGGCGAGGACGTGGCAGTGACCGCCGCGAATGCAACGGCCGCGACGCGTACGTTCTTCCGCCTGCCCGGCGCAGGTTGATGGTAGTGCCGGCCGCTGGCCGGCAACACGGTTGATTGCCGGCCAGCGGCCGGCACTACCGGAGCAGGTCGCGCAGGCCCTCACGGTAGCTGGGGAACCGCGGCGCCCACGCCAGTGCTTCACGCGTGCCACGGCTGTCGATGCGCTTGTTGCTCTGGTAGAAGCGTCGCAGGGTCGGGCTGAGTGCAGGGTCGTCCCATGCCACGGCAGGTGGCATCGCAAACCCGCCCAGCTGCGCGGCGAAGGCCAGTACCTCCTGCGGCGGTGCCGGCTCGTCATCGGCCGGCAGATACAGGCCATCCACGCACGGCCGCTGCATCGACGCGATAACGACCGTCACCAGGTCATCCACGTGCAGCCGGTTGAATAGCAGCCCGGGACGCACTACGTGGCGGGCACGTCCCTGCGCCAGCTGCAGCAGCGCATTGCGCCCCGGCCCGTACAGGCCGGGCAGGCGGAACACTGCCGATGCGATGCCGCGTTCTCCTGCAAGCGCACGCCATTGCGCTTCGGCCCGCAGGCGCTGCACGCCGGCTGCTTCAGTGGCATCGGCTGCGCTGCGCTCGTCGACCCAGCCGCCGGCGCGGTCGGCATACACCGAGGTGGACGACAGATAGCCCACCCAGCGCAATGCCGGGCTGGCCAGCAGCGCGGGCAACAGCAGGCGCAGTGCAGGATCGCCATCGGCATCGGGTGGCACGCTGCACAGCACGGCCTCGGCCTGCGCGATCTCATCGAGCAGGGCGGGCGATGGCGTGGCATCAGCACCCAGCGGATGGCGACGCAGACCATCGCGTGGTGCCGATGCGGGATCGCGTACCGTGCCGGCGACGTGTGCGCCCAATGCCTGCAGATGTCGGGCCAGCGCACAGCCACTCCAGCCCAGCCCGAGGATCAGCACCCGCGAGGGCGATGCACTGGCGGCGGAGATGATGCTCACGCGCCGCGCAGTGCCTGGTAGGCCTGCAGGCTGCTGTAGGCGACCTGCAGCAGCAGGGCTTCCTGGTCGGCCTTGCGCGCGCGGGCCAGCATGTCGCCGACGATCTGTTCGGCCTCCACCTGTTGGCCGGCTTCCAGGTCACGCAGCATCGATGCCTTCAATGCCGAGCCGGCCTGGGTCAGGGTGCCGCGCGCGGTGTCCTGCGCGGCCTCGGGAACCGGTTCACCGGCGGCTTCGGCCACGGCCAGGCATTCGTCGTACAGGCCGCGCACGATCGCCTCGCCATCATCGGTGGCAACGATGGTGCCGATGTCGGCGCGCAGCAGGCAGGTCGCCGCCGCCAGCGCGGTCAGGAAGGTGTACTTGATCCATTGTTCCTGGCCGATGTGTTCGCTGGCCAGGTGATCAAGATGGGCCTGCGCGCAGACCGCAGCGAAGGCGCGCACGCGCGCCGAGGCCGCGCCGCTGTCGCGCTCGCCGAAGGTGAGCTTGGCCGGTTTGCCCAGGTGCAGCACCGCACCGTCGGGGGCCTTGGTGGCGCTGATGAAGCACAGGCCGCCAAGCACGGCGTCGCGGCCGAAGCGCGCGTCCAGTGCGTTGTAGTGATGCAGGCCGTTGAGGATCGGCAGCACGGTGGTGCCTGCGCCCACGGCCGGGGCAATGGCGTCGATCGAGCTGTCCAGGTCGTAGGCCTTGCAGCTGAGGATGATCAGGTCGAACGGCTTCTGCGCGGCCAATGCGGGCAGTGCATCAGCGGTGACATGCTGCACGGGGAAGCTGGCATCGCCGAGCGGGCTGCGGATGACCAGGCCGTCGCGATCCAGCTGGGCGGCGCGCGCGGGGCGCACGAGGAAGGTCACGTCCACACCGGCCTGGGCCAGGCGACCACCGAAGTAACCGCCGGTACCGCCGGCGCCGAGGATCAGGATGCGCATTGCACGTTCACCGTGTTCTGGGGAATCAGGATTTCGATTGTGCCGGAGATCGCGGCCAACGGCGGTGCCCCTCGTGGTGGTTCGCGGGAAGCACGGTTCAGTGGGGTTGGCCGGGTGCGGCCACCACGGAAAACAGATCAGGAGCGGAAGCGGGCCGCTCGCTGCGCGAGCGCGTGTAGAACCGCGCTCAGGGCAGCTGTTCGCTGAAGCCTTCGGTGTATCCCAATAGAAGCGCGGTGCGGGAGGACAGCGTTGCAGCCAGTTGTGACCAGGTGTCGTGCGTTCCGGCAGCGTAGACGCGCTGCAGGTCCGCGACCAGAGCGTCCGCTTCCGCAGGCGACGGCGCGCTGTCACGCTGGAAGCCCAGCCACGATGCGCCAAGCCCGAACAGGCGGTAGTCGTGGTGCTTTTGCAGGTGCCGGATCAGGGCGTGGTTCTGGAAGATGTTCCAGTCCGCGCTGAAGTAGCCGTTGGGCAGGGCGGCGATCAGCAGGTCGTCACGATCCACGGGCACCTGTTGCACGCAGACCACCTCGTCGACGATGAGATCCGGTGCGGCATTGGCCGCGACCAATGCCTCGATGTCTGCGTCATTGCACATCAGCGTGCCCGCCAGCGTGCTCCATTCCAGCCGATGCGTCGAATGCTCAAGCTGCGCGACCACATGCGCCAGCAACCGCCCGCGTGCCGCCAACGCATCGTCGGGGGTTGCCGGGTCTTCGTCCTCGTAGAGCGCGATGCGCGCGTCGTCTGATGCGTGCATGCTGGTGTAGCGGCACTGGCCGGCATCATCGAGCGTGCACAGGTAGCGATACCGGGGATCAGCCGCGTGCCGCGAGGCCAGGTATTCCAGCACCTCATCCAGCGTGGGTGAATCGCCCAGCAACGCATGGCTGAAGGCATCGATGGGGCCGTCCGACACGGCTTTGTCCAGCGCAATGGAAGTGATCTTCATCGCCACAGCCTAGCTGCAATTCCGAACGAGAAAAGCGGAACATCGGCTTTGCCGTGAAAGCTCCATCCACGCATGGCGTCGATCCATCGTGTCGACCAAGGTCGACACCTACCAGCAGCAGCGGAGAACGACATCCCGGCAGATCGCCGGAATTTGTCGAAGGCGGGGTGGGGCCGATTGCGGGGGTGTCCGCGGCATGGATGCCGCGGCCAAGCCCCCAGGGATGGGTTTACGGCGTCCCCCGCAATCGGACCCACCTCGCCAACCCAAGGAATGCCAGCTTTTGACGTTGCCGTTGAAGTTGACGTTGATTCGGCGGGTGCAGGGCCGCAGGCCCTGCAGGCCACCCTTAGCTGCGCATGCCCACGCCACGGCGCAGCAGCCACAGCGCCAGCGCCGTCAGCGCCACCACGAAGCCGATCATCAACCCATAGGCCACCGGCAGCGGCACATCGCTGCTGCCCAGCAGGCCATAGCGGAACGCATTGACCATGTAGAAGATCGGGTTCGCGTGCGTGGCCGCTTCGGCCCAGCCCGGCAGCAGCTTCACCGAATAGAACACGCCACCCAGGTAGGTCAGCGGGGTCAGGATGAAGGTCGGCACGATCGCCACGTCGTCGAACTTCTTCGCATACACCGCATTGATGAAACCGGCCAGCGAGAAGATCGTCGCGCCCAGGATCACCGTGGTCAGCATCACCAGCGGGTGCGGAATGCGCACCGGGGTGAAGAACATCGCGATGATCAGCACGATCACGCCCACCATCAGGCCGCGCAGCACGGCGCCGGCCACGTAGCCCCACAGGATCACCCAGTTCGGCATCGGGCTGACCAGCAGCTCTTCCACGTGGCGGCCGAACTTGGCACCGAAGAACGAGGAACTGATGTTGCCGTAGCTGTTCTGGATCACGCTCATCATCACCAGGCCCGGCACGATGAACTGCATGTACGTGTAGCCGCCCATGTCACCCACGCGCGATCCGATCAGGTTGCCGAAGATCAGGAAGTACAGGGTCATGGTGATCGCCGGCGGCACCAGGGTCTGGCCCCAGATGCGCATGATGCGGGCGACTTCGCGGCGCACGATGGTCATCAGTGCGATGCGGTTGCGCTGGCCGTCGGTCAGCTCGGTGGTGCTCATGCAGGCTTCTCCAGGTTGCCGGTGAGGCGCACGAACAGCTCCTCCAGGCGGTTGCTCTTGGTACGCATCGAACGCACGCGGATACCGGCCTCGTTGAGCGTGGCGAACACGCGGTTGAGGTCCATTGCGCGCGGCATGTCGATGTCCAGCGTGTGCGGGTCCGGCGCGGTCAGGGTCGCGCCCTCGATCACCGGCAGCTGCGCCGGCAGGTCACCGTCGATGTCCAGCAGGAAGCCCTCCACGTCCAGCTTGGCCAGCAGGGTGCGCATCGGCCCCTGCTCGACGATCTGGCCATGGTTGATGATCGCCAGGTGGCGGCACAGGTACTCGGCTTCTTCCAGATAGTGCGTGGTGAGGATGATCGTGGTGCCGGCAGCGTTGATCTCCTTCAGCACGCGCCACATGTCGCGGCGGATCTCGATGTCCACGCCGGCGGTCGGCTCATCCAGGATCAGCAGGCGTGGGCGGGTCATCATTGCGCGGGCGATCATCAGCCGGCGCTTCATGCCGCCGGACAGCGTGCGGCTCATCACCTGCGCCTTTTCCCACAGGTGGGCCCGCTTCAGTTCCTCTTCGGCGCGCTGCTCCGCTTCCTCGCGCGGCACGCCGTAGAAGCCGGCGTAGTTCACCAGGATGTCGAAGGGCTTTTCGAACAGGTTGAAGTTGATTTCCTGCGGCACCAGCCCGATCAGGCGCATGGTGGCGCTGCGGTTGCGCACCAGGTCGCTGCCGAACACCTCCACCTGGCCCTCGCTGAGGTTGACCAGGGAGCTGATGATGCCGATCAGGGTCGACTTGCCGGCACCGTTGGGGCCCAGCAGGGCGAAGAAGTCGCCCGGGGCCACTTCCAGGGAAACCCCCTTCAGGGCCTGGGTGCCGTTGTCGTAGGTCTTGCGCAGGTCGCGCACGCGCAGGGCGGGCGCCGTATCGTTCTGGGATGCCAAGCTCGAAGCCTTCGCGCCCATGGGCTGGCGCTGGAGAGGGGCGGGGAGGGGCTATTATAGAAGACCCCGAGGGCTTGCCCCGGCTACACACTGTCCCGAAAAGTCGTGCCTGTTCAATTCCCCCTCAAGCTGGTCGGCCGCCGCATGCTGGCCCCGACCGTCGGCCACTACCAGTTCGTGCGTGACGATGGGCAGCCGCTGGATTTCCAGCCCGGCCAGTTCATCCAGGTCCATTTCAGCTACGCCGATGGCACCGAAACCAAGCGCAGCTACTCGCTGGCGACCATTCATGACCACGCACTGGGCCCGGGCGAGGCGGTGGATATCGCGGTCAGCTTCGTGCCCGGTGGCGCCGCCACCGCGCTGTTCGAGGCGCTGGAGCACGGCGGCCAGATCAGTGCGTCCGGCCCCTACGGCCGCTTCTGCCTGAATCCCGGTGACCACAATGCCCGCTACCTGCTGATCGCCACCGGTACCGGCGTTACCCCGTACCGCTCGATGCTGCCGCTGCTGGAAAAGGCCATGGCCGAACGTGGTGCGCAGATCGTGCTGCTGCAGGGCGCGCGCAGCCCGGGCGAGCTGCTGTACAGCGAGGACTTCTACAGCTTCGCCGAAAAACACCCGAACTTCCGCTATGTTCCATGCCTGTCGCGCGAACTGCCCGCCGATCCGCATCCGGACGTGCAGCACGGTTACGTGCAGCAGGCGCTGGCCGGTTTCACGCCGGACCCGGCCACGGACATCGCCTACCTGTGCGGCAACCCGGACATGGTGGATGCCTGCGCCGAGCTGCTGAAGGCCGCCGGCCTGGGCAACCCGCAGATCCGCCGCGAGAAGTACGTCAGCAGCAAGTAAGTCCGGCTGGTGCCGGCCGCTGGCCGGCAACCCCACGAACCTGGTAGTGTCGGCCGCTGGCCGGCAACCCCACGAACCTGGTAGTGCCGGCCGCTGGCCGGCAACCCCACGAACCCCGGTAGTACCGGCCGCTGGCCGGCAACCCCACGAACCCCGGTAGTGCCGGCCGCTGGCCGGCAACCCTGGAAACCGGAGGCGACCCCACGCCGCCCCCGGTGCCCTGCCTTCAGTACTCGATCCAGGCATCACGCCAGGCAGAGCCGGTACCCGGGCGGTAGGCCTCTGCATTGATGTTGCACCAGGCGCCTTCCGGGAACGGGCGGCAGGCATACAGCTTGCCGTCGGTGCCCTTCACCACGGTCTGGCCCGGCGTGTAGCTGCCGATACCCGCGGGGTATACGAAGTCGTAGTCGTCAGCCGGCGGCGGATCGATCGGATCGACCGGATCCGGCACGCGGGTATCGAGCTGGAACAGGTGGCCTGGCTTCAGATAGACGCGGTTCCCGGTAGCCGAGGCGACGGGCGTGATCACGCCGTTCTTCATCACCCCCACGCGCGCCTGCTGCGCAGTGCCATTGACCTTGTGGGCCAGTGCCAGCGGCCACTGGTTCGCAGCGGTCTGGCCGGCGGCAAGGGTGATCTGCGGGCTTTCCAGATCGTTGCCCTGGGCGTTGAAGACCCGCAGGGTCAGGATGGTGCCCACGTCCAGCGCACCACGGGCAGTGACCGGACCCGCGTCCTGCCACTGCGGCGGCGGGGTCACACCACCGCCCCCCTCGAAGCGCACGTCTGCGCAGGTATAGAACGCCTCGCCCGAATCCGAGCGCTGCCAGGTGTTGTAGATGATGTGCTGGCCGCTGCGCTTGGGTAGCGGGCAGTCCAGCTTGTAGACGTCACCGGAGACCGGCACGTTGCCCAGCGTGCAGAATTCCTGCAGGTCGGCCCAGCGCAGCGGGCTGCCCGGTTGCCAGCCATCGCGGGTGACATAGAACTTCCACTCGCGGGTGGCATGCGGGGCCGGCGCCTTGAACTCGAACGTGTAGCGGCCACGGGCGTCGGCACGGATCGGCGAGGTCTGCCAGTCACTGCGGTTCAGATCCAGGCCGCGGTACTTGCTGTTGCCGCCGCTGCACAACTCGCCATCGGGCACGACGGCCTGGTGGTTGCCATGGGCCTCGGCCTGGTTGATCCCGGCCCAGTCATAGAACGGTTGCGCACCACCGATGGCCTTGGCGGCAGCGCAGGCGGGGTTGGTCGGATTCTCGGGATTGCCCTGGTAACAGGCATAGACACGGCTGGCGGGTGTGGACAGGGTGCCGTGGGCGAACGCGCTGCCAGAGGTGGCAATGCCTGCGATCACAGACAGCGCGATGACGGTCCGGTGTGACAGATGCATGGAGATCTCCTGTGGGTGGTGAAACCCCGCGAAGTCTCGACATCCCGCCCGCCCGCATCCATCGGATTACGTTGAAAAAAGCATCGCGTGGTTGCATATGGGAACGGCTTCACACTCACGCGCTGGCGCGTCTCACGCTATGCAGGGAACGGCGCTCTGCCACCGTTCCCTGTATCCGGTCTCAGTATGCAATCCACGCATCGCGCCAGGCCGCACCCACACCCGGCCGGTACGCCTCGGCGTTGACGTTGCACCATGCACCTTCCGGGAACGGGCGGCAGGCGTACAACTTGCCGTCGCTGCCCTTCACCACGGTCTGGCCCGGCACATAGCTGCCGATGCCCGCCGGGTACACGTGGTCGAAATCACCGCCCGGTGACGGTGTACCCGGGTCGGGCACCTGGGTATCGAGCTGGAAGCGGTTGCCGTCCTTCAGGTACACGCGGTTGTCGGTGGCTGAGGCGGTCGGCGTGATCACGCCATTGGCAAGCACGCCCACGCGCGCGTGCTGGGCACTGGCATTGACCTTGCGGGCGAGCACCAACGGCCACTGCGCGGGTGCGGTCTGGCCGCTGGCCAAGGTGGCCTCCACACGTTCGACGTCATTGCCGTTGGCGTTGAACACGCGCAGCGCCAGCGTCGTGCCAACCGGCAGCTCACTGCGTGCGGTGACCGGGCCGGCGTCCTGCCATTGCGGTGCCGGTGCGGTCCCTCCGCCTCCCTGGAAGCGCACGTCCATGCAGGTATAGAACGCCTCGGTCGAATCCGAGCGCTGCCAGGTGTTGTAGATCACATGCTGGCCGGTGCGCTGCGGCAACGTGCACTGAAGCTTGTAGGTGCCGTCGGCCGACAGCGGCGTATTGCCCAGCGTGCAGAACTCCTGCAGGTCGGCCCAGCGCAGCGGGCTTCCCGGCTGCCAGCCTTCGCGGGTGACGAAGAAGCGCCAGTCGCGCGTGGCGTGTGGTGCGGTCGCCTTGAACACGAAAGTGAACTTGCCATTGGCATCGGCCTGGATCGGCGTGGTCTGCCAGTCACTGCGGTTCACGTCCAGGCCGCGGAAGGTCGGGTTGTTGCCGCTGCACAGCTTCCCGTCGGGCACCACGGCCTGATGGTTGCCGTTGGCGTTGGCCTGGTTGATGCCGTTCCAGTCGTAGAACGCCTGTGAACCGCCAATCGCTTTTGCAGCGGCACAGGCCGGGTTGGTCGGGTTCTCGGGATTGCCCTGGAAGCAGGCATAGACGCGGCTGACCGGCGTGGTCATCGTGCCGTGGGCGAACGCGTTGCCGGCCAGGCACAGGCCCGCAGCGGCGAACGAGGTGGCGAGCAACAGCGGCGTGGATCGGAATGACATGGCGCATCCTTGTGGTCGTCGAAAGGGAACGGTGACCGCAGGAGCTGCGCTGCGCGGCGGACTTTCGGCGGCACCACGGCGAGTATCGAGTCGCACTGCAGGGGACGGAACCATCGCAGTGCCGATCCGTGACTGCGCATGTGAAGCCCTTCCCGCAGGCTTCACGCAGGGCTGAACGGATGCGCTGGACGTCACGTGACCGGCGTGGCATCGATCACGTCATGGAGATCACGCGACGCAGTCCCGGTACCCACCCGATCTGCCTGGCACGAGAAACAGCCATGCGCCGCGTTGTGCAGCTGCACGAACGCCACCGACGGGTCGGCAAACAGTGCATCCAGGTGGTCGGCCACCTCGGTGCCCGCGCAGACCTGGGCACCGCACATCAGCGCGGCGTGGTCATAGGCACGCATCGAGATCATCCGGCGCTGCACATACGGGGGCACCTCGCCCGGCGGCAGGACGCAACGGGTCACGCCGCGCTGCACGAAGATCGGGCCGGCGGCGCGGTACGGCGAATGCAGCGGCAGGTGGACGTGGGACAGCAGGAGCAGCTCGCTGCCAGGCGCGGGGTCGCTCAGGCTGATCCGGCAGGGATGTCCGCCGTTGGCGCCGGCCCAGCGACGCTGGATGCCGAGCGTGGCGAGCGCGCTGTCGCTCATCTCGAACAGGTGCAGGAAAGGGCGGTGGTCGATGCCGCCTAGGTACCACGCGTGCATGGGCGTCTCCTTGGGTTTTCCGCGGATTGTGCGCATGCGCCGGTCGCCGTGCTCGCCGTTTTCAGACCCCGCATCGCCGTCGGGCCGGAACACTGGCCCCTTGGGGTGCTGCTGGCCGCCGCCGATGCCGCCCTGCACGGGCCAAGGCCGAGCGCGGGACTGCCAGGTCTGCGCGCCGTCGGCGGCGGATTCGTCATTGCCCATCGCCGTCGGCGCGCTGCGCGTGTAAGTTGGGTCACATCTTCCGCGGCAGCCCGTCGTGGTCGACAGGAACGTCCTCCAGGGGAAACGAGCACGATGCAAAGACACCACCTCGCGCTGGCCGGGATGCTGGCCAGCCTGATGCTTGCCGGGTGCAGCCAACCGCCGCCGGCCGCCGCCGGAAGCGCCAGCGATGCACCCAGCCGCCGCTTCGGCACGATCGACTTCCAGCCCTGCACGTTGTCCACCGAAGGCGCCAGCGCCAACGTGGAGGCGCAGTGCGCCACCCTGCAGGTGCCGGAGAACCGGGCCCAGCCCGATGGCCGCCGGATCGGCCTGCGCATCGCCTGGCTGGAATCGGGCAGCAGCGGCGCCAGCCAGCCCGACCCGGTGTTCTTCCTAGCCGGCGGCCCCGGCCAGGCGGCCAGCGAGGTGGCGGTCATCGTCGATACCGCACTGCGCCAGGTGCGCAAGCAGCGCGACGTGTTCCTGATCGACCAGCGCGGCACCGGCGGCTCCAACCCGCTCAGCTGCCTGGGCGCGGACGGCAAGCCGCTGCAGATGGACGAGGATGCCGCGCCTTCCGAGGCATCGCTGCGCGACTACGCCCAGCGCTGCGCCGCATCGCTGCAGGGGCGTGCCGATGCGCGCTTCTACACCACCACCGAGGCGATCGCCGATCTGGATGCGGTGCGTGCGGCGCTCGGTGTGGACCAGCTGAACCTGGTTGGCGGCTCCTACGGTACCCGCGTGGCCCAGCGCTATGCCGGGGCCTATCCGCAGCACACCCGCAGCATCGTCATCGATGGCGTGGTACCGAACGAGCTGGTGGTCGGTGGCGACTTCGCGACCACCTTCGAGGATGCGATCGCCCTGCAGTCGGCGCAGTGCCGCAAGGATGCCGCGTGCAGCAAGCGTTTCCCGACCGACACCCGCGCGCAGCTGCGCAGCGTGGTCGACACCCTGCGCCGTGCACCGGTCTCGGTCGAGTATCGCGACCCGGGTACCAACGCACCGCGGCAGGATGTCCTGACGCCGGACAGCGTGGTCGGCCTGGCCTTCGCCTTCTCCTACGTGCCGCAGTATTCCTCGCTGCTGCCATTGGTGCTGGATGAAGCCGCACACGGGCGCTATGCCCCGTTGGCATCGCTGGCGCGCGGCGCGAACCGCAGCATGGATTTCCAGATCAACCGCGGCATGCAGTGGTCGGTGATCTGCAGCGAGGATGCGCCGCGCTACCACGCGCCGGCCGAGGACCCCGAGCGGCTGTTCGGCAACGAAGTGGCCAGCGCCTTCTTCGCCGCCTGCCCGGTGTGGCCGCACCGTCCGGCGCCGGCAACCGATGCCGTGCCGCTGCGCAGCGACGTGCCGGCACTGCTGCTGTCCGGTGAGCTGGACCCGGTGACCCCCCCGCGCTACGCCGCACAGGTGCTCAAGGGCCTGCCCAATGGCCGTGCGCTGGTCGCCCGTGGCCAGGGCCATGGCACGTTGACCGCCGGCTGCATGCCGCGGCTGCTCGGCCAGTTCATCGACAAGACCGATGCCAAGGCGCTGGATGCCGGCTGCCTGGACACGCTGAGCTACGTGCCGGCGTTCACCTCGTTCAACGGATGGGAACCATGATCGTCGCCGACAACCTGCACAAGGCCTTCGATACCCGCACGGGCCGCATCCAGGCGGTCGCCAACGTCGGCTTCCGCGCCGGCGATGGGCAGATCACCGGCCTGCTCGGCCCCAACGGTGCCGGCAAGACCACCACCATGCGCATGCTCTACACGCTGATGACCCCGGACCAGGGCAGCATCAGCGTCGATGGCATCGATGCCGCCGGCAATCCGGTGGAGGTACGTCGCCACCTGGGCGTACTGCCCGATGCGCGCGGCGTCTACAAGCGTCTGACCGCGCGCGAGAACATCGCCTACTTCGGCGAGCTGCATGGCCTGTCGGCCGAGCGCATCCGCGAACGCATCGAGGTGCTGTCGCACGCGCTGGACATGGGCGACATCCTCGACCGGCAGACCGATGGCTTCTCGCAGGGCCAGCGCACCAAGACCGCGATTGCCCGCGCGCTGGTGCACGATCCGCGCAACGTCATCCTCGACGAACCGACCAACGGCCTGGACGTGATGACCACGCGCGCGCTGCGCCGCTTCCTGCTGGGCCTGCGCGAAGAGGGTCGCTGCGTGATCCTGTCCAGCCACATCATGCAGGAGGTGGGCGCGTTGTGTGACCACATCGTGATCATCGCCAAGGGCACGGTGATGGCCGCGGGCAGCGCCGATGATCTGCGTGCGCAGGCCGGTGAAGCCAACCTTGAGGACGCGTTCGTGAAACTGATCGGCAGCGAAGAGGGCCTGCACGCATGAGCATGATGTCGACCCTGATGACGGTGATGCGCAAGGAACTGCGCGACCTGTCGCGTGACCGCCGCACGCTGCTGCTGACCCTGCTGTTCGGGCCGCTGCTGTACCCGGTGCTGCTGCTGGGCATGGGCAAGCTGGCCGAGAGCCGGGTGCGCACCCAGATCGAGGAGCCGTTGCAGATCCCGACGATCGGCGCGGAGAACGCGCCGAACCTGGTGCGCTTCCTCGCCGCACAGGGCCTCAATGCCGCACCGGCGCCGAAGGACCTGGCCGAGGCCATCCGCAGCCAGGATATCGATGTGGCGCTGCGCATCAGCGGGGACTTCGGCAAGGACTGGGCCGAGGGCAAGCCGGCGCTGGTGGAGGTGATCAAGGACAGCACGCGTCGCGCGGCCGAGGTACCCAGTGCACGCCTGGAGGCGGCGCTGGCCACCTACAACGGCCAGGTCGGTGCCTTGCGCCTGATGGCACGCGGCATCGATGCACAGGTGGCACGCCCGCTGGACGTGGCGCGCCAGGACCTGGCCAGTGCCGAGGCCAAGCGCGGCATGATCCTGTCGATGCTGCTGCCGGTACTGCTGACGCTGACCTCGTTCATCGGGGGTGCCTACCTGGTGATGGACGCCACCGCCGGCGAGCGCGAGCGGCAGTCGCTGGAACCCCTGCTGGCCACGCCGGGCTCGCGCAGCGCGATCGTCAGCGGCAAGATCGCCGCCGCCTGCGTGGTCGGTTTCGTGTCGCTGCTGCTGACCCTGGTCGCGTTCAAGGTGAGCGCGCAGATCGCACCCGGCAACATCGGCCGCCAGTTCAACATGAACGTCGGCTCGATGCTGCAGATGCTGCTGGTGATGCTGCCGATGCTGCTGATCGGCACCTCGCTGCTGACCTTCCTGTCGGCCGCGGCCAAGAGCATGAAGGAAGCACAAAGCCACATGACCTGGCTGATGCTGCTGCCGATGCTGCCCGGCTACGCACTGGTGGCCTATCCGCTGAAGAGCGAACTGTGGCAGTACGCCGTGCCGTTCCTGTCGCAGAACCAGATGCTGCTGAAGGTGATCCGCCACGAGACCATCACCCCGACGGTCTGGGCGATCTACCTTGGTGCCAGCCTCGGCCTGGCCGCCGTGCTGTGGTTCGCCGCCGTGCGCCGCTACCACAACGAGCGCCTGGCCATCTCCGGCTGACCCCAAAAAGGGGACGGAGGGGATTAAGTCGTTTCTGCCCCTCCCGTCCCCTCCTTGCGCGGGCGGCCTTGTCTTCGCATCGCCACCGGCCGCCCGAGCGTCTTCTCTACCATCCGCAGGAACGCAGCATCCCCCAGCGGACGCTGTTTGGCGCTATGACTGCGGATTGCGGGCAGATCGGCGGACGCATTCACATCGCGCAGGAATCGCGCATACACCGTCGTCCTGTTGCGAGCGGTCGCGGCCAACGCTCTGAATGCGGGATGCGGGGTCAGCATGGGGTCATCGCGTCGTTGAAGGTTGCCGTGCACGCTGGACCACGGATGATCTTCAGCACTGACCGCAATGCCGGCACGAACGGGATTGCGTTCGATGTAGCGGTATACGCTGAGCAGGTAAGCGTCGCTGTCGATCATCGAGGAATGGAAGCGGCCCTGCCACAGGGGACCGGTGCGGCCGTGCCGCTGGTTGAAAGCCTGCACATAGTTGTTGCCCTGCATGCGCATTGCATCGGCCAGCCCACGCTGCGTGGATGGCGTGGCCAGCAGGTGGATGTGGTTGTCCATCAGTACGTAGGCATGCAGTGCGACGCGGTGCTTGAGGAAAGCGCTGTGCAGCAGATGCAGGAACAGTTGCCGGTCGATGTCGTCGACAAAGATCGCACCCTTGTTCACACCGCGCTGGATCACGTGATAGGCCTGGCCGGCCAGCATCAGGCGCGCTTGTCGGGGCATGGGATTCCCAGGTCGAAGGGGGCCTCAGCCTGGCATCGGCACCGTGGCGTAGGGCATCAGGTAATGCCGCGCAGGCGTATCGGAGGAGTCAGAAGCGACTTAATCCCCTCCGTCCCCTTTTGCGTACCGCGCGGGCGTTACCCCCATCACGCGCTTGAACACGTTGATGAAGGAACTGGGCGTGTCGTAGCCCATCGACAGGGCGACGCTGATCACCGGTTCGCCTGCCAGCAGGCGTGGCAGTGACAGCAGCACGCGCAGGCGCTGCCGCCACTGGCCCAGGGCCATGCCTGTTTCGGCCTGCCAACGGCGGGCGAGGCTGCGGCTGGACAGTCCGCTGGCGGCTGCCCACGCTTCGACGCTGCGCAGGTCATCCGGCGAACGCGCCAGCGCCGCCGCGATCCGCCGCAACCGGCGATCCCGCGGCTGTGGCAGGGCAAATGGCAAGGGAGTGCTGGCACGGATCTCATCGGCGATGACGCCGGCCAGGCGTGCCTGCGCAGCGTCCAGTGCCTGATGCGGCCAGCGCAGTGCGCGCGTCACCGCCGCCTGCAACAGCGCATCGGGTTGGAAAATACGGGGCAGCGGGGGCAGATCCAGGCCGGCATCGGCGCGGACGTACAGGCTCCAGCCATCGAACCCGTCTGCCCCGAGCAGCGCATGGGGCAGCAGCGGCGGTATCCAGGCAACGTGCCCGGCCGGAAGCAGCCACTGCAGATTCCCGGCTTCGATCCGCAACAGGCCCTGATGGGCGCCCAGCAATTGACCGCGCCGGTGTTGGTGGCGGGCGGTGCGCCGCCTCCCGGGCACGCGCAGCTGGCCGGCCAGCACGATGGGGCCGTCGTCGGCGTCCGCCAATGCCGGATCAATCAAGCCGGTCGGTGTCTGATCTGCCATATCCATTGGCAGTTATACGGCAGAAGCGCCGATCCGCGCGCGCCACACTGGGCGCCCATTCCAACACGAGCCGCCCCATGCAGCCGCAGGACATTCTTCCCGACCATCAGAACGAGGTGCAGGTAAACGGCCTCACCGTGCGCAAGGGCAGCGTCGGCGCCTTCCTCGCCAGCGTCCGTGACTGGCAGGACCCCGCCAGCGATGACGCCACCCGCGTCACCGCCGAAGCAGATCTGCGTGGGCTGCTGCCGGGCCTGCATGCGCTGGGCCTGTTCCAGGTGCTGGCCGCGCGCGATCCGGCACTGCAACGCCTGATCGACAGCCTCTCCTGAAACGAACACGGCCCGGACATGCCGGGCCGTGTCCTCATTGCGGGGGCGGAAACGACTTAATCCCCTCCGTCCCCTTTTTGCGGTCAGGTGCCGCCCGGGGCGAATACCAGGGTACGGCGGGTGGTGACCGGTGCGCTGACCGGCTCGAAGCGCCAGCGCTTGACCGCGTTCATGGCTTCGCGATCGAAGACGCGCGACGGTGTTGCGCGCAGCACGCGGGCGTTGGTCACTGAGCCGTCGGTGCCGACGGTGATTTCCACCAGCACTTCGCCGGAGGTGCCTGCACGCAGTGCCTCGGACGGATAGCGCGGCGCCGGGGTGCTGACCGGGCGCAGGTTCGGCGCCGCAGCGGCCGCTGGAGCCGCGGCCTGGCGTGCGGCACTGGCCTGCTGGGCGGCGGCCTGCTGCTGCTTCAGCTCGGCTTCGCGGCGCGCGGCGGCCTGGCGTTCGGCTTCCTGGCGCTCGTTGTCGCGGCGGGCGGCATCCTGCTGCGCAGCGATCTGCTTGGCCGCGTCGGCTTCCTTGGCACGCTGCTCGGCCAGGCGCTGCTGTTCGGTCTGCTGCTTGCTGCGGTCCTCGGCGTCCTTCTTGGCCTTCTCGGCTTCGGCCTCGGTGCGCTTGGCCGCGTTCTGCACGCCCTTGGCCAGGCCGTCCTTCAGGCGCGGCAGGGCCGGCGCGGATGCATCCACCTTCTCGATCAGCGCCACCAGCCGCTGCGCTTCGGTGTAGTCCTCGCGCCCCAGGTGCTGCTCGGCGGCGATCAGGGTGTACGGCAGCAGGTCGGTCAGCGCGCTCTTCACCGAGGCGTCGTCCGGGGTCTTGTCGCGCAGGGCGAGGTAGTACTCGATGGCGTTGTCGCCGGCCGGCGCGTACATGCGGTTCTCGCGCAGGGCCTGGCTGGCCGACTCACGCAGCTGCTCGGTGCCCATCGACTGCACCTTGGCGGCGACCACCGGTGCGGCCGGTGCAGCGGCGGTGGGGGCGGCGGCCGGAGCCGGTGCTGCGGATTCTTCCTTGCCCGAGCAGGCGGCCAGCGCCAGTGCCAAGGCAACCGGCAGCCACCGGCGCGCGGCGGTGATCGTTGAGACGTGCGACATCCTGCTCCCCTTTAGAAGACGACGTGACGTAAATCATTGATATGCATGGCCGGGACCCGTGGTCCAGGCGCGGCAGGGTGGCGTTTCCCGACGCCACCGCCGGCAACGGCGAGGATGCAATCTAGCATCCCGGCCACCGCCCCGCACAAGGGGTGGTGGCCGGGTGGGGCCGCGGCGATCATGTCGTGACCGGCGGCGACCTCAGTGGTCGTGTGCCTTGTCGTGCGACTTGCTGTGGCCGTTGGACATCAGCTTGTCGGTCCAGGCGATGCCGATCGCCGACAGGATGAACACGCAGTGGATGATGGTCTGCCACAGCACGCCTTCCTGGGTCAGCATCGAGCAGCGGGCGACACCGATGTTGGCGGCGGCCACGCTCATCTGCTCCGGCGTGCACAGCGGGATACCGCCCAGCGCACCGCTGGCGATGAAGGTCTTCAGCAGGTGGATCGAGGAGATGCCGATGATCGCCATCGCCAGCTTCACCTTCAGCACGCTGGCATTGACGTGGCTCAGCCATTCCGGCTGGTCCGGGTGGCCTTCCAGGCGCAGGCGCGAGACGAAGGTCTCGTAGCCGCCGACGATCACCATTACCAGCAGGTTGGAGATCATCACCACGTCGATCAGGCCCAGCACGATCAGCATGATCTGCTGCTCGCCCATCGAGGCGGAATGCGAGATCAGGTGCCACAGTTCCTTGCCGAACAGGAACACGTAGACGCACTGCGCCACGATCAGGCCCAGGTACAGCGGCAGCTGCAGCCAGCGCGAGGCGAAGATCAGCGTGGACAACGGGGAGAGCGGCGGGCGGTTTGCACTCATGCGGGGGATGCTGCGTTTCGGGGGAGAGGCGAGGTTACCGGCCCGCCATGACGGTGCCAACCCAACTCACGCACTAGACTTCAGGTTCCTTTCCGCACCCCGAGCCGACGCCATGATCGACCTGTATTACTGGCCCACCCCGAACGGCCACAAAGTGACCCTGCTGTTGGAGGAAGCCGGCCTGGAGTACCGCATCCACCCGGTCAACATCGGCTCGGGTGACCAGTTCAAGCCAGAGTTCCTGGCCATCTCGCCCAACAACAAGATGCCGGCCATCGTCGACCACGCCCCGGCCGATGGCGGTGCCCCGCAGAGCGTGTTCGAGTCCGGTGCGATCCTGCTGTACCTGGCCGAGAAGACCGGCCGCTTCCTGCCCAGCGACCCGCGCGGCCGCGTGACCACCCTGGAATGGCTGTTCTGGCAGATGGCCGGCCTGGGCCCGATGAGTGGCCAGATGGGCCACTTCAACGTGTACGCACCAGAAAAAATTCCCTATGCCATCGAGCGCTACGACAACGAAGTGCGCCGCCTGCACGGGGTGATGGACAAGCGCCTGGCCCAGCACGCCTTCCTGGCCGGCGACGAGTACACCATCGCCGACATGGCCAGCTACCCGTGGATCGGCGCCTACGACAAGCTGCCGGTGGACTTCGCCGCGTTCCCGAACCTCAAGCGCTGGCACGAGGCCATCGCCGCGCGCCCGGCCACCCAGCGCGCCTATGCGCTGCGCCAGCAGGTGAACCCGAACGCCGGCAAGCCGCTCAGCGACGAAGAGCGCAAGCACCTGTTCGGCCAGCGCTGACCCGCCGCGGGGTCGGATCCCTTTGCAACGCAAAGGGCCCTGACCCCAGCACCGCAGCATGGGCAGAAGGTCATGCTGCCTTCCTGCACGGGCTTGGTTAGGATGGGGGAACGACCGCCCCGCGCCCGCCGCCGGGCGGACCTGCCGTTTGCCGGGATCCTCCATGCGCCACCTGTTCGCTTCGCTTGCCCTCATGCTCGCCACCAGTACCGCCGCCCACGCCGAAAAGCTGACCCTGGAGGCCATCACCGGCCCGCTGCCGCTGTCCGGCCCGACCCTGATGAAGCCCAAGGTGGCGCCGGACGGTTCGCAGGTCAGTTTCCTGCGCGGCAAGGACAGCGATCGCAACCAGCTGGATCTGTGGACCTACGACATCGGCAGTGGCCAGACCCGGTTGCTGGTTGATTCCAAGGTGGTGCTGCCCGGCACCGAGACCCTCAGCGATGAGGAAAAGGCGCGCCGCGAGCGCCAGCGCATCGCCGCGATGACCGGCATCGTCGATTACCAGTGGTCGCCGGACGCACAGCGCCTGCTGTTCCCGTTGGGCGGCGAACTCTACCTGTACGACCTGAAGCAGCAGGGGGTGGCGGCCGTGCGCCAGCTGACCCACGGTGAGGGCTTCGCCACCGACGCCAAGCTGTCGCCCAAGGGCGGCTTCGTCAGCTTCATCCGCGGCCGCAACCTGTGGGTGATCGACCTGGCCAGTGGAAAGCAGCTGCAGCTGACCCGCGACGGCAGCACCACCATCGGCAACGGCGTGGCCGAGTTCGTCGCCGATGAAGAGATGGACCGCCACACCGGTTATTGGTGGGCACCGGATGATTCGGCGATTGCCTTTGCCCGTATCGACGAGGCACCGGTGCCGGTGCAGAAGCGCTACGAGGTCTACGCCGACCGCACCGATGTGATCGAACAGCGTTACCCGGCCGCCGGTGACGCCAATGTGCGCGTGCAGCTGGGCGTGATCGCACCGGCCGCCGAGGCGCAGCCGCGCTGGATCGACCTGGGCAAGGAACAGGACATCTACCTGGCCCGCGTCGATTGGCGCGATGCGCAGCACCTGAGCTTCCAGCGCCAGTCGCGCGACCAGAAGCAGCTGGACCTGGTGGAAGTGGCACTCGACTCCAACCGCCAGCGCGTACTCGCCCACGAAACCAGCCCGACCTGGGTGCCGCTGCACAACAGCCTGCGCTTCCTTGAAGACGGCAGCGTGCTGTGGTCGTCCGAGCGCACCGGCTTCCAGCACCTGTACCGCATCGACAGCAACGGCAAGACCACCGCGCTGACCCACGGCAACTGGCCGGTGGACGAGCTGCTGGCGGTGGATGAGACGGCCGGCAAGGCTTACTTCCGCGCCGGCATCGAAAGCCCGCGCGAAAGCCAGATCTACGCGGTATCGCTGCAGGGCGGCGAGCCGCAGCGCCTGTCGAAGGCGCCGGGCATGCACAGCGCCAGCTTCGCCCGCAACGCCAGCGTCTATGTGGACAGCTGGTCCAACAGCACCACGCCGCCGCAGATCGAGCTGTTCCGCGCCAACGGCGAGAAGATCGCCACACTGGTGGAAAACAACCTGGCCGATCCCAAGCACCCGTATGCGCGCTACCGCGACGCGCAGCGCCCGGTCGAGTTCGGCACGCTCACCGCCGCCGACGGCAAGACGCCACTGCACTACAGCCTGATCAAGCCGGCCGGCTTCGATCCGTCCAGGCGCTACCCGGTGGCGGTGTATGTCTATGGCGGCCCGGCCAGCCAGACCGTCACCGACAGCTGGCCCGGCCGTGGCGACCATCTATTCAACCAGTACCTGGCCCAGCAGGGCTACGTCGTGTTCTCGCTGGACAACCGCGGCACCCCGCGCCGTGGCCGCGACTTCGGTGGTGCGCTGTACGGGAAGCAGGGCACGGTGGAAGTGACCGACCAGCTGCACGGCGTGGCCTGGCTCAAGCAGCAGCCGTGGGTGGACCCGGCGCGCATCGGCGTGCAGGGCTGGTCCAACGGCGGTTACATGACCCTGATGCTGCTGGCCAAGGCGTCGAACCAGTACGCCTGCGGCGTGGCCGGTGCCCCGGTCACCGACTGGGGCCTGTACGACAGCCATTACACCGAGCGCTACATGGACCTGCCGGCGCGCAACGACGCCGGTTACCGTGAAGCGCGCGTGCTGACCCACATCGATGGGCTGCGCTCGCCGTTGCTGCTGATCCACGGCATGGCGGACGACAACGTGCTGTTCACCAATTCGACCAGCTTGATGAGCGCGCTGCAGAAGCGCGGCCAGCCGTTCGAGCTGATGACCTACCCGGGTGCCAAGCATGGCCTGTCCGGCGCCGATGCCCTGCATCGCTACCGTGTGGCCGAAGCCTTCCTGGGGCGCTGCCTGAAGCCTTGAAACACAGACGGGAAGGAGCCCGCCGATGACACTGCCGCCGCCGATTCCCACCCACGGCCCGAAGCCCGCCGGCTGGTGGTCCCGCCACTGGCGCTGGGCGATGCCCGTGGCCGTGCTGCTGGTGCTGGCCGGGGCCGGTGGCACGGTGGCCTGGAGCGTGCTGCGCTGGAGTGAGGCGGCACGCGAGAGCCCACCGATGCGCGAGGCGATGCGTCGCGCCGGCTGCAGCATCGAACTGGTGGAAGCCTTCGGCGAGCCGCTGCGTGCCGAATCGATGCCGCTGGGCAGCATGCAGACCGCGCTCAACGGCCAGCGCGATGTCGGCCTGACCGTGGCCCTGGAAGGCCCCCGCGCACACGGCCGGTTGTTCGTGAAGGGCACCCGCAGTGACGACGTGTGGGACTACCCGGTGATGTACGTGCTGGGCGAGAACAAGCAGACCTTCGACCTGACTGCGCTGGATGACGATGAGGCCGCGCAGGAATGCGAACTGCAGGCCTGCCGCGAACGCGGCGAATGCCCGCTGACCGCAGCGTTGTGACCTCCGGCCGATTGTCGCCACCGCGCTGAGCGCGTAGGGTGCGGGCAACCCTGTCCTGGAGTGCACCATGAAGCCGATCGCGTTGGCCGTTGCCCTGGCCCTGACCGCCGCCCCGCTGCTGTCCGCACCGCCGGCGCTGGCGGCACCCGCCGCCAAGGCCGCCACACCGGCCAGCCCGGCCTGGGTCGCCCGCAGCAACGCACTGGCGCAGATCCTGCTCGATGCGCAGGGCCCGTTCCAGCCGGAAGAAACCGGCTTCTTCGGCGTGCCCGGCTACGACGACAAGGTGGCCGACCTCGGCGCGGACAACGGCAAGCGCTACCGCGCCGCGATGGCCAAGGCCCGCGACGAACTGAAGGCGAAGCTGGCCACCGAGCAGGATCCCAACGTCCGCCAGGACCTGGAGATCATGATCCACGCCGCCAACCAGAACATCGAAGGCAGTGAGCTCAACGAGAAGTACCTGTTGCCGTGGAGTGACGCGCCGCAGACGGTGTTCAGCGGCCTCAACCTGCTGCTGTCCGACCAGGTGCCGGCCGAGCGCCGGGCCAAGGCGATCGACCGCCTCAAGGCTTACGCCGGCCTGCAGCCGGGCGGCACCGCGTTCACCACGCTGGCCCGCCAGCGCTACGAAGAGCGCTTGAAGGACAGCAGCCTGCTGCAGCCGACGAAGATCGAAGTGCAGCAGTCGCTGGACAACGTCGAGACCTACATCAGCGGCATCGAGTCGCTGCTGAAGAAGTACCAGATCGCCGGCGCCGATGAAGCGATGAAGGCCCTGGCCGGGCAGATGAAGGACTACGCCAGCTGGACGCGCTCGACCGTGCTGCCGAAGGCGCGCACCGACGCACGGCTGCCGGCGCCGCTGTACGCCTACCAGCTCAAGCAGGTCGGCATCGACATCGACCCGAAGCTGCTGATGCAGCGTGCGCAGCTGGAGTTCATGGAAACCCGCTCGGCGATGCAGCAGCTGGCGCCGCTGGTGGTGAAGGAGAAGGGCCTGAAGGTGGCCGACCCGAGCGACCCGGTGGCGGTGATCCGCGCGCTGAAGGCCGACAAGATCGCCGACGACCATCTGGAAGGCCACTACCGCAAGGTGATCGATGCCATCGATCCGCTGATCCGCGAGCATGCCATCGTCGACGTGCCCAAGCGCGCCATGCAGATGCGCCTGGGTTCGGCCGCCGAGAGCGCGGCCAGCCCGGCCCCGCATTTCCTGCCGGCGCCGCTGGTCAACAACACCGGGCAGCAGGGCACCTTCGTGCTGCCGCTGGGCAACCCGGCCGCGGGCCCGGGCGCACAGTACGACGACTTCAACTTCGGTGCGGCGGCGTGGACGCTGAGTGCGCATGAAGGCCGCCCCGGCCACGAGCTGCAGTTCACCGCGATGGTCGAGCGCGGCGTGTCGCTGGCACGCACCATGTTCGCGTTCAATTCGGTGAACGTGGAAGGCTGGGCGCTGTATGCCGAGGCCGAGATGGTGCCGTACGAGCCGCTGGACGGGCAGATGATCGCCCTGCAGTTCCGCCTGCTGCGCGCCGCACGCGCGATGCTCGACCCGATGCTCAACCTCGGCCTGACCGACCGCGCCAACGGCGAGCGCGTGCTGATGGAGCAGGTCGGCCTGTCCAAGGCGATGGCCACCCAGGAACTGGACCGCTACATGGTGCGCATGCCGGGCCAGGCCGGCAGCTACTTCTACGGCTACACCCGTATCCTGGAACTGCGCATGCAGACCGAGCTGGCACTGGGTGCGAAGTTCGACCGCCTGGCGTTCAACAACTTCCTGCTCGACCAGGGCCTGCTGCCGCCGGACCAGCTGGCCGACGCGGTGAACAAGGTGTTCGTGCCGAAGTACAAGCGCTGAACACCCCCCGGTAGTGCCGGCCGCTGGCCGGCATTCCCCTGACGTCGGGAGGATTCCTGAGGTTGCCGGCCAGCGGCCGGCACTACCCGCGGTGATGCTGCCGCGTCACCGCTGCGGGGTGATCACCTGCGTCGGCAGTCGTGCCGGGGGTTCCGGGTTCGGCACCCAGATCGCCACGCCGGCGGCG
This sequence comes from Stenotrophomonas sp. YJH_SMC_138, assembly GCF_059369855.1. Lineage (NCBI taxonomy): Bacteria > Pseudomonadati > Pseudomonadota > Gammaproteobacteria > Lysobacterales > Lysobacteraceae > Stenotrophomonas > Stenotrophomonas sp. YJH_SMC_138. The sequence continues at coordinate 153,870 of NZ_JCAFTB010000011.1, forward strand.
CGCTTCTGCGTGGTCGGAATACCGATGCCGACGCCACCGCCGACATGCGAGCCGAACGTGCCGGCACCCACCGACATGCCCACCGGTGAGCCGCTGCTGCCCACGCCCATCAGCACCACGCCATTGGCGCCCAGCGCTGCGGCCTCGCGCTTCAGGCGCGCCACCGCTGCATCGGTCTGGCCCTGCGTGCCGAAGCCCACGGCAGACGCCGATTCCAGCTGGGCGATTTCCTGGGAGCCGGCCGGCGGCGTCGAATAGATCTGCACCAGTGCCGGATCGATCGGCGCGCGGGCGCGCCCCAGCATGACCTTGGAGGTGCTGGCACAGCCGGCGGCGACCAGCAGGATGGCCGCCAACGCGGCCCAACGGATGTTCATGGCACGACCCCTGTAGGACTGGTTGCGATCATCGGCGGGCTACTCTGAATCGGCGCCAACACCCGGCCCAGAGCAGGCACGGCGGCACGCTAGCACGGTGCCGGTGACAGCCCCGCCAACGGCAGTAGGCGGCGACGGCGGGAACGACTATGGTGCACAGACAGGAACCAACTGCGGGAGAGTGGAATGGGCGTGATCAGTCTGTTGTGGGGCGTACTGGCGCTGTTGTGGATGATCCTGGCGCTGATTCCGCTGCTGGGCTGGGGCAACTGGTTCCTGATCCCGTTCGCCGCCGTGGGCGCGGTGATCGCCGCGCTGGGCATCCTGTTCACCCACCCGACCAAGCGCGGCCGGGCCTGGGCCGGGCTGGTGCTGAACGGCATCGTGGTGGTGGTCGGCATCCTGCGCCTGGGCCTGGGGGGCGGCGTGATCTGAGCCGCATCGCCGGGTGCGACAGGGCGTCGCAGGTACACGGCCGCGGGCCGGGCAGGGGCGTACAATGAACGGCTGCGCGAGCCCCCCGCGTGCCTGTGAATCCGCGCCCGGCGCGGCTGCCCCATGATCATCCGACCCCGTCCCCACGGCTGGCAACTGCTGTACATCCTGCGCGGCTCGATCGTAAAAGCGATCGCGCCGAAGGTGCTGGCCATCCTGATCCTGTCCATCGCGGTGGCCGCGGTGGTGGAGCTGGCGCCGCCGACCGGCATCGAGCGCGTTTCCGTCACGCCGTTCACCCTGCTCGGCCTGGTGCTGTCGATCTTCCTCAGTTTCCGCAACAGCGCCTGCTACGACCGCTGGTGGGAAGGCCGCAAGCTGTGGGGCCAGCTGGTCTACGAATCGCGTTCGCTGGCCCGCCAGGTGAACCTGCTGCTGGCCGATGACGCCGGTCGCCGCCGCCGCATCGCCTACCTCACTACGGCTTTTGCCCATGCGCTGGCCGCGCGCCTGCGCGGGCGCATCGTGGCCCTGGCGGCGTTGCCGTGGCTGGACAAGCCGCAGCGCGAGCAGCTGGGCCAGCGCGAGAACGTGCCCGACGCATTGCTGTCGATGATCGCTGCCGAGCTGGCCCAGGCCCTGCGCGCCGGCGAACTCGACCCGATCCTCTACACCCAGCTGGAAGAGCGCCTGCACGCGATGTCGTCGATCCAGGCCGGCTGCGAGCGCATCCTCACCACGCCGCTGCCGTTCGCCTACACCCTGCTGCTGCATCGCTGCGCATGGATGTTCTGCGTGCTGCTGCCGTTCGGCCTGGCCAGCTCGCTGGGCTGGGGCACGCCGGTGCTGTCGGCGGTGCTGGCCTACGCCTTCTTCGGCCTGGACCAGCTGGGCGAAGAAATGGAAGACCCGTTCGGCCTGGAGCCGAACGACCTGCCGCTGGACGCGCTGGTGCGCACGATCGAGATCGACCAGCTCGACGCGCTCGGCGAACGCCCGTTGCCCGAACCCCTGCTGCCGCAGGGCTACCTGTTGCAATAGCCACTCCTCGGAGCCTGCCATGTCCCACCCGCTTTACCGCCCGCGCCGCATGCGCCACGACGAGTTCTCGCGCCGCCTGATGCGCGAGAACACGCTGACCACCGACGACCTGATCTACCCGGTGTTCGTGCACGAACGTGCGGGCCGCACCGCAGTGCCGTCGATGCCGGGCGTGGAGCGGCTGTCGATCGAAGAGCTGCTGAAGGTGGCCGAAGAAGCGCTGGAACTGGGCATTCCAGTGATCGACCTGTTCCCGGTGATCGACCCGTCGCTGAAGTCGCTGGACGCGTCGGCGGCGTGGGCCGAGGACGGCCTGGCGCAGCGTGCGATCCGCGCGCTGAAGTCGCGCTTCCCGGAACTGGGAGTGATGACCGACGTGGCGCTGGACCCGTACACCACCCACGGCCAGGACGGCATCATCGACGACAAGGGTTACGTGCTCAACGACATCACTGTCGAAGCGCTGGTCAAGCAGTCGCTGTCGCACGCCGAGGCCGGTGTGGACATCGTCTCGCCGTCGGACATGATGGACGGCCGCATCGGCGCGATCCGCCGTGCGCTGGATGCCGACAACCACATCAACGTGCGCATCATGGCCTACTCGGCCAAGTACGCCTCGGCGTTCTACGGCCCGTTCCGTGATGCGGTGGGCAGCGCGGCCAGCCTCGGCAAGGCCGACAAGAAGACCTACCAGATGGACCCGGCCAACGGCGACGAGGCCCTGCGCGAGATCGCGCTGGACCTGGAAGAGGGCGCCGACATGGTGATGGTCAAGCCGGGCATGCCGTACCTGGACCTGGTGCGCCGGGTGAAGGAGACATTCGGCGTGCCGACCTTCGCCTATCAGGTGAGTGGCGAGTACGCGATGATGAAGGCCGCCTTCGCCAATGGCTGGCTGGACGAGCGCGCCTGCGTGCTGGAGTCGCTGCTGGGCTTCAAGCGGGCCGGTGCCGATGGCGTGCTGACCTATTTCGCGCCGCAGGTGGCGCGATGGCTGCGCGAGCGCTGACAATAGCGCCACGATAGACGGAGGACTGCGCGATGGGACCCGAACTGGGATGGGTGCAATGGCTGATCTGGGGCACCGGTACGCTGGTGTTCGGCGCCATCATCGTCGCTGTCTTCATCGCCGCCTGGCGGGCCGGCAAGCGCCCGCCGGAACAGCTCTCCGCTGCCCGCCACGTGGCCCGTGAGCAGGCGCTGCCGGAGACCGTGCAGGCCGAGCTGGCCGCGTTGAACCAGCGCAAGGACAACGGCCAGCTGAGCGAGATGGAGTACGAGCAGTTGCGCGCCAAGGTGTTGTCGCGCTGACGGGGCGTTTCATCCACGCGTGGCGTGGATCTACTGGTAGTCGCCAACCTTGGTTGGCGCTTTCACGTATGCCAACCAAGGTTGGCATCTACCAAACGGCCATCCACGCATGGCGTGGATCTACCGCGCGCACCCGGCCACCGCCGCCACCTTCGGCACCGCCAACCGGTACACGTCCACGCCACCGGCACGCGGCGCCTTCGCTGCACTGCTGGCCACCATCATCTCGCCCGGCTTGGCGTTGTCGACCACCGGCGCACCGGTCCAGCCGCCGGCCTGGTTGAACGACAGCCCCAGCGGCTGCAGCGCTACACCGCTCCACGCACAGCCGCTGCTCCAGACCTGCGCGGTACTGCCGTTGCCGCGGCTGAACACCACGGCGCCGTCCTGGCCCAGCCAGTCGCCGTCGGTCTCGTCGTCGGCGCTGTTCAACGCGCTCAGTGCGCTGGCCGGGCCGCGCAGGCCCTGCGCATCCAGCGTCGCCACGAACAGGTCCCAGCCGGCGCCACGGCCCTGCTGGCGGGCAAACAACAGCTGCTTGCCGTCCGCGCTCAGGGCCGGCCCGCGCTCTTCCCGGCGCCCGCCGTCACCGGCCAGCGGCTGCGCCGGGCCCAGCCGGCCGTCGGCGGCCAACGCGGCGCGGTACAGCGCCAGCGCGCCCTCGCGGCCGGCCGCGAACAGCAGCCAGCGGCCGTCACGGCTGAAGTAGGGATCGCGGGCTTCACCGGCCACGCCTACCGGCAGTACCTGTGCCTGCTGCCAGCGACCGTCCACCACGCGCGCCTCCCACAGGCCCCAGCCGGCCTCGCCGCGGCGGGCGAAGACGATGCGCTGGCCATCGGCGCTGATCGTGGCGCGACCCTCGTCGGCGCGGGTCGAGACCACGCCCATGCCTTCGATGCCGTACTCGTTCAACGCCATCGCCACGGGGGCAGAGAGTAGACTGGCGGCGAGCACCAGCAGGGGCGGGGTGATGCGCATCATCCGGTTCCGTGCACGAAAGAGCATCAGTCTAGCCAGCTTGAGGATTCCATGACCGACCGTTACGCCGTCTTCGGACACCCCGTTGCCCACTCGAAGTCGCCGCAGATCCACGCGACGTTCGGTCGCCAGGAAGGCATCGCCATCGACTACCGCGCGATCGACCTGGCCCCGGATGCGTTCCTGGCCGGACTGGAGGCCTTCGCCGCCGAGGACGGTGTCGGCGCCAACGTCACCCTGCCGCACAAGGAAGCCGCGTTCTCGGTGTGCACCACGCTGACCGCGCGCGCGCGCCGCGCCGGCTCGGTCAACACGCTGCTGCGCAAGGGCGACCGCTGGCACGGCGACACCACCGATGGCATCGGCCTGGTGCGCGACCTGACCGACCGCCACGGCCTGGACCTGCGCGGCCGCCGCGTGCTGATGATCGGCGCCGGTGGCTCGGCGCGCAGCGTCGCCCCGGCGCTGCTCGATGCCGGCATCACCGAACTGGTGGTGGTCAACCGCACGCCGGAGCGCGCCGACGAACTGATCGACGCGATGGGCGAGCCCGGCCGTGCGATCAGCCGCTACTGGGAAGACCTGCGCGACCTCGGCGACTTCGAACTGATCGTCAATGCCACCTCGGCTGGCCGCGACCGCGACGTCGAGTTCAAGCTGCCGCTGTCGCTGGTCAATTCGATGACCACTGCTGTCGACCTGAACTACGGCGAGGCGGCCATCGCCTTCCTGGCCTGGGCCCGTGCGGCGCAGTGCCGCAATACCGTCGACGGCCTGGGCATGCTGGTCGAGCAGGCCGCCGAGAGCTTCCTGCAGTGGCACGGCGTGCGCCCGCAGACCGGCGAGGTCTACCAGTCGCTGCGCCAGGGCTCGGCCGTGCTGGCCGGCGAGGACTGACCGATGGACAGCACAACCCTGATGGTGACCGTGCTGAGCATGGTCGGCGTGCGCCTGCCGGTGCTGATCGCGCTGTGCGTCGGCCTGGTCTGGGTGGTCGGTGCGCCGCGCGATGCCACCCGCACCGGCGCGCTGGTCGGCCTGCTGCTGTTGCTGCTGTCCAGCCTGGGTGGCCTGGCGGCGGGCATGCTGCCGATGTGGCTGGTCAGCAGCGGCAACTTCAGCGCCATCTCGGGCATGAGCGCCATCTTCGGCGTGGTGCACTTCGCGCTGGCGATGGTCGAGGCCATCGGCGTGGTGCTGCTGGTGTGGGCGCTGGTGCGCCTGCTGCGTAGCCGTCCCGCCCCGGTCGCCTGAGCGCTGGCGCCGGGCCACGCCCGGCGTGTTTCGCCCCTGTGCGGCGCGGGCTTCGGACCGTGCGCGCCGACGGGCGTCGTCGCTGGCTCGTTCAGGGTGCCAGCAACAGTGAACGCGGCCGGCCATGCGACAATGACCGGCCTGATCCAGCTACGGTAGTTCCCGGCGTGACCGAAACCGTCGCCGCTCCGCGCACGCTCGATGACACCTTGAAGGACGCGATCCGCAAGGCGTACACGACGCTGCAGGCCAATACCCCCGGCTTCTCCACCCGTCGCTCGCAGAGCCAGATGATCGGCGTGGTGTCGCGCGCGCTGTCGAAAAGCGGTGGCGTTGGCGTGGTCGAGGCGCCGACCGGCGTCGGCAAGAGCCTGGGCTACCTCACCGCAGGCGTGCCGATCGCGCTGGCCACCAAGAAGAAGCTGGTGATCAGCACCGGCACCGTGGCGCTGCAGTCGCAGCTGGTCGAGCGCGATATCCCGAATTTCCTGAAGGCCACCGGCCTGGAAGCGACCGTGGCGCTGGCCAAGGGACGCACCCGCTACCTGTGCACGCGCAATGCCGCCGAGGCGCAGGGCGAGGGCTCGCAGGGCGGCATGTTCGAGGATGACGCGCCACTGTTCGACCGGCCGCTGGCGCCGATCGAGATGGACATCGCCAAACGCCTGACCGACGCCTTCACCAGCGGCAGCTGGGATGGCGATATCGACAATGCGCCGGAGACCATCAGTCCCGGCCTGCGCAGCCGCATCACCACGCCGGCCTCGGGTTGTGCCGGGCGACGCTGCGCCTATTCGGCGCAGTGCGCGGTGCTGCGCTCGCGCAATACGGTGCGCGACGCACAGATCGTGGTCACCAACCACGCGCTGCTGCTGTCGGCGCTGTCGATCGGTGACAGCGACAACGGGCAGCCGTTGATCGCGCCGCCCTCGGACATGCTGCTGGTGCTGGACGAAGGCCATCACATCGGCAACGTGGCGATCGACCAGGGCGCGGCCAGCCTCGCGCTGGACGAGATGGCCAAGCGCACCGGCCGCCTGCAGATCCTGATCGCCGGTGCGTACCGCGCGGTCGACAAGGACCGGCTGGGCAACCTGCTGCCCAACGAAGCGATCGAAGTCGCCAGCAACGTGGCCAAGCAGCTGCGCGCGTTCCGTGATCACATCGAGCGGGTGTGGATGCCGGCGCCGGCGGACGAAGAGCCGATGTGGCGCGCGGCCAATGGACGCCTGCCCGAGGCCTGGCGCGAGCCGATCGAGGCACTGGCCGACGATACCCGCAGCCTCTACAACTGGGCGCATGCGGCCACCACGCAGGTGGCCAAGGGCAAGCCGGACGATGCCGCGCGCGAGCGCCTGCAGCGCAACCTGGGCATGGCGCTGGAGATGATCGAGCAGCAGTACAACCTGTGGCAGGCGTGGCGCCGCGAAGACAAGGACGGCGCGCCGCCGATGGCGCGCTGGGTGACTGCCACCCGCGATGGCGACCTGGTGCTGCACGGTTCGCCGGTGTCGGCCGCGCACGTGCTGCGCAAGCTGCTGTGGGATGAAGTGGACTCGGTGGTGATGACCTCGGCGACGCTGACCGGCGGTGGCGACTTCCAGGCGCTGGCGATCGACAACGGCATTCCGGAAGAGGCCGAGATGGTCTCGCTGTCGTCGCCGTTCGACCTGCCCAACCAGGCCGAACTGATCGTGCCGAAGTTCCCGGTCACGCCGGACGACCGCGAAGGCCACCCGCGCGAAGTGGCGCGCTACCTGGACACCGAACTGGACTGGGCCAAGGGCTCGATGGTGCTGTTCACCTCGCGCTGGAAGATGGAGAAGGTGGCCGGGCTGATGCCGGCCGCGCGCCGCAAGCAGGTGCTGGTGCAGGGCGAGATGTCCAAGACCCGGCTGATCGAGGAACACCTGCGGCGTGTCGAGGCAGGCGAGGGCTCGGTGCTGTTCGGCCTGAACTCGTTCGGCGAGGGCCTCGACCTGCCCGGCGAGGCCTGCACCACGGTGGTGATCACCCAGGTGCCGTTCGCCGTGCCGACCGACCCGCAGACCGCCACCCTCAGCGAGTGGTTCGAGGGACGCGGGCTCAACGCGTTCAACCTGATCGCCATTCCGCATGCGCTGCGCACGCTGACCCAGTTCGCCGGCCGCCTGATCCGCACCTCCACCGACACCGGCCGCGTGGTCATTCTTGATTCGCGGCTGCTGACCCGCCGCTACGGCAAGCGCATCATCGACGCGCTGCCCCCGTTCAAGCGCGTGATCGGCTGAAAAAAGGGGACGGAGGGGATTAAGTCGTTTGAGGCACAAACGACTTAATCCCCTCCGTCCCCTTTTCCCAGATGGCGGCCAGCGGCCGGCACTACCGGATCGGCATCAATCGCCGAGCAGGGCGGTGTTGCGTACGGCGCCCTTGTCGGCGCTGGTGGCCAGCAGGGCGTAGGCCTTCAACGCGCTGGTAACCTTGCGCGGGCGTGGCGCGCGCGGTTTCCAGCCACGTGCGTCGGCGTCGGCGCGGCGCTGGGCCAGCGTGGCCTCATCCAGCAGCAGGTCGATGCGGCGGGCGGGGATGTCGATGCGGATGCGGTCGCCGTTCTCCACCAGACCGATCGTGCCGCCGCTGGCGGCTTCCGGCGAGACGTGGCCGATCGACAGGCCCGAGGTGCCGCCGGAGAAACGGCCATCGGTGAGCAGCGCGCACTGCTTGCCCAGTCCCTTCGACTTCAGGTAGCTGGTCGGGTAGAGCATTTCCTGCATGCCGGGGCCGCCCTTCGGCCCTTCGTAGCGGATCACCACTACCTCACCCGGTTGCACCTCGTCGGCGAGGATGCCGGCGACGGCCGCGTCCTGGCTTTCATAGACACGCGCGGGGCCTTCGAACACGTGGATCGATTCGTCCACGCCGGCGGTTTTCACCACGCAGCCATCCACGGCCAGATTGCCACGCAGCACGGCGAGGCCGCCTTCCAGTGAGTACGCATGCTGCAGCGAGCGGATGCAGCCCTCGGCGCGGTCCATGTCCAGGGTCGGCCAGCGCGTGGCCTGGCTGAAGGCCTCCTGGGTGGGGATGCCGGCCGGGCCGGCCTTGAAGAAGGCATGCAGGGTGTCGTTGTCACTGCGCACCACGTCCCAGCGTTCCAGCGCGTCGGCCAGGCTGGCGCTGTGCACGGTCGGCACCGTGGTATCGAGCAGGCCGGCGCGGTCCAGCTCACCGAGGATGCCGAACACGCCGCCGGCGCGGTGCACATCCTCGATGTGGTACTTCGGCGTGTTCGGCGCCACCTTGCACAGCTGCGGCACGCGCCGCGACAGCGCGTCGATGTGGGTCAGGTCGAAGTCGACCTCCGCCTCCTGTGCTGCGGCCAGCAGATGCAGGATGGTATTGGTGGAGCCGCCCATGGCGATGTCCAGGGTCATCGCATTGGCGAACGCGGCCTGAGTGGCGATGCCGCGCGGCAGTGCGCTGGGGTCTTCGCCGCCATACCAGCGATGGCAGAGTTCGACGATCAGGCGGCCGGCGCGGCGGAACAGCGCCTCACGGTCGGCGTGGGTGGCCAGCGTGGTGCCGTTGCCGGGCAGCGACAGGCCCAGCGCCTCGGTCAGGCAGTTCATCGAGTTGGCGGTGAACATGCCCGAGCAGGAACCGCAGGTGGGGCAGGCGCTGCGCTCGAACGCGGCGACTTTCTCGTCGGAGGCGCTGTCATCGGCGGCCACCACCATCGCATCGACCAGATCCAGCTTGTGCTCGGACAGCTTGGTCTTGCCCGCTTCCATCGGCCCGCCGGAGACGAACACCACCGGGATGTTCAGGCGCAGCGCGGCCATCAGCATGCCGGGGGTGATCTTGTCGCAGTTGCTGATGCACACCAGCGCGTCGGCGCAGTGCGCGTTGACCATGTACTCCACGGCGTCGGCGATGATCTCGCGGCTGGGCAGCGAATACAGCATGCCGTCGTGGCCCATCGCGATGCCGTCGTCCACGGCGATGGTGTTGAATTCCTTGGCGACACCGCCGACCTGTTCGATCTCGCGCGCGACCAGCTGGCCGAGGTCCTTCAGGTGCACGTGGCCGGGCACGAACTGGGTGAAGGAGTTGGCGATGGCGATGATCGGCTTGTGGAAGTCGCCGTCCTTCATGCCGGTGGCGCGCCACAGGGCGCGGGCGCCGGCCATGTTGCGACCGGCGGTGGAGGTGCGGGAACGGTATTCGGGCATGGCGGGCGGAACGGGCGGGCCGTACGACGTGGGGGTCAGCCGATCATGGCCAATTTTTTCGGTTGCTGCTGCAACCACCTTCACCGCTTGCAGCGGCTTGGCGGTCCGCGCATTTCCCCTTATCCCCGCGCCTTCGGCGCGCCCCCCTTGAACAACAAGGGGGCTTCTTGCCGGAGACTTGGCTGCGCGCGCCGGGCATGACCGGGCGCCGCGGGATGTGTGCCAACCAAGGTTGGCACCTACCAGAGCGGTGCGTCGCCTGGGGTCGGATCCCATCGCGGCGCGATGGGCTCTGACCCCAATGCCGACGAAAATGAAAGTCCGTTCATCTTTCGCACTTTGCCGATTCCGGTTGCTGGCCCGGATTTGGCATCATTGGGGCATTGATCCGTCGACAGGGCATGAGGCCATGAAACGTTCCCGCACCACCGCGCTGCTGCTGATGAGCGCCGCGCCGCTGCTGTTCACCGCCTGCCAGAAGGAGCCGGAGGTGAAGGTGCAGGAAGGCCTGTATACCTCGGTGGAGGCCTGCACCGAGGCCACCGGCGATCCGTCGTCGTGCCGCAATGCGTTCGCTGAAGCGCAGAAGCAGGCCGCCGATGCGGCGCCGAAGTACGCCAGCAAGGAAGCCTGCGAGAAGGACTACAAGCCGGAGCAGTGCGTGCAGCAGCACACCTCGGCCGGTACCTCGTTCATCGGCCCGATGATGATGGGCTTCTTCATGTCGCAGATGCTGAGCAACCGCGGCGGCCTCGCCCCGCAGGCGCCGGCGTCGGCACCGGCCTACCAGGACAAGAATGCGGGTTGGGCGCGCCCGGCACCGGGCGGCACCGGTGGCCTGAACACCGCCAGCGGCATCGGTGCTGGCAAGGCCGGCCTGGCCCCGGTCACCAGCGAGCCGAACCGTGCGGTCACTGCCAGCCGTGGTGGCTTCGGCAACACCAGCGCACGCCGCAGCACCAGCGGCAGCTACGGCGGCTGATCAACCCATGCAGCGCATCCGGATTGCCGAGCGTGCCCAGTGGCGGGCGCGCGCGGAAGAGGCGGGTTTCCGCTTCCACACCATCGACGGCCAGCCGTACTGGGATGAACGCGCGTATTACGCCTTCACCCTGCGCCAGATCGAACAGGACATCGAAGACCCCAGCGCCGAGCTGCACCAGATGGCGCTGGATCTGGTCGGTGATGTCATCGGCAGCGAACGCTTGATGGACCAGCTGGCGATTCCGTCGCACTACCGCGACTGGATCGCCGACAGCTGGCGCCAGCGCCAGCCGCACCTCTATGGCCGCCTGGACCTGGCCTACGACGGTACCGGCCCGGCCAAGCTGTACGAATTGAACTACGACACGCCGACCTCGCTGTTCGAAGCCAGCTTCTTCCAGTGGCAGTGGCTGGAAGACCAGCGCAATGCCGGCCGCCTGCCGCAGCATGCCGACCAGTTCAACGCGATCCACGAAGCGCTGGTCGAGCGTTTCGGCGACCTCGCCACGCAGCTGCCGCCGCCGCTGTACTTCAGCGCGGTCGGCACTTCGGAGGAAGACCGTGGCACGGTCGAGTACCTACGTGACTGCGCATCCCAGGCCGGCCTGTTCGGGCAGGCCATCGCCATCGAGGACATTGGCCTGTCCGAGGACGGCCGCTTCACCGCGCTGGACGACTCGGTGATCGGCACGCTGTTCAAGCTGTATCCGCTGGAAGACCTGATGGCCGAGGAATTCGGCCGCGCGCTGCCCGGTTCGGGCGTGCAGCTGCTGGAACCGGCCTGGAAGGCGGTGCTGAGCAACAAGGGCATCCTGCCGTTGCTGTGGCAGCGCAACGTGGGCCATCCGAACCTGCTGGAAGCGCATTTCGATGACGGCAGCACGCTGGCGTCGGGCTGGGTACGCAAACCGCTGTTCTCGCGCGAAGGCGCCAACATCGAGATGCACCTGGCCGATGGCAGCACCCAACGCAGCGACGGGCCCTACGACGGCCCGGCGATCATCCAGCGCGCCCATCCGCTCACCCGCTTCGAAGGCGGTTACCCGCTGATCGGCAGCTGGGTGATCGGTGACCATGCCTGCGGCATCGGCATCCGCGAGGACGACAGCGCGATCACCCGCGACAGTGCGCGCTTCGTGCCGCACGCGATCGTCGACGAGGCGCCGACGCGGATCTACGTCTGATGACGGTGCGGCGCAATCGCGACCTGCGGCCTGCGCCGCTGCCGGGCCGGCATCTGGATGACGGCCACGCCCTGTGGCGCTATTCGGACCGCATCGCGGTGCGCTGCCACCGCTGCGATACGCCCGGCTGGGTGGTGCGGACGCCGGAATCGCGACGTTTCCGCTGCCTGGGCTGCAGCGCAGCCCTCGACAGTGGATGCGGCTGCGGTTGCTGTGCCGCGGGCGACTGGGTCGGGCCCGTGCGCTACAGCGGCTATCGTCCCTGCGGATACTGCGGGCACAAATGGGTCCGCGCCGAGCTGCACCGTGCGCGTGCAGTGTCGCCGTTGCGGACGCTGGCGGCGGACTGCAGTCAGTGCGGACGCAGCAGCGAGGTGGAGGTCACGTTGTCGCGATGGCGTGGCAATGAGGCGATCGATCCGCATTTTGGCTTGCCGCTGCGGCTGGTCGAAAAGACTGCGGCCGGAGTGCTGTGGGCCTACAACGAAGCCCATCTGCAGGCACTGCACGACTACGCTGCCGCGCCTCTGCGCGAGCGCGCGGGCGTTACCAACGGTTCGATGTTCTCGCGCCTGCCGCAGTGGATGAAGCTGGGCCGCAACCGGGTGCTGCTGCAGCGTGCGGTGGAGCGGTTGCAACGTCGGTTGCTGCAGGGGTAGTGCCGGCCGCTGGCCGGCAACCGGTTTTGGTAGATGCCGACCCTGGTCGGCGCTGTGGATTTCGTGCCAACCAAGGTTGGCACCTACCAGGGCGATGCATCGGTTGTTGCAGGGGTAGTCCCGGCCGCTGGCCGGCAACCGGTTTTGGTAGATGCCGACCTTGGTCGGCGCTGTGGGTTTCGGGCCAACCAAGGTTGGCACCTACCAGGGCGATGCGGCGGTTGTTGCAGGGGGTAGTGCCGGCCGC
>NZ_JCAFTB010000012.1:0-94274 GCF_059369855.1 Stenotrophomonas sp. YJH_SMC_138
GCATGGCGCGACGCCCTTGTAGAGCCGAGCCCATGCTCGGCTGCTCTTCGCGCAAAGGCCAGAAGCAGCCGAGCGTGGGCTCGGCTCTACAGGTAGGTCACGCGATGCGCGCCTCGCGGCGGCGATGCACCCAGTAGTACAGCGTCGGCGCGGTGGGGTTCCTGGCAGGTGCCGATGGCGGATGGATCAACGGCCAGGTGCTGCGCGCCAACGGCGGAATGGTGTAGATCGCACAGGTGGCATCCACGCATGGCGCGACGTCCTTGTAGAGCCGAGCCCATGCTCGGCTGCTCTTCGCGCAAAGGCCAGAAGCAGCCGAGCGTGGGCTCGGCTCTACAGGTAGGTCACGCGATGCGGGCCTCGCGGCGGCGATGCACCCAGTAGTACAGCGTCGGCAACACCAGCAGGGTCAGCAGCATCGCCGACAGCAGACCACCGATCACCACCACCGCCAGCGGCTTCTGGGTCTCGGCACCGATCGCATGCGAGGTGGCCATCGGCAGCAGGCCGAACATCGCCAGTAGTGCGGTCATCAGCACCGTGCGCAGGCGCTGCAGCGAACCCTGCACCACCGACTGCAGCAGGTCCATGCCCTGCTCGCGCAACTGGGCGAAGCGGCTGAGCATCACCACGCCGTTCAGCACCGCTTGCCCGAACAATGCAATGAAACCGATTGCCGCCGACACCGACAGCGGAATGCCGGTCAGCCACAGGGCCAGGATGCCGCCGATCATCGCCAGTGGAACGTTGGCCAGGATCAGCGCGGCGCTGCTGATGTCCTTGAAGGCATCGAACAGCAGCACGAAGATGATCAGCACCGACAGCGGAATCACCCAGCCCAGCCGCTTCATCGCACGCTGCTGGTTCTCGAACTCGCCGGACCACTCCAGCCGATAGCCTTCCGGCAGCTGTACGCTGGCATCCACGCGCTTGCGCATGTCAGCCACCACGCTGCCCATGTCGCGGCCGGCGATGAAGATGCTCACCGCCTTCACCCGCTGTGCGTTCTCGCGCGAGATGTTGATCGCGCCGCTGGCCATGCGGAAGTCGGCCACGTCGGACAGCGTCACCGTGTGGCCATCGCCGATGCCAACCGGCACCGTACGCAGCCGCTGCAGGTCACGATCGGCATCGTCCAGGCGCAGGGTGATGGGGAATCTGCGGTCACCCTCCCACAGCTCGCCGACCTGGCGCCCGCCCAGTGCGGTCTCGATCACTTCGTCGACGTCGCGTACGTTCAGGCCATAGCGCGCGGCGCGGTCGCGGTCGATCTCGATCTGCAGCTGCGGCAATGACCCGTCGCGGTCGATGAAGGCGCTCTCCACGCCCTCCACGCCGCGTACCTGGCCGAGGATCGCCTGCGCCTGCTGGTTCAACACGTCCAGATCCGAGCCGCTGACCTTGATCACCACCTGGCCCTTGATCTGCGAGATGCTCTCCAGGATGTTGTCGCGCACCGGCTGCGAAATCGAGAACTCGGGGCCCGGAATGCGCTGCTCCAGCGTGCGCTGCAGATCGCTCACCAGCTGTCGCTTGTCCACGCCTTTCGGCCATTCCTTCTCCGGCTTCAACGCCACCAGCGCCTCGATCTGGTTGGCGCCCTTGGCATCGGAGCCGTCTTCCGGGCGTCCCAGCTTGGCCACCACCGTCGATACCTGCGGGAACGTGCCGACCAGCTCACGGATGCGCCGCGACTGCTGCTGCGCTTCGCCCAGGCTGGTGCTCGGGTCGAGCGTGGCCGTCAGCCAGATCGATCCTTCGTCCAGCTCGGGCAGGAACTCCGAACCCAGCCGCGTGCCCAATGCCAGCGTGCCGACCAGCAGCGCAACCGCGGTCAGCACTACCGCACGCGGGCGGGCCAGTGCGCGCTCCAGGACCGGCCGGTACCAGCCGGTCAGGCGGTCCATCAGCGGATTGCCGTCGCGCATGCGGTCGCGCCGCAGCCACCAGTAACAGAACAACGGCACCACGGTCAGCGCCAGGATCAGCGCGCCGATCAGTGCCGAGGTCACCGAGTACGCCATCGGCGCGAACATGCGGCCTTCCTGGCGCTGCAGGGTGAAGATCGGGATGTGCGCGGCGATGATGATCAGCATCGAGAAGAACGTCGGCCGGCCCACTTCCGACGCTGCCGAAAGAATGGTCGAGAACCGTGTCTTACGGTCGGCCGCAGGTGGCAGCTTCGACAATCGCGAGACGATGTGCTCGGTCACGATCACCGCGCCATCGATGATGATGCCGAAGTCCATCGCACCCAACGACAGCAGGTTGGCCGGCACGCCCCACAGATGCAGGCCAAGGAAGGTCGACAGCAGCGCAAGCGGCATCATCGCCGCCACGATCAGCGCGGCACGGGCGTTGTACAGGAACAGCCACAGCACCAGGAACACCAGCACCGCGCCTTCCAGCAGGTTGCTGAAGACGGTTTTCAGCGTGGTCGAGACCAGCCACGAGCGGTCGTAGAACGGCTCGATGCTGACCCCGGCCGGCAGCTGGTTCGCTTCGATCTCGGCGATGCGCGCATGCAGGGCGTCGAGCACGTCGGACGGGTTCTCGCCCTTGCGCATCAGCACCATGCCGAACACCGCATCGTCGTTGTCATCCTGGCCGACCAGGCCCTGCCGGGGCAGGCCGGTATCGGCGATGCCAGCCAGGTCGCGCACCAGGATCGGCGTGCCACTGCGCTGCGCCACGACCACGTTGCCGATGTCGGCCGGCGAACGCATCAGTCCCACGCCGCGGATCAGGAACTGCTGCTGGCCACGTTCCACGTAGCCGCCGCCTGCGTTCGAGCTGCCCTTCTCCAGCGCCTCGGCGAACTCACCCAGGCTGATGCCGCGGTCACGCAGCTTGTCCAGGTCCGGCTTGACCTGGAACGTACGCGCGAAGCCGCCGAAACTGATCACATCGGCTACGCCCGGCACGGTGCGCAGGCTGCGCTCCATCGTCCATTCCTGCACGGTGCGCAGCTGGGTCGGTGTCAGGTGCGGGCCTTTCAGCACGTACCGGTAGATCTCGCCCACCGCCGAGCTCATCGCCTCCAGCTCCGGCGTCACCCCTTCGGGCAGCTCCACGCCCTGCAGGCGTTCCAGCACCTGCTGGCGCGCGAAGTAATCGTCGGCCTTGTCGTCGAAGGTCAGGATGATCATCGACAGGCCGAATTGCGTATGCGAGAACACCCGCACCGAATGCGGGATGCCGGACAGTGCCACTTCCAGCGGCATCGTCACCTCGCGCTCCACCTCCTCCGCGGCCCGGCCCGGGTGCAGCGATACCACCGTCACCTGGGTGTCGGACACATCCGGAAAGGCTTCCACCGGCAGCACGCGGAACGCGGCAATGCCAGCGCCGATGAACAGCAGCAGCGCCAGCATCACCATCAGCGGCTGGCGCAGGCAATAGGCAATCAGGCGATCGATCATGGCGCGGCATGCCCCGTCCCGGTGCTGGCGGCTGCGGGCGCACTGTCGACCAGCTGCTGCAGCAACAGGCCCCCTTCGACCACCACCCTGGCGCCCTGGGCCAGGCCCTCGCGCACCCACAGGCGGCCATCGCCCAGTTCCTCGGCACGCACGGCGCGGCGCGCGAAGCGGCCCTTGGCCTCCTCCACGAACACCACCTGCTTGCCGTCGATGAGCAGTACCGCAGCATCGGGCAGCGAGACACCGCCCCCGGCCGGCACTGCCACCTGCGCACGCACGTACTGGCCCGCCTTGAAACCGCGCGCACGGTTGTCCAGTTCGGCGCGCGCCTGCACCACGCGGCGTTCGCTGTCGACGAAGTCATCCACGTGCTGCAGGGTCGCCTGCTGCGGCTGCCCATCGGCGCCGGGCACGCTCACCTGCATGCCCGCCTTCAGGCGTCCGGCCAGGCTCTCCGGTACATCCAGCAGCAACCACAGGCGGTCAGGATCGCCAATCATCGCCAGCGGCTGTTCGCTGTCGGGGCTGACTGCCATGCCCGGGCTCATCCGCCGCTCCACCAGCACGCCATCAATGGGTGCGCGCAGCGGCAGCCGTTGGTCGACGTGCTGGCCGTTGCCATACGCCCTGGCGAAGGCGGTCGCGCGCGCGTGATCGGCCTGGCTGCCGGCGAAGCTGGCCTCGGCCTCGTCCAGTTCACGGCCCGACGCCACCCCTGCCGCGTGCAGTTCGCGGGTGCGGTCCAGTTCCCGGCGTGCCAGCTGCAGCTCGGCACGGCCACGCACGCCCTCCGCCTGCGCCTGGCCGAACTCGGGCGAGGTGATCCAGGCGATCACCTGGCCGGCCTTCACCTTCTGCCCCGGTTGTGCCTCGATGCGCGCCACCTGCCCCGCCAGCGGGGTGCGCAGCGCGCTGGAGCGGGTCTCGTCCCAGACCACCCGGCCCGGCAGCTGCAGGCTGGCGCTGGCACCGGCGGTCACCAGCTCGCTGCGCAGCACATCCAGCTGGCGGCTGCCGGCCGGAAACAGGATCTGGCCGGCACTGACCTGCGGCGCATCCTCGGTATACGACGCCGGTTCGCGACCGCAGCCGCCCAGCAGGGCCAGCGCCAGTAGGGCCGGCAGCATGGCATGTCGCGCCCGCGGGCGATGGGCGACGGTGGACTTCATCGGGACTCTCCTTCAGCAACGGATGTGGCCGCTTCCCAGCGCGCCAGGGCAATGGCATGGTCGGCACGCGCATCAATCAGCGCGGCCTCGAACTCGCGCCAGCTGCGGCGCGCGTCGAGCAGATCGGTCAGGCTGGCGGCGCCACGGCGATAGGCCAGTTCGATGCCCTCCACCGCCTTGCGCGCAGCGTCGGACTGCAGCCCCTCGTAGTCGCTGCGGCGCTGCGCGGCAGACTGCACGCTGGCCTGCAGCTGGTCCAGTTCAGCGTGTGCTTCGCGCTGCAGCAGCTGCAGTTCCAGCGCGGCGCTGTCCCGGTCGGCCTCGGCACGCTGGATCGCGCCGCGTGCGCGCGACGGGCCGCCCAGCGGAATGGTCAACGACACGCCCCAGGTGACACCGCTGATATCGGTGGGCTCGCGCTCGGCCTCCACACCCAGCTGGATGTCGCGGTGGCGCTCGCTACGTGCCAGGGCCACGCCAGCGTCGGCGGCGGCCAGGCGCGAGCGTGCCGCGCGCAGATCGGCACGCTGCTGCGGATCGAACGCGCGCACCTTGGCCACGCTGCTGGCATCCGGCCAGGGGTCATCGGCACTGAGGTCGCGGCTGTCATCGCTGCCGAGCAGCAGGCCCAGCGCATGCCGCGCGTCACGCAGATCCAGGGCCGCCTCGCGCGCCGCATCGGCCACCGCCAGATGGTCCACCACCATCCGCGCGCGATCCACCGGCGCCATCGCCCCGGTGGCCACCTGCTTGTCGGCCGCCGCCATCTGTTCGGCCGAACTCTGGCGGTTGGCCTCGGCAATCTGCGCCCGCTCCTGCGCGCCCTTCAGGCCGAAATAGGCTTCATGCAGTGCCACCTGCTGCCGGCGCCGGGTATCGAGCATGTCCAGCCCGGCCACTTCCAGCAGCGCGTCCGCCTGGCGGATGCGCAATGCGCGCTTGCCGCCGCGCTCCCAGGTCCAGCCCAGGCCCAGCGTGCTGTCCACCCGCTTGTCCTGCCAGCGCCCCGGGCCGATGCCGTGCTTCGGGCTGATCTTGCTGCTGCCGATCGACAGCTCGGCCGCTGGCCGCAACGCAGCGGTCAGCGCATCGCCCTGCACCCCACGCAGTTCCAATGCCGCCGCGCGCAGGTCCGGGTTGTGCGCTTCCATTGCACGCTGTGCATCCTGCAAGGACAGCGCCGAAGTCGCGGGCGCGCACGAAAGGGCGGCCAGCAGGGCCGCAAGACGACGGGAGAAATTCATGCACGTCACGGTAAGGTGACGCACTTGCGCCAAACTTGCCCCAACCTTGCACGAAGCTTGCAATGCGAATCCTGCTGATCGAAGACGACGCCGCCCTGGCCGATGGACTGATCCGCGCCCTGCAGGGCGCCGGCCATCTGTGCGACCACCTTTCGCGCGGGCTGCACGCGCCGGCTGCACTGGCCAGCGCGCCGTATGACGTGATGGTGCTCGATCTTTCATTGCCCGACGTCGATGGCCTCGACCTGCTCTCGCGCCTGCGCAACGACGGCGTCACCCTGCCGGTGCTGATCCTCACGGCGCGCGATGGCGTGGAGGACCGCATCCTCGGCCTTGACCGCGGTGGCGACGACTATCTCGCCAAGCCGTTTGCACTGGGGGAACTAGAAGCCCGCCTGCGTGCGCTGTCGCGTCGCCGCAGCGACGCACCGGCGCAGAAGCGGTTGGGCCGTTTGTGCTTCGACAGCATCCGCAATGAAGTGCAGGTGGAAGGCCAGCGCATCGAACTGACCGCGCGCGAGCTGTCGCTGGTCGAGGCACTGATGCAGCATCCTGGCCGCACCGTCACCAAGCAGCGCCTGTTCGACGCGCTGTACAGCTGGGATCACGAGGCCAACCTGTCAGTGATCGAAGTGCATGTCAGCCGCCTGCGCCGCAAGCTGGAACAGGCGCGCGCCGGCGTCGGCATCCGCATGCTGCGTGGCCTGGGCTATCGGCTGGAAGCCGGTGGTGACTGAGCGTGTGCACAGCCTGCGTGGCCTGCTGCTGCGCCGCCTGTGGCTGCCCCTGCTGGTGCTGCTGCTGTGCAGCGCGATCGGTTCATTCGCGTTGGCCCGCTTCTATGCCGGCCAGGTCTATGACCGCTGGTTGCTGGACTCGGCGATGTCGTTGTCCGAGCTGGTGAAGGTGCAGGACGGGCGTGCCTCGATCGAGATCACGCCCGCGGTGTCGCGCATGTTCACCTGGGATACCGCTGACGAAGTGCATGGCGAAGTGGTCGACGCTGCGGGCGGGCGCCTGTATGGGGACCTGCCCGAAGCGCTGCCCCGCCCCGCGATCGCTGCCGGCAGCGACGATGCCGTCTACTACGACGCGCGCCTGCGTGGGCAGCCGGTGCGCATGGTCGAGGTCGTGGTCAGCGCTGGGCCGGGCCACGATATCCGCCTGCGCGTGGCCGAGACGCTGCGCAAGCGGCACCGGCTGGAGCGCAAGCTGCTGCTGGCCAGCATCCCGTTCCAAGCCGCGATCCTAGCGCTGGCCGCGTGGCTGGCCTGGTCCGGTACCGGCGCGGCTGCACGCCATGCCAACCAGGTGGCGCGGCGGCTGGCCAGCCCGCGTCCGGACCCGCTGGCGCCACTGGAGCCCGCGCAGGAAGCCCCACGCGAACTGTGGCCGGCGGTCGAAGCCTACAACGCACTGCTGCAACGGCTGGACGCGATGCAGGCCGCGCAACGGCGCTTCGTCAGCAATGCGGCGCACCAGCTGCGCACGCCGCTGGCGGCAATGCAGGTGGAGCTGGAGAGCTCACTCCGCCAACAGGATCCGCAGGCCCAGCAGCTGGCGCTGTCCGGCACGCTGGCCGGGCTGGCACGGCTGCAGCACCTGGTCAACCAGCTGCTGATGCTCAGCCGCTCGGAAGATCCACAGGGCAGCGCACTGCCGCTGCAGCCGCTGGATCTGGCCGCGTTGGCACGGGGCGTGGTCGAGCGCTACGCCGACCGTGCGTTGGTGGCGGGCGTGGACCTGGGTTACGACGGACCCGACGACGGCGTGAAGATACAGGGTGATCCGCAGTTGCTGCGCGAGGCGCTGGGCAACCTGCTGGACAACGCGCTGCGCTACGGCGCCGTGCCCGGTGTGATCACCCTGGGACTACAGCGGGATGCCGAGGGCGTGCAGGTGTGGGTGGACGATGACGGTACAGGTATCGCCGAAGCCGAGCGCGCGCGCGTCACGGAACGGTTCTACCGGGCCAGCAGCGAGGGAGATGGCTGCGGGCTGGGGCTGGCGATCGTGGCCGAGATCGCGCAGCGGCATGGCGCGATATTGATGATCGAAACGGCGCCACTCGGTGGCGCGCGCGTCGGGTTGCGTTTCCGTTGACCTTTGTCGAATTGCCCTTGTAGAGCCGAGCCCATGCTCGGCTCAGGCACCGTGCCAAAAGCAGCCGAGCATGGGCTCGGCTCTGCAGGTTCCAGGTCACCCGTGAAGCGTGCCGGCCAAGGTCGGCACCTACCACGTGCGCATCACCGGCTCATCGAATACGGCGCCTGCGCGTCCTGCCCCGGCCAGTCCTTGTTCGGCTCGGCCTGCATGCTGAAGCGCAGTTCGCCGCCAGCCAGGATCTCGTCATGGCGCAGGAAGGTGCGCTGCAACGGCTTGCCGTTGAGGCTCACGCTGCCCACATAGGTGTGTTTGTCATCCAGGCCCTCGGCCACGATGGTGAACGACTTGCCGTTCGGAAGACGCATCGCGGTCTTCGGCAGGAACGGACGGCCCAGGATGTACTCGCCCGAGCCCGGCGCCACCGGGTAGAAGCCCAGCGCGGTGAACACATACCAGGCCGACATCTGGCCAACGTCATCATTGCCGGCCAGGCCATCGGGGCGGTCGGCATACTGGGTGTCCATGATCTGCTTCAACCGCGCCTGGGTGCGCCATGGCTGGCCCGCGTACGAATAGAGGTAGGCCACGTGGTGGCTGGGCTCGTTGCCGTGCGCATACCAGCCGATCAGGCCGGTGATGTCTTCCATGTGCTCGAAGATCGATGGATCCACCTTGGCGTTGAACACCTCGTCCAGGCGCGCGAGCAGCTTGTCGCTGCCACCGTGGGCTGCCGCCAGGCCGGCAACGTCCTGCGGCACGTACCACGAGTACTGCCAGGCGTTGCCCTCGGTGTAGTCGGTGCCGTAGCCGCTGGCGCTGGGGTCGAACGGCGTACGGAAGCTGCCATCGCGCTTGCGCGCGCGCATGAAGCCGGTGTCCTTGTCGAACGCGTTGCGCCAGTTACCCGCGCGTTTGTCGAAGGTGGCCGCGATATCGGCCTTGCCCATCGCCTGCGCCATGCGTGCGATGGTCCAGTCATCAAAGGCGTACTCCAGCGTCTTGCTGGCCGCTTCGCCTTCCTCGTCGATCGGCACATAGCCCAGCTCACGGTACTGCGCGATACCGTCATACGGGCCGTAGTTGGCGGTCTCGACCATCGCCTTCAATGCCTTGTCGGCGTCGAAGCCACGAATGCCCTTCACGTAGGCATCGGCGATCACCGGCACGGCGTGGTAGCCGATCATGCACCAGTCTTCCAGGCCATGGAACGACCACACCGGCAGCATGCCATACGGACTGTGCTCATGGTGGGCCAGCATCGAATTGACGAAGTCGCTGTTGCGCTTCTCCGGCTGCACCAGCGTCAGCAACGGGTGCAGCGCGCGGTAGGTGTCCCACAGCGAGAACGTCGAATAGTGCGTGAAGCCGTCGGCCTTGTGCACCGCGTTGTCCGAACCGCGGTACTGGCCATCGGCGTCCATGAACAGCGTCGGCCCCAGCATCGTGTGGTACAGCGCGGTATAGGCACTGCGCCGCGCATGCTCGGGGGCATCGATATCGAGCACGGACAGTGCCTGCGTCCAGTCCTGCTTCGCCTGTGCACGCACGCGGTCGAAATCGAAGTCAGCCACTTCCGCGTCGAGGTTGGCGATCGCGCCGGCTTCACTGACCGGCGAAATGGCCACCTTCACCACCAGCGGTGCGTCGAGCTTGCCGAATGCGAACGTGCCGACCAGCTGGCGACCCTCGATCTGTGCGCGCTGCGCCGGGTCCTTCTCGCCCGGCGGCGGGAAGCCCTTGTAGACGATGTCCTGCTCGGTGTTATGCAGTTCATGGCCAGCCAGCGGCCGCGAGAAACGCATCGCGAAATACAGCTGGCGGCCCGGCGCCCAGCCGCGCGTCTCGCGGAAGCCGGTCACCGTGCCATCGGCGCGCACCCGCACCCGCGACCACAGCACCTTGCCCGGGTAGTCGTACATGCTGGTACGCATGTCCAGCAGCACCTTGGCGTCGGCACCTTTGGGGAAGGCATAGCGGTGCACGCCCACGCGCGCACTGGTGGTCAGCTCGGCACGCACCTTGTAGTCGTCCAGGGTGACCGCGTAGTAGCCCGGCTCGGCCTTCTCGTCAGCGTGGCGGAACCGTGAGGCGTAACCGCTGCGCGGCTTCTCCGGATCGCCGCGCTCCAGCCCGGGGTTGCCGGTGAACGGCATCAGCAGGATGTCGCCCAGGTCCGAATGACCGGTGCCGGAAAAATGCGTGTGCGAGAAACCGACGATGCTGCTGTCGTCGTAACGGTAGCCCGCTGCCCAGCCATAGGCCTTTTCGCGCGGCTGGATGCGCGTGTCCGGGCTGAGCTGGACCATGCCGAACGGCACCGTCGCCCCCGGGTAGGTATGGCCTTCCCCGCCGGTACCGATGAACGGGTCGACCGAGCCATAGGCGCGTTCGGCGGCGGATTTCGACGGAGCCGCCAGCACCGCCCCGGAGGCAAGCATGGCGGTCGCGACGAAAGCGATCAGGAGACGACGGTCCAGCGTGGGCATCGGCATTTGGATCGATTCAGGTGGTAGTCGGATCCTAGCACCGGCCCTGCCCTGTCGCATGCTGCAGTGCGGCCGCCGGAACCGGCACGATGCTTTGCACGTAATTGCATGGCCGCACGACGAATCACCTCATAGCCTTCCGGTCTCCCGCGTCCCGATCGGTGCCGATACGGCAATGGATGTCCAGACATGCACTTCTGAAAGACCGCGCCTTCCGAACGGGACAAAGCGAGACAAACCATCAATTGGTGCGCAGCGCCTCGATCTGCCCAGGATTGCGCCGCAGCGGACATCCCGCTGCCGGGATTGGAACCCCCGGATGAAACTGAAGATCTGCCTGTCATGACTATGGCGGGCGCTGCGTGTGGCCGTCTGGCCATCGGAGTTCTTCTTCAGTCTCTCCGGGTTCCAAGCACGCATCGCCCGCCACCCTTGCGGTGGCCCTCGCACCCAAGGAGTTCCCGCATGAAACACACGCGTCCGCTCAGCCCGGCCATGGAGTCGCTCTTCCAGCGCATCGAACATGCCCTCAACAGTGCAGAAGGCATGGCCATCCTCATCGGCGAACAGTACGGCCCCGAGCCGAAGCCGCCCGCACCGATGGGCTACAACGCCAGAGAGATCGCCAATGCGATGGTCATGCTGAGCCAGCATGGGCGGTGCCTGTTGCAGAAGCTGCGTGCGGAAGCGGAGAAGGTGACCTATCACTAGACCGCGATGCAGCCGAGCCTGCTCGACGCCGTGCGCACCGCACGCAGCGATCGCTGCCCTCAATCTGGCAATGCGCCCTGCAAGGTGGCGAGGTCGGCGCTGTCGACCGGCCTCACCACGCGCGCCACTTCCTGGCCGTCATGCAGCAGCACCACGGTGGGCCACAGTTTTACCTTGAACGCACGCCCCAGCGGCTTTCCCTTGCCATCCTCAATCTTCCAATGCACAAGATCGTGGGCGTCCACAAACGCCTGGAGTGCGGGCTGCGCGGCCTGGCAATGGCCACACCAGGGTGCACCGAACTCCAGCAGCTGCCAGCCCGCCTGAGCTTCCATGTCCGCGCCCGCAGGCTCCGCCGCCGGGTAGTCACGCATGAACGGCATGCCGGTTACGCCGCCAGCGCTTTCTGGATATCCGCCAGCGGGGCGTTGGTCAGGTCCTTGGCGATATCGCCCAGCAGGCGCGCCTGGACCTCCTTGTGCAGCAGCGGGCGGATACGGCCCAGCGTGGTCGGGTCTGCCACCAGCACCAGGTGTGCATAGCGGTTGTTGAGCGCATCTTCGTTCAACTGCTCCGCTACCTGCTTGGCAAACGTCGCCTCGTTGAGCTGCGAAATGGACATGTCCTTCGGCACCGCGCCAGCCGGGCCCTGACCGGAGACGCCCTGCTCGCTGATGTCCTGCAGGCGCAGCTCACCTTCCTGCTTCAACGCCAGCTGATGTTCGCTGCCGACGTTGGTGAACACGCGGGCCGAACCGCCATCGGCGACGATGATCAACGTGCCTTCGGGAATGCGACGGGTCATGCGATGCTCCTTCTCGATTGCGTTCAGCGCTACCGTAGACAGCGTCGCGTGAGCGCTGCGGCCAGAGTTCGTTCAACACTTGTCATTGCATGGCGCGCGGATGAACAGGCGCGATGGAACACAGCGTGCAGATCAGTCCGCTTCGCTGCATGCTCACGCCGATGCCGCTATGATGAACGGATGATCGACACGACCCACTACGTGACGGGCGCACCTGTTACGTGGGAAGCACTGCCGACCGGCGCTTCGCTTGCCACGATAGCTCCCGCCCTGCCGTTCCACCGCCTCGCGCTGGATCCTGGCGGATGACGCCCGCAGGCCCTCGGCCTGCACTCCCCACGCTGCTGTGACCGCCGGCCGCTGATTGCGCGAGCGCTGTGATCCCGTTGCTGCGTTTCCGCCGTTGCGGCGGTGCTTTGCCGTGCGCATGGCGCCGTGCCTGCACACATTCCCCGGCCCCCACCCCACTCACCGATGCCCCTGCGCCACCTGCGCCTGCATCGCCGTTTCCGATTTCCGGGACCTACCTCACCGCTCATTTCCCCTCTTCTGCCTACAAGGGAGCCCCCATGCAGGACACCCCCGATGCACATGCCCATTTCGGCTGGTTCAAACGCCGCCGCCACCTGAAGGTCGATGAGATCACCGTCGTCGACAAGCCCATGCTCAAGCGCGCCGTCGGCGCGGCCGCACTCGGCAATGCCATGGAGTGGTTCGACTTCGGTGTCTACGGCTATCTGGCCGTCACCATCGGCCAGGTGTTCTTCCCCTCCAGCAACCCCACCGCGCAGGTGATCGCTGCGTTCGCCACCTTCACCGTGGCGTTCCTGGTGCGGCCACTGGGCGGCCTGGTATTCGGCCCCCTGGGTGATCGCTACGGCCGCCAGAAAGTGCTGGCGTTCACCATGATCCTGATGGCGCTGGGCACGTTTGCCATCGGCCTGATTCCCGCCTACGAGCGCATCGGCATCTGGGCACCGGTGCTGTTGCTGCTGGCGCGCGTGGTGCAGGGCTTCTCCACCGGCGGCGAATACGGGGGCGCGGCCACCTTCATCGCCGAGTATTCCACCGACCGCAACCGCGGCCTGATGGGCAGCTGGCTGGAGTTCGGCACGCTGGGCGGCTACATCGCCGGCGCCGGCACCGTCACCGCGCTGCACATGCTGCTGAGCAGCGAGCAGATGCTGGACTGGGGCTGGCGCATTCCGTTCCTGGTGGCCGGCCCGCTGGGCCTGCTCGGCCTGTACATGCGCATGAAGCTGGAGGAAACCCCGGCGTTCCGCGCCTTCGCCGAGGAAGCCGAGAAGCGTGAGCACGAGCGGCCGGGGCTGGGCGCGCTGTTCCAGGTGCATGGCCGCCAGCTGCTGGTGTGCATGGGCCTGGTGCTGGTGTTCAACGTGACCGATTACATGCTGCTGACCTACATGCCCAGCTACCTCAGCGTCACGATGGGCTATGCCGAGAGCAAGGGCCTGCTGCTGATCATCATCGTGATGCTGGTGATGATGCCGCTGAACATCGTCGGCGGGTTGTTCAGTGACCGGCTGGGCCGCCGCCCGATGATCATCGGTGCGTGCATCGCGCTGCTGGTGCTGGCCATTCCGTGCCTGCTGCTGGTCGGTAGCGGCAACGACGGGCTGATCTTCCTCGGCCTGATGCTGCTGGGGCTGGCGCTGGTGTGCTTCACCAGCTCGATGCCGTCCACGCTGCCGGCGTTGTTCTACACCCCGGTGCGCTACAGCGCGCTGTCGATCGCCTTCAATGTGTCGGTGTCGCTGTTCGGTGGCACCACGCCGCTGGTGACCGCGTGGCTGGTGGAGCGTACCGGCGACCCGCTGGTGCCGGCCTATTACCTGATGGGCGCGGCGGTGATCGGCCTGGTGACCATGCTGTTCGTGAAGGAAACCGCCGGCCTGCCGCTGCGCGGTTCACCACCAGCGGTTGGCAGCGACAAGGAAGCAGCCGCGCTGTTGAAGAGCGATGTGCCGGTGACGGTGGACCCGACCTTGCCGCCGCTGCCGGACGTTGCCGAGCCCGAGCAGGCGAAGCCGGCGTTGTAGAGCCGAGCCCGCGCTCGGCTGACTTCCAGGGGATCAGCCGAGCATGGGTTCGACTCCGCACCCCGTGCGGCATCAATCACCCGGGGTGTCCAATTCCATCGCGCGCATCACGATGGGCTTGGCCCAGCCCGGCGTGTGCAACAGGTCGGCCACTGCGACCGGGTAATGCAGCTGGCCTGCAGCCATGGCCAATACCGGCAGCGGCACCACGCAGCCGTCGGCATCGGCCGGCGCGCTGTTGTCGTAGACATGCAGCTCGGCCAGGTGCGGCAGCAGCTCCAGCAGGTTCGCGCGCGCCGAATCGAAACGCGCGTGGATCTTCTCCACCGGAATATCGTGGCCACCGGCGGCCACCCGCGCGGCCACACGGGCGACGTGCAGCCCGACATCGGCCAGCCCACAGAACCAGATCGCCACCTGGTGCCGCTCGCAGGCCTCACGCAGCAGGCGCGGAATGGTGTTGCCACCGAGCGTGGTCTCGAAGGCGAAGTCGGTGCCATCGGCCATGGCCTGGCGCAGGCGGCGGGTGCCTTCCTGCCAGGCCTCGGCATTGGCGTCCGGCAGCGGCCAGCCGGCGTCGACCAGGCGGCGGGTGAACGAGTCCGGGTTGAACCAGCTCAGCCCTTCGGCGTCCAGCCAGGTGCCCAGCAGCGAACTCTTGCCGGCGCCATTGACACCGGCCAACGCCAGGATGCGTCCCATCGATCAGAGCGGACGGCCAAGGGTGACCTTGCGGCCGCGCCGGATCGGCTGGCCCAGCACCTTGCCCAGCCCTTCCCCGCGCTGCAGCCCGGCCAGGGTCTGGTCGAACTCGCTGCGCAGGCGCTGCAGCTCCTCGCTGCGCTCACCGGCATCACCGCCAGCGGCCTTGGCCAGCAGTTCCTGGTAGGTGCGGATGTCCACGATCACCGCTTCCGGGTGGTTGTGGTTGGTGATGACCAGCGCCTGCTTTTCGCGCACGGTGCGCATCAGGCTCGGCCAGCCCCGGGTCTTCACCGACGAGGCCGGGGCCTTTTCAAGGCCAGGCAGATCCAGCGGCAGGGTCATGGCACGGCTCCAGGCGGGGTGGATGAGCGACACTATACCCAATTTGGCCAAATTGGGGATAAATCCCCTTTTATCGCAGGGGCGCGGTGTCCGGAGCGTCGGTCTGCAGCAGGCTGTCGCGTTCGCGCAGCGGGAAGCGGATCCACGCATCCAGCCCCTGTGGGCCAAAGTGCAGCTCGCCGCTGCCAGCCAGCTCGTAGGGCACGCGCTGCTCGATCAGCGCCCGGCCCAGGCCGCGCTGGCGTGGCATTTCCCAGCCCTCCACGTCGGCATGGCGCTCGCACCAGTGCAGGCCCAGCCACGGTTCGGCGTCCTGCACCTGCAGATGCCAGGACACCTCGATCCGCCCCGCCTCGCGCGCGGCCGCGCCGTAGCGCAGCGCATTGCTCGCCAGCTCATGGATGGCCAACGACAGCACCTCGGCCGCTTTCGGTGGCAGCAGCACGTCCTCACCGTGCAGTTCGCACAGGCCCGTGCCCGGCATCTGCGCCGACACTTCCTCTTCGATCATCCCGCGCAGGCAGACCCCGGCATTGCCGCCGCGGGTCAGCAGGCTCTGCGTGCGCGCCAGCGACATCAAACGCCCGCACAGCCGCTCGGCGTACTCGTCCACGCTGGCCACGGTGCTGCGCGTCCGCCAGGCAAGGGCATGGATGGTCGACATGATGTTGCGGACCCGGTGCTGCAGTTCGGCCAGCAGCACCGCCTGGCGCTCGGTGGCGCGCTTGAGGTCGTCGATATCCACCGCAATGGCGAACACCCCGGTCACCTCGCCGTCTGCATCGCGCAGCGGCGCAGCGGCGACGCGTGTCCAGCGGGCGCGCCCGTCGTCATGGATGAACTGGAACTCCAGGCCGGGGACCACCGTCTCCCCCCGCAGGGCGCGGGCGATGGCGAAATCATGGGGCTCGATGCGCGAGCCGTCGGGGTGCCATCCCTGCCAGCGGTAGTGGTTGGGACGATCAGTGGACGGCACCTTGCCGGTGGGCAGATAGGTCCGCATCCGGTCGTTGGACAGTTGCAGTCGGCCTTCGGCATCGACAATGCAGACGCCCACCGGCAGCACCTTGAATGCCAGCGCCAGGCGCCGGTCGCTCTCACGGCGCTTCTGCTCCTCGCGCTCGCGGGCCGCCTGCGCGACATGCGCGGCCGTCGTTTCGAACATGGTGACAAGCACACCGTTGATGCGCCCTTCCTCACCGCGGATGGGGCTGTAGGTGATGGTGAACCAGACATCCTCCAGCCGCCCCCGCCGCGCCAGCGGATAGAGCTTGTCCTCGTAGGTGATGGTCTCGCCCTGCCACACCCGCTGGTAGATCGGGCCGTTGATGTGCCAGACCTCAGGCCAGCACTCGCGGGTGGGCTGGCCAAGCCCGCCCGGATGCTTGTCGGCGAGGATCTCGGCATAGCCATCGTTGTAGAGCTGCACCAGCTGCTCGCCCCACAGCACGATCATCGGGAAGCCGTGGGCCAGCATCAGGTCGACAGTGGCGCGCAGGTGCGGCGGCCATCGCTCGATCGCACCCAGTGGCGTGCCTGACCAGTCGTGGCGGGCAATACGGGCGGCCATGCCGTCAT
This sequence comes from Stenotrophomonas sp. YJH_SMC_138, assembly GCF_059369855.1. NCBI lineage: Bacteria > Pseudomonadati > Pseudomonadota > Gammaproteobacteria > Lysobacterales > Lysobacteraceae > Stenotrophomonas > Stenotrophomonas sp. YJH_SMC_138. The sequence continues at coordinate 16,629 of NZ_JCAFTB010000012.1, forward strand.
GGCGCGCATGCGCCTGCAGCGGCGGCGGCATGCCCGCCGGGCGCTCAATGGCCGGGAGACCCTCGATGCGGCGTGACATGCCGCGCAATCAGGCGATGCCCGCAGCAGCCTGCGGGCCTGCCACCAGCCGTGCCAGCTGCTGCACCAGTGCCTCGATGTGATAGGGCTTGGTACAGCGGGGCGCGCCAGCGAAGCGGCTGGGCAGATTGTCATCGTAGCCGGAGGTCAACATGAACGGCGTGCCGGCGTCCGCCAAGCGGTCGGCCAAGGGGTAGACCAGTTCACCCCCCAGGTTGATGTCCAGCAGGGCGACATCGATGGGGTTCTCATCGACCAGACGCCCCAGCGCCTGCAGGTCACCGGCCGGTCCCACCACCTGCGCGCCCTTCAGTTCCAGATAGTCCACCAGGAACATCGCGATGGCGAATTCATCTTCCGCCACCAGCACCCGCAGCCCTTTCAGGCCCTCTGGCTTGTTGCCCGCTTCCAGCACGACCCGCGCTCCTCGATACACGCGGCGCACCTCTGCCGCAACGCCTGCAGGATGCGCGAAACGGGCTACAAGGGCGCGTGATGATCGATGAAGATCGCCGCCACGGCCCGTTCACCCGGGCATTGCAGCGGCGCGTTCAGAACGCCCGCTCCCATTTCAGGCTGAGCAGGCTGCGGTCGTGGCTGTACAGCCAGCCGACGTTGCTGTCGATGCGGGCGTAGCGCAGGCCCAGGCTGGGCACCAGCCCGGCCACCGCCAGCCGCTCGCTGCGCACGATGGCGATCAGGTTCTGTTCGTCGTCCTGCCTGCGCGCCTCCAGCAATGGACTCCAGGCGTCGTAGTCGCGGCGGCGCAGCGACACGAACACCGTGGCCGTGGTGCCGCTCCACTGCCGCGCCGCGCCCAGCCGCAAGCCGCGCTGGCGGTAGCCGTTGGCCGGGTCGGCAGCGCTGCTGCCGGTGACATCCAGCCCGGCGAAGACCGTCCAGCGCGGATTGAGCGCACGGAACCAGGTGGCATACACCGATACCAGCTCGCCGTCATAATTGCTGGCCAGGCCCTGCTGGCGATACCGCTGGCGCTTCCAGTCGGCCTCCAGCTTGAGCAGGCTGCGTGCATCCAGGGCGTACTGCCATTCGCCGTGCACGCCACTGCCGCCCTGCAGCGCATGGTTGCCCAGGCCCTGGACGTCATAGCTGGGGGCAAGCAGCACTGTCTGCCGCGCACTGCGCCAGCTGTAACCTGCCTGCACATTGGCATTGAGCTCGTTGTAGGCACGGTGCCCGCGCCATGCCTGACCGAAGGCGAGACCGCGCAGGTACAGCCCATGATGCCCGTCGAGGACCCAGCGCCGTTCCAGGCTGGCGTCGTAGTCGAGGCCCCCTGCGCGCTGGGCGTCGGGCAGTTTCCGTTCGATGATGCAGGCGTCGCCTACGCCGAACAGGCAGGTGCGGCTGGCCGAGCTGCGGTTGATGTTGTCACTCCATGCGGGGCCGGCGGACAGCGCGCCTTTCCAGCGCTGGCGCGCCTGCAGGGCACCCAGGTACCCGTCCACGCGCGCGCGGACGCCGGCCGTGGCCGGATCATCAGCATTGATGCCTGCAGCGATGGCCGTGAACAGCGCGACCGCATCGCGATCACGCTGGTCTTCCGCATAGACACGTGCCAGCTCGAGACGGGCCGGCAGGAACTCCGGCTGCGCCGCCAGCAGCGCTTCGTACTCCTTCGCCGCGCGACGATGGTCGCCGGCCACGCGGGCCAACGCCCCCTGCGCGTAATGGCGCAGCAGCGGGTCATGCCCCGGCAGTTCGATGTACTCCTCGAGGAACGCCGCGGCGGCCCGCCATTGCTGATGCTGCAGTGACAGGTAGAGGGCCTGGCCGAGATCGTCAACGGTGCGCTCCACGCGCAGCGTCCTGCCGTCGATGGTGATGGTCGGCCGCTCCGACTCGGCCTGTTGCAGGCGCTGCCGGTCCTGCTGCTGGTGGCGCAGTTCGCTGCCCTGTTCAAGCACGCGGCGCAGATCGTCCTGCTGGGCGCGCACATCAGCGGCAGCCAACAGCAGTACGACAAGGAAGGTGGAATGGCGCATGGTCGATCCGTGGTGGTGCATGCAGCGGCCGAAGCAGGGACTGGCGGATCGCGGCTTGTCCCTGCACTGCCCCGTCAGGGGCGTGGCGATCAGTTCTTGCTGCCGCCGAAGGCGGTGTCGTACTGGCTGTTGCCGGCGAACGTGGCGATACCGGCGAGCGTGGCCGCATTGGCGCCGAAGAACTGGCCCTGGCTGTTGCCGGTGACCGAGCCGTTGGCCACGGCGGTGCCGGCGAAGGATGCATCGGCGCTGTTGATGTTGGCGCTGATCGCCAGGGTCTGGCCACCACCGGTCAGGCCGCCGGTCAGCTTGCCAGTGCCGAAGTTCGCCGCGAAGGTACCGCTGAGCAGGTTGCTGCCATTGAACCGGTTCAGGCCGGCCACCGCGTAGGTGGCGGTACCGCTGGGCAGGGTGGTGCCGGCGCGGTCGCCAGCGAAGTACACCTGGCGGTTGTTGAAGCCACCCGCAGCGCCGTCCTTGGACCATTCACCGAACCACACATCGCCACTGCCCACCTTGACGAAGTTGAAGTGGCCCATGCCGGAATGGCTGCCCGGCGTACCGGTGATCGGCATGGCCAGGGTACGCACGGTAACGCCGTTGACGGTGGTCGGGGCCGAATAGGCCGCCAGCCCCTGGAAGTCGACCGGCTTGCCGTTGGAGACGGTGCCGACGCCGATGCCGGCCTTGCCTGCGCTGTGCGGGCCGCCGTTGACTTCGGAGGCACCGACCTTGACGTACAGCTGCGAATCGGTGGCCGGGCTGGCCGCACCGACGATGTCGGCGGCCTGCGCGGCACCGGCCAGGGCGAAGGTGGCGGCCATGGCCAGTACGGAACGGGAGATCATCTTCATGGAACTACTCCTTGGGTTGAGGGAACAACGGGTACAACAACGAGGCAGGTCATCAGAAGCGCGCAGTGACACCGAGCTTCAGCGTGCGCCCCGGCGCCGGCAGCGTGGAGCGCGTGGCCGGGTCGACGTAGTAGCGGTTGCCGAGGTTGGTGCCGACCAGCTCGACGCTGGTGTGGTCATTGAAGCGCCAGCGCGCGTAGGCATCGACGGTGGTGATGTTTCCCCAGGTGAACGGCACGTTCTGCCAGATCAGGCCACCGATGCCGGCGTACAGGCGATCACGGTAGGCCTGCAGGTCCGGGTTCTGGTGGCGCCGGTAATGCACGATGCGGCTGCCCAGCTCCAGGCGCTCATCGAACAGCCGGGTGCCCAGCGACACGTTCACCGACAACCGGGGAATGGCCTGGGTCAGCAGGTAGCCACTGACGAAGCCGTCCTGCACGCAGTTGGGCACCTTGCCGGCCAGCGCATCGAGCTGCACCGCCATGCTTTCGTCGCAGACCTTGTTTTCCAGCGTACGGGTGATGCCCAGGTCGGTGAAGAAGCGCCGGTTGTCGAACCGCGCCTGCAACTCCAGGCCGCGGATGCGCTGCTTGTCCAGGTTGTCGAACAGGAAATTGCCGTCGCGCTCGATTACGTTGCGGGTCTTGTGCACGTAGTAGGCCAGCTTCACGTCGGCATCGGCGGTGTTGCCGAACAGTGCGGACAGGTTGTGCACATAGCCCACTTCGTAGTTGTAGGCGTGCTCGGGCTTGAGCGGGTACAGCGGGTTCAGGCTGCTGGAGAACGCGATGGTGCTCTCGAACATGCTGGGGAAACGCACCGCCTCGCTGTAACGCACATAGGCGCGCGCATTGGGCGAGAAATGCGCGGTGGCCGAGAAGGTCGGCAGCCAGGCATGGTCGCGCCTGCGCTCGTTGCGCCCGGCCACCGTCTGCGGCCGCCCGTTCTGGATGCTGCACAGGATCTGCGCGCCCTGCACCGGCAACAGCCCGGGAATGGCCGCCACCTGACCATTCAGGCACGGGTTGCTGGCACGGCTGTAGTTGCCGTCCGCATCCGGCAGCCACGGAATGGTGTGGTCCACCGCAACCGGCGTCTCATACCTGCTCAGCAGGCCCTTGAGCAGATCATCAACGATGAAGCCCATGCCGATGCTGTCCCAGAACGCGCGCTGCGCCTCGATGGCGTCGATCTCGCCCTGCAGGCTGGCCGGGCGCTCAGGCAGTTCGTTGACCCGGTAGCGGGCCTCCTTGGGGAACACAGAGGTGGTCATCAGTTCCGGGTGTTCCTGCAGGAAATCATCGAAGGCCCAATAGCGCGCGTAGCGCACGCCGGCGCTCAGGGAGAGGAAATCCACCGGCCGCCAGTCCAGCACCAGATAGCCCTCGCTTTCCTGGCGGCGCCCGGCGCGCGGGTACATGCGCCAGCCATCGCTGACGCCAAAGTACGGGTCCGCCGAGCGCAGTTTCTCGAACTGCCAGTTGCCGCCCACCGTCAGGTCCAGGGTGGAATGCAACGCGAAGCGGTTGCTCAGGGTCAGGCCGGTGCGGTCGTTGCGGGCATTGGCCAGCGCGGTATTGCGCAGGATCGGGCTGCTGCCGGGGTTCCAGTCGGGGTTGCTGGCAAAATTGGGGAAGCCGCCAGCGGTGTAGGTATCGCTGGTGGTTTCGGTGCGCCACAGGTTGGCACGCAGGTCCAGCCAGCGGCTGCCGGCAGGCTGCCAGTGGTATTCCAGGTTCCAGGCATCGGCATCGACGCGGCTGAGCGGCCACTGGATGCGACCGTAGTCGGGCGCGGACAGGATGCGCGAGGGCATGATCTCGCCGTAGTGGGAGAGCGTACGCCGCCAGGTGGCGCGCAGCTGCTGGTCATCGTTGATCTGCCAGGTCGCCTTCAGCAGCCACGATTCCTGCTCGCTGGAGGTGTTGGGCACCTCGCCGCCGGGCTTGAAGTAGCGCGCCAGCGTGGTGATGTAGTCCAGGCCCTTGTACTCGAACTGCTCGCGCGGGTCCTGGTCGTAGTACGCCGTGCCCTGGGTGCCGGAGAAGTAGTTGCCGCGCTTGCGCCAGGCATACGCGGCCATCAGGTCCACGTGTTCGCCGCGCAGGCCCAGCGCCAGCCGCCAGGCCTGGTCCTCGCCGGCGAACACATTGGCTTCCGAACCGCGCGACTTCACCGGCACCAGCAGCGTGCTGTCGGCATACGGTGCCGAGGGCGAGCCCTGCGGGAACCCGGGCACCGTGCGGTAGTCCTCGCCGGTATGCAGCCGCGGCAGGCGTGGCGCCACCGCATTGCTGCTGCCTTCGATCTTCAGCTCCCCGCCGAAGCGCTCACCCGCTTCCACGATGTCATCGACGTCGATGGTCTTGATCACCAGCGCGCCACCGATCCCGCTGTGCACATCGCGCACCAGCCCCGGCCCCTTGATGACCTGGATGCCACCTATCAGGTTGGGATCGATGTAGTTGCGGTTGCTGACGCCGTTGTAGCCGCGCCAGACCGTAAGTGCCTGCTCGCCGCCGTCGATGCTGACCGGCACCCGCCCCGGCCCCTGGATGCCGCGGATGTTGATGTCCAGCGCGCCACTGTTGCGCGCATCGCCGCTGAACACACCGACCAGATCCTTGACCACGTCGGCCGGATTGGAGCCGCGGTAGCGCTCCACCCGGTCGCGCCCCGAATACGCCGTGGCCATGTCCAGCGCGAACACATCATCGTAGCCGCGCCGATCGCGGGCCTCGCCCCCTTCCGACTGCAGGCGACCGGCCACGTCCAGTGTCTCGGTCACCCGCACCCCTTCCCCTTCACCCGCCTCCGCTACCGCACGCAGGCTCCAGGTGCCGTCCATGCCACGCTGCGCGCGCACGCCGCTGCCACGCAGCAGCAGCTGCAGGGCCTGCATCTGGCTGTACTCGCCGCTCACCGCGCTGGAGCGACGGCCTTCCACCAGGTCACTGCGGAACACCACCTGCACATCGGCCTGGCGGCCAAAGGCACGCACGGCGTCGGCCAGGGGCTGTTCCGGAATGGCGTACTGGCGCAGCGGCGCGACGACCGCCGGTTGCGCCTGCCCGGCCGGCACCCAGGCCAACTGCAGCAATGCGGTGGAAACAGCCAGGGCCAGAGCGGTGGCGCGACGATGACAGGCGGATGCCGTGGACGGCATGGACAGGAACTCCTCAAGCGGGGCGGGACCACGGACACGTCCGGTGCCCGGTGGTGTGTCTGGCTTGAGAAGAAACGCTGTTTCGCTCTGGCTATACCTCTATAGACAGCGGGCTGCGACGACTGCCCACGGTTTTTTCATGTTTTTTTTCATGCGACCGGTTCGTCCATGTTCCGCGGGTGCTTCACCACAGCAGCAACGCACCACCGGGCAAGCGCTGCACGCGCAGTCCCGCCTGCGCGGCCACGGCGACGATGGCCGTGTCCGGTTGCTGCAGGTGGAACAGGCCACTGACCCGTATGCGTGCGCCCTGCCCGCCCAGTACCCAGACCGGGGCACGACGGTAGCGCGCCAGGTCGGCGATGGCCTGCGCGGCCGGCCGATCATCGATCACTACCTCGCCACGCCGCCACGGCGCCATGCTCTCCGGATCTTCCAGCTGCACCGGCTGCAGCCAGTGCCCGTCACGGAACACGCGTGCCTGTCCGGCATGCAGGCGCTGCACGCTGCCATCGCCCGGGCGCACATCGACCACACCCGCGCTGACCTGGGTGGTGACCGTGGTATCCAGCATCGACACGCTGAAGGCAGTGCCGATGTCACGGACCAGGCCGCCCGCTGCCTCGACCTGGAACGGGCGAGCCTCGTGCGCTACCTGGAACCAGGCCTGGCCGCGCAGCAGGCGCAGGTGGCGCTGCCGGTCATCGAACGAAAGTGCCAGCGCGGTGCCGGCATCGAGTACCGCCGTGCTGCCATCGGCCAGCTGCACCACTCGTGGCGCATCGCTGCTGCGCACATCACTGCGCGCCAGCAGCAACGCATGCGGAGCGGCCGCGACCATCAGCACCACGGCCGCAGCCGATGCCAGCAGCCACGGCAGGCGACGGCGCGGTGCGATCGGCCGCAGCCCCTGGCGGTCGGCGGTCAGCTCGGGCAGCGCGGCCAGCACCTCGGGCCCGGCAGCGTCCAACCGCTGCCAGAAGGCCTGCTGCTGGCGCCAGGCCAGCGCATGGCGCGGATCGGACTGCAGCCAGCGCTGCAGGGTGCGTTGCTGGCGTTCCGGCAACGGGCCTGCACTGCACCGTATCACCCAGCGCAACGCCTGCCTGGCCTGACGCGGCGAGGGTTCGGACGTGGTCATGGTTGTGGCCTGCCGCACCGCGAATGGGTGCGCTTTCCTGTTGTGACAACGGCGGGCACGATCTGCCCACGGCAATCGCCGCTCATCGGCCCATTCCCCGCTGCTGTTGCTGGATCAGCAGCGCTGCGCGCAGCACATGCTTGCCGACCAGGCTCTTGGAGATTCCCAGGCGCGCGGCAATCTCGCGTTCGCTCAGGCCCAGGTAGCGGTTGAGCACGAAGCACTCGCGTACCTGGGCCGGCAGGGCCAGGATGGTCTGGGTGATCTCGCGCAGCTGCGCCTGGTCCAGCGCCTGCGCCTCGCCGTCGTGGCCTGCCTCGGCCATGCCGGTGGCGTACTCGGCCATCGCGCGCCGCTCGCGGGCGTCGGCCTGGCTGCGGTTGAGCGCGTGGTGGTAGGCCATCCGGTACAGATAACCGCGCGGCTCCAGGATCGGTGGATCACCGGGCACGCTGCTGGCCTTCAGGTAGAGGTTCTGCAGGGTGTCCTCGGTGCTGGCCGGGTCGAGGTAGCGCGCGACGAAGCGGGACAACGCACGGCGCTCGCGGATCAGCAGCTCGACCAGCGCCAGGGCATTGGGAGACATAGGTGCCAAGGCCGGACCGGGGAATGATGGGCGTGATGGCGACGGTCCGGACGTGGATTGTGGGCTGCGGGGCCGCAGGCGGCAAGCCGCGCCACGAAAGCATCATCGACGCATGGCGTGGATGGAGGATCTACGGTTCCTCCAGCGCCTCGAAGCGTTCGGCGAGGTAGTCGATCAGCGCACGCACCGCAGGCAACAGGCCGCGTCGCGACGGGAACACCGCGTGCACGATGCCGTGCTTGGGCACCCACTCCGGCAGTACCGGCACCAGCGCGCCACGGGCCAGCTCGTCGCTGATCATCATCCGCGGCAGCATCAGCAGGCCCACCCCGGCCACCGCGGCGGTGCGCAACGCGATCATGTCATCGCTGACCAGCCGCGGGCGATGGTGCACGCTGGCCAGCACATCGCCCGGCCCGGTGTATTCCCAGGCATGCTGCTGGCTGGGCGATGCCAGATCCACGGTCGGCATCATCGCCAGGTCGGCCGGCACCTGCGGCGTGCCCAGCCGCTGCAGCAGCGCCGGGCTGGCACTGGTGCACCAGACCCGGCGCGCCAGCACGCGTACCACCAGGTCACTGTCCTCCAGCGGCGGCGGCCGCACGCGGATCGCCACGTCCACGCCCTCGCCCACCACATCGACGCGCCGGTTGGTGGCGTCCAGCTGCACCGTCACCTGCGGGTGCAGGGCCAGGAAATCGGCCAGCATCGTGCCAATGCGCGCGTGCAGGATCGCGATCGGGCACGCCAGGCGGATGGTGCCGCGCGGCTCGGCACGTGACATCGCAATGGCTTCCTCGGCCGCTTCGGCTTCGACCAGCATGGCCTTGCAGTGGCGGTAGTAGTCCTGGCCGACCTCGGTGACCGAGAAACGCCGGGTCGAACGCTGGATCAGGCGCACGCCCAACCGTTCCTCCAGCAGCGCGACGCGCCGGCTCAGTTTCGACTTCGGCATCGCCAGCGCCCGGCCGGCCTGCGAGAAGCCGCCATGCTCGACCACCATGGCGAAGTAGAACAGGTCGTTGAGGTCACAACGGCGGATATCTGCGATGAACACGGGGCGATCTCCTGCGGCCACGGCCTGCAGACATTGTTCACCAGATAGGACTATGACGGCAAATATTGGCGTCTACCGGCCTTATTGTCACGGCGATATCGTCTTCGCAACGAAGAACAGCGGCCGGCAGCCCCGGCCAGGAGATCGCCATGAAGCGTGTCACCGGTACCTACAGCGCCCCGCGCCCGCACTGGGTGGGCGACGGATTCCCCGCCCGCTCGATGTTTTCCTACAACACCCACGGCCAGCACCTCAGCCCGTTCCTGCTGCTGGATTATGCCGGCCCGTACACCTTCGCCCCCAGCAATACGCCGCGTGGCGTCGGCCAGCATCCGCATCGCGGATTCGAGACCGTCACCATCGTCTATGAGGGTGAGGTCGCCCACCGCGATTCGACCGGGGCCGGCGGCACCATCGGCCCGGGTGACGTGCAGTGGATGACGGCTGCCTCCGGCATCCTCCACGAGGAATTCCACACGCCGGAATTCAGCAGGCGCGGCGGCACGCTGGACATGGTCCAGCTGTGGGTGAACCTGCCGGCGCGCGACAAGATGGGCGCACCGGGCTACCAGACCCTGCTCGACGCAGAGATTCCCTCGGTGGATCTGCCCGATGGCGCCGGCCGCGTGCGGGTCATCGCCGGCCGCTTCCACGGTCATGCCGGCCCGGCGCGCACCCACACGCCGATGGATGTCTGGGACATCCGCCTGCAGCAGGGCCACCACACCGACCTGCCGGTGGCCGAGGGCCGCACGCTGGCGCTTGTGGTGCTGAAGGGTACGGTGCGGATCAACGGCGGCCAGCCGGTCGGCGAAGCGCAGCTGGTCACCTTCGACCGCAGCGGCGAGGACGTGTTCGTCGACGCCGACAGCGACGCCACCGTACTGCTGCTCAGCGGTGAGCCGATCGACGAGCCGGTGGTGGGCTATGGCCCGTTCGTGATGAACAGCCAGGCCGAGATCGCGCAGGCGGTCAACGACTTCAACAGCGGCCGCTTCGGCCAGATCGCGCACTGATCGTTTCAAAGCGGCGGGCGATGGCCCGCCGCACCCTCCGGGCCATCGCCCGCTTTTTCCAGGAGACTGACCATGAGTACCCCCGCCAACTTCAACGGTGCCCGCCCGGTGATCGATCCGGACAACGCCGCGATGCTGCTGATCGACCATCAGAGCGGCCTGTTCCAGACCATCGGTGACATGCCGTTCACCCGCGTGCGCGCCCACGCCACCGCGCTGGCCAGGATGGCCACGCTGGCAAAGATGCCGGTGATCACCACTGCCTCTGTTCCGCAGGGCCCGAACGGCCCGCTGATCCCGGAGATCCACGACGCAGCCCCGCATGCCCGGTACGTGGCGCGCAAGGGCGAGATCAACGCATGGGACAATCCGGAATTCGTTGCCGCAGTGAAGGCCACCGGCCGCAGGCAGCTGATCATTGCCGGCACCATCACCAGCGTGTGCATGGCCTTCCCGTCCATTGCCGCCGTTGCCGATGGCTATCAGGTGTTCGCGGTCATCGATGCCTCGGGCACCTATTCGAAGATGGCCGAGGAGATCACCCTGGCCCGGGTGGTGCAGGCCGGCGTGGTGCCGATGGACACCGCCGCGGTGGCCTCGGAGATCCAACGCAGCTGGAAACGCGACGATGCCCAGCAATGGGCCGAGGTCTACACGAAGATCTTCCCGAACTACCAGCTGCTGATCGAAAGCTACCTGAAGGCGCAGGACGTGCAGAAGAACCACGAGCCGCTGGATTCGCAGCGCAGCTGACCTACGCCCGGGGTGCCGGCCCGCTGTCGGCACGCCTCTCAACCGGAGACCCATCATGTCCAGTGAACCGATCCGCGACCCGGCCAGCGATCATCTGCTGACCCCGCAGAACTCCGCCTTCATCATCATCGACTACCAGCCGGTGCAGGTGAACTCCATTGCTTCGATGGACCGCCAGTTGCTGGTCAACAACATCGTCGGCACTGCCAAAGCCGCAGTGGCTTATGGCCTGCCGATCGTGCATTCGACGGTGAACGTCAAGACCGGCCTGAACAAGCCGCCGATTCCGCAGCTGCGCCAGGTGCTGGGTGACTATCCGACCTACGACCGCACCACCATCAATTCCTGGGAAGACGTCCAGTTCCGCAGGGCCGTGGAAGCCACCGGCCGCCGCAAGCTGATCATGACCGCGCTGTGGACCGAGGCCTGCCTGACCTTCCCGGCCTTGGATGCGTTGAAGGAAGGCTATGAGGTGTATGTGGTGGTCGACGCCGTCGGCGGCACCTCGCTGGCCGCGCACGATGCCGCGCTGCGCCGCATCGAACAGGCCGGCGGCCAGCTGATCAGCGTGCCGCAGCTGTTCTGCGAGCTGCAGCGCGACTGGGCCCGTTCGGAAACGGTGCCGGCCTTCATGAACCTCTTCATTGAAACCGGCGGTACGGCGGGCATCCAGTTCTCGTACGATCGTACCGAGTAACCGGGTGGCGGCGCCGGTCCTGGCTGGCGCCGCCTTTGGGGAGCCGTCGAGCATGGCTCGACGCTACAGTGGGTTTGGTCGAGCGTGGCTCGACGCCATGGATAGATGGAGAATGTGATGGCCTACGCACGCATTGTTTCGACCGCCGACAATTACCTGCACCACATCAGCAATGGCAGCTTCGATGTGGATGCGGACGAGCCTGCCTCGTTGGGCGGCCAGGGCAAGGGCTTCGCGCCGTTCGACCTGTACCTGGCCTCGCTGGCGGCGTGCACCGCCATCACCCTGCGCATGTACGCGCAGCGCAAGGGCTGGGACCTGGGCGAGTTCCATGCCGAGCTGCGCTCAGAACGTGATGAGGACGGACGCCTCCACGTGCACCGCGTGCTGCATGCCGGTGCCGAGCTGAGCGATGCGCAGTGGCAGCGATTGCTGGAGGTGGTGGAAAAGACCCCGGTGACCCTGGTGATGCGCGAAGGTGCACGCATCACCAGTGAGCGTGGGGCGGCGGCGTAACAGAAGGCTCAGCGCCGTGAATGCAGCACCGTGCGCTGGCGCATCGCGTTGAATTCCTGCTCCACCTGCTGGATGTCTTCGGCCTGGAACCCGGCGGCATCCAGCAGCTGGTCGGCGGCCGCGGCCGCCAGCGGATCATCGTCCCGCTGGCGCCAGCAGCGCGCCGGCAGGAAGTAGCCCACTTCGCTGCGCCCGCGCATGATCACCACCGGCCGGCCCGCGTACAGCAGGAACTCCGCCAGGTGCTGGCGCAGGCCCTCCACGGAAACATAGGCCGGTCCAACACCCAGCATCTGGCTGGACGGTTCGGGACTCTCGAACAGCTTGCGACGGCTCATCCACTCCTCCTTTTGAACAACGCGTGGTCTCCTTTCCCTAGACGGGCGCATCGCTGCGCCCCCGCCACGCACTACGTGATCCGCATCACGCCGTCACTCAGAAGCCGGTATTGAACTCCAGCTGGAACACGTCGATCGACAGCGGCGCACCGGACACTTCCTTGGCCGCCATCCACTTGCCGCTGATCCAGCTGCGCGCGTCCAGCGCATAGGCACCGCCCACGTAGTAGCCGCGGGCGTTGGTGCCACCGAGGTGGAAGTTCGGATCGTTGTAGGCATCCGGCAGCGCATCGGCCTCGATGTGCTTGTAGCCCAGCAGCGCCTGCCACTGGCCCTTCTCCTTCAGCTCGGTGGCACCGAAGGTGGCCTGCAGCATCCATGCCGTGTCGCCGCTGCGGAAGGTATCGATGCTGGCGGCACCACCGGCACCGTAGTTGTTGACGATGCCGTTGTTGGCGCGACTGAACATCGCCTGCTTGTCATAGGCCAGGTTGCGGATGTAGTCGCCTTCAAGGCGCAGGCCGACGTCCTGGGCCAGCTGCGTATCCCAGCGCAGGTTCAGCGTGGCCAGGCGGAATGCCGAGGCCAGGCCGACATACTGCGGGGTGGGCGTATTGGCCGGATCCAGCGGATTGCGCGCGATGTCGCGGATCAGCATCAGGGTGTTGCCCTTCTGCATGAACGCCGGACGCGACCAGTCGGTGTCGCAGCCCACCGCGCCCGCATACAGCGCGCACGGCGAGGACAGGCGGCCGCTGATGTTCTTGAAGTCGTAGTAGCCCAGTGCCGCGCGCAGCGCGTTGTCGTCATTGAAGCGCCAGTTCACGCCCACCTGCGCCCCGGACAGCCACTTGTTCTCGTTCGGGGTCTTGACCCGGCTCTGGCTGGGCGCGCTGTCGGAGGTGTATTCCAGCGGTACCACCGCCAGGTTGCCGAACAGGCCGAGGTCGCCGCCGTCGAAGTCGTACTTCAGGTTGGCGGCCAGGCCATCGAAGTTGAGGTCGTTGGAGAACAGCGTGTCGCTGGTCCAGAACGGATTGCCGAAGCGGCCGCCAAGCACCGTCACCCAGTCGGCCGGGCTGTAGGCCAGCCATGCCTGGTCCAGCCATACATCCTTCTTGCTCAGGCCGCCACCCAGCTGCTCGGTGGTCGACACCGGGCCATTGCTGCTGCCGCTGGCCAGGCGCACACCGGCCGTGGTGTGCTGGCCGATGGTCGCCTCGATGCCCAGGCGGGCGCGGATGCGCCACAGGTTGCGGCGGTCCTGGCGGGTGTTCAGCAGTGGTGGCAGCTGCAGGTTGGTGTTGGTGTTGGTGTCGAAGCCGTTGCCGGAATTGATCGACGACCAGTTGCTCACGATATCGCTGTTGCGTTCGGAGGAGAAGCGCGATTCGCTGCGCACGCGCATGTCACCGGTGACCTTGATGCGCTTGGTCCACTCAGCCACTTCGTTCGGTGCCGCCCAGCCCTCGGACCTGGCCTGCGCCATCACGTCCTGGCGTACTTCGTCACGGATGCCGTCGCGCACGCTCTGCGGCACGTAGGGCACGCGCACGTCGCCGGCCTCCAGGGCGACACCGCCACTGGCGGCCGAGGTCGCGGTGGCTGCGCTGCGCTGGGCGGCCGCCGCTTCGGCCTCGGCCTGCACCAGCAATGCCTGGCCATCTTCGGGTTTCAGTGCGCCGCTGGCGATCAGGCCCTTGATCAGCTTGACCATGGTGGTTTCAGCGGCCATCGCACCGGCCGGGGCGGCCAGGCTGAGCAGCACGGCGCAGCACAGCAGCGCCCGTCGGGCCGGCCGCGGGCGGTGGGAATCGGTTCGTGCGCGGACGTGGTCGTTCATCACGGTTCTCATCGAAAGAAGGGAAATCACGGAGGTCGGGAATCAGGCCCCGGGCCGGCGGCCCTGGATCAGGACGCGGGCGGGGAAATCAAGCGACGGTGGGGGTGCCTGGTCGACCTTGCCGATGCGACGCAGTGCATCGAGCACGGCCGCGTCGGCCTCCTCGTTGCCACTGCCACGCACCAGCTCGACCTTTTCCAGGCGGCCATCGCTGGCCAGCCACACATTCACCTGCAGCTGGAACGCCAGGCGCTTGACCTTGTCGTCGCGCGAGATTGCCTGCTGCATCAGGTAGCCGAGGTAGCGCCCATAGGTGGCATTGCCGGCACCGCCGCGACCGACGCCGGACGAACCGCCACCATTGCCGGACTGGATGCCGAAGTTGTCACCGCCGGCCTGCGCATCGGCGTTCATCGTCACCGGGTCAGCGTTGTCGGGGGTCGGCGTCGGCTCTTCGGCCGGCGTCGGTTGATCCAGCGGCTCCGGCTCAGGCATCGCTTCTTCCGGCGGCGTTTCCGGTTCCGGGGGCTTTTCCGGCGGCGGCGGGGGTGGCGGAGGCGCTGGCGGCAGCGCCAGCATCGGCGGCTGCACCACCGGCCGACGGGTGCTGGCGGTGTCCTTGAACAGCATCCACCACACGGCGATGCCGAGCACCAGCAACGCGGCCAGCACCAGCGCGACAGTCACCAGCAGCTGGCGACCGCGCATGCCGGGCTCCGGCCGAGGGGGTTGATGGGCCGTCATGCCTCAGCCCTGCGCCTTGCCGGTGACCAGACCGACCTGGGCGAGCTCCAGGCGCCGCAGCAGGTCCAGCACCTCGACCACGCGGGCGTACTGCACCTGCGCGTCACCGCGCACGATCACCGGGAAATCCGGCGTGGTCGCGCGCTCGGTGCGCAGGCGGTCTTCCAGCTCCGCCATCGTCACCGGGTAGGCATCCAGAAACACCTGGCCACCGGGGTCGATGGTGATCGCCTTGGTCTTGGGCTTCTCCAGCGCGACGCTGTTGCTGGCCTTCGGCAGGTTGACCTCGATGCCGGGGATGGAAGCGTTGCTGGTCAGGATGAAGATCACCAGCACCACCAGCAGCACATCGACGAAGGGCGTCACGTTGATGCCCTTCTCGCGCTTCTTGATGCCGAACTTCGCCTTCTGGCCCATGGCGCGCCCCTCAGCCCTGGACCGCGGCCGGGCCGCGCCCGTCCTGCTCTTCGGCCAGGCGCGCGGCGAATTCGTCGATGAACACCGCCATGTCCGCACCGATCGCTTCGGCACGCGCGCCCAGGTAGTTGTAGCCGAACAGCGCCGGGATCGCGACGCCGAGGCCGGCGGCGGTACACAGCAGCGCCGCGGCCATGCCCGGTGCCACCGAGTTGATGTCCACCGCGCCGGCCATTGCCGCAACCACGAACACCAGCATGATGCCGATCACGGTGCCGAACAGGCCCACGTAGGGCGCGCCTTCGATGGTGGTCGACAACCAGTTCATGCGCCGCGCCATCGCTTCCTGCTCGCGCACCATCACTGCATCCATCGAGGCGCGGATCGCCGCGATGGTGGCACCACTGAGGTAACCGCTGTTGCCATCGCGCTGGTGGCGTTGCTGCATTTCATCGATGGCCACCTGGTAGATGCGCCACAACGAGCCATCGTGCATGGCGGTCGGCGCCTTGCCCTGGCGGTCCATGTCGGACAGGGTGCGCAGCGGTACGCCGGACAGCTTGCCGAAGCTCTCGGTGAACACGGCATTGGCCTTGCTGGTACGGCCGAAGTGGCGGCTCTTGGCGATCATGATCGCCCACGACAGCAGCATCATCAGGCCGAGGATGGCGACCACCACCCAGGCATCGAACGGCATCGCCTTGAGGATGAAGGCGAAGTGGCTCTGCCCGGCGGACTGCTCGTCGGCGCCGTAGCTGACCAGGCGCGAGTCGGCGCCCTGAGCGGTGGCGTCGGCCAGCAGCAGCGCGGCCGCGCGTGCCACCCGCGAAATGCGCAACTCGTCCAGGGCACCTTCGAAGTTGGCCAGCGGCTGCGCCGCGCCCGGCGCATCGGCGCCGACCACCGGCGCGGTGGCCAGCGCCGGCAGCGCACCGCTCAGCTGGGCAGCCACGCGCCCATTGAGGTACAGCTGCAACGCGCCGTTCTCTGCAGTCAGTGCAACATGCGCCCACTGCCCTTCCGGAATCGGTTGCGCCGGCGTGCTGCGCTGGCCATTGAGCTGCACGAACGGCACGCGGTTCTCGATGCCCAGCACCAGTTCGGAAGCACCATCACGGCGGGCGTAGATGGCTTGAGCCGCATTGTTGCTGCCCGGCTTGATCCAGGCCGAAACGGTGAGCGGCGCGCCCGCTTCCTGCGCCAGCGACGCGCTGGCCGGCAGCGGCAGCGGGCCGGCGCCCAGCTGCACACCGCGGCCGATCACCGCGCCTTCCGACGGCGGCACCACCGCACCGGCATTGTTGCCATAGGCGGTGGTGTCGCGTGCCGGCGCATTGGCCTCGGCAAAGTGATAGACCAGCGTGTAGTCCGGATCGAACACCTGCTGGCCGTTGCCGCTGGCCGGGGCTTTTTCATTGCCGTAGTACATCCAGATGGTCTGCGGCGCGGCGGCACTGACCGCCGGCAGGTCCACCCAGACCAGGGCCAGGCCCAGCGTGGGATCGAACTGCTCGATCTGGTGGGCCAGCACGGTACGGCCATCACCCGAGACGAAGCGAAGGTCGTTGCCCGCATCCTGGGTGCCGTCGAAGCCGAAGTTGCCGGTATGCAGCCGCAGCAGCAGTGGCGTGCGGCCCGGGTCACCGGCCAGGCCCGCGCCCTGCGGGCCCGCGTCTACGGTGATCGGCTTGCGGTATTTCCATTCGGCCTGCCACCAATTGGCATCGGCCGCAGCCGCAGGCAACGCAACCAGCGCGGCCAGCAGCAGCAACACTCGGGAAAGCAAACGGTCCATGCGAAGGGTCTCCGGAGAACGCATGTTCAAGGGAAGGGTCAGTAGCTGGTGCTGATGTTGAAATGCAGGCGCGGGTCGTCCTTGCGCGTGACCGGGCCATCGGCATAAGGCCAGGCGTAGTCCAGGCGCAGTTGCAGGTGTTCACCCAGGCGCAGCTGCGCGCCCAGGCCGACCGAGGCCAGGTTGTACTTGTCACGCTGCTCGGGCAGCGGCCGGCGCAGGCGCAGGTAGGCCGCGTCGGCGAAGCTGTAGACACGCAGATCGGTGCCGCTCCACAGCGACCACGCCGGGGTGCGCCATTCCAGGCTGGCCAGGCCGCCGTAGTCGCCGATCGCCTCGGCCGACAGGTAGCCACGCACGGTGTACATGCCGCCAGCAGCGAACTGCTCGGCCGACACCAGTGGCGCATCGGTTACCTGCAGCGAGCCACGCGCATACCACTGCCAGTCATTGCTGAAGGTGTGGGTGTTGGCCACGTCGGCCTTGAAGGCCACGAAGCTCGGGTCAGCCCAGTAGCGCTTCTGCCCGAACGCGGTGGCGTCGTTGCCGTAACCGAACAGGCGGCGGGTACCGGCCACCAGCTGGGTGTTGATGCTCAGCTGATCCTGCTCGCCCTGGCGCACGCCGACGAAGGCCAGGGTGATCGGCGCATACTTCAACGGTGTCTTCAGGCTGTCCTTGCCCATCTGCGTGTCTTCCTCGGTGTCCTTGAAATCCACACCGAGACTGAGCTGGCGCCACCACTGGCTGCTGCCGGCAAGGCGGTAGTTGAGCTTGAGGCCGATCGAATGGCCGTTGCCGATCACGTTGGTGCCGGTGCCGGTACCGACCTGC
Source organism: Stenotrophomonas sp. YJH_SMC_138 (assembly GCF_059369855.1). Lineage (NCBI taxonomy): Bacteria > Pseudomonadati > Pseudomonadota > Gammaproteobacteria > Lysobacterales > Lysobacteraceae > Stenotrophomonas > Stenotrophomonas sp. YJH_SMC_138. Next base: position 34,473 of record NZ_JCAFTB010000012.1, read on the forward strand.
CCGCCTGCATTCAACACGCGGCTGTCGGATTTGTAGCCGGAGGCTTCCAGGCTCCACGGCGTGCCTTCGAACTGCATCGTGTACGAGGCCGAGAACACCTTGGCCTGCTTTGTATCTTCCGGCGCCAGGTACACGCCGATGTTGGCGCTGTGCCCGCGCTTCCACAGGTTGTCGTAGGCCAGCGACGCACTCAGGCGCAGCTTCTCGGTGTCGGCACTGTGGTCGTTGTTGAGTGACGCGCTGGCACGCCACGGCGACTTCTCCTCGACCTGCAGGTCCACATCCATCGTGCCCGGCACCTGGCCTTCGCGCACCAGCGGCATCACCTGGCGACGCCCGCCTTCGTTCAGTGCGGTCAGTTCCTTCTGGGCCTGGTCGAAGTCCGGCACCTTGCCCTCGGCCAGTGCCGGTACGCGATCGCGTATGCGGTCGGGCGATTCGTGGCGGGTGCCGACCACGCGCAGCTGGCCGATCGGCGTCTGCTGCACCTTCAGCAGCACCACGCCGCCACTGACCTGCTGCTCGGGGAGTTCGACGTAGACCGACTGGTAGCCCGCCTGCTGGTACAGCGCGTGGACCGCATCGCGCGCCTTCTCGACATCGGCCAGGGTCCTGCCCGGGCCGAGGAACGGCTCTACCGCCCGTTCGATCTGGCGCGGATCGAGCACGGTGTTGCCGCGCACGATGTATTCATTGATGTTCACGCTGGGCGCAGGCGCTGCCTCCTGCGCGAACAATGGCAGCGGCATCGCGGCCAGCGCCAGCACCAGCGGATGCAGGCGCAACGGAAAGCGGACGGCTCGGCACGGAACAGGAGTCATCGAAGGCATCGCGTCGTATCGGAGGGAGTGGCCAAGGAGCGGCGCGTGGGTCTACCAACAGGACGTGCACGTCGCGTCAAAACCGCCACCAGTTTTGTGACAGCACTGTCATCTTGTGACAGCGCCAGAGCACTCGCCGGCGTAGACTGCCCTCGCCACACGTCTTCATTGCAGAGCGTCGGTTGTTGCAGGAGATTCGAGATGAGTGAGCCATTGAAGGCGGGCCTTCGCCCTGCCCTCGCCCTTGCCTTGTTGCTGGCGTTGCCATCGGCCTGGGCCGGAGAGGCGAAGAAGCAGGACGGTGCTGCGCCGTGCATCGAAGTACAGGTCAACGGCGAGCGCATCCCCGCGTGGGAATGCCTGCAACGCAGGCTGGCGCCGGCGCCGAAATCGGCGAAGTCAGCGGCGCTGCCGGATGCCGAACGCCTGATGCGGCAGCCCGGCAACCAGCTGATGCAGTACAACCTGGAAGGCACGCGGCAACGCATGGGCGATGCCTTCGGGCGGTCCGTGGTACCGCAGCGTCCGGCGCGATGAACCCATGCATCTGCAGAGCCGAGCCCACGCCCGGCTGCGCCTGCACACCGTTCAACAGCCATGCAGAGGCAGCCGAGCGCGGGCTCGGCTCTACCGAGCGCCGCCCTGCGGAGCGGCCGGCACGATGCCATCGTTCGGCACCGGTGGCAGCGCGGGCACCGGCAGGCTGCGCGATTGCCCAGCCTGGTTCAGTTCCACCGCGTTGGCGCTGATGCTGGCCAGCACCGTACAGGGCCCCAGCCGCTGGCCGGGCGCGTAAGCCTCCGGCGGGCGTCCATCCACCGACAACAGGGCCAGGGGCGCGTGGTCACCCGCCATCACACCCAGCACGACCACCTCGGTCTGCACCGCACCGGGCGACAGCAGCCGCACCAGCGGCAGACTGGCCACCGCATCGAACAGCGGCCGGGCCGGCGCATCGGCATGCGCTTCGCTGGCCGCCGCCGCAGGCGCCACCGCAGACAGGGTGACGCTCCAATAGGCCACCACCGCCAGCAGCAGGGTGGCCGCCAGCAGGGTCAACATCCGATTGCGATCCCAGCGCCTGCCATCCATGTTCCGCACCATCGCCACGTTCGTGTCCGCCCACGCTAGCAGCCGCCGCTGACGCTTTTGTTTCATCATGCGGGCCTACGCTGGCAGGCATCGACCTGGACAGGAGGCAACGTCGATGCAGCACGTGCCGCGTGGTTTCACCCTGCTGGAACTGATGGTGGTGCTGGTGATCATCGGCATCTGCACGGCGGGCATCGGCCTGGGCCTGGGCAGCCTGCTCGACCCCGCGCGCCAGCTGCGGCAGGAGGCCGAACGACTGGCGCAGCGCCTGCAGGTGGCGCGCGACGAGGCCCGCATCGATGGCCGCCCCCTGCGCTGGCAGGCCGACGCCGCCGGCTACCGGTTCAGCAGGCGCGAAGGCACCCGCTGGGTGGACGTGCAACGCGACGACCTGCTGCGCCCACAGTCATGGCAACCGGCCGGCATCGTGGTGCAGCCGGCCACCCCGGTTGAACTGAGCCCGGAGTGGATCGGCGTGGCATGGGAACTGACGTTGTCGTTGCAGGGCCGCCAGCTGCGTCTTCGTGACGATGGCAGCGGACAGTTGCAGGTCGTGCAGTGAAGCGGAACATGCGCGGATTCACCTTGATCGAAGTGCTGATCGCACTGGCGATCGTTTCGATTGCGCTGGCTGCGGTCATGCGCTCGGTCGCGGTGGCCACCGACGATCAGTCACGCCTGCGCGACCGTCGCCTGGCGCTGCTGTGCGCGCAGGACCGCTGGCAGGAGCTGCGCCTGGCCGGGCAGCCGCCGCAGGATGCACGGCTGCGCTGCGTGCAGGGGCGAAGCAGTTTCCTGGTGCTGCAGCATATCGGCTCGGGGGGTGACGGACAGCCGCAACTGGAACTCAGCGTGGCTGCCGAAGATGCACCGCGGCAGTCGCTGGCGCGGATGCAGCTGCCGTGGACCGCGGCGCAATGAAGCGTACCGCAGCAGGCTTCACCCTTATCGAGGTGATGATCGCGATCACCATCATGGGCGTGCTGGCGCTGATCTGCTGGCGAGCGCTCGACAGCGTGGCCAGCAGCGACCAGCGCCTGCGCCGGGCCGATGCCGAGACCACGACGGCACTACGCGTGCTGCAGCAGTTCCAGCGCGATATCGAGATGCGTGCCGACGATGCGCTGATGAACGGCGCGGTGCGCCCGGCGGATCAGCCTCAGCGCCTGCTACCCCCTTCACTGGTGAGCGAACGGCATCCGGATGGCAGCTTTGCGCTGGAGATCACCCGCAGCGTCGACAGTGATGGGCTGCGCTGGCAGCGGGTGCGCTGGTGGCGGCAAGGCAACACGCTATGGCGCGCCAGCGGTACGGCGACGGACCGCTATCCCCTGCCCGCACCGGTTCTTTCGGAAGGCATTGCAGTGGCAAAGGATGTGCAGCGGTTCGAGGTGCGCGCCTGGCAACCCGGGGCCGGCTGGGCGATGCTGCCGAGCGAGGGCGAGGTGCTGCCGGCCACCGGGCTGGAACTGCGGCTGGGCCTGCGTGACGGGCGTGGACCGCTGGGCTACCGGCGGGTGCTGGAGCTTTAGGGTTCGTTCGTGGCACCGCATCCACGCACGGCGTGGATCTACTGCCGAGCGGCTTCTACTGCCCGGCCTGCCCTGGTGGGTGCCGACCGTTGGTCGGCACTGAGGCTGGTCCGGCCATCCACGCATGGCGCGGATCTACTGCCGAGCCCGCCGCCGGGCGCGCTCCTGCACCCGGCGGCGCCGTGTCGGTGGTCCTCACCGCTGATGGCCGCTCCCTGCCCTCCGTGCCATCCTGGCTGGGGCCGCTTCCGTTCCGTGGCGGCTGGCCCGATGCTGTTCGTTCTTCCGGCCCGGTCGCATCCACGCATGGCGTGGATCTATTGCCGACCTTGGTGGGCAGCAACGTGTGCCGACCAAGGACGGCACCTATCGGCGCTGCGTGCCCTCGTCGCGACTTGCCTGCGGGAACTGGAAGGCACTGTTGGCGTCATAACCGCTGTTGGCAGTGTTGCCACGCGCCGGCGGATTGATGGCGCTGGTACCACTGCCGAAGCCCAGAATCTGCACGCTGATCACCGACGGCTGGTTGCGCCGTGCCTCGTCCTGGCTCTTGCGCATCACATCCTGTGCGGCCTGGCTGGCGCTGTTGGCTGCCGCACTGGCCGAGGCCAGCGCATTGACGTTCACCGATGCCAGCACCGGCAGGCCCTTGCTCTCGCCCTGTACCTGGATGTTGGCGGCGTTGAGCACCTGCAGCGCCGCCAGGTTGATGTTGCCCGAGACGCGGATACCAGCCTCGCCCGCGTCGATGGTGCCCAGCGGCGCGACCAGGTCGACGTCGCCCGGCGGCACTTCGGCGATGGGGTTCAACGTCGCGATGCCTGCGCCACTGGCGGGAGCCTGCGGCGACAGGATCACATTGCCCCAGCCGTCATAGACGCGGCGCGGTGGCGTGTACAGCAGCGTCGTCTGCGAACCACGACCGGCATTGATGTCACCCTGCTCCGACCACGCCAGGATGTCGCCGCCGAAGGTGGTCATCACCCGCGACAGGCCGAGCAGCACGCTGTCCTGGCTGAACAGCCGGATATCACCTTGCCCCTGGGTGACAAGGCCGGCGCTGGCGGGTGGCACCACGCCCTGCACACCGATCACGATCTGCCCACCCGGTGCCATCAGTTCGATGTTGCCGCCCGCCTCGGTACGCACGCCGGAGCCACCGTACATCACGATATCGCCGGTACGGTCGATCGTCGCACCGGCCGCATTCCTGTCCGGCATCAGCGTGGCGATGGCTTCGCGCCCGCGCAGGTAGGAGCCGAAGCGGGGCCCTTCTGCATCGGTATACTCGCGTCCACCTTCGCGCAGCTCTGCGTAATAGACCTGGCGCAGGAAGATGCGCTGCTGTTCCTGCGGCAGCGCATCGAACGTGGCCAGCGCCCCGTCGCCCTCGGCCGCCACGCCGAAGCGTCGCTGCAGCCACTGCTTCAGTTCCTGGTCGTACACCTTGGCTGCCTTGCCCGGCTGCGACGCAAGCGATTGCGCGGGATCGGCAAGGTTGGCAGGGTCCAGATAGCGTGCACGCAGGGCCGCGAAATCGATCTGCTGGTTGCCGGCCGTCAGCGCGATGCTGGCGCCGGGACGGGTGTCGCCCTGCACGATGCCACCGAGGCTGGCGATGCTGCCCGCATCCTCCTGGCGCAGCTGGCGGCCGGCACTGATCTCGGTGTTGCCGGGGCCAGCGATGGTCGCGTTCAGATGCACGATGTCGCGGCCCGCCGCCGCCACCGTGATGTCGGTGGGCGCGGTGTTCAACGCGGTCATCGACACCCCGAGGATGTCCCGGCCTGCCCGCAGTTGCACGGCGCCGGCGGCCTCGAACCAGTTCAGCTGCGTGCGCTGCCCCGCGTTGACATTCAGCGTGCGCTGGGCGCCGGTGGCCAGACCCATGATGTCGCCCTGCACCGCGTAGAAGCGGCTCGGCGCCAGTGCCGCAGACACAGTGGACAGCGGCGTATTCGGACCGAATGCGAACAGTGGAAGCGACCCCGCCGGCGATGCCGTGTTGCCGTCGACGGACAGGTTGTGCCGCGAGCGGGTCACATTGCCTGCGGAATCCCCCTGCTCGGCCATGAATGCCGGGTCGAAGGGTCCCGGCAGGCGCGCGTCACTGGCCGAGCGCGCGATCTGGGTCGCGCCAGGCTGGGCGAAGATGCCTCCGCCGGCCAGGACGTCCAGCCGTCCTGTCGCCGAGGGTGCCAGCAGAATCACATCCTGCGTCCCCGGCGCGGTGCTGATCCGGTCCAGCTTGATGTCACCCTGCGCAGCAATGGCGCTGAAGCGCGAAGGATAGAGCCAGTAATTCAGCAGATCATCGCCGCCACGCACAACAAGCTGGACCTGCTCCCGCCACAGATTGCTGCCCGTCACGTTTTCCGGCCCGGCGAGGCCTGGCGCCAGGTCACCACCGGCACTGAACAGATCCACGGCCGTGTTGGCGGTCCACAGGGAGAACCACGTACTGCCTGCAGCGCGCGCGCCGTCATCCTGCAGCACCGCGCTGTAGTTGGCCAGCGGAACCCGGCCGGCATCGGCGACGCCGCCGAGCACCACATCGCCCCGCGCCTGCAGCTGCGCGGCGGCGTCACCCAGCACCAGCACCGGCCCGCCCATCGCGCGGGCGGCGTCAGGCGCAAACAGGTCTGCCGCCCGCTGCTTACCCAGCGTCGCGTAGCTTTCCAGGGTGACGCCCATTGCACCGATGCGCCCTGCATCGAGCTGCAGGCTCCCACGCAGGTTGCTGAAGGTACCGTTGAGGTCGAGATTCTGTCCCGCCCTGGAGGGGTTGAGGCTGGAGATCGTCGCCTGCAGGTTCGGATTCAGCGCGCCACCGATACGCAGCTGCAGGTCGCCTCCGCCGGTCAGGTGCAGCTGGCCATCGCTGACCCGGCCGGTCGATCCCACCGCAGCAATGATCGCACCCGAGCGCGGTGCGATCGTCGACACCAACGCGTCACCTATCGCATCGCGCACGCCGGCGTCACGCCCGGCCTCCAGCGTCAGGTTGCCCCCGCCCAATGTGCCGAAGCCGGTGAAACCAACCATCCGTGGAGAGGCGCCGGCGGCAGCGGACACGTTGGTGTAGGCGCCAAAGTTCACCCACCAGCTGGTCGGCACCGGCTCGACCCCAGTGGTGCCGCCGGTACCCTGCCGCCACAGCCAGTTGCCGACCGCGGCACTGGAGTACAGCGCCCAGTCGCGATCGCTGCTGCCCGACTCTGCGCGCGCGGTCCAGGCGTCGCCGACGATATCGCGCCCGGCTTCGACGCGCAGGTTGCCACCATGATCCGGATACCAGGCCTGGTAGCCTGCCATCGCGGCGTCATAGCTGCCCGGCACCAGGTTCGGTCCCAGCACTGCGGTGTTCCAAGGGGCCGCTGCACGGGGCGAATTGAAGGCAGCGTCGCGGCCCCCACCCAGCGCGGCGGGAGTGCCGGCGGTGTAGACGCCAAAGCCTGACTTCATCACGACGTCAGCGGCCGCGAGCAGTTCCATGTCGCCCCTGCCGGTGCGCAGTACGCTCCACGCCGGCGTGCCTGCGCGCTTGCCGTAAGTGGTCACTTCGGTCTGCGTGCCGCCGCCGGCGCAGTAGGTGGGCGCGGTGCTGCAGAACTCGTCTTCGGTCATGCCAAACATCGCGGCGAAGTCCTTCGCAGGGGTGCCTGCGTAGGACTCGTCGCCCCAGTAATCCAGCGAGCCCTGCGCGGCCACCTGGCGGGGTGCCGGGCCGCAGTAGTCGGCCGACATCGCGCAGAACTCGTCTTCGGTGAAGCCGAACATGTCGGCCAGCTCCGCGATCGGACGGCCTGCATAGGAGGTGTCGCCGATCCAGTCCAACGATGCCTGCTCGGTCAACGCGCGATCCCCCACCCAGATGATTTCCGTCTTGACCGTACCGATCGAGCCCTGGTGGGTGTCGGCCAGCACCACGCTGCCTTCGCTGCCCCAGCGCCGGCTGCGTGGGTCGGCTGCCCCGGTATCGGCGCCGGCAACAACGGTCAGGTCCCAGGAGGTGGTGCCCTCGGCCAGCATCGGCGCCAGCGCCCAGTTGCGCCCCTGGTTGCCGCCGGCATCGGCCGGCCTCAGATTCACCGGCGCGTCGCCGGGCAGCTCCACCTTGGTCAACGACGGGATGTACGCGCCCACCTTGAGCGCGACTTCGCGTGCCAGGCGCAGCGCAACCGGCAGCACCGCGCCGGCGGGCCACTCCTGTGCCGCCATCTGTACCGCACTGCGCAGGCGGAAGCCGGCTCCCAGCCGCGCACCGGCCGCCAGCATCAGCGGCTCCTGCAGCACGGTGCCCGCGGCCAGCGTCTGCCCGGAGTCGGTGGTCACCGCCGCACCCAGCACCGTGCCTGCAGGCAGCCGCAGGTTCTGCGAGATCACCATCGGCGCGGGCAGCACGGTACCGACCGGAAGCGTTACCGATTCGACCGGCACGTCATAGTTCAGGCGGGTGCCGGCCTGGAACTCGGTGCCGGGCTGCAGCTTCACTCCGTCCACCGGCACCACCAGCCCACCGCCAAAGGGGGTGTGCCCCGCGCTGCCATTGCGGCCCTCGTACAGCTGCCAGCCGCCCTCATCCGGCGTGGACGGCGGCGGTGCGAACCCATCGTTGATGCTGCCGTAGACGTTGATGTTGCCTTCGGCGCGCAGCACCAGCGAGGCCGATTCGCCGAAGCCACGCCGCGATGGATCGGCGCGGTTGGCATCGGGGCCATAACGGTAGCCGGACAGATCGATGTCGCCGGCGATGGTCAGGTCGCCGTCCGGGTTGGCGTCGCTGCGCCGCGCCAGCACCTGCACGCCGGGACGAAGGCGCACATCGCCCAGCGCCCGCGTGCGCTGCTGCAGATCCGCGTTGCCCAGCGCACCATCGATCCAGGCCACGCTGTGCGGATCGACCACCTGGTCCAGCCACTGCTGGGTGACCAGCTGCGCGCGGTTGCCGCGCACGTCAGCGGTGGTTGCCAGGGGCGCATCGTCGTAGCGGCGAACACCATTGAGCTGGATGTCGGCCGCGCCATCGATGCGCAGGCCGGTGGCCGCGGCAATCGCCGCGTCGTTGCTGCCCAGCCGCGGCACATCGATCTTCAGCGTGCCGCGCGGGGTGCCATCGTTCTGGCCAGGACGTCCACCGACGGTAACGTCGCTGCCCGCACGCAGGTCCAGCTGCGCCGCGCTGCCCAGGCCGACGGCACCTTCGGCGCTGCCCAGCGTGATGGTGGCCCGGTTTGGACTGTCGATGATCTTGCCATGGCTGTCCACGCGCAGGCCGGTACCGTGCGCGTCCAGCGTGCCGTCCACCTGCAACTGATCGCGGGCGTACAGGCGGATGCTGCCGACCTGCTCGCCGCTGGCATCGATGCGGCCGGCCACGGTCAGGCTGCCCGCGTCGACGCTGATATCGACCCGGCGCGCCTTCACTTCGTCGCCGATCCGCAGATCGCCCTCACCGATCTGGAAGCTGCGACCGCCGACGACGTTGCCGGCGGTCAATCGCTGGTTGAGGCCGGCGAAGTCCTGCAGCTGGCGTGCCCGCACCACCAGTTCGCCACCGTCGTAGGGCACCAGCGTGCCACCGGCATCGTAGCGACCCGTGGCGGCACCCTGCAGAACACCGGCCAGATCGGCTCGGCCGGCCATTGCGGTGACCGTCAGGCGTCCGCCGCGGTTGTTGCGTGCGGAAACATCGATGCGGGAGGCCGCATCGGCGCGGATGTCACCCGTGTCGCTGGACAGCAGGACATCGCCGCCCCAGCTGAACTTGTCCACGTCGTACAGCGAGACCTTGCGTCCGGCCAGATCCAACTCGGCCCGGCTGCCAAGCGTGATGCCCTGGCGTGCGTTCGCCGACAGCCGTCCGGACGCCAGCGCGACCGTGCTGTCCAGCGCGATCCGGTTGGCGTCGATGCTCAACTCACTGCCCAGTGCATCGCCACCCGTCTTGCCGGCGCCCCCCTGCAGGCGGAAGTCGCCGCCGGTGCGCACGCGCAGCTGCGCGGCGGGATCGGCGGCCAACAGCGGTGTATCGATACCCAGGTTGCCTCCGCTGTACTGCCACCCCTTGTCGGCCAGATAGTCGCCACGCTGCTGGAATACGTCCAGCGTGCCCTGCGCGGAGAACGACAGCTGCTCCGAAGCCCTCAGGTTCAGCGCACTGAAGCCGAGCACCTGCCGGTTCGCAGGTACTTCAGAGCTGGGACGGCTGAATGGCGCCCGCCCCAGCTGCAGCTGCCGGGTGACGATGTCCAGTTGCCCGGCCCCGAGCCGGTCCACCATCGGCTCGGCCGGCGGCACCGTCGCGTCGCTGCCCGGCGCCTGGCCCGCCGCCAATGAGCCGTCCCAGACCAGCGTGTCCACCAGGATGCGCGCGCGGTCGGTCGCCGCACCGTAGCCGCGGATGGCCTGCGCACCGAGCACAAGCGTCTGCAGGCCACTGCGGCCGGTGGCACTGTCGCGCGCATCCAGGTCGACGCTGCCGAACACGTTGACAGACTCCCGCGCGACCAGACTCAACGTGTCCAGCGCCGGCGCGCCGGTCGCATCATTGCCGCGCAGCAGTTGTTGCAGCACGGACTGGTTCATGGTCATGCCACTGGGCAGCGCCCCGGCCGCAGCGGCCTGGGCGATCGCTTCGGCACTGCCGAGGTTCAGCGCCGCCATGCTCAGGCCGAGCTGGCGGGTGCCATAGCTGGCCGAGTCGCGCATCTGCAGCGCGCCATCGGTCGCTACCGCGATGCTGCCATCGGAAACCAGCCGCGTCTGGCCGTCGCACGCCGCCTGGCATCCGCCGATGTCGATCGCCACCGGACCGGCCTCCACCCCGGTGGTGCCGGTGATCAGGTTCAGGCGCTGGTTGGACACCGCCAGCAGGCCGCCGGAGACCTGGTAAGGCAGGGTCGCGCTGGCATTCGCGTTGGCGGATGCGAACGGCAGTGTATCGAGGGTCGCACCGGCCTCGACCAGCACGCCGCTGCCACCGGAGGCCGCTGCCACCAGCACTTCCGGTGCGTTCAAGGTGACGCCGGAACGGATCGCCACGCTGCGCGCCTGGCCGGTCACCGCAACCTGCGAGGCCTCCTGGTTGAACTGCCCGCCGATCATCATCCGCGCCGGCAGGAAGGCATTGAGCGCGTCGTCGCTGAAGGTGGCGCCGCGATCACGCGCCTGCGATTGCGTGGTGCCATCGACGATCTCCAGCGAACCGACCGCCGGGCTCGCCAACGTGGCTGCCAGCGTGCCACCACGCCCCTTGTCGGTGGCAGCCGCGAACCGCGCGGTGCCGGCGAAGTGGATGGCAGGCGTGTCTGCACGACCTGCACCTTCGCCCAGCGCAAGGGTCAACCCGAGCGCATCGATGGTCTGCCAGCCACGCGACTCGCCGCGGCGGTCAGCTACCGATTGCGCGAAGCTGTTGTAGGAGGTTTCGTTGTAGCCCGAGTGCCGGCGTACCACGGCCGCGGGAGTCAGCAGGATGTCGGTGAGCAACGGCGAGATTGCCGCGCCCAGCGCCGTGCGCTGCTGCCCGGACACACGCCAGGTGCCGGTGCCGGTCGCAATCGGTTGCACGATGCCGGAGGTGCCGGTGGCGCCCAGCTCCACCCGGAATGCGCCGGGCTGCAGCGCATAGCTTGCCGGCATCAGCGTGTAGGTGCCGGCCGCCAGGCCGGGCACGCCAGCCGGCACGGTGATCTGCTGGCCCACCGCCGGAGCTGCGAACCCTTCTTCGCCACTGGGGGCGAACGCCCCGGCGCGTCCCGGTACGATCGCGTACACCGGGTTGCCCGACGCACTGAACCCGTAGCGCGGGTTGGCGTCGGCCAACGCCGTACGCAGGACGTCGACAGAGCCACCGCGTCCTGACACGAAGGCGGCGCCGGTCAACTCACCACCGCCGGACATGTCCAGCAGGGCCCCCGGCGCCACCTCGATCTCGTTGGCCTTCAGTGTCACCCCCATCGAGGAGATGCCGGCTGGCGTCAGCGATCCCAGGCTGCGCGTACCGACCCGCCAGTCAACACCATCGACGGTGCCACCATAGGGCAGCGACAAGCCGGCGCCGCTGGTCGAAGTTACGCTGCCTGGCAGCAGTTCCACCCGGCTGCCGACGGTTCCGTTCTGTATCAGGCCACCCAGCTGCAGCGTGCCCATCGGCGCCTGTACGTTGCCGCCCTGCTGCACCGTGGCGGCCACCAGGCGAAGCGTACCCAGCGCCGATTCCGGCGCCGGCTTCGTGGCCGCACCGGTGCCGTGGATGCGCAGCACGGCATCCGGATCGGACCAGTAATCAGTGGTCTGCACGGTCTGCGCCGACGCGCCGGCCACCAGCGTGCCGACCGCGCCTGTGGTGGGATACAGGCGCGCAGCGGTCACGTCCATCGAACCAGCCGTCATCAACGCGCTGGTGTTGCCACTGCTGGCAATGCCGTTGGTCAGGCGCACGTCACTGCGGCTTTCCAGCGCCACATGCTTGAAACCCGGCAGCCAGGTGACGTCGCGGATGTCGATCAGCCCGGCCTGCACCGCCAGCGCGTGATCTTCCGGCCCGGACGAAGCGACCGCGGCGGTGCCCTGCAGGTTCTCGCCCGGCATCTGGCGCCAGCGTGCCTGCGCCAGGCGAACGTAGGGCGCACTCAGTCGCAGCCCCGACGATGGCCCGGCATCCACGGCCATGCCCAGGCTCGAAGTACCCTGGCCGTGGATGCGCAGGCTCTGGGCCAGGCGCAGGTCGACGTCGCCGACCGCGCGGATGTCACCGAACACGGACAGATTGTCGAAACCGCCAGCCTGCAGCTGCTCGACCGACAACGCGGCGTGGCCATACTCCAATGTGGCCGGCAGTGGCTGCCCCGGTGCGCTGTGCTGGCTGAGGGTGATCGCACGTGACCGCAGTACCTCCTCGCTGGCGCCACGTGCATGGATGCTGCCGCCAAAGGCCAACCCCAGGGTGCCGCCGCGTGCGCCGGCACCACCGGCGGCCGCGTCCATCCCGCCGCCCAGGTACAGCGCATTGGCCGAGCGCAGCACGATCTGCCCGCCATCGCTGTCCACGCGGACACGGCCCTGGCCGTCGACGTCCAGCTCGGCCGACGCACCCCGCGCCTGCAGGCGCGCACCGCGTTCGACCACCACGAAGGCTTCCGGTGGTCGGTTGTCGACGAACGCTGTGGTCTCCCAGTCCAGCGCCCCGCCAATCTCGATGCGTCCACCCGCGCGCACCTGCCCGCGCAGACGGCCGCCGGAATCGGGCAGCGAAATCGCGTCTGCATCGGCATCCAGCAGCGCGCCTTCGGCGAAACGCCAGGTGCGTTCGGTGCGCTGCCCGGCGTACAGCGCGTTCTCCGGGCGCACATCGTCGATCAGGATGCGTCCGCCCTTCGCGCGCAGCGTGCCTTCAACATCGATGTTGCCCGCACCAAGCAGCGAGATCGTCTGGCCTGGATCGACCGCCACCAGTGCATCCTTGCCGACCCGCAGGTCACCGCCCACGCTGTTGCGCTCCGAACGCAGGCTGATGCTCGCACCCGCGCGCTGGCTGACGCGCCCGCTCGACGGATCGGCGCTGTACAGCGGTTCGTCCCACGCCGCCAGTGCGGACGCCCGGTCGGTCGCCATCGGCGCGTCCTGGATCAGGCGCAGGCCTGGCAGGGCAGCGACCAGCCGCGCGCCATCGGCCACCTCCACGCCGTGGTGGCCATTGATGTCGTACTGCGCGAAGCCACTGCCGAACAGGCCGGGGTCCAGTCGCAGCGACGCGCCCGCCAGGTCCGCATCGCCCACCCGCACCTGGCCACCGGTCCCCAGCGAGAAAGAACCACCGCCCTGTCCTCGACCACTGAACCGGCTTCCCTCACCCAGTTGCACCCGGCCACTGCCATCGGTCGTAACCGTACTGCTGTTCGCCTGCAGGCTGACGCTGCCGCCTTTGCCGATATGGGCCTTGCCGCGCAGGTCCAGCGCAGCACCGGCCTCGACGTCAACCGTTGCCTTGGCGCCCACGGCCACGTCATGACTGTTGCCCAGGCTCAGGCGGCCGCCATCCGTCCAGGCACCGCTCGCGTCGCGCGGCATCGCCAGTGAGGCGTTGCTCCATTCGCCGGAGAGGTCGATCCGCGTTCCGTCGGCAATGACGGTGCGGGCGCGGCCATCGTGCAGCAGCGCCATCGGCCGGCCCTGGACATCCAGCAGGTTGCCCGCCGACAACTGGCCGCCGGCAATGCCGATGTCGCCTGCCAGCTCCACCTCGCTGCCGATCAGGTTGAGCTGCCCGCCGGCCTGAAGCCGAAGGCTGCCGTCGATGCGGATGCGATCGGCGGTCGCCAGGTCGATCCGCCCCCACTGCTGGGCACTCAGCTCTGCGATATCCAGCCACACCGTGTCACGCCGCTCCTCGTTGACCGGAGCCGCCAGCGACCACGCCGTCTTCGTCGGAGCCTTGTCACCCAGGCGCACATCCGAGCCGAACACACCACTGCGGCCCTGGCCGTCGTAGCGCCCCAGGTACAACTGCGCATTGCGCGCGACCGCCGTCTGCGCCTGTGCATAGCCATCCAGCGCGGCATCCGGCCTGCGGTTCTGATGCGCGCCCTGGAAGGTTGCAGTCTCAACCTTTCCATCCAGCACCGCGGTCGGTGCGGAGACGATCAGCCGCCCTGCATCGCGGCCGACCGTGTACCCGTTATCGACCCGCTGCGCCGCGAATACGATCGGATCACGGAAGGTCTCGGTGATGCCCCAGCGTTCCTGCTTCACTTCATGGCCGCTGTACAGGCCATCGAACAGCATCTCCGCTGGCGCCTCATCAAGACGGTAGACCTGGCCATCAACGCCGCGCACCCAGCTCTGCCGGACCACGCCGCTCTGCACATCCAGGCTGCCGCCGGCAAGGTTGATGCGTGAGCCACCCTGCGTGATCACTTCCCTGCCGCCCAGCAGGACGGTGCCTCCCTGCGCAGCCCATTCGCCGATCGAGTGCCCCTGGTTGTCGAGGTAGCCCCCCACTTCCAGCAAGCCGCCTGCGGCGTACCAGCGCTCACCCTCGTAGCCCCCGGTACCGGCCGGAACGTGGACCAGCCTGCGGCGGTCGACCCAGACTTCGCTGCTGGTCAGCTTGCCGCTGTCGCGGTTGTCCAGGGCATCGCGCAGTTCGTTGCCCTGCACCTTGACCTGGACATTGTTGCTCTCCATCGACACCTGCACGCCCACTGCGCCGGACACGTCCACGCGCGCGGCATCGTCCACGTAGCTACGGGCCGCCGCATCGGCGATGATCTGGCCGCCCGTGGCAACCGTCAGCGAATCCGCGCTGAAATGGATGTTGCCACCCGAGACGATCTCCACCCGCGACTGGTCCCGGCGATCATTGTGCTGGGACAGATTGTCGAAGGTTGCCGAACGCGCGCCAGCGCGGATCGCGTCCTGCTCGGCCGATTCCTTGATTAGGGCGTCGCGCTGCGTATCCAGCACCGTGGTCTTGCCATCGTCCTCGATCAGCACCGCCGTGGTGGCTCCGTCAGCAAGCGTGACGCTGCTGCCTGCATCACTGGCCGAGGCCAGAAGATGCACGGTGCCGCGCTGTGCAAGCGTGGTGCTGGCCACGGCCACACCGGCCTGCTCGACGCTGCGTCCGGCCAGGGTCACGTCACCCTCGAGTGCGCGCAGCAGGCCGGTATTGCGCACGCTGCCAGCCGTGCTGCCAGCGATGAAGCGCGGCGCGATTTCATTGCCGCGGGTGGTGGAACTGGTGTTGGCGGCCGTACCCACGCCGCGCCGGATCACGAAACTGTCACCTGCCGCGAGCTGCACCTGGCCCTTGCGCGCTCCGATCTGGCCAGCATTGTCCACGCTGTGCCCGGCCAGCAGCACGTAGCCACCGCCGCGCGTCGCACTGGTCGGCTCATGGGTCGCGATGCGGGCGCCCCGCTCCACCATCACCTTGCCGAATGCATCGCTGAGCGCGCTGCTGCTGGCGTCGGGGCTGTACAGGCCGTTGTCGCGGAACTGCGCATCGCTGATACGTGCTGCAGCCGCCAGCAGATTGCGTACATTGACCTGGCTGTTGTTGCCGAACACCACGCCGTTGCGGTTGACCACGAACACCGTGCCACTGGCCTTCAGCTGGCCCAGGATCTGGCTGGGCCGCGCCTGCGGATCGTTGACGCGGTTCAGTACTGCCCAGTCAGGGTTCTGCAGGAAATTCAGCGTGGTGTTGCCGCCGATGTTGAAGGTCTCCCAGTTCAGGATCGCCTTGTCCGCGGTCTGCTCGACCGTGACCTGCACCCTCCCGTCGCTGCCCTGCGACTGGATCGCGTCGCGCGCATTGAGCCAGCCACGGGTCAGCGGGTTCTGGTCGACGCTCAGGCCGTCCTTGCCGAGGCCATCGGCAACGATGAAGCCAGCCTCGCGGCGCGCCTGCCGCGCCTGTTCCTGCAGGCGCTGCTGCAGGGCAATCGCCTGCGCCGCAGTGCCAAGATTGTCGATCGACTGCTGCAGCTTCTGCCGTGCCGCATCCTGCTGCTGGGCCGGCAACTGGAACTGGATCGGCACGCCGTTGGGCATCCGGCCACTCTGTGCCGCGCTGCCCTGGGCCGCGCCCCGTTCGGCGAACCAGCCCGGACTGAACGCCTGCTGCGCCTGGCTGGCCGGGGCCACCATGCTCCCCAGTGCGACCGCGATGGCCCACGCCATCGGATGATTGCGGCGCATCGACGCGGCCGGATGAACAGCGGACGGGAGCGGGGGCGACATCGGAACCTCATCAACCTGGTGGGCCGCAGCTGCGGCGACGATCGGGGAGGCACACGCAACGCATGCCCTGCCACTGATAGACGGTTCACGCGAGACGAAGCCGACAGCCAAACGCTGCAACGGCGGCACCGTCGCGGAAATGGCGACGCCGGCCCAGAGGCCGGCGTCGGGTCAAGCAGGATTCAACCCGTGCTGCGGATTACAGCGGACGGCCGATGCCGGCGCAGGTGCTGGGGTTGTTCAGGCCGGCAGTGCTGCTGGCCAGCACGAAACGGTTGCGGATCGCATCGCGCCAGGCCTTGGTCAGCGGGATGAAGCCGTGGTCGGTGATCGACTTCTCATACGCGACGGTGTAGGTCGCCGGATAGTGGCGCGCCAGGAAGCCGCGCAGGCTGGTGGCGACGCTCGAATCCTTGTAGCACTGGCCGATCACCAGGTTGGTGTAGCCGGCGATCGGATAGCCGGCCGACGGGTTGCCGAACACCGGCACCCAGTTGGCGGGGTTCTCTGCATCGGTGCCGGTCGGCGGAGCGACGGTGTCCAGGGTGGCCTGCACGCTCACCTGGTCCGGCGAGAAGCCCTTGACCTTGGCGACCTTGGTCGCATCGGTCAGGTTCGGGATCACGTCCGGGCCAACGTAGCCGATGCGGCCTTCAGCCGCGTAGACAGTGTTGTACAGCGAGGTGCCGCCGGTGGCCGGGGCGGCCACCAGGAACGCCGGCAGGTTGCCGTTGGCATCGCGCTTGTACAGGTCGGCGAAGGTCGACTTGATGGCGAACTTGCCGCCCACCAGCTTCGAGGTGTCAGCATTCTCAGCGGCACAGGCCGCGGTCAGGAAGCGGCTGAACATTTCGCTGGTGCCGCTGCTTTCCGCGCGATACACCACCTGGATCGGGCCGCTGCGGTTGGCATCGATGGTCGACCAGTCGCTGATCGCGCCCGAGAACACGCCGCAGATCTGCGCCACGCTCAGGTTCACCGCCGAACCGGCCTTGTTGAACGGGATGGTGACCGAGGTGGCCACCGACGGCACCTGGATCAGCGCGCCGTAGCGGTTGGCATTGGTCGGCTGGTTGAAGTTGGTGGTGTAGGTGTTCAGCTCGGTGCCGCTCAGTACCGAATCGCTGCCGGCGAAGTGCACGGTGCCGGTGGTCGAGAACAGCAGCGAGTTGTTTTCCAGGAAGGCCTTCTTGCCGGTGCCCGAACCGGTCACGGCGTAGCTGAAGTTCGCCGGCAGGATGCTGTCGGACGAACCCTTGTAGAGGTCGGCCGGCAACGAGGCACCGCCGCCGGTCACGGTCTGCGCCGAGGCGGCGCCCACGGTAGCGAGCAGCGCGGTGGCAACCAGCGCGGCCAGGGTGTTGCACTTGTTCATGATCTTCTCCTGAAGGGTTTACTGCGAAGGGAAACACCAAGGGAGGAACGGTCACTACACGCCTGCTGCCGCCGAGGGCCTCCCAGCCCACTCTGCGGCGACGTGTCCATGCTGGTCCGCGCCGATGACAGGCCGCTTAAGAAACCTGTGGAAGATCGGAAAAAGGTGTGGAGGATTGTGTGGAGAATCGAAGACGGCGACCGGGTAGAGTCGACTGTTCGTCGACTGGTGCACGGAGCGCTGGTCCTGTCGAAGTGTGCTTGGGAAGCAGTCGACTGACAGTCGACTCCACCCGTGATGCGCGTTGCGCATCACTGCACCAGCTGGTTCATTTCCATGATCGGCATCAGCACCGCCAGCACGATCGTCAACACCACGCCGCCCATCACCAGGATCATGGTCGGTTCCAGCAGTGCGGTCAGCGCCATCGCGCGACGCTCGATCTCGCGCGAGATCGTCTGCGCGGCGCGTTCGAGCAGTGGCGCCAGCGAACCGGTCTTCTCGCCGCTGGCCACCAGATGCACCAGGATCGGCGGATAGACCTTCTGTACCTTCAACGCAGCACCCAGTGCCGCACCTTCGCGTACGCGAGCAGCCACATCATCGGCACAGCGCGCCAGCAACGCATTGCCAAGCGTCTGCCGCGCCGCTTCAAGCGCACGCAGCAGCGGGACACCGGCGTCCAGCAGGATCGCCAGCGTCGAGGCAAAGCGCGCACTGTTCACACCCAGCACGAAGCGCCCGACCATCGGGACCCGCAGCAGCATCGCGTCCCAGCGCAGGCGCAGTTCCGGCCGCCGCAACGCCAGCCGCCAGGCCACCACCAGCGCAGCGATGCCCAGCCCTGCCCACACGCCCCAGCTGCGCACGAACGCGCTGGCGGCCAGCATCACCTGGGTCAGCATCGGCAGCGTCTGCCGTGCCTGAACGAACGCGGTCACCACCTGCGGCACCACGTAGCTGAGCAGGAAGATCACGATCGCCACTGATACCAGGCTGATCGCCGCCGGGTAGATGAAGGCGGTCAGTACCTTGGCCTGCAGCGCATTGCGCTCTTCGATGTAGTCGGCCAGGCGCTCCATCACCCGTGCCAGATCGCCGGAATCCTCACCTGCACCCACCAGCGCCCGATAGATCGGCGGGAAATCGCGCGGCCGCGCTGCCAGCGCCACGGTCAGGCGCTGGCCGGCACGCACGTCGGCGCGTACTGCGGTGAGCGCCTGGGCCACGTGCGGGCGTTCGGCCTGCTCGATCACCGCACTCAAGGCGCCTTCCAACGGCAGGCTGGCGGCCAGCAGGCTGGCCAGCTGGCGCGTGGCCCAGGCCAGCTCGCTGGCAGACAGCCGCCGGGCAGCCCAGCCACTGCCGGCACTGCGCGCCACGCTGACCTGCACGGGTGTCAGCCCACGACCGCGCAGCAACTGCCGCGCACCGCGCGGGCTGTCAGCGTCCAGCTGGCCCTTCTCGATGCGGCCCTGCGCGTTGGCGGCCTGGTAGTCGAACAGCGCCATGCAAGCCTCAGTCGTCGCCGGTGACGCGCAGGATCTCTTCCAGCGTGGTCACCCCGCTGTCGACCCAACGCTGGCCGTCCTGACGCAAGGTCCGCATGCCGGCACGCCGCGCCGCCTCGCGCAGTGCAGGTTCACCCTGCCCCTCATGGATCAGCGTACGCACGCGATCGTCCACCACGAACAACTCGTGGATGCCGGTACGCCCCCGGTAGCCGCTGTTGGCACAAGCCGCGCAACCCAACGCGCGCCATACGGTACGGCCGTCCCCATCCACCTCGGCACGCCGGCATTGGGTGCACAGCCGCCGCACCAGCCGCTGCGCCAGCACACCGCGCAGCGACGAGGCCAGCAGGAACGGTTCCACCCCCATGTCGGCCAGGCGCGTCACTGCCGAGATCGCGTCGTTGGTATGCAGGGACGCCAGCACGCCATGTCCGGTCAGCGACGACTGCACCGCAATCTGTGCGGTCTCCAGGTCGCGGATCTCGCCGATCATGATGGTGTCCGGGTCCTGGCGCAGGATCGCGCGCAGCGCGGTGCCGAAGCTCATGCCGATGCGCGCGTTCACCTGGATCTGGCCGATGCCGGCGAAGTCGTACTCCACCGGGTCCTCCACGGTGAGGATGTTGCTGGTGCTGCTGTCGAGCTGGCCCAACGCGGCGTACAGCGAGGTGGTCTTGCCACTACCGGTCGGGCCGGTGACCAGCACGATGCCATGCGGCTGCCGGATCAATCCGCTGAACGTGGCCAGGGTGTCATCGGCCATGCCAAGGCGCTGCAGCTGCAGACGGCCGGCATCCTTCTCCAGCAGTCGCAGCACGGCGCGCTCGCCATGCCCGGTCGGCACCGTGGAGACTCGGATATCCAGCGGACGCCCACCCACGCGGATCGCGATGCGCCCGTCCTGCGGCAGGCGCTTCTCGGCGATGTCCAGGTGGGCCATGATCTTGATGCGCGATACCAGCGCTGCGTGCAGTGCGCGCCGTGGCTGCACCATGTCGCGCAGCGTGCCGTCCACCCGGTAGCGCACCACCGAATGGGTCTCGAACGGCTCGATGTGCAGATCGCTGGCGCCATCGCGTGCGGCCTGCGCCAGCAGCGCGTTGATCATGCGGATCACCGGCGCATCATCCTGCGCGTCCAGCAGATCGGTGACTTCCGGCATGTCCTGCATCAGCCGGTCCAGATCGACTTCGCTCTCGGCGGCACCGACCACGGCAGCGGCGTCGCCGCCGTCACGGTACTGCTCAGCCAACCGCTGCTGCCACATCGCGGCATCCAGTGCCTGGAAGGGCAACGGTCCATGCCGGCGGCGCAGTTCGGCCACAGCCCACGCTGCGGTATCGACGGTACCCAGCAGCACAGGCTCACCGCCAACCTCGGACAGCATCACCCCATGGCTGCGCACCCAGGCGTACGGCAGTGACGCGGCGGCGCTCACGGTCCGATCACCAGTTCCGGCGTGTAGCCCAGCCCGCGCAGTTGCTGCAGTGCCGGGTCCAGCGTCGCCGGGTCGCGCGGCAGCCGCACCCGCAGGCGCTGGCCACTCTCGCCCGGCGTCGCCTCGGCATAGGCCTGCAGGCCCAGCGCCCGCACCTGCGCCACGCCCTGGCGGGCACCGGTCGGGTCCAGCCCCTGTGCGAACTGCACCAGCTGCGCATCGCCGTCACCGGCCGGATACAACACTGCCAGGCTGGTGTTCTGCAGCGGCTGGCCCTGGCCATCGCGCGCATTGCCCTGGCCGAGTACAGAAAGGTCCTGCGGCGGCAGCTGCGGTGCCGACAGCGCCGGCAATGCCCAGCTCTGCACCGGTTGCGCGCCAGCCTGCGCGTTGCGCATGTAGTCATAGCGGTCGCGGGTCAGGCGCTGGCCGGCGGCCGGGTCACGCACCACGTGCGGACGCAGGAACACCATCAGGTTGGTCTTGGCGCGCCTGCGCGTGTCGCTGCGGAACAAGGCACCCAGCACCGGAATCTTCCCCAACCCCGGCACCGCGTCACGGCCATGGCTGACGCTGTCTTCCAGCAGGCCACCCAGCACCATGATCTGGCCATCGTCCAGCAGCACGCTGGTATCCAGTGCGCGCTTGTTGGTGATGATGCCGGCCGTGCTGTTCGCGCTCTGCGCATCGATGCTGCTGACTTCCTGGTAGATGTCCAGCTTCACCGTGCCGCCCTCGGAAATCTGCGGGCGTACCCGCAGCTTCAGGCCCACGTCCTCGCGCACGATGGTCTGGAATGGATTGTTGCTGCCGCCGCCACCGTCGGTCACGTAGCGGCCGCTCACAAACGGCACGGTCTGCCCGACCATGATGCTGGCCGCCTCGTTGTCCAGCGTCATCAGGTTCGGCGTGGACAGGATGTTGGCACCGCCCTTGCTCTGCAGCGCGTTGGCCAGCGCCTTCATGTTGAGGATCTGGCCGACGCCGGGCAGGTTGATGGTGCCGTCGATCACCCCGATCTTCAGGCCATCCTTGGGCAGCACGTCCAGAGTGGTGCGCGCGGTGGTGTTCAGCCCGCTGCCACCGCTGGTGCCGCCGAAGTGGGTGCCGCCGAAGGTGCGGCCATTGCCCAGCATCCACTGCACGCCCAGTTCGGCCGCGTCGGTCTGGTTGACCTCCACGATCAGGCTTTCCACCAGCACCTGTGCACGGCGCTGGTCAAGCTGGTCGATCACCCGGCGCAGGTTGCGGTACACCGGTTCCGGCGCCGAGATCAACAGCGTGTTGGTGGCCACGTCCGCCTGCACCGAAATGCCGTTCTGGCTGAAGCCGGTGCTCCCGGCGTCGATCGGGTCGCGGCGGTTCGGATCCAGCCGCTGCGATTCCAGCGCATTGCTGCCGGTCCTGGCCTGTTGTGGCTGCGACGGCTGCGCCGGTGCGGAACGGCTTGCATCGCCAGGCAGTGGCGTGATGCCTTCATTGCTGCCCACTGCCGGCGCATCGCTCTGCCCCGCAACCACGCCGCGCAGCACGCCGGCGAGCTGATTGGCCTGGGCATTGCGCAGGTAGACCACATGCAGGTTGCCGGACTCGTCCTGCGCGCGGTCCAGCTTCTCCACCAGCTGCCGGGCCAGACGGGTGCGCCCGGGACTGCTGGAACGCAGCAGCACGCTGTTGCTGCGGGGGTCGGCCATCACCACCACCTTCTGGCTGGGCTCTGCGCCCTGCGCATCCAGCAGCGGCGCGACCATCGCCGCGACGTCTACGGCGATGCCCTGCTGCAGCTTCACCACATCAGTGTCCATGCCGGCCGGCGTGTCGACGCTGGCGATCACCCGCGCGATGCGCTCCAGGTTGTCGGCATAGTCGGTGATCACCAGAGTGTTGTTGCCCGGGTTCGCCGTGATCGGATTGTCCGGGCTGATCATCGGCCGCAGCACCGCCACCAGCGCGGCGGCGTTCTCGTAGCGCAGCGGAAAGGTGCGCGTGGCGACCTCGCCTCCTGCACCGCCACTGCCCACCCGGCCACCGAGCAGCTTGGCGTCGGCCTGCGGCACCACCCGGCTGACGCCGCCATTCTCGACCACGGCGAAGCCGCGCATGCGCAGCGCGCCCAGCAGCAGCTGATAGGCCTGGGTACGGCTGACCGGGCCATCGGAGACCACCGTCATCTTGCCGGTCACCCGTGGGTCGACCAGGAACTGGCGGCCGGTGAACCGTGCCGCCATCCGCAGCACGCCACCGATATCGGTATCCACCAGGTTCAGCTGCACCGGCTCATCGCGTGTGTCCTGCGCTGCCACCGGCGCCGGCACGTGGGCCATGCCCACGATCAGGGCCAATGCAGTACTGCAGGCAAGGCTGCACATCGCCCTCATGGATGGGCACCCGCAGTGGCCACCATCACGATGTTTCCGGAAATCCGTGCCGCCGGCATGTTCGCGTCCCCTGTGCGTGTCAGTTGCAGCTGCTGCAGCTCGATGGCCGGGTCGGCCAGCAGCGGCAGCAGCCAGTTCCATAGCGCATCGGCGGGCACCGCCTGCACCTGCAGGTGCCAGCGCCCGTCACGCGCTTCGATATGCAGGCCGTCGGCAAGGCCGGCGGTCTTGATTCCATCGCGCAGCCCAGGAAGTGTCGGATGCTGGCCCTGCGCCAGCTGCTGGCGCTCACGGACGCGCAGCAGCGGTGCCAGTGCGCGCGACTGCGCCTGCAGCCGCGGTAGCTCGGCCTGCCAGTGCGTGCGCTGCTTCAGCAGTGGCTCCAGCCACAACGACCACAGGCCCGCCACCAGCAGCGCCACCACCATCACCCACAGCATCCGCCGGTCGCGCGGTGGCAGGCGTTGCCAGCGCTGCTGCAGGCCGGCCAGCCCCCCGCCCAGCCGCAGGGTGCGGGCCGTCACTGTCCCGCTCCGCTCACCCGCAGGCGCCCACCGGCGTCGCGCGCCAGCAGCAGGCCCTGCACCTGCAGCGCCTGCTGCCAGTGCTCAAGCCGCTGCGGATCGTCGGCCAATGCCTGGGCATCGGCATCCAGCTCCATGTCGAGCTGGCCGGGCTGGTAATGCAGGCTGCGCACCTGCCCGGCCAGTTCCGGAACCGCCAGCAGCGTGCTGGCTACCTGCCGTTGCAACGGCGGCAACGGTGGCGCTGGTGGCGGCACCGCCAGAGCACGCCTTGCCTGCAGCACCGGATCCACCACATCGGTGATCTCCGGGAAGCGTGCGCTGAACTGCCGCGCCATGTCCTGTTGCAGCGCCTCGCCCTCGATCCGCCAACGCCAGACCTGCAGCTGCAGGCCGAGCGCGGCCAGCAGCACTGCCGCCAACGCGAGGCCGATTGCCAGGCGTGGCGCTTGCCGACCCGCACCGGGCAGCGGCAGTGACCACCCCGGCAGAGGGCCACATGCCTGCCGTTCCTTCATGACGGCGGTGGCCGGCAGGCTGTCCGGCCACGCCGGCGGTACGCTGCCGATCCATTGCACGGCCTGCACGCCGGCCTGTCGCAGGCGCACGCCCAGCGCCTGCATGACTGCACACGCATCACGTCCGCCATGCCACTGGACGAACCCCCGATCGCGCCCGCTTCGCACCAGCAGGTGCTCGCCGCTGACCTGCAGGGTGGCCTGTCCGTCCTGCCAGGGCAGCAGCAGGGGCGTCGGATGGAGTGCCTGCAGCTGCAGTCCGCACGAAGCCAGCAACTGCTGCGCCTGCAGGACCGCCTGCTGGCCGAGCCAGGCCACCGGAACCGTACCGTCAGCCGCCTGCGCACCGTGGGCCAGCGCGACGTCCTGCAGGTCATCCAGCAACATCGCCTCCACCTCACCCTGCAACGCCAACTGCAGGCGGCGCCCGGACAACGGTGGCAGCTGCAGTTCCAGCAGGATCAGGTCGCCCGGATCGAGGCAGGCATGCACCGCAGCCCGCGGATGCCGCAGACCCAGCGCCGCCAGCGTGGCGCAACCGTGGGCCAGCACCTCGCCCTTGTGCAGCTGCGCCCAGTCCACCGCGCTGTCGGCGTGCAGACCCTCAAGCGTCGGCAGGCGCACCCGAAGCTGCCCGTTCATGCGCCGATCCTCGTCCACACGCGTTGCACACGCACGCCATCGTCGCGGTACTCGCGCCAGAGCAGCGCGCGGAAATCAACCGCGCTGCCGTCAGCCTGCACCCGGCCGACAGCCAGGAACCACTCGCTATGGATACCCAAGGGAAGTACCGCCATCTGTTCGTTGCTCAGTTGGAGTCGGTTGGCGATGTCGCCGCGATTGAGCAGCCAATGGCCAGCGTCGCGCTCACCGAGCAGCGCCTGCAGCCGTGCCGGCTCGACCGCAGGCGTCACCGCCTGCAGAACGCGCAGGTCGCTGGTGTTGGCATTGACCAGGGTCTGTGCCGGCAACACCACGGTGCGTCGCGCCAGCGCCTGCAACGCCACCGGATCGGCACCCGGCAGCGCCTGTTCGATCAGTGATTCGCGCGGCAGCGGCGCCTGCGCCTGCATGTCGCCATCGCGCAGGCGCGCCTGGATGTGGTCCGCGGCGGATGTGCAGGCGCCCTGGCCCAGCCCCTGCCCGGCACACAACGCGATGAACGCGCGCCGCGCCTCGGGGTCCGGCCTGCCATGCGCAAGCAGATTGCGCAGGTTGAACATCGACTGCGCATCGACCAGCTGCAGCTGCACCGGCAACGGCGCCTGCAGCTCCAATGGGCGCACCCAGCGCCCGCTGCGCACCGTGGTCAGCTGTTCCTTTGCGTCCTCACGCAGCTGCTGCGCCGCACGTTCCAGCGTTGCGTCCACGGCCATGCGTACCTGTGCGCGCAGCTGGTCACCACGCAGCGCGCGCAGCTGGGCCGACTGCCGGGTGAGCAGTGCAGTGGCAATCACTGCCACCAGTGCCACCACCAGCAGGGCGACGATCACCGCCATGCCACGTTGACGGACACTCGAAACAGACCGCATCCGGGCTGACATCGGCCTGCCTCACAGCTGCCACGAGCCGATGTCCGCGTTCCCGGCGTCGCCACCGGGCTTGCTGTCCGCACCCAGCGAGAACACATCGATGTCGCCATGTGTGCCAGGCACCTGATATTGGTACGGATGGCCCCACGGGTCGTTCGGCAGGCGATCCAGATAGGGCGTGACCGGCATCGCGCCACTGCCCTGCGGCGGCTTCACCAGCGCCTGCAGGCCCTGCTCGGCGCTGGGATAGCGACCATTGTCCAGCTTGAACAACTTCAGCGCCTGCATCAGCGCCGCGATGTCCTGGCGCGCCGCCACCACGCGCGCCTGGTCGGGACGGTCCATCAAGCGCGGCACGATCAATGCCGCGAGAATGCCGATGATCACCACCACCACCATGATCTCGATCAGGCTGAAACCCTGCTGCCGAGCCCTGCGACCACCCACCTGCCTTGCCATTGTTCCGCCCTCGTCATCCTGGAAGAGACCGCTGCGCCATGGTCAGCGGTGCATGTGTCAGTACGATAAACATCCGCCGGCAATTCGCTGCGCATGTGCCTGGGCGGGCGCCGGCGCAGCCGGCCCGCGTGCCGCCTCGAGCAGGTGTGGCGGCACACTGGCCAGCGTTTCGTCGATGCAGCCGCGCAGCAGCGGAAGCGCGCACGCCTGCAACAGGCGCACGCACTGCATCGGCGACCACGCGGTGCCATGGTCGAGGCCGATGAACGTGCGGTAGGCCTGGTGATAGCGCAGATCGTCGTACACGCGCTGCGCACTGTTGAGGTCACGCACGACCACCAGCAGGGCCGCACGCTGCAGCAGCCGCACATCGCCTGCGTCAAGCGGCAGCGCGTTCATGGCTGCTTCGGACCACGGCCGCAGCTGCAGATCAAGGGCGCGCCGCAGCGCCGCCAATGGATGCGCGCTGCTGTCCAGTGCCGCCCAGCGCGCGGCATCGGCCCAGGCATCACTGGACAGCACCCAGACCCACGAGTGCCCGTAGCGTTGCACATTCAAGGGCGTGTGCCGCGCCTGCTCCAGCGACCGGCTCAGGTGGCGATCCAGCTCCAGCATGCTGATCCTGCGACTGTCTGCCATCTGCGTCGCCCGTGCTCCGCGACGCGTGGTGCGTCGTACTCTGGAAAAGACGTCAGCAAGGCAGGTGAAGCGACAGCGCGAATGCCGCTCTGTGCGCTGGGTGGTGCTTCATCGGCAACGTCATCGCAGCGTCATCCGCCTGCAGGCTTCGCGCTGCAGGCGCGGTGCGTCACCCCCGCAGCGGCGGGCCAGTACCGCAACGTCGCTGCGCGCGGCGAACGCGATCAGCGCGTCTGTCATGTCCACGTCATCGCCCCACGACGCCATCGCAATGCGCACCGCCGGCAGCTGCCAGCCGTCCATCACCCCGCGGGTGCCCGCCACGAACCAGTGCCACAGCCGGTGGTGCAGCACCTGCTCGTGCAGCTGCGCGAGATCCCTGATGCCATGCATGTCCATCAGCAGCAGCGCGCGTGCCAGCGCCGCAGGCGGCAACACACCGGTTTCAGCCAGCGGCAGCACCTGCTGCTGCAGGCGCAACAGCATCGCCAGCGGGTGCGACTGCGGATCGAAGTCCAGCAGCACGGCCTGTTGCTGCCACTGTGCGTCCGATACCACGCATACCCATGGCGAGCCGTAGCGGTGCACCATCAACGGCCGTCGCTGGGTGGTTTCCAGCAACGCCGACAGATTGCGGCGCAGATCCAGCACACCGATGGTCTCGTTGCGCATCCTTGGCGTCTCCTTGCTTGCAACAGCCCTGCGCGGCGCGCACGGCCAGCGTCTTCACCTAACCAAGGACGGCAATGCCACCTGGAAAGCGACGCAGATCCAGCGACATCGTCAGTCGCAGCTGCTCCAGCGCCGCATCCGGATCATCGATGCGGAAGCGGCCGCTGACCGGGGCGCGCGCCAATGCCGATTCACCCAGCAGCACCTTGCCGCGGCGGTAGCGGTTGATCTCCTCCACCACCTCGCGCAGCGGCGCCCGGCGGAACACCAGCATGCCTTCGGTCCAGGCACTCACTTCCGAGGCCACGGCTTCGGCCACCACGCCACTGAGGCGCTCGTCGTACCGGGTCTGCTGGCCCGCCTGCAGCTGCAGGCGGCCCTGCGGGTGCTCGATCCGGGCGCTGCCCTGCAGGCAGGTCACC
The DNA here is from genome assembly GCF_059369855.1 of Stenotrophomonas sp. YJH_SMC_138. Classification (NCBI taxonomy): domain Bacteria; kingdom Pseudomonadati; phylum Pseudomonadota; class Gammaproteobacteria; order Lysobacterales; family Lysobacteraceae; genus Stenotrophomonas; species Stenotrophomonas sp. YJH_SMC_138. The sequence goes on from NZ_JCAFTB010000012.1 coordinate 62,139, forward strand.
CGTACCTGGCCGTGGGTGTTGCGCACGTCCAGGCGCACCGCCCCTTCATCGGCAATCACGCAGCCCGCCCCTGCGAACAGGGCCAGGCGCAGACCGGCCCGGGTCTCGATCGCGGCCTGGCCCTGCACCAGCTCGAAGCCTTCGCCCTCCGTGTCCGCACGGCGGCGCAGGCTGCTCTGCGTATCCAGCTCGATCTTCAGCTGTGGCGAAGGTGCGATCTGCAGCCGTTCACCGGTACCGGTGTGGAAGTCGGCCGTCATCGCCGTCACCGAGGGCCACAGCCCCAGCGGCGGACGGATCGCCGCCACCACTGCCAGGCTGGCCGGGGCGGCAATCGCGGCGCCCAGGAAGGCACGCCGGCTCCAGCGCTGGGTCGGCGTCGGCGCGACCGGTTGGCGTGCGGCGGCAGGCAGCTGCTCGCCGGCCAGGCGTACCTGCTCCCATTGCCGGCGCGCACGGCCGAATGCTTCGCGATGACGGGGATCAGCCTCGCACCACGCGCGGAAGCTGCGCCCGTCGGCCGCGGTAGCCTCGCCCGAGGTCAGCCGCACCACCCACGCGTGCGCCTGGCGCTCGACGGCATCCAGCGGGCGTTGCGGGTGATCGTCAGGATCCATGGGGGCTCATGCCGCACCCGCACGCTGCGGGGTTCTGCTCGGCGTCAAAGTGTAGACGGATGCCGCCGCTCAGAACCGCACCTGGCGCCCCTGCCCGCTGCGCTCGGCCAGGTAGTCCTGGGCCGCCTTCAGCTCACGCTGCACCAGCCGCAGCGACACGCCGAGGTGATCGGCGACGTCACGCTGCTGCAGGCCATCGACGCGGATTGCCAGCAGGATGCGGCGACGCCGCTCGGGCATGCGCTGCAGCAGGCCCACCATGTCCTCCAGCGCGAAGTCCAGTTCGGCCGCCTGCGCCGGCCCCGGTGCCGGGTCGGCCATGTCCATCAGCGTCTCCACCTCTTCCAGGCTCAGCAGGCGATGGTCGGCACGTTGGCGGTCGATCACGGTATTCATCGCCATGCGCAGCAGGTAGGCCGCAGGGTTCTGCACGGCGTCCAGGCGGTCACGGCGCGCACTCAGGCGCATCCAGGTGTCCTGCAGCGCGTCACCGGCCAGCTCCTCCGATCCCAGCTTGCGCACCAACCGGCGCTTCAGCTCGTCGTAGGCCCCCAGAAGGTGGTCCATCAGGTCAACTGCGCCAGCCGTACCGTTGCTCATGTTCGAATCCTTGAAGTCATGGAAGGGGCGCGCGCCCGCCACAGTCGTGGTCGGTGCCGGAAGGACGGATCTGCAGGGTCACCGGCTGCGCCAGCGCGGCGGCCTCGGTCGCCAGCACCAGGCCCTGCAGCGCCTGCAGCAGGCGTGCATCGCGGCGGGCACTACCACTGCCGGACAGCAGCTCGGGCTCGCTCACCCGGCCCGCGCCGTCGATGCGGAAGCGCAGCGTCGCGGCGTAGCGGCCGGGCGCGATCTCCGGGTCGTCACAGAACGCCGCACGCAGCCGCTGCTGCAGCCCGCCATAGCGACGCCGACGTTCGGCCTCGGGAAGTTCGGCACCAACACGGGGTTCGGCGGCCGAGGACGTGCCCCGGCGCAGCACCACGCGCTGCGCGCCGATCACCTCGACCTCGATGCCGGAGTCCTGCAACAGCACCTGCAAGGCAGGCAGCGGCTCCAGGCTGGCGCGCAGCGCATGGCTGCTGCGGCCCGCGGCCAGGTCGCCCGGGTACATCACCGACCACCCACTGATGACGCTGAAGCGCTCGACCGCCTGTTCCAGCGGCTGCGCAGGGATGTCGTAGGCATGAACTCCGTCCTGTGCGGCAGCGGCAAAGGACAGCAGCAGCCACGCGACGATGGCCACCTTCCAAGTTCTGACCGCATGGTGTCCATTCAGCCCCCTGACGTAGAACACATGACCCTCGGCAGCGACAGCAGCTGCAGTGGACGCGCACCACGACCGGAACCCCGGCCCGCGCGCGACCCGCAAGCGGGCTCAAACCGTAGCGGGGCCACATGTCATTGCGATGACCGCCGCCTACGGCCGACGTGAAGCCAGTCACCCATCAGGAATCAATAAATCGAACAGACCACCTCATCCACGCCTGGGGTCAGAGCCCGTTGCGCAGCAACGGGATCCGACCCCGTGCCGGCCCAGACGTGTCGACCAAGGTCGACACCCACCAGGAGCAGTTCATGCCGTTCCGGCAGATTGCGGGGAACTGTCGAAGGCGGGGGTGGGTCTGGTTGCAGGGGTGTCCGCGGCATGGATGCCGCGGCCAAGCCCCCATGGAAGGGTTTACGGCGTCCCCTGCAACCGGACCCACCCCGCCATCCAACGGAATGCACGCTGTTGCTTCGGCTGTTGCTTCTGGGGTTGCCGGCCAGCGGCCGGCACTACCTGCGGGTGCCGGGCGCCACCCGGGCGGAAACCCCCGCCCTTCACAGCGGCAGCCGGGTCGTCTGCTTGATCCGCTGCATCGGAATCTCGGTCTTGGTGTTCTGCACGCCGGCGATCCGGTTCAGGTGCTGCATCTGGAACTGCCGGTAGGCATCAAGGTCGGCCACCGCCACCCGCAGCAGGAAATCGCAGTCACCGGCCATCAGATGGCATTCAAGCACTTCCGGGAACGACTTGATGCTGTTGATGAAGTGATTGGTGGTGTCCTCGTCCTGCCCGCGCAGCCACACGCGGACGAATACCGTGAAGCCACGGCCCACCTTGGCCTCGTTCAACAAGGCCACGTAGCGGTCGATGTAGCCGCCTTCCTCCAGCAGCCGCACCCGACGCAGGCAGGCCGACGGCGACAGCCCGACCAGCCGGGCAAGCTCCAGGTTCTGCAGGCGGCCGTCGCGCTGCAGGGCGTCGAGGATACGCCGATCGAGGTTGTCGAGCTGATACTGCATGGGATTTCGTCCTTGTCACTTTTGGCCGCATGAAATATCAATCATCCAGAATCCAGTGGCATCAACGCAACCCGATTTCGCGATCGGACCGCTAGCATGGGCCACCCCCACCTCGTTGTGCCGTTCCATGGACGCCCGTACCACCCTCCCCCTGCCCGACACCTGCGATACCGCGCCGCGTGCCGAATTCCTGCGCGGCCTGCGCGCCGCCGTGCCGGTGATGATCGGTTTCATTCCCTTCGCCCTGGTGCTCGGCGCGCAGGCCGCGCAGAAGGGCCTGAGCGCACTGGAAGTACCACTGATGACGGGCCTCAACTTCGCTGGCGGCTCGGAGTTCGCCGCCGTCGAACTGTGGACCTCGCCACCGCACATCGCACTGATCGTGGCGATCACCGCACTGGTCAACAGCCGCCATCTGCTGATGGGCGCCAGCCTGGCCCCACTGCTGCAGCACCTGCCGCGCCGCCGGGTGCTGCCGGCGTTGTTCTTCATGTGTGACGAAAGCTGGGCGATGGGCGTGGCCGATGCGCGCCGCCGTGCGCTCGGCTTCAGCCTGGCCTATTACCTGGGCGTCTCCGCGGGCCTCTACACCGTCTGGGTGGCCTGCACCGCGCTGGGTGCGATCGTCGGGCCGCTGCTGGGCGACATCCACGCCTACGGCTTCGACATGGCCTTCCCCGCCGTGTTCCTGGTGCTGCTGCGCGGCATGTGGCAGGGCATGAAGGCCGCGCGCCCGTGGCTGGTCAGCCTGGTCGTGGCCGCCGCCACCTATCTGCTGATCCCGGGTGCGTGGTACGTGGCCAGCGGCGCATTGGCCGGCCTGGCCGCCGCCTGGCTGCTGGCGGAGGACGCAGCATGATCTTCAACGGCCTGATCCACTGGTCCTCGGTGCTGACCATCGTGCTGATGGCCGCCGCCACCTACCTGACCCGCATCGTCGGCTTCCTCGCGCTGCGCAACCGCACGCTGGGCAAGCGCGCGGTGACGGTGATGGAAGCCGCCCCGGGCTGCGTGCTGATCTCGGTGATCGCTCCGGATTTCGTCGCCGACAAGCCCGCCGACCTGGCCGCGCTGGCGATCACCCTGCTGGCCGCCACGCGGCTGTCGATGCTGCCGACGGTGCTGATCGGCGTGGCCTCGGCCGGGCTGCTGCGCTACCTGATGGGCTGACTGCGGTGCGCCGGGCAAAGGCCCGGCGCTGGCCAGTCATCGCAGCACCGCCTGTACGCGCGCTGCCGTCAGGCGCTGCTGCTGGCCGCAAGCAGGCACAGGCTGCGCGGCGGCAGGGTCCAGGCACCTGCTTCATCCGGCTCCAACGGCGTTTCGTCGGTCTGCAGGAGTACGCGCCGGAACGACAAGGCTTCATCCGACACACTGAACCGCTGCGGCTGGTCTCCGGCGTTCAACAGCAGGGCCAGGCTGACATGCCGCCCGGGCTCGCGCAGGCCGCTGTCCGGGCTGCGGCCGTCCAGCACGATCAGCAGCGCACGCAGCCCTGCGTCATGCCAGTCCGCTTCCTCCATGCTGCGGCCGTCAGGATGCCGCCAGTCGATATCGCGCAGGCCCAGCGCTTCATCGTATTCGCCGCGCAGGAACCGGTTCCTGCGCAGCAGGCCATAGCGTCGGCGCAGCGACAGCGCCCGGCGTACGAACGCCACCTGCGCCTGTGCAGCCGGCGATGCCGCACGCTCCCAGTCGATCCAGCTCAGCGGGTTGTCCTGGCAGTAGGCGTTGTTGTTGCCCTGCTGCGAATGGCCGAACTCATCGCCGGCCAGCAGCATCGGCGTGCCCTGCGCGAACAGCAGCGTGGCCAGCAGGTTGCGCATCTGCCGCGCACGCAACGAGAGAATCGCCGCATCATCGGTGTCGCCCTCCACACCGTGGTTGCTGGAGAGGTTGTGCGAGTGGCCATCGCGGTTGTCTTCGCCGTTGGCCTCGTTGTGGCGATCGTTGTAGCTCACCAGATCGTGCAGGGTGAACCCATCGTGCGCCGTCACCAGGTTGATGCTGGCCGAGGGCCGCCTGCCATGATGTTCGAACAGGTCGGCCGAGCCGGTGAAGCGCGTGGCGAATTCCGGCAACTGGCCGCCATCGCCGCGCCAGAGCGCGCGTACCGTATCGCGGAAGCGGTCGTTCCATTCCGCCCAGCCCGGCGGGAACTGGCCCAGTTGATAGCCGCCAGGGCCGATGTCCCATGGCTCGGCAATCAGCTTCACCTGGCTCAGGATCGGGTCCTGGCGTACCGCATCAAGGAAACTGCCCGAGGCATCGAAGCCATGCCGCTCGCGGCCAAGGATGGTGGCCAGGTCGAAACGGAACCCATCCACCCGCATCTCGGTCACCCAGTAGCGCAGCGAGTCCATCACCATGCGCAGCGCGCCGGCATTGGTCAGGTCGAACGTGTTGCCGGTGCCGGTATCGTTGATGTAATAGCGGCGATCATCGGCCAGGCGGTAGTAGCTGGCATTGTCGATGCCCTTGAAGGACAGCGTAGGGCCCAGCTCATTGCCTTCGGCGGTGTGGTTGTAGACCACGTCCAGGATCACTTCGATGCCGGCACTGTGCAGCCGCGCGACCATCTGCTTGAACTCGGCCACGGTGCCCAGCGAGAGGTAGCGTGGCTGCGGCGCGAAGAAGCCGATGGTGTTGTACCCCCAGTAGTTGCGCAGCCCGCGTTCGAGCAGCTGCTGGTCATCCACGTAGGCATGCACCGGCAGCAGCTCGATGGCGGTCACCCCCAGATGGCTGAGGTGGTCGACCACCGCGTCGTGGCGCAGGGCAGAGAAAGTGCCGCGCTCGGCCTGCGGAACATCGGGGTGCTGCATGGTCAGTCCGCGCACGTGCGCTTCGTAGATCACGGTCCGGTCCCAGGGCGTTGCGGGTGCACGTTCGACACCCCAGCTGAAGGCCGGATCGATCACCGCGCAGCGTGGCATGTAGCTGGCGCTGTCGCGGCGGTCGAAACTGAGATCGCCATCGCGGTGGCCCAAGGTGTAGCCGAACAGGTGCGGCGCCCACTTCAGCTCGCCGACGATCTGCTTGGCGTAGGGGTCCAGCAACAGTTTGTTGGGATTGAAGCGATGCCCCTCCTCCGGCGCATACGGGCCGTGCACCCGATAGCCATAGCGTTGCCCGGGCCGCACGTCCGGCAGGTAGCCGTGCCAGATCTCGTTGGTGTACTCAGGCAGGACGATGCGCTCGACTTCACGGTTGCGCGCATCGAACAGGCACAGCTCCACCCGGGTGGCATGCCGCGAGTACAGCGCAAAGTTCACGCCCAGCCCGTCCCACGTCGCGCCCAGCGGGAACGGCCGGCCTTCGCGCACGCGCGAGGTCTGCGTCCACTTACGGCTGGCCATCGGTGCCCTCCTCGCCGCGCGCCGCGGCAATCTCGGCCTCCACCAGGCGCTCGGCCATGTGCCAGTGCCGCTGCTGCTGATCGTCCGGGCGCCCCTCCGCTTCCCAGATCTGGTGGGCCAATGCCTCAATCCGCTGCCGTCGTTCCCTGCTGTCCATCCCTACCTGTCTCCTCGTTGATCCATATCGCCAGCGGGCTGCCAGCCAGAAGCCTGCCCACGTCCGCGGTTGCGTTGAAATGTTCGATGCGCCCGTCCAGGAGGTTGCGCATGGGGCCTGTCGGCACACCGTGCAGTGCTACGCCGGTGCCGACGTCGTGCGCGGCGTGCAGGCTGGGCCCAGGCACGGCGGCGGGCGAACCCCGCCGCACGATCACCAGCAGCACCTGCGCTTGATGCCTGCGCGTGAACGCCAGCCACGGCGAGCGCGCAGGCGCGGACAGCGGCTGCAACTGGCCATGCAGGAACAGGTGCGGGTGCCTGCGGCGGCACTCCAGCAATTGCCGCAGCAGGAATGCCTTGATGCCACCGTCCCGCCAGTCTTCCAGCAGCGCGGGCCACCCGCGCGTATCGCGCAGCCACGCCTGCCGCGCTGGATAGTCCACGGCACGCCGGTTGTCCGGGTCCACCAGGCTCAGGTCCCAGCCTTCGCCGCCCTGGTAGAGGTCGGGCACGCCGGGCAGGCAGTGCTGCAGGCACAGCTGCGCCAGGCCGTTGCAGGCGCCGGCCGGCGCGATGCGCGCCACGAACGTCGCCAGCGCCTCGCGCACCGGCTGCAAGGGCGCTGCGTCCAGCAGCGCGTGCAGCCACTGCGCGGCGGCCTCCTCCACGGCCACATCCGGGTCTGACCAGCTGCTGACCCGCTTGCCCTCGCGCAATGCCTTGGTCAGCCATTGCACCATCCTCGAGGCGAAGTCGGCGCCAGGGGCACCGTGCATCGGCCATGCGGCCACGAGCGCCTGCCACAGTGCGTAGGCCTCGGCACCCGGCAATGGCATCGGCGCGCCGGCGCGGGTCAACATCCGGTTCCAGCGCCGCACAGCGTCCCGCCATTCGAACGTGCAGGTACTGAGAACCGCCAGCCTTGCCCGGCTGTCGGCGCCGCGCTTGTGATCGTGGGTCGCAAGCGCAAGCAACGCCCTGGGATGGCGACGCAGGCGCGCGGCGGCGTGTTCCAGCAGCGCGCGCCCCTCCATGCCCAGCCGCTGTGGATCACTGCCGACGTCGTTGCGCGAGAGCAGCCTGAAATAGCGATAGAACCCGGTGTCTTCCACCGACTTGGCATTCAACGGCGCGGCCAGTTGACCGAAACGCGCACGCAGCACGCGCTCGGCCTGCGCCTCGCCGGCAAGCGCTGCCAGCAACAGGTCCAGCGCCGCGCGTGCGGCACCGTCCAGTGCCAGGCGCGCTGCGGCGGCAGCGTCCGCCAGCGCCTTTCGTTCACCCGCCCCCTGCAGCGAATAGGGCCGGTAGGTGCGGTAATGCCCCAGCACGGAAGCCAATGCGCGGGCCAGCGCAGCCACTCCGATATCGGCTTCGGCCAGCCGCGGCTGCAGGACCTGCTGCGCGCTGCGCAGCAGCCGCTGGAAGTCGGCATGAAGGCCTTGGCGCAGCAACATGGCGCGGGCGTCCTGCTGGATCCGGTCGAAGCTGCGCGGGTCACCGCCCAGCGCCTGCCACGTGCGCGAGAGCGCGGGTGCAGCCGCCGGATCGTGCAACCAGGCCCCGGCCTGGTCCATGAAGTCATAGCCGGTGGTGCCGTCGCAGGCCCAGCCGTCGGGCAGCTGCTCGCCCTCGGCCAGTATCTTCTCCACATGCAGGCTGACGGTCTGCGGGTCACGACCGCCGGCCGCGCAGGCGGCGTCGAGCGATTCACGCAGGCGCTGCAGGTACGCGCCCGGGCAGGACAGGCCATCCACGTGGTCGATGCGCAGGCCGTCCACCCATCCCTCGCGTACCAGCCGCAGCGGCAGCGCATGCACTGCCTCGAACACATCCTCGCGCTCCACCCGCAGCGCGGCCAGTTCGTTGATATCGAAAAAGCGCCGGTAGTTCACCTGATCGCCGGCCGTGCGCCACCAGGCCAGACGGTAGTGCTGCCGCTGCAGCAGCGTGTGCAACCGTTCAACGCTGCGGTTGCAGCGTTCGGCCCACGCCGGCCACTGCGCGGGTTCCAGCGGATGGCTGCGCGGCGACAACGGCAATGCCAGGCCATGGTGGCGCAGCACGGGCCGCGCGTTGTCCACCACCACGCGCACCACGCCGTCGCGTACCGCGTCGTGCAACGGCCGGTCCAGTACCGGCAGCCAGAGCCGGCCCTCGCAGCCCGGCGCCTCCCACTCGATGTCAAACCATGCTGCGTGCGGGCTTCGAGGCCCGTGCATCAGCACATCGCTCCACCACTGGCTGTGCGGGGACGCCGCCAGATGGTTGGGCACGATGTCCAGGATCAGGCCCATGCCGTGCGCGCGCGTCACTTCCGCCAGCTGCCGGAAGCCCGCTTCACCGCCCAGTTCCGGATTGATGCGAGCCGGGTCGATGCCATCGTAGCCATGCGTCGACCCGGGCACCGCCGCAGCGATCGGTGACAGGTAAAGGTGGCTGACGCCCAGCGCGGCGTAGTACGGCACCTGCGCGGCAGCCGCCCCGAGGTCGAAGCCTGCGTGCAGCTGCAGGCGCGCGGTGGCACGCAACCCCGTCATTGCCCGGTCCTGCGGCGCGTGGCACTCAGGCGCGCCAAGCGCGCATCGGCCGCGTCAGCATCCCACGTCGGCGGCAGGCGGCGGCGCCAGTTGGGATGGCCGCCGACGGTGCCTGGCAGGTTCACCTGTGCGCGACCGCCCAGCGCGTCTTCCAGCGGCAGCAACGCCAGCCGGGACGCCGCGTGGGCGACCAGAGACAACGCCCTGGCGTCCAGCGGCGCGCCCTCGCCGCCAACCACCGCAGACAGTGCCTGCGCGTCGCTGGCACGCGCGCGCAGTGCCGCTGGCAGATCCGCCAGCTCACCCAGGCGTGCGCGCCAGCGCAGGTCACGCCCGCGCAGCCAACCGGCCAGCGGTGGCAGGTCATGGGTGGAGGGCATGGCCACTGCATCGCGGCGCCACTGCGGCGCCGGCAGGAAGCGCGCGCCGTTGCGGGCGAACGGCAGCACCTCGATGCCCAGAATGCCCCGGGCTGCCAGCCGCTGGCGCATGCCCGGCGGAACCACGCCCAGGTCTTCGCCGATCAGCACGCAGCGATGCCGCCAGGACTCCAGCACCAGCAGGTTGATCAGATCATCGAACGGATAGCGCAGGTACACGCCCTGCCCGGCGTCCGCGCCACGGGGCAACACCCACAGCCGCAGCAGGCCCAGGATGTGATCGATGCGAAGCCCGCCGCGGCCGGACATCACGGCGCGCAGCACGCGAAGGTAGGGGGCGAAGCCCTCGCGCAGCAACGCCATCGGTGACCAGCTGGTGATGCCCCAGGCCTGGCCGAGCGGATTGAACGCGTCCGGCGGCGCACCCAGCTCAAGTCCCTGCAGCAGATCAGCCCCCCGGTGCGTGCCTCCACGCCCTGCGGCGCGCAGCCCACGGCCAGGTCGGCAATCAACCCGATCGAAGCGCCCTCGTCGCGCAGCGTGGCGTGTACCTGCGCCCAGCCCTGCTGTGCCAACCACTGCGCAAACGCGTGGTCGTCCGCGCTGCCGGTGAACCGGTCGGCGGCATGCTGGCAATAGTGCCGTAGCGGATCGCCCTGCATGGCACGCCAGGTTTCGATCTGTGCGTGCTGCGACGGTGCCTGCGCTGCAATCCATTGGCGAACCTGCCGTATCCAGCGCCACTTCACTGCCGCCGAGTGCGGCCAGTCAATGCGACGTGCGGCAGTTCCCGCTTCCACCGCCGCCGCCAGCGCCTCGTCCCCGCCCAGCACGCTGTTGGCGGCATCGGGCAATACCTGCGGCAGGGAGACCTGCAGCGGGTCGAGCCAGCGCCGGTCGCTGGGCGAATAGGGGCTGTAGCCTGGGCCCGGTGGCATGCCCGCGTGCAGCGGGCTCAACGCCAGTGCGTCGCCGCCGTGCCGGTGCAGCAGCTCGCTCCATCGTGCACAGCCGGCACTGTCACCGATGCCGGCATCACCGGGCGCGCGCAGGCTGTAGACCTGCGCCGACAGGCCCCAGCCGCGCAGCGTGCCCCGCGGCCACCAGGCACGCTGTGGCGCCACCGCAACCGCCTGTTGCTGGTCGCCCCGGCGCCACTGCCAGTAACCCGGCTGGTCCGGCACGCGCCAGCGGCCCTGCGCATCGGCACGGGCGGGCAACGCTGCGCCCTGCTCATCCACCCAGCACGCTGCGCCGGCTGCCTCCGGCATCACCAGCAGCTGTCCGCAGCAGGCCGTGCGCAGGCCAGCGTGCTCGGGCACCGCCTCGCACTGCAGCCCCTCCAGCACGGCGCGCAGCACGTCCGGCGCGACCTCGCGCGCGGCACCGGCCACGTCGGTCCAGCGGACCAGCAGGCCCGCACGGCGGGCCGTCTCCCGCACCGCTGCATCCGTATTCATGCGGCGACCCAGCAGGCCAGCACGCCGCCGCCTGCCGGCAGCATCCCGGCAGCGTCCGGCCCCACGACGTACTCGCCGGCCGGCACCGCATGCGCCACCGGCACAGGGCCCACGTTGATCGCGATCCACCATTGGCCCGATGGCAACTGCCAGCCCGCCTGCACCGCGCCTTGGCCAAGCACGCGCGCGCCCAGCGACCGCGCCTGCAGCAGGCCCGGCTGCAGATAGCGCCTGCGCAGGCCGAGGAATTCACCCGAGCAGCGCAGCCAGTGCTGCGACCAGGGATCATCGCCGGGCGGCGGCGTGTACGACGCCTGCAGGGTCGCCGCATCGTTCGGGTCCGGAATACGCGCGCGCGCGGCGGCGTCGGCAAAGGCGCTGAAACCAGCGAACTCACGGCGACGCCCTTCACGCACCGCCTCGTCCAGCGGCGGCGCGTAGTCGGTGAAGAACAGGAAGGGCGATTGCGCCTGCCACGGCTCGCCCATGAACAGCAGCGGGATCATCGGCGTCAGCAGGGTCAGCGCCAGCGCCGCGCGCAGCGGCGCAGGATCGGTCAGCATCGACAGGCGCTCGCCGAAAGCGCGGTTGCCCACCTGGTCATGGTTCTGCGCGAATACCACAAAACGCGCGGGCGACAGGTCGGCGCTGGGTTCGCCGCGGGGATTGCCGCGCAGGTCCGGTTCACCCTGCCAGGCGAATCCTTCGGCCAGGCAGCGCGCCAGCAGTGCTTCGGCGCGACCGGCATAGGCCGCGTAATAGCCTTCCTGCTCGCCGGTCAGCATCACGTGCAGCGCATTGTGGAAGTCATCGTTCCACTGCCCCTGGTAGGCGCCGCGCAGCCACCGCGCCTGGTTGCGCTCGTTCTCCAGCACCAAGTGCGCGTGCGGGGCCACCGCGCGTACCTCATCGGCCAGCTGCTGCAGGAAACGGTCATCGTCAATGGCGTGCACCGCGTCCAAGCGCAGGCCATCGAAGCCGTAGTCGCGCAACCACATCAGCGCGTTGTCGATGAAAAAGCGCCGCACCCAGGGCTGGCAGAAGTCGATGGCCTCGCCCCACGGCGTGCTGCGGTCGTCACGGAAGAACCCGCGCGCGTAGTCGCGCAGGTGGTTGCCCTGTGGTCCGAAGTGGTTGTAGACCACATCCAGCAGCACCGACAGCCCTGCATCGTGCGCCGCTTCGATGAAGGCCCTCAGCGCTGCCGGCCCGCCATAGGCATGGGCCGGCGCATACGGGAACACGCCGTCGTAGCCCCAGTTGCGCTGGCCGGGAAACTGCGCGACCGGCATCAGTTCAATGGCGGTGATGCCCAGCGCGGCCAGCATCGGCAGTTGCGCGGTCAACGCCGCGAAGCCGCCCCCGGCCTCGATATGCACCTCATAGATCACCAGGTCCTGCCAGGCATGCCCCTGCCAGGCAGGCCGCGCTGCCTCCGTATCCAGCACCACCGCGCTGTCGCCGTCGATGCCGTCCGGCTGCCAGCGCGAGGCCGGGTCGGGCACGTCCTGGCCAGAAGGCAGGCGGAACCGGTAGCGGTCGCCATGCGATGCCGGTATTCGCAGCCAGTGGCAGCCGTCCGGGTCGCGCTGCATCGGCCGCTGGGTGCCTTGCAGGCACAGCGCCATCGTCCTTGCGCCCGGTGCCCACACGCGGAACTCCACCCCGTCACCGGCCACCGGCCAAGCGCCCAGGCGCGGGGCCACTGTGGTCATGCATCAACCTGCAGGTAGAGCGTGGACAGCGGCGGCAGCGTGAGCCGCAGCGACTGCGCGTGGCCGTGCATCGGCCTCGGCTCGGTATGCACTGCGCCGAGGTTTCCCGCATTGCCGCCACCGTAATACGCGCTGTCGGTGTTGAGCCGTTCGCTCCAGCGCCCCGGTTGCGGCACCCCGACCCGGTAGCCGTCGCGACGCAGCGGGGTGAAGTTGCTCACCACCAGCAGGGTGCGGCCGCTGCCGGCAGGATCCCGGCGGATGAAGGCGTAGACGCTGTTGCGACTGTCGTCCGCCACGCTCCAGTCGAAGCCGCGTTCGTCGCGTTCGTCGCGATGCAACGCCGGTTCGGCGCGGAGCACGTTATTGAGGTCGCCCACCAGGCGCGACAGGCCCTGGCCCTCGCTGCTGGCCGCCCGTGCCCAGTCCAGTGCCGCATCGTGCGACCACTCATGGCCCTGGCCGAACTCGCCGCCCATGAACAGCAGTTTGCTGCCCGGGTGCGCCCACATGAAGCCGTAATACGCGCGCAGCTGGGCCAGCCGCTGTGCCGGCTCGCCCGCCATCTTGGCCAGCAGCGCCCCCTTGCCATGCACCACCTCGTCGTGGGACAGCGGCAGCACGAACCGTTCGGAGAAGGCGTAGACCAGGCCGAAGCTGATCTGGCTGTGGTGATGCGAACGATGGACCGGATCGCGCCCCAGGTACTGCAGGGTGTCGTGCATCCAGCCCATGTTCCACTTGTGGGTGAAGCCAAGCCCGCCCTCCTCCACCGGCGCTGTCACCCCCGGCCACGCGGTGGATTCCTCGGCGATCACCAGCACGTCCGGGAAGCGCTCCCGCAGCGTCTGGTTCATCCGCCGCAGGAAAGCGACCGCCTGCAGGTTCTCGCGCCCGCCCTGCTCGTTGGGTACCCACTCCCCCTCGGCACGGCTGTAATCCCGGTACAGCATCGACGCTACGGCGTCCACGCGCAGACCGTCGACATGGAAGCGCTCCACCCACTCCAACGCACTGCCGATCAGGTAGGCGGCCACTTCGTTGCGGCCGTAGTTGTAGATCAGCGTGTCCCAGTCGGCGTGCACCCCTTCGCGCGGGTCGGCATGCTCGTACAGCGCGGTGCCATCGAACCCGGCCAGGCCATGCGCATCGTTGGGGAAGTGCGCGCTCACCCAGTCCACGATCACTCCCACGCCGGCCTGGTGACAGCGGTCCACGAAGCGTGCAAAGGCCTGTGGCGTGCCGTGGCGTGCCGTCGGCGCGTAGATCCCCAGCGGCTGATAGCCCCAGGAACCGCCGAAGGGATGCTCGCTCACCGGCAACAGCTCGATATGGGTGAAGCCAAGACCGGCCACGTACGGAATCAACCGGTCGGCCAGGGCATCCCAGTCCAGCGGCGCACCATCGTCGCTGCGCTGCCAGGAACCCGCATGCACTTCGTAGATCGACAGCGGTGCGCAGGTTCCGGCCAGGCGGCGGGCCGCCAACCAAGCATCATCGTGCCACTCCATTTGCCCAGCCGAAGGCACCCGCGATGCGGTCGCCGGTGGCAGCTCGGCCCAGCGCGCCATCGGATCGAACTTGTCGGGCATCACCCGGCCGTCGGCGCCGACGATGCGGAATTTGTAGCGGGCACCGGCCTGCACGCCCGGCAGGAACAGCTCCCACACGCCGGCGGTGTGACGCAGCCGCATCGGATGGCGTCGGCCGTCCCACCCGTTGAAATCGCCAACCACGGCGACCCGCTGGGCATTGGGCGCCCACACCGCGAAGCGCACGCCCGCAATGCCCTGCACCTGCATCGGCACCGCACCCAGCTGCCGCGCCGCATCGGCATCACCGGCATGGAACCGCTGCAGCAGGGCTTCGTCCAACAGTGGACCGAACGCATAGGCATCGTGCACCTGCTCCACGCCCTGTTCGAAATGCAGGGCAAGCAGCGGTATCGCCGCGTCACCGGCCGCGCCCTCGAACAGGCCGTGCAACGGGCCAGGGGACAGGTTCCAGCGCCGCCCATCGTCTGCAATCACCTCGACGCGCTGCGCATGCGGCACCAGCACGCGCAGCTGGCGTCCGCCTTCTGGCTGGCGATGCGGGCCCAGCCAGGCGAATGCATCGGCCGGGCGCGCGTGGACGAGGTCCTGCAGCGCCGGGGCGATACGCTGATCCAATCCCGTCTCCGTGATCGCTTCATCCTCCAGGGCGGCCAGATGCAGGCTGTCGTGGCTCATGCGGCCACCTGGCAGGTCTGCTGGTACAGGGCCAGATACGCGCGACCGGCCGCATCCCAGCCACCCGGCCGCAGCATGGCGGCGCGGCGCATGGCCTGCAGCAGGCCGGGCAGGCGGAAGGTGCGCATCGCCCGTTCCACGCAGCGGCGCAGGCCATCGGCATTGGCGCCGTGGAACAGGAATCCGGTCACGCCATCCTCGACGGTATCCACCAGCCCGCCGGTCGCGTGTGCGATGGGCAGGCAGCCGAAGCGCTGCGCGTACATCTGGCTCAGCCCGCAGGGTTCGAAGCGTGAAGGCATCAGCAGGAAGTCGGCGCCGGCAAACATCTGGCGGGCCAGCGCCTCTTCGAAGCCGATGAATGCGCCCACCCGTCCGGGGTAGCGCCGGGCCAGCGCCTGCACCTGCGCTTCCACCTGCGGCTCGCCGCCGCCGATGATGACCAGCTGGCCGCCGGCCGCCACGATCTGCGGTGCCACATCGCAGGTGATGTCCAGGCCTTTCTGGTGCACCAGGCGGGAGACCACCGCGAACAGCGGGCCGGTCGACGGCGCCAGCCCGAACGCCTTGCGCACCGCATGCGCGTTGGTGGCGCGCCCGGTCCATTCGCCGATGCCGAAATGGGCCTTGAGGTGGATGTCGCGGCGTGGATCCCAGCTGGCGTCGATGCCGTTGACGATGCCACTCAGGTGTCCGCCGGCCGCCCGGCGCGCCAACAGGTCATGCAGCCCGCAGCCGTCATCCGGGGCGGTGATCTGCTGCGCGTAGCGCAGGCTGACCGTGTTCAGCCGCGTGGCATTGGTGATGCCGCCCTGCAGGAACGACATCTGCCCGTGGAAGTGCAGTTCATCCAGGTGTTCGGCCGGCACGCCCAGCACCGGCGCAAGCGCGTAGGGGAACAGCCCCTGGTAGGCCAGGTTGTGGATGGTCAGCAGGGTCGGCACGGCTGTCCGGTCCCAACGTACGTAGGCGGCAGCCATGGCCACCGGCCAGTCATTCAGGTGCAGCAGCTGCGGCGCCCAGTCCAGCCCGGCACGCCCGGCCGCAATCTCCGCAGCCGCATGCGAAAGCGTGGCGAAGCGGACCGCGTTGTCTTTCCACTCCTGTCCCTGCCCATCCACGTAGGGCGAGCCCTCGCGCTCGTACAGCCCAGGCGACAGCAGCACGTAGATAGGAAGGCCGTCGGCCTGCACCGCCATGCCGATCGTGCACGCGGGCAACCCGGCTCGGGCGCTGACCCGCCCCACCGGTCGCAGCTGTGGCAGGCGCTGCAGAACCTCCGGGTAGCCGGGCAGCAGCACGCGCGAATCACATGCACCGCGCACCGCACGCGGCAACGCCGCGGCCACATCACCCAGTCCGCCGGCCTTGATGAAGTCAGCCATCTCGGTGGCGACGAACAGCACGCGCTGCACCAGTTCTGGGAGATCCAACGGTTGCGAGTGGCCGCGGCGAGTGCCGATCGGCACGGGCGTGAGCGGAGAGATCGCAACGGGTGAAGCGGACTGGGCGGCGCGGGCCATGGGGATGATCTCGGATGCTTCAGGCAGACAGACGCCAGCGGCGCCCGGACGGGCGCTTGTGCTGGGAAGGAAGTCGACGCAGGACGTGGGGGACGTCAGCGAGAGGCTCAGGACGACAATAGCCCTCCATGCGATCAATCAACCGTGAAGCCATGGCGATTTCTTTGTGACAAGGCGTCATGAGCTCAGTACACATGACAGGCGCCCGCCTCCTGCCCGTGTCTCTCCTGTAGAGCCGAGCCCGCGCCCGGCTGCCGGCAATCCCGTTTGCCCCGTGAGCCGAGCATGGGCTCGGCTCTACAGGGATTCTTCCTGCGACACCCGGTCGCAGGCCATCGAGCGACGCGCTTGACCAATGTCAAACCGCCCGCCGCCGCGCGGGCGTATTTCTATGCAGGACCCGAACACGCCGGCACTGCCGGCATCCACAAGGACCCTGCGATGAGCTACACCCCCGACAACGCCCAGCTGCTGAACGCCATGCAGAACGTCATGGTGATCTCCACCACCGACATGCAGGGCAACATCACCTACGCCAATGACCTGTTCTGCACGCTCACCGGCTTCGCCCGCGAGGAACTGATCGGCCAGCCGCACAGCATCGTGCGCCACCCGGACGTGCCCAAGGCCGTCTACAAGGACATGTGGGACACCATCAAGGCCGGCAAGACCTGGACCGGCATCGTGCCCAACCTTGGCAAAGGCGGCGTGCTCTACGTGGTCGACACCACCGTGCAGCCGCTGTTCGACGCCGACGGCAACATCACCTCGTACATCAGCATCCGCCGCGTGGTGAACGACCTGATGCAGAACTACGACCTGGTCGAGTTCAGCAAGGAAAAGTTCGACGACTTCTACGAGGCCGCGTGAACGCTCTCCCGACCAGTACGCCCTTCAGCCGCCTGCTGGTGGGTTTTGCGTCCGAGTCGGGCAACGCCCGCGCCCTGGCCCAGCGCCTGGGCGCGGGCCTGCAGCTGCACGGGCCGCAGGTACTCCCGTTCAACGACATCGACGTGGCCAGTCTCGGCCAAGGCGATGTGCTGCTGGCAATCTCCAGCTCGTTCGGCGATGGCGAACCGCCGGCCAATGGCGAGCAGTTCTTCGAAACACTGCGCCAGACCCCGACGCTGCGCGGCCTGCGCTATGCGGTGTTCGGCCTTGGTGACACCGGCTACCCGAGCTTCTGCGGCTTCACCAAGGCGCTGGATGCTGCATTGAGCGAGCGCCAGGCCCAGCCGCTGCTGCAGCGGGTGGACGCCGATCTGGGCTACGAGCAGTTCTTCCAGCAATGGCAGCCGGTGCTGGGCCAGGTGCTGGAGGGTGACCTCAGCGCTGGCCAGCACCTGCACCTGCAGGTCACCGCCTATGGCGAAGACAATGCCTTTGCCGCGCGCATCCTCGAACGCCGCCGCTTGAACAGCAGCGACCCGGCCGCGTGGCACCTGCAACTGGACATTGCCGGCAGTGGCATGGCCTATCGCGCGGGCGACACCCTGCACGTAGTACCCGGGAACGATCCTGCCCTGCTGCAGGCGTTGGCCACCTGGTACGGCGACACCGCCGCCGTGGCCGCCCTGCACGACCGCGAGCTGCGCCTGCTGAGCAAGGGCGTGCTGCGCGAACTGGCCCGGCTGGGCGGTAGTGAGGCACTGAAGGGCCTGCTGAAGGTCAGCCAGAAGCGCGAGCTGGACGCCTACCTGCACGGCCTGGACCTGCTGGACGTGCTGCAGGACCACGCCACGCCGGACAGCGTGCCGCTTGCCCGGCTGCGCGAACTGCTGTCACCGCGGCTGCCGCGTGCCTATTCGATCGCCTCGCACCCGTGCGACGACCAGCTGAGCCTGTGCCTGCGCGAAGTGCGCTACACCCTGCGCGGCCGCGAACGCTTCGGCACTGCCACCGGCAGCCTCCTGCATGGAGGCGACCATGCCCGTGTGTACTGCCGCTCCAACCCCGGCTTCCACCTGCCCGATACCGGCGAGGCACCGCTGCTGCTGGTCGGTACCGGTACTGGTATCGCACCCTTGATGGGCCTGCTGCAGGAACTGCAGGCCAACGCCTGCGAACGCGAAGTGCACCTGGTGTTTGGCGAGAAGCACCGCCAGCACGACTACCTGTACCGTGACCAGCTGCTGGACTGGCGCACGCGTGGCGTGCTGGCCGGCCTGCATACCGCGTTCTCGCGCGATGGCGCCGAAAAGATCTATGTGCAGCATGTGCTGCAGCAGCGCGGCGATGAAGTGCGCGATGTGCTGGCCCGCGGTGGGCATCTGTACCTGTGCGGCAACAAGCGCCACCTGGAAAGCGCGGTGCGCGAGGCCATCGATGCCATCGGCGGCGAAGGCCACTGGGACACGCTGCGCAATGAAGGCCGCACGCACTGTGAATTGTACTGATCCGTTGATCCTGTAGAGCCGAGCCCACGCTCGGCTGCTGTTGGCGTTGTCGCGCAGAGCTGCCGAGCATGGGCTCGGCTCTACAGGTGCACGTCAACCGTCGACAATGCGGCCGTCCACCACGCGCGCCACCTGCTGGCCGAACATGGCCACATCCTGCGGGTCATGGCTGATCAACAGCAGCGGAATGCCGGTCCTGTCCAGCACGGTCTCCAGCTCCTGGCGCAGATGATGGCGAAGATCATGGTCCAGCGCGGAAAACGGTTCATCCAGCAGCAGCGCCTGCGGCTGTGTCACCAGCGCGCGCGCCAGCGCGGTACGCTGGCGCTGTCCGCCGGAAATCTGTGATGGCAGCAGATCGCCCACCGCGTCGATGCGGAAGGCGTGCAACCACTGTTCCACCGCGTCGAAGCGCTGGCCGATCCGCGGATTCAGCCATCCCTTCTGCAGCCCGAACGCCACGTTCTGGCGCACGCTCAGGTGCGGGAACAACGCGTAATCCTGGAACACGTAGCCCAGCCGACGGCGCTGCGGTGGCAGGTCCACGCCGGTGGCCGTATCGAACAGGGTCTGCCCCTGCAGGCGCACATGGCCCTGGCCTGGCCGCAGCAGTCCGGCCACCGCCTTCAGGGTCAAGCTCTTGCCGGCGCCGGAGGGTCCGAACAGCACCACCTGCCGCTGCGTGCACTGCAGCGATACGTCCAACACGAAATCCTGGCCGGCCGCCTGCAGGCGACGCTGCACCTGCAGGTCAAGCCACATCACGCAGCTCCCGGCGACGTCCGCCCACCAACCGCGCAGCCAGCAACAGGATCACGATGCACACCACCGAGGTCAGGATCACCAGCGCATTGGCCTTGCCGTCCTGACCGGCCTGCACCGCCTCGTAGATGGCGATCGACAACGTCTGCGTCCGGCCCGGAATGCTGCCGGCCACCATCAACGTCGCGCCGAATTCACCCATCGCGCGTGCAAACGCCAGCAACAGGCCGGCAAGAATGCCGCGCCAGGCCAGCGGCAGCGTGACGCGGAAGAACACCGCCGCTTCGGACACACCCAGCGTCCGCGCGGCCTGCTCCAGCTGTCCGTCCACTTCCTCGAACGCCGCGCGTGCCGGCTTGAACACCAGCGGCAGCGAAGCCACCGCCGCCGCAATCACCGCAGCCTGCCAGGTGAACACCAGGTTGATGCCGAACCACGACTGCAGCCACGCGCCGATCGGGCCGTTGCGACCGATCAGCACCAGCAGGTAATACCCCAGCACCGTTGGTGGCAGCACCATCGGCAGGGTCAACAGCGAATCCAGCAGCTCACGGCCGGGAAAGCGCCGACGCGCCAGCAGCGCGCCCAGCGCCACGCCCAGCACCAGGTTGATCGCGGTGGCCCAGCCGGCCACCTTCAGCGACAACCCCAATGCACTCCAGTCCAGATCCATGCGTCAGGGCTTGCCGAATCCGTGCCGGGCCAGGATCGCCTGGCCCTGCGCCGAACGCACGAAGGCGACAAACCGCTTGGCCTCTGCCGGCTGCGCGCTTGCCCTGGTCACCGCCAGCGGATAGGCGATGCGCCCGGACACCGGTACCACGAAGGCACGGCGTACCCGGTCCGGCATGGCCTGCGCGTCAGTGGCATAGACGAAGCCGGCATCCACTTCACCGCGCGCCACGTAATCCAGCGACTGGCGCACGTTCTGCGTGGTGATGATCCGGCCCTGCACCGACGGCCACAGGCCGGCCGCTTCCAGCGCGCCCTTGGCATAGCGGCCGACCGGCACGCTGTCCGGGTTGCCCAGTGCGATGCGTTGCACGCCGGCACCGGCCAGGTCCTTCAAGCTGCGCGGCGCGGCCCTGGCCTGCGGCGGCGCCACCACCCACAGCGCGTTCACCGCGAACACCGCGCGGCTGCCGGCCGCCAGCAGGTCCTGCTGCTGGGCCTGGTCCATGGTGGCTTCATCGGCCGACGCGAACACATCCACCGGCGCGCCGCGGCTGATCTGCTGCAGCAGTACGCCAGAGGCGGCGAAGTTGAAATCGACCTTGGTTCCCGGATGCGTCTTCTCATAGGCCGCACCCAGTTCGCGGAAGCTCTCGGTCAGGCTCGACGCCGCCGACACCGTCAGGTCGGCCGCCCAGGCCGGTACCGTGGCCAGCAGGCCCAGCCACAACAATGCCGCTCGCTTCATGCCCAGCCCCCTGCCTGATCAGTCCAGTCCGGCGTCCCGGGCTACGGCCAGTTCCGCCAGCCGGTCCGGGTCCAGCAACAGCATCTCACGTTGGTTCACCGCAATCACACCGTCGTCGCTCAAGCGGCGCAGTACCCGGCTCACCGTCTCCGGCGCCATCCGCAGGTAGTTGGCGATCTCGGTGCGGGCCATGCTCAGGTTGAAACGGGTGGCGGAGAATCCGCGCCGGGCATAGCGCTCGGAAAGATCCAGCAGGAACGCCGCCATGCGCTCCTCGGTGCGATGGTTGGCGGCCAGCGTGGCGACCTTGCCGATCTCGGCGCTGAGCAGGCTGAACAGCCGCGCCTGCAACCCCGGCATGCGCGTGGCCAGCAGGCTCAATCGCGGAAACGAGATCCGGCACAGGTAGACGGTGTCCAGGGCCACGGCGTTGCAAGGGAAGCGCGCGCCGTGGATGGCATTGAGCCCGATCACCTCGCCCGGCAGGCTGAAACCCAGCACCTGCTCGTTGCCCTGGCTGTCATCGACGAACGTCTTGACCATACCGGCACGCACCGCGGCGATCGAGTCGAATGGATCGCCGGCACGGAACAGGTAGTCGCCGGCCTGGAACGGGCCGACGTGGTCGACCAGCACATGCAGTTCGCCCAGCGCGGTCTTGTCGTAGCCCTGCGACATGCAGGCGTCGGAGAACGCACAGGTGCTGCAGAAGTGCAGCGCGTCTCCGTCGTCGGCCGCTGCCGGATTGGGCGTGGCCGGCCGGGACGCAGAGGGAGCGGAGGGGTTCAGAGGCATTGCAGCGAGGCAGGAACGAAGGCCCTCATCATACGACAGCGCACCGCCCGGCCCTGCGCAACGTGCACCTACTCTGGCGCGGGTTCGGAACGCCGCTGCGGGCCACGCTGCCGCATGCTGTCGCGCACGTCCACGTCGAACTGCAGCTGCAGCATGCTGTCGTCATCCAACGCGATACCGAAGCCCAGCCCATCCCGGCAGGGCAGCCTGCCCGCCAGCGACTCAACGGCCTGGCGAGGCAGTACCAACCGGCAGAATGTCCCGCCATCGAGCAGCACCGCCTGATCGCCGGCATGCAGCGACAGCGCCACGCCCCAGCCACCGCTGCCACCAAAGCGCGTCAGGTTCTCCACTGATTCGCCGGCCAGCAATCCTGCCAGTTCTTCTTCATCCACGCGCAGGCGCATCGATTGCTGTTGCAGCTGGACCTTCATGCTGTGATGGACTCCCATTCCGACGGGGTGTTGCAGTTGAGCAGCAACGCCTGATCCTCCGGTGCCAATGGCAGCCGGATTACGCCCAGGCGTTCCTGCAGGGCGCGCAGTGAACGGCGCGCCGTCGGATCATCGATCAAGGCCTGCAGCACGCGGCGGCAATGATCATCGATCTGCAACCGCATCGGCAACGGTTCATCGTCGAATACCGTGCAGGCACGCCCTTGATCGGCCTGCAGCCGCTGCAACAGCGCGGGTGTCACCCGCGGCGTATCGACCGGCACCACCCAGGCGGGGCCGTCTGGCATCTGCATCGCCACACTGTAGAGGCCGCCCAGCGGGCCGCAGCGTGCGACCCGGTCCGGGATGCCACCAAAAGCTGGGTAGTCGCCGCTCACCCATACCCTCCCGGCGCCGGCCTGCAGCAGCAGGCCGCGCATGTGTTCCAGCAGCGTGCGGCCGTGCCAGGGCAGCAGCGCCTTGTCGCGGCCCATCCGGCTGGACAGGCCGCCGGCCAGCACGATGCCATCAATGGGGATGTTCGTGATCGTGCGCATGGTCATGGCCGGGTTCGCCGTCCGCATGGCACAGGCTGCAACCCTCGCTCCACGCGCTGTCGCCGTCCTCGTAATGCTCCTGCTTCCAGATCGGGCACTGGTGCTTGACCACCTCGATCAACTGCCGGCAGGCGCGGAACGCCTCGTCACGGTGCGGGCTGCCGGCGGCCACTACCACCGCCACCTCGCCGATGCCGAGCCGGCCCTTGGCATGCGCCACATACAGCTTCAGCTTCGGACCGAACGTGGCTTCGACCTCGGCGGCCAGGCGCTTGAATTCGTTCAGCACCAGCGGTTCAAACAGGTCGTAGGTGATCCCGGTCACCCGCCGGCCCACGTTGACGTCGCGCACCTTCCCGATGAACACGTCGATGCCGCCGAAGCCCGTATCGGAAACCGCCGCGATGCCCTCGGCCGGATCGATTGCCGCCTGCGCGCGGTCCACGACCTTGGCGATGATCGTCTCGCTCATCGCTCAGCCCCCGCTCACCGGCGGCAGGATCGCCACCCGGCCATCGTCGGGCAGCGCCTCGTGGTCGCGCAGCACGCGTTGCTGGTCGGCGAATGCCGAGTAATCCAGCAAGCCGGCACGGAAACCCGGCCAACGCAGCGGCAGCAGCTCGCGCAGCGCCTGGCGCAGATCGGCCACGGTGCCACCGGCTACATCCACGGCGATCTCGCGGCTGGCATCCAGATCGGAAAACGCACCGAACAATTGCAGATTCACCTGTCTCATCACGGCTCCTGGCTCGCCAGCTGCACAGGGTCCTGATGACCCCAGCCCTGCACGCGCACTGGCGTGCCGGCAGGGGCGAGACCGCCCTCGCCGTCCAGCACCACCCAGGCGTTGGCCTGCAGCATGGACATCAAACGGAACGACTCCTGCCCTGCCAGCACGCGCGCACTCAGGCGGCCCTGCGCGTCCACTTCCACCCGGGCCCGCGCATGGAAGCGCAGGCCCGGCGGCGTGCGCACGTCGGCCTGCAGCGGCAACATCAGCACCTGCTCCGGTGCCAGCCCCAGCAGGCGGCGCAGCACCGGCTCGACAAAGAAGCGCTGGCCCACCGCAGCCGACACCGGGTTGCCCGGCAGGCCGAAATACAGCGTGCCATTGGGCAGCACCGCGAACAGCAACGGCTTGCCGGGGCGGATCGCCACCTTGTGGAACACGATGCGCGCACCGCGGCCGCGCAGCGCGTCGGGAATGAAATCGTAGCGGCCGGCCGACACCGCGCCGGTGCTGATCAACAGCTGCGCACCCGCGTCCAGCGCTTGATCCAGTACGGCATTGAAGGCGGCCACCTCATCGCCCACCGTGCCCTGCCAGACCACCTCGGCACCGGCGGCCTGCAGGCGGCCGACCAGGTATGGCCGGTTGCTGTCACGGATCTGCCCGGATTCCAGCGCCTGCGCCGCCTCGGTCACCAGCTCCTTGCCGGTGGCGATCACCGCTGCCTTTGGCCGCGCCACCACCGCCACCTCGCCCACGCCGATCGCATGCAGCAAGGTGCGCGCGTTGATGTCCAGCACCTGCCCGGCCTGCAGCACACGCTCGCCGTCGCTCACATCTTCGCCGCACAGGCGCACGTTCTGGCCCGGCTTCACCGATGCCTTCAGGGCGATGCGGGTCGGGCGTCCATCTTCGCTGGTGAGGATCTCCACATTCTCGACCGGCACCACCGTATCCAGGCCAACCGGCATGCGCGCACCGGTCATGATTTCCCAGGCACCCTCGCCGCCGTCGGCACCGGCATCGCCCGCCGCCTGCCAGCCCTGCACCCCGAATTCGGTACCGGCCTCGAACGTCGCGCCGTTGGCGCGCAGCGCGAAGCCGTCCATCGCCGAATTGTCGAACGGCGGCAGCGACTGTGCGCTGTGGATGTCACGGGCCAGCGTGCGGCCCGCGGCCTCGTGCAGCGGCAGGCGTTCGGCCGGCAGCGGCGTGGCCGCGTCCAGCAGGTGCTGCAAGGCATCGCTGTAGGGGATCATGCGTGGCCATCCCCCTCGACCATCGCCAGGGCGTGGCCCAGTACCGGCGCCAGGATGTCCAGGCACTGCGCCGCCGCCTTCGGGCTGCCCGGCAATGCAAACACCAGCATGTTGCCCAGCTGCACCACCTCGGCGCGGCTCAGCCAGGCCATCGGCGTGTGCTGTGCGCTCAGTGCCCGCACCATCTGCGCCAGGCCATGCACCGGCCGCGCATTCAACGAACGCAGCGCCTCCGGGGTCAGGTCACGCGGGCCCAGCCCGGTACCACCGGTACACAGGCACAGGCGCACGCCCTCGGCGGCCAAGGACTGCAGGCGGCTGGCCAACGGCTCGATGCCATCGAGCAGCACTTCGGTGACCACCACCTCGCCACCCAGCTTCTTCAGCCCGGTCACCAGGGTCGGTCCAGAGATATCCTCATAGGTGCCTTCGCTGGCGCGATCGCTCAGCGTGATCACCGCGCAGGCCGCGCCTTCCAGGCCCTTCGGCGCACGCGGCTTGAACCGCTCACGCTCGGCCTCGTCCATGCCGTCCGGGTGCAGCCAGACACCGCGCTTGCCGCCCTCCTTGAACAGCAGGCGGATGCCTTCGATGCGCAACGCCGGCTCCACCGGCTTGCTCAGGTCGTACAGGGTCAGCAGCGCCGCGTTGACGCCGGCCAGTGCCTCCATCTCCACGCCGGTGCGCGCCTCGCTGGCGCACTCGCACCACACGCGGATCGCCTGCCGTTCCGGTACCGGCGCGCAGAACACCTGCACCAGTTCCAGCGGCAGCGGGTGGCACAGCGGCATCAGCATCGAGGCCATCTTGGCGCCCTGCAGGCCGGCAATCTCGGCCATCACCAGCGCATCGCCCTTGGGCAGGCGGCGCTCGACAATCAGCGGATAGGCCACTGGACCGGCATGCAGCTCGCCCACCGCCACCGCACGGCGGCGGCTGATGCGCTTGTTGCGCACATCGGCCATGTGGAAGGCCGCGTTCAATTCCCCACTCATCGTGTTGCTCATCCTCCGATGGAGGCCAGGTGCGGGGTCAGCCCGGTCTGGCCCTGGTGCAGTCCATGCCCGGCCGCTTTCAGGCCAAGCTGGGTGGTGATGCGTGCCAGCAGCGCGTCGTGGTCCTCATCGCGCTGCAGCAGCGGGCGCAGCGGTACGCCGAACTCGCCGAACAGGCACAGCCGCAGGTCGCCCTTGGCGGTCACCCGCAGGCGGTTGCAGCCCTTGCAGAAGTCACGCGAATACGGGGCGATGATGCCGATGCTGCCGCGATGGTCGGGGTGGCCGAACTCGCGCGCCGGGCCGGCGTCGGCCGCGCGCGGACGCTCGTGCCAGCCCGCGGCCAGCAGCTGCTCGACCACCACGTCGGCGCGCAGGTGGTAGCGCTGGAAATAGGCTTCGTTGTCGCCGGTGCGCATCAGCTCGATGAAGCGCACGCTGAAGGGGCGGTCACGCAGGTAGTCCATCCACTGCGGCAGCTCGTCGTCGTTCAGGCCCCGCAGCAGTACCGCGTTGAGCTTGATCGCCGGCAGGCCCAACGCCTGCGCCAGGGCCAGGCCCTGCTGGATCTCCGGCAGGCGGTCGTGCCCGGTGATGGTGTGGAAACGCTCGCGTTGCAGGCTGTCCATGCTCACGTTCAGCGCGGTCAGCCCGGCCCGGTGCCAACCCGGCAGGCGCCGCGGAAGCAGCGTGCCATTGGTGGTGATGGCCACCTTGCGGATGCCCGGCACCGCCGCCACGGTGGCGATGATCTCATCCAGATCCTTGCGCAGGCTGGGCTCGCCGCCGGTCAGGCGGATCTTGCTCATGCCCAGCGCCGCGAAGGCCCGCACCAGGCGGCCGATCTCATCCACCTGCAGGAAACGCGGGCGGCCGTCGGCCTGGTACCCGTCGGGCAGGCAGTAGCTGCACCGGAAGTTGCAGGCTTCGGTGAGCGACAAGCGCAGGTACGGAAAGCTGCGTCCGAAGCTGTCGGTGAGTTGGCTCATGGCTGTTCCGCCTCCTGGTACCACCCTGCAGCCCTGCCCCTGAACGGGTTGTCGACCCCAACCCGCAGAGTGCGCTGGGGCGTTGAAAGCGTCAACCCGGGACAGCCCGCAGGCTGAATTGGCGCCGCCTGTCGTGATAGGCCCTCCCCGCCCGTCCCGTTCGCCGTGACAACCTCGACACATGTCGCAGATTGCACGTTGCGGGCGGATCACTACGCCAGCCAGCACTGGCGGGGCTTAGCAGCGTAGGACAATGTCAAAAGCGTCTCCAATCGAGTGATGTTTACAACTCTTCTGATTGGCATTGCACAGCGCCAGGGGCTCAGATGGCGTGCCACCGGAAAAGGGTGGCCGGGCTTCGAACACCCGAGTTGATGTTGATGTATGCGCTTGCCAGCCGGCGCCACCCTAGCGTGGCGCCGGCTGGCAATCCGTCTGCCGGCTATGGCGGGCGGTGCGTGGGGGCCTTCGGGCCCACCGGACTGACATCAACCCGGTGTTCGAACCACGTACCGTCCGCCACTTTTATGGGTGGCGGCTACCGATTGCCCTGCACGGAGCCTTGCCATGAACGAATCGGACCTCCCGCATCTGCACGCCCACCGCAGCACCGCCGGCGACGACGGTTCGCCTCCGGCTGCGCCAACAGTGGACAGGAACACCTTCATTGCCAATCTCCACCGCATCGGCTCCGGTGCTGCGGCCGACGGACAACCCTGGCCGGAGCGTCACCAGCTGCCCGGGCGCTGCCTGGCCCTGGCCGACGCCGATTGCGCGTTGAGCGGGTTGCGGGTGGTGCTGGAAATGCTGCTGGCGGCCGAACGCACCCGTCAGAACGGCGAACCCGGGCAGTACGTGGGCGACCGGGTGATGGAGGGGTTGGTCATGGCCTGCCAGTCGTTGTGCGCCCAGGCGGTGGGGCGGTTGCAGCCCGAAGGGTGAAGGCCATCTGCAATGCCATTCAACGAGGATCGCTTCCCGCCCGACACGCCGTCGGCGCAGCGCCCTTGTCCGGGGGAATCGCGTGTACATTCCAGCGCTCTGCCAAAGCGCGTTCGACGCGGACAGAAAATGACCGTGCCTCGGCGGGCATCTTCCCTTCAGAAAAGCCGATAGCTATCTCGAAGCGATCCAATCCGAGGTTCCCCGCCTCCAGTCCAGAGCCATCTTCCCGCTTCACTCCGACGTAGACGACGGGGCGCTTCATGTCCACCTTTGCCCTGGCAAGCTGGCGATCCAATTCAGCGCTGCCATCAAAGAACTGCATTCCTTCGTCGTTGGCGATAGAGCTGAGGGTCTGCTTGAACCGCTTCAAGCCGTCTTGGTCATGCACACAGAACTGGATCATCTTGAAGGGCCGCTTTCCTAGAGCCCATGCGCCGCCAGAGAATCCAAGTCCGACTCCAATCAGAAGTAGTGCTGTCAGGATCCTCACCATCATCAAGGCCCCAATATGCAAGGTGTGGCGGCCAACGCCGCCGCAGAGTCAAAAATCATGACCCCAAGCACATCTCCGCTCGGTCTTCTCAGGCCGCTTCCCCTGAATGAGGGAGACCTTGTCGGGCGTGAGGAATCTGGGCACGGAATGTCCTTCAGGGCACTGCACCCGCCATCGGCAGATGCTCGATCCGCCATGTCCTGGCGTAGATAAGAATTACGCTTCCGGTCGAGGTGGTCTCGATACGGAAACACTTCAGGCCGGACAACGGATAGCCGACCGCCTTCCAACGATCAAGAAGATGAGCAAGCCCCGGCTCGTCGTCCTCGACCCTGGCGAACTCTATTCCCTCCTCCCCCAGTACGCCGAAGTTCATGAGCGCCGAGCACCCGTAGGCTTCCGAGAAGCAGACGGTTGCCTGCCGGCCGTCCGGCCAGCGCACGTGGACCTTTACCTCATCGCATACGCCTGGATTCCTTCTATCGATGTTGATAGCCAGCAACGTGGCGTCACACCATTCGAGCGCGTTGAAATCTTTCATCTACTGGAATTCCCCAAACCCATACAACAGAACGACCGAATCACCGCCGCCATCATTGCTGCGGCGTGTACGGGGTATTTCTTCAGCCTCGCAACGCCCTACTTCACGCAAGACGCCTTCAACGCGTGCCTAGCCTGTGCTGATCCAACATTGGCCGACACCAGTTGATCGACGAGTTGACAAGGGATTCTCTGTTCCCCGTGCATAGGGACGACAAACAGATCCCCATTGTCCCTCGTTGTGTCCAACGCAACCCAAACCCTCGCTTGCGCGTCTACAGAGAACCCCGCGAGCAGATGCCCGCCCCCTTCTTCATAGATCAGGTCGCCAACCGGCTGGCGTCTGTACTCCAGCTCGGCGCTTTG
The DNA here is from genome assembly GCF_059369855.1 of Stenotrophomonas sp. YJH_SMC_138. NCBI lineage: Bacteria > Pseudomonadati > Pseudomonadota > Gammaproteobacteria > Lysobacterales > Lysobacteraceae > Stenotrophomonas > Stenotrophomonas sp. YJH_SMC_138. The sequence continues at coordinate 91,093 of NZ_JCAFTB010000012.1, forward strand.
CAAAGCGGCATAAACCGGCTTCTCGCCCAGCTCACCTCGTTGGAGTTTGCGAAATGAAAACAGCGCCGCACCTGTGAGAAGGATGAGGAGCAACACGTAAATGAATCTCATGGACTAGATTCCCCATCAGAGCTCTGGGATGCGCGAGGACGATCGCCGGTCACCGCTCCTGAAGCTCCCCAAGATTGAGATCCCGGGCATATGACCGCCGACTACTGATCTGTACTTCTTTGGATGCGAACCTCCGGCCATCCCTGCATTCGACGGCGAATTGGTAGCTTCTGGGTTCCGGCCCTGCAACGACCATCATGGGGACCGAGAATGTGCTTCCAACCGGTTTCGACGAAACTACACCTTCGTCCTCCCCGAGCATACTCAGCTCACAATCTAGAGCGCGAACGTCACCCTGACCTGGCGGCACGCTTCCCGAGACGCGCACGACCATATCGCCACCCGATGTTGCACAGCCCGCCAGAACCAGACCGGTCATGACAGCGGCGGCACACCTCACTTTGGCATCCCCGAATCCTCAGTACGCACTGCGACGTCTCACGCCGATGGCCATTCAGGGACGCATCAATCTCATCAATAGATACCCGCCATGATACGAATGTAGTCGTCGAGCGAATCCACCCGCCGATCGACTGCAATACCACGTTTTTTTGCGAGCGATTGAAGCTCGAATATCAACACCCCATACCCCGAGTCCCAACCATGAGCTTCACCAGGCGACAGTTCCTTCGAAAATCGATCTCCAGGACGGAGCTTCCCGGAGGGCAAACGAAGCTCGTCTGCAACATGCTCCAGCAGCTCCACTACGATTTCCTGATCCAGGCCACTCTCCGCATAGTATCGGTCATAGAAGCCAGTTGGCGACAGCGCCTCTCTTTCTCTCAGTTTGTCTTTCATTTCCCTTCGCCTCTATCCACCGCCTGCGCTGCAGCCACAATAGACCATGGAGCCGATATCCCATAGGTCCTCCCGCACAGTCGTCACCGCGGCCCAGCAATCTTCCTGCCGAACGCCTGGGTGCTTGAAGCTTGCCGGACCATCCGATCTTCTTACACGGCCCTCCCATTCGTGAACACGGACAAGTGGCAAGGTCGATTTGACACATACCCGAACCCACACGACGCTCGGCCGGAAAGTGCCGAATCAGGCACCGGGAAAGGAGATCGCCACGTGCCACTCACGCATTTCGCTTACTGGGTGAGACCGCCCAGCCACCTATAACTTTATTCCGCTGTAAACAAGGCCCAGCTCTTCATCGCGCATGACCCAGCGGCCAGCATTTCCCTCCGGACACAGATAGAACTTGCCGCCATAGCTTGACGCTCGCGACCACGCGTTGCGGGCAAACGGAGGAAATCTCCGCATGACTCGCGCGTCGGACATCTCCGGCCTGCTCACCAGCCTACATTCTTCGGGCAAAGCAAGAACCCCGCTGGTCAGGCGGAAAACCAGCCATGATTCATTTGTGTCCATGTCGTGCGACTCGCGTATGTTGACTGCATCCTCAGGCAACCATGAAGGCAACCATTTCGATTCACCGATTGCTTGTCTTGAGACGGCTTGATTGCGGTCTGCATACTCGGTGCTGGCAACTTCCATGCAACCAGAAAGTGCGATTGACAGCATCACGACTGGGAGCAGCTTGGGAGCGTACATTTGAGGCGTCCAAATCATCAGTAGGGGAAGTTTCCACCGGGACGATAGCTCCCGCACATCTGCGAGCAACTCCCCGTACGACTCATTTGTCCAGATGATCGTCCGAGGCGATTTGCCAACTGATCCGCAGCGGAGTCAGCGGCAGAGTCGCCCTTGATGTTTTGATCGAACCACTATAGTTGTAAAACAACCCGCTCGCATCCGTGGCCTGCTGGCCCAGGAAGCGCAGCGCCAGCTCAAACGCCACACCATCGCCATCCGGGTCGGCACTCGGAATCTGGTTGCCGAACACCTCGCTCTTGTTGCTCCACTCCCAGATCGAGACGTTCCGTACCGGGTCGATCACCACGCGCGGCGTACCTAGGTGATCCGGCTGGACGTAGGCCAGTTCCGGCACGCCGGTACTCGGCACATTGATCAGCGCCACCGGGTAGTTGTCCAGCCAGATGGCCTGCTGTTGCGCCTGGCCCGTGATGGTTGGTTGCCGGATGGGTGTGGCTCTCGCTTCCTGCCAAGATGGTCAGTGTGGTGCGATTGCCAGTATCGGTAGGCAGAGGTCCCAATCGGCCTGCTGGAGAACTTTAATTAGCGGACGTAACATTAGCTCACAGTCCCCAGAAGCCATCCCAGATCAAGCGCCACCAAGATTTGGCTATTCGGGCCGCTTCACTTGGCTTTCTTGTGAGAGCCATAATGACCCATACGGTGCTTCCGCCCATGATGACTAGCGCAACCAACGTCATTAGCGCGGGGCTTATGTGCCTATAAAACCACCAGCCTAGGAGGACCAGGATCATCAAAGCAACATAGCGGAGCAGCAATCCAGTTTTCATAGTCCTATGGTTCCTACTTCCTGCAAGAATTCCCTTGGCTTATGGACAGCCTCCTTAACGTGCTTCTCCATAATATCAATCCAAAAAGGCTCACCGGGGTCATCTGACTCAGTTCCCCAAGGCAACAAACCCGAGTATGTCTTCAGGACGTCGCCCCTCGAATAGTTGCTACTGTCTTCACAGGCTGCCTCCGCCCACTGCTGCTCGGCGCGAGCCCACGCCTTCTGGCCACTAGTGATGTTCCAGACGCCCAGCCCAATACTTGCGGAGCCCGGTGCGGCAGTCACTACTGCCCCCTCCATGCCAAGTCCTCCAGCGATCCTCAGCGTACCCGAAGCAAGTAAGCGCCCAGCATTGATCGCATTCCCAATTGCGACGGCTGTCTTGTGCACGTTCCTTAACCCCAACGGGTCTATTAAGCTAAGTGAATTTCCGCCAACGTATCCGTATGTGCTGATCCCGCCCCTGAGTCCAATGCGATCACTCTGCGAATACCGCCCCACTGCAGGGTCGTATTCCCGCTGATAGTTGTAGAACAATCCACTCGCATCCGTCGCCTGCTGCCCCGGGAAGCGCAGCGCCAGCTCGAACGCCACACCATCTCCATCCGGATCAGCGCTCGGAATCTGGTTCCCGAACACCTCGCTCTTGTTGCTCCACTCCCAGATCGCGACATCGCGC
>NZ_JCAFTB010000013.1:0-84393 GCF_059369855.1 Stenotrophomonas sp. YJH_SMC_138
ACCAGAGCCACATGCCCACCAAGGTGGGCATCTACCAGAGCCACATGCCCACCAAGGTGGGCATCTACCAGAGCCACATGCCCACCAAGGTGGGCATCTACCAGAGCCACATGCCCACCAAGGTGGGCATCTACCACAGCGACATGCCCACCAAGGTGGGCATCTACCAGAGCCACATGCCCCGGTAGTTGCCAACCTTGGTTGGCGCTGCCGTCAGGCCACGGGTCCGATCAAGGGCTGCCCGACATTCCCAGCTGCAGGTCCACCACCTTCCAGCGCAGGCCCTGCGGCTCCAGCACCACCTTCAACGGTGGCTGGCCGGGGCCGCGATCGACGTCGATCACGAATCGGTCCAGTGCTTCGAAATGATGCTCGGCATGCTTCAGCGGCCGCGCCGGTTCGGTCGCACCGAAGGCATCGCCGCCCTGCAGTTCATTGCGGCCACGCTTCCACAGCACGTGGCCCTGCAGCATCGCGCCGATCCCGGTCGGGGTCACCATGGTCTCCACTGCGGCACCGCCAAGCTGGTCGCCCAGCCCATAGAGCAGGGCGCCGAACGGGCTGGATGCCACGTCGGGGCCGGCCTGGCGCACCAGGTAGTCGTTGAGCTGCGCACGCAGGCTGCTGCGCACGCGCGGGAAGTCGACGTAACGCTCCAGTCGGGCGGTGTCGCGCTGCTCGATGGCCTTGGACAGGCCATTGACGGTCATGTAGGGGCCGCCGAACCACCAGGCGGCGACGGCCAGGACTAGCAGCACAATGAGTGCGGTGAGTTTCTTCATGTTGACCAGACTGCCGCAATGGCGGCAGTGCCGGGTGAAGACTCAATGACTGGGCGAGCCACGGCCGTCACCGAAGGCATCGACCAGCTGTTGCCGTTCGGCCGGGGTCAGCGCTTCCAGCCGCGTCGCCAGCACCTCGTCGAGGCTGCGGGTGCGGGTGGTGCCAAGGATGCCGCTGGCCACGCCGGGATGGCCCAGCGCATAGGCGAAGGCGGTCTGGGCCGGGCGTTGGCTGCGGATCGCGGCCACTGCCCGGCGCATCTGGCGGGCACTGCGCATCAGCTGCCGGCTGCTGGGCTTCAGCCAGGCGCGCGCCAGGTACCAGCCATCGGCCAGCCGTGGCAGGCGCGGGCGCGCGGGCAGCAGGTGGCCCTGCGCCAGCACGGTCCCGGCCAGCACGCCGATGCCCACCGCCTGCAACTGGTCGATCAGCGGTTCGCGGTCCTGCTGCAGGGCGTTGTAGTCCAGCAGCACCACATCGAAGGCGTCGGGATGGGCGATCATCCAGCGCAGGGTCGAGGCCGAGTGGGTATTGATGCCGGTGTGCCGGATCAACCCGCGTTCGCGCAGGCGCTGCAGCGCGGCCAGCAGGTCGTCGTTGATGTCGTGCTCGCTGGCGCCATGCAACTGGTAGATGTCCAGGTGATCCAGGCCGAGATTGCGCAGCGAAGCCTCGCAGCTGGCGATGATGGCTGCCGGCGAGAAATTGCGTTGCTCGGCGCCGCTGACGCCGGCCTGGCCGGTCAGCGTGCCGCCCTTGCTGGAAATCACCAGCGCGTCGCGCGGGTATTGTTTCAGCAACGTGCGCAGGATGCGGCCCAGCCGCGGCTCGGCGTGGAAACCGGAGTAGTTGTGGCCGGTGTCCAACAGGTTCACGCCCTGTGCCAGTGCATGCTCGACCACGTTCGCGGCCGATTGTTCCGGGAATCGGCGATGCCCCCAGAAGCCGGAACAGCCCAGGCCCACCGGCGAAACCGCCAGGCCGGTGCGGCCCAGCGTGCGGCGTTGCTGTGCCAATGGCATCAGAATTCCAGGTCCAGCGCCGCGCACAGGTAGTCGACGAACGGGCCGAGCGCGGCCAGATCCTTGCCCAGCGTGGACAGCAGGCGCGGACCGGTCATGGTGGCGTCGTCCAGCGAGCGCCACATCACCCAGTTGCGGTGCTTGAGGTCGTCGATGAACTCGAAGTCGGCGGGGAAGCCACGCGGCGGACGCACCAGCTTTTCGCTCTCCTCGAAATCGAAGCGCTTGCGCAGGCCCGGTGCGTGCGCGGCGGCCTTCCAGCTGCCCGGGTTGTCGAGGATGAAGTGGCGCACGCGGCGCTGGGTTTCCGGTTCCGGATGCCACAGGCCGGCACCGACGAAGCTCTCGCCCGGCTGCAGGTGCACGTAGAACGAAGGCGCGGCTACTTCACGGCGGCGCTCATGGAACAGGCGTGCGCCCTGCCAGGTCTTGTACGGTGACTTGTCGTTGGAGAAGCGCGCGTCGCGGTGGATGCGGAACAGCGAGCCGCCGACGCCGCGCGTATCGGCACGGAAGTGTTCGCTGACCTCGGCCAGGGCCGGTTGCAGGTCGCCCAGCAGGCGCAGGAACGGCTGCCGTACGTAGTCTTCATACTGCTGGCGGTGGTCGTTGAACCAGGCCTTGTCGTTGTGCCGCGCCAGGCTGCGCAGGAACCTGAAACTGGCGTCCGAGAAGTAGGTGCTCACAGTGTCTCCTGCAGGTGCTGGCCCCAGTCGCGCAGCGATTGCAGCAGGGCCTGGCGCCGCGCATCGTCGGGCGCTTCGGCGGCCAGTGCATCGAGCTGCTGCCGGTACTGGGGCAGGTTGAGTTCGCCCAGCCCGCCGTCGCCGAGCAGGCGCTGGCGGCGGTAATCCTGCCAGCGCTGGCGTTCCGCCGGCGCGAGGCTGTCGGGGTGGTTGCGCGCGCGGTAGCGGAACAGCAGCTCCGGCAGGCGCGGGTCGCGGAAACGGTCTTCCAGCGCGGCCAGCTGCTCGGGCGCGGTGGTGCGTGCCAGCGCAAGCAGCGGTTTGTCGCCGTTGCCGAGGAAACCGTCGTACAGCGAGGCATCGACGTCGGCCACGGTGGCGACGCGGGGCTGGTTGTAGACCTGGCGCGCCTTCTCGGCCAGCTGCGGGGCGAACGCGCGCAGCCGTTCCACCTTGGCCTCGATCGCGGCCACGTCCAGGCCGAGGCGCGCGTGGTCATCGGCGCGCAGGTGGTTCCAGGCGATCAGCGCTGGCACCTTGTTCAGATGCACTTCCTTCAGCGGCACCCGCGCCACGCCTTCGGGCAGCTCGCTGGCGCGCATGTACAGGCGCTGTGCGATCACCTCGGCCGGCAGTTCCAGCAGGTCGTCGATCTCGCCTTCCAGGTCGAACACGATCACCCGGTTGTTGATGGTGGGGTGCACGGCCAGCGGCAGTACTGGCGCCGCGCACAGGCGACTGGCCGGGTAGCGCATGGAAATGTGCAGTACCGGCTTCATCGCGGCCACGTCCAGCAGACCGCCGACGAAGCGCTTGTCACGTAGCTTCAGCGCGTACTCCCACAGGCGCGGCTGCGACTGCTTGAACAGGCGTGCCATGCCGATGGTGGCACGTACGTCGGACAGCGCTTCGTGCGCATCGCCCTCGCGCACGTTGTTGGCCTCGGCCAGGTGCTCGAGCTTGAACGAGGTGGCGCCGTCCTCGCGCAGCGGCCACTTGATGCCGTCCGGACGCATCGCGCGCATCAGGCGCAGCATGTCCAGCAGGTCCCAGCGCGAATTGCCGTTGCGCCACTCGCGCTCGTACGGGTCGTGGAAATTGCGGAACAGCCCGTAGCGGACGAATTCATCGTCAAAGCGCAGCGTGTTATAGCCCAGCGCGCAGGTGCCGGGGCGCGACAGCTGTTCGTTGATGCGGTCGAAGGCCTCGGCCTCGCTGATGCCCTCGGCCAGGGCCTGCTGCGGGGTGATGCCGGTAACCAGGGTGGCCATCGGTGAGGGCAGCAGGTCATCGGCCGGGCGCACGAAGAAGCTGACCGGCGTATCGATCTCGTTGAGGTCGGCATCGGTACGGATCGCGGCGTACTGCGATATGCGCGTGCGCCGCGGGTCCTGGCCGAAGGTTTCCAGGTCGTAGAACAGGAAGCTGTCGGCCATCAGTGCGCGCCCTCCAGGACCGGCAGCTGCGCGTGGATCTGCGCTTCCAGCGCGGCCCAGTCGATGTTGTCCAGTGAATCGTGACCGGTGGTGGCGGCCACCAGCATGTCGCGTTGCAGTTCGGTGCGGCGCAGCGCCTCGGCGTACGGTGTGTGCAGGAAGGTGACCATCGTGTAGTGCGGCACGAAGCGGGTCGGCCAGCGCCGCTGCAGTTCCTGCTCCAGTTCGCGCTGCAGCAGGAACGCAGGATCGGCGACACGGTCGCGCATCTCCAGGTAGTTCTCCAGCGCCATCTGCTGGATGGCACGTGCATTCGGCTTGCGCTCGGCTTCGAACGCGGCGAACGCGCCTTCCAGGTCATCCGCTTCCATCAGGTGGCGGGCCAGCGCAACGCAGTCCTCGAACGCGCAGTTCATGCCCTGGCCGTGGAACGGCACCATCGCATGCGCGGCATCACCGATCAGTACGGCGCGACCGTGCTGGTGCCAGCGCTCCAGGGTGAGCGTGCCGAGCAGCCCCGGCGGGTGCTGTTCCCAGTCCGCGCGCAGGTTCGGGATCAGCGGCAGGGTGTCGGCGAACTCCCGCGCGAACAGCGCCTCGGCCTGCGCGCCGGTGTTGACCGTGGCGAAGCTGGGATCGCCCTGGTTGGGAAGGAACAGGGTGACGGTGAAGGTGCCTTCGTGGTTGGGCAGGGCGATGCACATGTAATGACCGCGTGGCCAGATGTGCAGCGCATTGCGCTCGATTCGGAAGCTGCCGTCGGCGGCCGGTGGGATCTCCAGCTCCTTGTAGGAGTGGTCGAGGAAGGCGATGTCCTCGCCCAGCGGGGCACGGCGGTTCATCGCCGCGCGCAGGGCCGAACCGGCGCCGTCGGCACCGATCAGGGTGTCGAAGCGGATGTCGTGCGGGCTGTCGTCGCGGTCATCGATGAAACGCGCGTAACCGGCGTCGAAATCAACGGTGTGCAGGCGCCGATGGAAGTGCACGGTGGCGCCGGCCTGCTCGGCCAGTTCCAGCAACGTGGTGTTCAGATCGCTGCGGTGGATCGACCAGATCACTTCGCTGTCATCACGGCCATAGCGCTGCAGCTGCGGTTCGCCGTCGCGGGGGTGCACCATGCGGCCGCGCATCATCACCGCGCGTGCCATCACTTCGTCCTCCACACCCGCCTGGCGCAGCGCATTGCGCCCACGCTCGGCCAATGCCAGGTTGATCGAGCGGCCACTCTCGTAATCAGCCACGCGCGGATCACCGCGGCGTTCGTACAGGGTGATGCGCCAGCCTTGCCGCGACAGCAGGATGGCCAGCAGGGACCCGGCCAGGCCGGCACCGATAATGCTCAACGAGCGGGAAGCATGTGCGATCAACGAACTGTCCAGCAGCAGGGGAGGGACCGGCTCAAAGGCCGGCCCAGGCTTCCACTTCCTCGACGAAGTGGTGCACGTCCAGGTAGCGGTTGTAGAGCGGGGTGGGCGAGATGCGGATCACGTCGGGTTCGCGCCAGTCGCCGAGCACACCGATGCCGCGCAGGTGCTCGAACAGTGCGCGGCCACGCTCGCGGCCACCGATCACGCGCAGCGACAACTGGCAGCCGCGGCGCTGCGGATCGGCCGGGGTGATGATGTCCAGCACCTGCGGCAGGCGTGCGCGCACCAGTGCTTCGAGCATGCCGGTGAGCGCCAGCGATTTGCTGCGCAGCGCCTCCATGCCGGCGCGCTCGAACAGGTCCAGCGAGGCGCGCAGCGGTGCCAGGCCGAGGATCGGTGGATTGCTCAGCTGCCAACCCTCGGCGCCGATGGCCGGGGTGAACTGCGGCGCCATCTGGAAGCGGGTGGCTTCCTCATGGCCCCACCAGCCAGCAAAGCGCGGCAGGGTGGTATCGCGGTGGTGGCGCTCGTGCACGAAGGCGCCAGCCACTGCGCCCGGGCCGCTGTTGAGGTACTTGTAATGGCACCACACGGCGAAATCGGGGGCCACGTCATGCAGGCGCAGCGGCAGGTTGCCGACCGAGTGCGCCAGGTCGAAGCCGATGCGTGCGCCCTGCAGGCGGGCGGCGCGGGTGATCGCATCGAGGTCGAAGGCCTGGCCGGTGCGGTACTGCACGCCAGGCCACAGCACCAGCGCCAGGCGCGGGCCGTGTTCGGTCATGGCGCGCTCGATGGCGTTCAGTGAAATCGTGCCGTTGGCTTCGTCCGGCTGCACTTCCACCAGGCACTCGGCCGGGTCGAAGCCATGGAAGCGGATCTGGGCTTCCACCGCGTGGCGATCGGTCGGGAACGCGCCGGCTTCCATCAGGATCACCGGGCGCTGCGTGGTCGGCCGGTAGAAGCTGACCATCATCAGGTGCAGGTTTACGCTCAGCGTGTTCATCGCCACCACTTCGCTGGCCAGCGCGCCAACCACGCGGGCCAGCTGCGCGCTCACCAGGCGGTGGTAGGACAGCCACTGCGTCGGGCCGGTGAAGTGGCCTTCCACCGCCAGTTCGCCCCACTGCTTCATCACTTCCTGCACCGCTGCCTGCGCGCCGCGCGGCTGCAGGCCCAGCGAGTTGCCCACGAAGTAGGTCTGCTCGCCGCCCTCATGGCGCGGAATCAGGAATTCACTGCGCAGCGGGCGCAGCGGATCGGCGGCGTCCAAGGCGATGGCGTGGGTGCGGCTGAGCAGGTCGGACATGGTCGGGCAACAGGCTGCAACGGGACCGCCAGTGTAGCGCTTGGGATGGTGGGACCGACGCCCTGAACGCCTGCGCGCCGGTTGAACTGTAGAGCCGAGCCCATGCTCGGCTTCGCGGCCCGGCAGCCGAGCATGGGCTCGGCTCTACAAGGGCCATGCCCGGCGACCGTTCAGCCCACCGCCGGCGCGGGCAGCGGATCCACGTGCCCGCACTGGCTGCAGGTACGCAGCTCCAGGCTGGCGTGGTAGCGCGCAAACACCTTGGGCAGGTCGGTCTCGATGTTCTGCAGCGGGAAGAACTCTTCGTGCAGCTTGTGGTTGCAGCGCTCGCAGTGCCAGATCACGCCGTCCATCTCGTGCGGCAGGCGCTTGCGCTCGACCACCAGGCCGACGCCACCGGGCGGGCGCCGCGGCGAGTGCGGAACCTTTGCCGGCAGCAGGAAGATCTCGCCGGCGCGGATCGGGATGTCGCGCACCGCGCCGTCTTCCTGCACCTTCAGCACCATCTCGCCTTCGAGCTGGTAGAACCACTCGGGGCCTTCGTCGTAGTGATAGTCGGTGCGCGAATTCGGCCCGCCGACCACCATCACGATGAAATCGCCGTTGTCGATCATCTTGTTGCCCACCGGCGGCTTCAGCAGGTGGCGGTTCTCTTCGATCCAGGCGTGCAGGTTGATCGGCGAAGCGAGCATGATGGTCATCCGTAAGGGATCAGTCGCGCTTGCCCTTGCGCGGGATGTAGGACAGGGCCTTTTCATATGCAGGCTGCAGCTCTTCCTGCGAACCGACGTCGATGCCCATCTCGCGCACGCGTCCGTCCTTCAGGCTGTAGACCCAGCCATGCACCATCAGCTTCTGGCCGCGGGCCCACGCATCCTGCACGATGGTCGAGCGGCACAGGTTGGCCACCTGCTCGATCACGTTCAGTTCGCACAGGCGCGCGTGCTTGAGCTCATCGGTCTCGATCGCATCGAGGATGCCGGTGTGCTTCTGCATCACGTCACCGACGTGGCGCAGCCAGTTGTCGGCCAGGCCGACGCGGGTGTTGTGCAGGCAGGCATGCACACCGCCGCAGCCGTAGTGGCCAACGATCAGGATGTGTTTCACCTTCAGCTGGTCCACCGCGTACTGCACCACGCTCAGGCAGTTCAGGTCGGTGTGCGCGACCACGTTGGCGACGTTGCGGTGCACGAACACTTCGCCCGGGGCCATGCCGATGATCTGGTTGGCCGGCACGCGCGAATCGGAGCAGCCGATCCACAGGTATTCCGGGTGCTGCTGCTTGGCCAGCTGGTGGAAGAACTCGGGGTCTTCCTTCTCGATCCGGTCGGCCCAGTCGCGGTTGTTCTGCAGCAGCTTGTGGATGTCTTTCATGTTCGGGTCCCTGGCGTCGGGTGGGGGCGCGCCTCAGCCGTCCGGCTGCGTCGTCGCGGGAATCTGCGGCGTTCAGTCGCTGCGGGCGGCCTGTTCGCGGTGCCAGCGCATCCACTGCGCCAACTCGGTGGAAGAGGGGGTGCCCAGCTGTTCCAGTTCGGCGATCACCGCACGCTGGTTGGCGTCGGGATGGTTCTGGCTCAGCTTGAGCTTCATCTGCACATGTTCGACCTGGAAACGGAAGCCGACGATGGCGCGCAGCTCCGGGCCATGTTCGGCACGCGTGGCATCGAACTGCCAAGCCTGGCCGACGCTGGCTTCGAAGCGGTCGCTGATCGCGCCGACCAGCTCCGCCAGCGCGCCGGCATCGTCGAAGGTCTGCAGCTGGCCACGCAGCTCGGCAGCAGCGTAGTTCCAGGTCGGTACCCGCGCGGCGGGCTCCTTGTCCGGATACCAGCTGGCGGAGACGTAACCGTGCGGTCCATCGACCAGCACCTTGGCCGCGCCGCTGTGGCGCGACTGCGGGTTGGCGCGGGCCCAGTGGCCGCGCAGTTCGATCTGGTCGCCGTCACGCCGGTACAGCACCGGCATCCGGGTCAGCTCCGGCAGGCCATCGCTGCCGGGGGTGAGCACGGTAACGAACGGGTCGCGCGCCAGCAGGCGGTCCAGCCAGTGCAGGTCGGTCTCGGTGAAGGCGCGCGGGGTGAACATGCAGGGGTCAGGCGCGCCCGCCGAGTGACTGGATCATGCGGCCACGCAGGCCCTCGTCGCTGTCGGCCTGCGGCGGCTGCACTTCGTGCAGGCTGAAGCCGCGCACCAGTGCGTCCTCCTCGTCCAGGCCGTCGTACTCGACGAACTCGGCGTCGAACAACTGCGAACGGGCGGTGTCTTCGCTGTCGTAGCTCAGCGTGTTGCCATCGCTGTCGAGCACTTCGGCAGTGCCGGCCGGGCGAACGCGCAGGCGCGCCCAGATGAGGGTGTTGCCGAGGCTGGCCAGCCACCAGCTGTCGCGCGAGGCGGTGATGTCATTCATGAGCGTATTACCAGAGCGAGGCCAGCCAGAGCAGGGCGGCCATGCCCAGTCCGGCCAGCAGGGTCAGCAGCGATACCCAGGCCGGTGTCGCCAGCCCGGACAGCGAGCGGTCCGGTTGCTGCCGATAGTCGCGTCGCAGCAGCCAGGCCAGGGCATCGGGCTTGAGGAAGGCGCCGCTGCCGAAGCGCGCGGCGAGCGCCGGATGGCGGTCGCGCACGTGCACCAGGGTCAGCGGCCAGAAGATCACGAAGGCACTGAACCCGGCCACTGCAACGCCGACGAAACAGAGGGCGAAGAACAGGGTCATGGGGGCGGTACCTCCGTGGTCGTGTGGGGCTTAGAAGTCCGCGCTGCCCGGCGCACGCGGGTACGGGATCGCATCGCGGATGTTGGACAGCCCGCAGACGTATACCACCAGGCGTTCGAAGCCCAGGCCGAAGCCGGCGTGCGGCACCGAACCATAGCGGCGGAAATCGCGGTACCAGCTGTAGTGCTCGCGATCCAGGCCGAACTGGGCCATGCGCGCGTCCAGCACGTCCAGGCGCTCTTCGCGCTGGCTGCCGCCGATGATCTCGCCGATGCCCGGGGCCAGCACGTCCATCGCGGCAACGGTCTTGCCGTCGTCGTTCAGGCGCATGTAGAAGGCCTTGATGTGCTCCGGATAGTTGGTCACCACCACCGGGCGGCCGACGTGTTCCTCGGTCAGCCAGCGCTCGTGCTCGGTCTGCAGGTCCAGGCCCCATTCGACCGGGAAGTCGAACTTCCTGCCGGACTTCTGCAGCAGGCTGACCGCGTCGGTGTAGTCGATGCGCTCGAACGGTGCGTTGATGAAGTCTTCCAGCTTGGTGATCGCGTTCTTGTCCACGCGCTCGGCAATGAAGGCCAGGTCGTCGCTGCGTTCGTTCAGCACTGCGCGGAACAGGTACTTCAGGAACTCTTCGGCCAGGCGCGCGTCTTCGGCCAGGTCGGCGAAGGCGATTTCCGGCTCGATCATCCAGAACTCCGCCAGGTGGCGGGTGGTGTGGCTGTTCTCGGCGCGGAAGGTCGGGCCGAAGGTGTAGACCTTGCTCAGCGCCAGGCAGTAAGCCTCGACGTTCAGCTGGCCGGACACGGTCAGGAAGGTTTCCTTGCCGAAGAAGTCGCGGCTGAAATCGATCGCGCCCTTCTCGTCACGCGGCAGGTTCACCATGTCCAGGGTGGACACACGGAACATCTGCCCGGCGCCTTCGGCGTCGGAGGTGGTGATGATCGGGGTGCTGATCCAGTTGAAGCCGTTCTCGTGGAAGAAGCGGTGCACGGCCTGGGCCAGGCAGTTGCGGATGCGGGTGACCGCGCCGAACAGGTTGGTGCGCGGACGCAGGTGCGCCACTTCGCGCAGGAACTCCGGTGACATCGGCTTGGGCTGGATCGGGTAGGTGAGCGGGTCTTCGACCCAGCCGACCACGTCCAGCGTGCTGGCCTGGATCTCGAACGACTGGCCCTTGCCCTGCGACTTCACCAGCGTGCCGGTGGCGATGACCGAGCAGCCGCTGGTCAGGCGCTTGATCTCATCGAAGTTGGCCAGGCTGTCGCCGGCCACGACCTGGATCGGGGCGAAGCAGGAGCCGTCGCTCACATTCACGAAGGCCAGATTCGCTGAACCGCGCACCGTGCGCACCCATCCGCGTACCGTGACTTCGCCGCCTTCCGGGATCTTCCCGGCAAGCGCATGTTCAACGCTGACCACCGTCATGACTTGAATCCTCTGCTGATCGACTCGATCTGTGAACACGGGAGTTTACCGGTTGCAGCGTTCTGCTTGCGAGGCATTTTTCGTGGCAACGGCTCCTTATAATGTCCCCGTACCTCTGGAGTAGTCCCATGGCCGTCAGCCTGACCCCCATTGCCTTCGAGCGCGTGCAGCGCTTCGTCGCCCAGACCCCCGGCGCGCTGGGCCTGCGTTTCGGCGTGACCAAGACCGGCTGCTCCGGCTGGGGTCACGTGACCGACCTGGCCCGCGAAGAGCGCGAGGGCGACACGGTGTTCGAGCAGGAGGGCGTGAAGATCTACGTCGACGCCAAGAGCCTGGCCCTGGTGGACGGCACCGTGATCGACTTCGGCAAGCACGGCCTGAGCGAGACCTTCACGTTCAGCAACCCGAACGCCACCGCCGAGTGTGGCTGCGGCGAGAGCTTCACCACCGACGCCGACAAGGCCTGAGGGCCGGCCACCGGGCATGGCCCGGCGCTGACCGCGCTCTGGTGGGCGCCGACCTTGGTCGGCACGCTGGGCTCGGCAGGGACCCCACGGATGGAACGACCGCTTTTCACCTATCACCCCAACGCCTACGAGCTCTCCTTCGAAGAGGTCGAGGGGATCTGTGACTGCTGCGGCCAGGCGCGCGCACTGCGCTATCGCGGACCGTTCTACACCCGCCTGCGCCCGGATTACCTGTGCCCCTGGTGTATCGCCGATGGCAGGGCTGCGGCCAGTTACGAGGGCGAGTTCACCGGCTGGAGCGATATCGAGGGGGTATCCCCGGATCCGGCCGATCCGCCGCCGACCATCGCCCGTGAGCTGCTGCTGGAGGTCTGCGAGCGCACCCCGGGCTACTCCTCCTGGCAGCAATCGGTCTGGTTGAGCCATTGCGAACGGCCCTGCGCCTTCCTCGGCTACGCCGGCAGCGACGATCTGCTGCCGATCCTCGACCAGGTCCGGCCGGACGTGGCGGCGGTCAATCCGCGCGACGCCGACTGGGTGCTGGAGCATCTGAGCCGGGACGGGATGATGGTCGGTTGCCTGTTCCAATGCCTGGAATGCGGCCAGCATCGTCTTCACGTCGATCTGGAATGAGCACGTGCCGGACATGGGCCGGCGCTCCCGTTCAGGTTGCCCGGTTTGCGCCCGGTTGCCCGGTGGCGCCGCTTGCCGCATAATGCGCGGCTTCCTGCCTTCCCGGCGGGAATCCTTGCCCCACCGCGGTCTCAACGGCGGGGGGCTGTCCGGCCGCAAGGCCACATCCGAAAGGTAGAAAAAACATGAGTCGTCATTACGAAATCGTGTTCATGGTCCACCCGGACCAGAGCGAGCAGGTCCCGGCCATGATCGAGCGCTACAAGTCGCTGGTCGAGAACGGCAACGGCACCATCCACCGTCTGGAAGACTGGGGCCGCCGCCAGCTGGCGTACCCGATCCAGAACCTGGTGAAGGCCCACTACGTGCTGATGAACATCGAAGCCGACCAGGCCGTTCTGAACGAACTGACCGAAAGCTTCCGCTTCAACGACGCCGTGCTGCGCAACCTGGTCATCAAGCGTGACGAGGCTGACACCGAGCAGTCGCTGATCATGAAGAGCAAGGACGAGAAGGGTGACAAGCCGGAGCGCGGTGAGCGCCGTCGTCGTGACGACGAAGAAGGCGAGTCCACCACCACCGCTGACAACGAAGCCGGCGACGACGCCGCTTCCGCCGCCTAAGGAGCCTTCCCATGTCCAAGTTCTTCCGTCGCCGCAAGTTCTGCAAGTTCACGGCTGAAGGTGTGAAGGAGATCGACTACAAGGATCTCAACACCCTGCGCCAGTACCTGACCGAGAACGGCAAGATCGTGCCGAGCCGCGTCACCGGTACCAAGTCGAAGTACCAGCGCCAGCTGGCGACCGCCGTCAAGCGCGCTCGCTTCCTGGCCCTGATCCCGTACACCGACAACCACGACGTCTGATGCCCGGCGGGGCGGCCCGGTGCCGCCCCCGCTGTGCCAGCTATTCGGACAGCCTTTGTTGCGGGGCATCGCCTCGCTAACGAATAACTCATCTGGAGCAATACCATGCAGCTGATCCTCCTGCAGAAAGTCACCAACCTCGGCAACCTGGGCGACCTGGTCGACGTGAAGCCGGGCTACGGCCGTAACTTCCTCGTGCCGCAGGGCAAGGCCGTTCCGGCCACCGAGAGCAACAAGGCCGAGTTCGAAGCCAAGCGCGCCGAATACGAAGCCAAGGCCCAGGCCATCCACGCCGACGCTGACGCCCGCAAGGCCAAGCTGGACGGCGCGAGCGTGACCATCCCGGCCAACGCTTCGACCGAAGGCAAGCTGTACGGCTCGGTCGGCGCCCGCGAAATCGCCGATGCCTTCACCGCTGCCGGCCTGCCGGTCAGCAAGAGCGAAGTCATCCTGGGCGAAGGCGCCTTCCGCAACATCGGCGAATACGACGTGCTGATCCACCTGCACGCCGACGTCGAGACCACCGTCAAGGTCGTCGTCGTCGCCGAAGCCTGATCCCACGCCGCAAGGCCTGGCATCACCGCAGAACGGGCGCCCGCAAGGGTGCCCGTTTTGTTTTGGGCGAATGTCGGACATGTAGAGTCGAGCCATGCTCGACTTGCCAGCCGTCCTGCACCACTGCCTGCTAGACAGCCTCACCCAGGAATTGGCGTTCGAAATCTGCAAGCGCATTGGCAACGTCCATCCGTAGTTGATCGGGTTGCAGAAGTTCTCCTGCGCGATGTGCCCGTTCGATCATCATGCCGATACAGGTCGCCATATCTGCAGAAACAACGGACACGAGGGCGTTCCTGTCGACGGTTTTCCAAGGCTGGCAGGCGTAGACCATATCCATGGTCAGCAGCTGCCTTTTGAGAAACAGCATCAAGCGGTCTGGTCCATCCGGTTCGAATGTCCAGATCGTCCCGGAGACCCGAAGAACGATTCCGAATTTGGTGATGGATCGAAGATAGTTCCCCTTCACATGACGCTCGAAGCAGATATTCAGTTGTCTCTGGAGCGGGGCAAAAAGGGCGTCTGACGGCGAATCGCCATACTGGCCGCTGATCTGTATCTGCATGGGCGGCTCTCAAGTGGTCTGGATGACGAATCGACCGCAGTCCATCGAAGGTGAAGGAATGTTGCGATCAAGCAACAGATAACCCATTCCGCCGACCAGAATTCCTCGGTGGGTGGGTGCTGCCCGGTTCAATCGGGAGCCGTTGATCTGGAGGATGAATTCCCGTCCATCAGTGCAATCGTCCTGAAGCCAAGCGGGAATTCCGCCAATCTTGGCGATTCCGTTCTCGACGTCATCCGGGATGGAGGCTGTGGCAGTGGTGATCAGGCGTGGGTCAAAAGGGGGCGCTGCGCTGTCTGCGCCGGGTTCGTGGGGCGCGTAAGCGATGACACGTCCGCCAGTCAGTAGAGCGGTTTCGATGTAGGCATCATCAAGAACGTCATAAGGCGTGAAGATCGACACGCAGAGGTGAGCTCTGATTGCGATCTTCGGGTTGTGTGTTTGAATAAAGGGAGCAGGTAGGCTCGCAAGATGAAGCATTGGCTTCCCCTTGGCGTCGCAAGGCCAAGGAGTATCGGGGGGCAGGTATGGGGCGCCTCCCAAGAAAGCGCATCCCGGAGCTTGGCCATGATTTTCGAATACAAGTTCTCTATACATGGATGAGTCCGATGGCGTTGAGGGCCGAGCCAGCGATGACCTGTTCTTGTCCGGTCTGATGAGTCATGGCCGGCCGAGGTCGAGCAACTGACTTGGCCTGTCTCTCAAGTGGTTTGGATGACAAATCGACCGCAGTCCATCGAAGGTGAAGGAATGTTGCGATCAAGCAACAGATAGCCCATCCCGCCGATCAGGATTCCTTGATGTGTCGGGGCTGCCTTATCAAGATCGAAGTCGTCGAACTGAAGGACGAACGCCTGGTCTCCCGATTCGTCATCCTGCAGCCAGTAGGGCCGTCCACCAATTTTCGAAGTTCCGTGAGGTGTTTCGCCCTCCCTCAGCGCCATCCCGGCACAAATGCGGAGTGGCCCAATCGGCGCGCAGGGAGAGTCTCTTGGTTCATTCCCAGACCAGTGAACGACCACGCGACCGCCCTGGTCCATGGCTTCTTCGAATCTCTGCTCGCCCGAGGTGATATATGGCGTGAACACCGAAATGCTCAGCCCATGCGCGATGTACAGTCCGGCGACGTGGCTTCGAATGAATGCGGCTGGAAAACTGGCCAGGTGAAGCAGTGCGTGTCCATGGATGCTGGTTGGCCAAGGGGTACGAGCATCCAGCCAAGCGGTCCCGCCGAGCACGGGAGCGGCCATCGCGTCGTCGGCGTGGGTAAATAAAAGCGGTCGATGCATCCCCCCATCCTGCATGGCTTCTGATGTGCAGGGCTGTGCTTCGGTCCAACAATCAATAAATATCAATGACTTGCGATTTGATCGGTGGCTTGAAAGTCCGTCGCGCCACGCGCAAAGCGACATCTGGGCGCATTTCAAGCGCGCTCCGAGCCGGTCATCCCGCCCGTGGAACATTCGCGCCGTTATACTCATTCCATTGTGTCACCCTTGGCTTCATTGAATTCTTTTGAAATCAATGGCTTGAGGTGCTGGCTGACCTGACATCCACAATACGGACGCCCTCTGGGCGCCTGTTGGAACCCAATCACGCCATGCGTCTTTCCACGATCAAGCTGTCCGGCTTCAAGTCGTTCGTCGATCCGACCACCCTGCACCTGCCGACCAACATGACCGGCGTGGTGGGCCCCAATGGCTGCGGCAAGTCGAACATCATCGATGCCGTGCGCTGGGTCATGGGCGAGAGTTCGGCCAGCCGCCTGCGTGGCGACTCGCTGACCGACGTGATCTTCTCCGGGTCCAATGCCCGCAAGCCGGTCTCGCAGGCTACCGTCGAGCTGATCTTCGACAACTCCGACCACACGATCTCCGGCGAATACGCCTCGTTCAACGAAATCTCGGTCAAGCGCACGGTCAGCCGCGACGGCACCAGCAACTATTACCTCAACGGCACCAAGTGCCGCCGTCGCGACATCACCGACCTGTTCCTCGGCACCGGCCTGGGCCCGCGCAGCTACTCGATCATCGAGCAGGGCATGATCAGCCAGATCATCGAGGCGCGCCCGGAAGACCTGCGCGTGTACCTGGAAGAGGCAGCCGGCATCTCCAAGTACAAGGAGCGCCGCAAGGAGACCGAGACCCGCATCCGCCACACCCGCGAGAACCTGGACCGGCTGGGCGACCTGCGCGACGAGATCAGCAAGCAGCTCGAACACCTCAAGCGCCAGGCCAGGCAGGCCGAGCAGTACCAGGCCCTGCAGGAAGAGCGCCGGGTCAAGGATGCCGAGTGGAAGGCGCTGGAATTCCGTGGTCTCGACGGACGCCTGTCGAAGCTGCGCGAAGGCCTGTCGCAGGAAGAGACCAAGCTGCAGCAGCTGATCGCCGACCAGCGTGATGCCGAGGCCCGCATCGAGACCTCGCGCGCGCGGCGCGAAGAGGCCGCCGACGCGCTCAACACCGCGCAGGCCGCGGTCTACCAGGTCGGCAGCACGCTGGCGCGCCTGGAACAGCAGATCCAGCACCAGCGCGAGCTGTCGCAGCGCCTGCACAAGGCGCGCGATGAAACCCAGCAGGCCCTGGCCGAACTGGGCCAGCACATCAGCGGCGACGAGGCCAAACTGAGGGTGCTGCGCGAGGCAGTGGAGGCCGCCACCCCGCAGCTGGAAGCGCTGCAGGAAGAGAACGAGATCAAGCAGGAAAGCCTGCGCGAGGCCGAAGACCGGCTGGCCAGTTGGCAGCAGCGCTGGGAGCAGCACACCTCGCAGAGTTCGGAGGCGTCGCGCGCCGGTGATGTCGAGCGCACGCGCGTGGACTACCTGGACAAGCAGATCCTCGACGCCGACCGGCGTCGCGAGGCCCTGGCCGCCGAGCGCGCCGGGCTGGACGTGGACGCGCTGGAAGAAGCCTTCGAGCAGCTGCACCTGCAGCACGACACGCAGAAGGCCGCGCTGGATGAACTGAGCGAAGACGTCGAGCTGCGCAAGCAGGGCGTGGCGGCCGTGCAGGAACAGCAGCGCAATGGCCAGAACGAACTGGCCGAACTGCGCAAGCAGGCCAACGGCCTGCGCGGTCGCCTGGCCTCGCTGGAAACCCTGCAGCAGGCCGCGCTGGGCCAGGAGCAGGGCGCGGCCGTCGCGTGGCTGAAGGCGCGCGGGCTGGATTCGGCGGCACGTGTCGGCGAACGCCTGGACGTCGATGCCGGTTGGGAAAACGCGGTGGAAAGTGCGCTCGGCCAGCTGATCGAAGGCGTGCTGGTCGATGACCCGGGCAGCCTGGTCAACGCCCTCGGCGAACTCGGCGACGGCCACATTGCGCTGGTCGCCAGCGCGGATGCCGAGGTCAAGGCTGCACCGACGTCGCTGGCCGCACGCGTGCGTGGCCCGGCGGCGATCCGTCGCCTGCTGGCGCACCTGCATGGTGCCAAGGACCTGTCCGAGGCGAAGGCCCTGCAGGCCAGCCTTCCGGAAGGCGATTCGATCATCACCCAGAGCGGCGAGCGCCTGGGCCAGGGCTGGCTGCGCGTGTCGCGCTCCGGTGCAGCCCAGCAGGGCGCTCTGCTGCGCGAACGCGAGATCAACGAGCTGCGCGAGCAGATCGAGCAGCTGCAGGACCGCGAGGCCGAGCTGGAAGAACAGCTGGCCGGTTTCCGCGAGCAGCTGCAGGCCGCCGAACAGCAGCGCGAGGACGCGCAGCGCGCGCTGTACCAGGCCCACCGCGCGGTGTCCGAGCTGGCCGGCCAGCTGCAGGGGCAGCAGGGCAAGGTAGAGGCTGCACGCACGCGCATCGACCGCATCGAAGGCGAGCTGAAGCAACTGCAGGAAACGATTGAAGCCAACAACGCGCAGGCGCGCGAAGCGCGCTCGCGGTTGGAGAACGCGGTCAGCAGCATGGGTGACCTGGAGTCGACCCGGCAGCGGCTGGAGGGCGAGCGCCGCCAGCTGACCGAGGCGCGCGACCTGGCCCGCGATGCTGCCCGTGCAGTGCGCGAGCGCTCGCATTCGCTGGCCCTGACCCTGGAATCGCAGCGTGCGCAGCTGGCCTCGTTGAGCCAGGCGCTGGAGCGCATGGGCACCCAGCGTGGGCAGTTGGATTCGCGACTGGGCGAGCTGCACTCGCAGCTGGACGAAGGTGATTCGCCGGTCGAAGCGCTGCAGGCCGAACACCAGAACGCGCTGGAAGAGCGCGTGCGCGCCGATCGCGTGCTGACCGAGGCGCGGACGCTACTGGACGGCATCGACGCCGAGCTGCGCAATTACGAGCAGACCCGTCACCAGCGTGACGAACAGGCGCTGGCCCAGCGCGAGCGTATTTCGCAGCGCAAGCTGGACCAGCAGGCACTGGTGCTCAGCGCGGACACCCTGCAGGCGGCGGTGGAAAAGGCCGGCTTCGTGCTGCAGGACGTGCTCAACGCACTCCCCGAGGATGCGCGCCTGGGCGACTGGGAGCAGGCCGTGCATCAGATCGACGCACGCATGCGCCGGCTGGAGCCGGTCAACCTTGCGGCCATCCACGAGTACGGCGAGGCTTCGCAGCGCTCGGATTACCTGGATTCGCAGCACACCGACCTGACTACGGCGCTGGAAACCCTCGAGGATGCCATCCGCAAGATCGACCGCGAGACCCGCGGCCGTTTCAAGGACACCTTCGACCGCGTCAATGCTGGCGTGCAGGCGCTGTACCCGCGCCTGTTCGGTGGCGGCCACGCCTACCTGGAGCTGACCGGTGAAGACCTGCTCGACACCGGTGTGACCATCATGGCGCGCCCGCCGGGCAAGCGCGTGTCCAGCATCTCGCTGCTGTCCGGCGGCGAGAAGGCGATGACGGCAGTGGCGCTGGTGTTCGCCATCTTCCAGCTGAACCCCGCGCCGTTCTGCCTGCTGGACGAGGTGGACGCGCCGCTGGACGAAGCCAACGTCGGCCGGTTGGCCAACATGGTCAAGGAAATGAGCGAGAAGGTGCAGTTCCTGTTCGTCAGCCACAACAAGGCGACGATGGAGGCCGCGCACCAGCTCTCGGGCGTGACCATGCGCGAACCGGGCGTCAGCCGCCTGGTCAGCGTGGACCTGGAAGAAGCCGCGCGATTGGCGGGCGCGGCCTGACGTGCCATCCTAGTTACCTGAATGAACTAGCCGGAGAACCTATCGAATGTCCGACACGGCACTGTTGCGCATCGGCATCCTGGCCGCCGGCCTGCTGTTGATCGCCGCGATCTTCCTGTTTGGCCGTCCGAAGAAGAAGCCCCAGGGACGCCGCGTGGAAAGCGCGGAACCGGCCAGCGGCGAGCGCCGCGAACCGGTATTGGGCGAGGACGGCGTTGTCGTGGCCGATGGCCGCGTCGAACCGGGCATGGGCACGGAAGGCGAACAGGCCGAACTCGGCCTGGGCGATACCGACCCGGGCGCCAGCGATCTCGGCAAGCGCGCCACCCAGGATTTCGACAAGATCGTTTCGCTGTTCGTGGCCGCCCGGGCCGGCGAGCAGCTGCGCGGCGAAGACATCGTGGTAGCGGCGGAGAAGACCGGCCTGGTGTTCGGCCACATGAACGTGTTCCACCGTCTGGTGGAAGGCCATCCCGAGCGCGGGCCGATCTTCTCGATGGCCAGCATCATGAAGCCAGGCAGCTTCGACATGGCCAACATCCGTGCCATGGAAACCCCGGCCATCGCCTTCTTCCTGACCCTGCCGGCGCCGCTGACCGCGCTGGATGCCTGGGAGAAGATGCTGCCGACGGTGCAGCGCATGGCCGAACTGCTGGATGGCGTGGTGCTGGATGACAGCCGCAACGCCCTGGGTCGCCAGCGCATCGCGCACATCCGTGACGAGCTGCGCGCCTACGACCGCCAGCACCAGGCGCCGCCGCTGACCAAGACCCCGCGCTGGTGAGCGCCATGGCGTGCCGACCAACGGTCGGCACCCACCCCGACCAACTGTCGGCACCCACAACAGTAGATCCACGCCCTGCGTGGATGGGGTCTACGCCGGTACGCCGGCCACCTTGGCAAACGTGCGGCGGAACGCGGCCATCTCGTCCTCGCTGCCGACGGTCACGCGCACGTGCTGCGGCCAGATCGGCCAGCTGCGCCCGATCACCACACCGTTGTCGGCCATCGCCTTGGCGAACGTGCTGCCGTCGCGTTGCACGTCGACCACGAAGCAGTTCGCTTCCGACGGCAGGCAGCTGAAACCACGCTTGCCCAGCCATGCGATGGTGGCCTGGCGCACCTTGGCGTTCTGCAGGCGACGCTGCGGAATCAGCTGCGGATCCTGCAGGCTGGCCAGCGCCGCCGCCAGCGCGGGCACCGGTAGCGGGTTGTCGCCGGGGCTGGCCAGCTCGCGCAGACGCTCGGGATGTGCGGCCGCCAGGCCCAGGCGCAGGCCGGCCATGCCGTACAGCTTGGAGAAGGTACGCAGCACGATCAGATCGTCGCGCTGCGCCACCTGCGCGATCAGGCTGGGCTGCTCGCTGTATTGCAGGTAGGCCTCGTCGACCAGCACGCGGGTGGAAGCAGGCTTGTGGGCCAGCAGCCAGGCGAGCTCATCCGGTGGGCTGATCGAACCGGTCGGGTTGTTCGGATTGCACACGTACAGCAGCCCGGTCGGGCGCGCATGCGCGGCTGCGACCATCGCACGCAGGTCGTGTGCGCCGTCATTGCGCAGCGGCACCTTCTGCACGTGTGCACCATGTGCGGCAGCGACCTCGCCCAGGGTCTCGAAGGTGGGGTCGGCCACCACCAGTCCCGCCTGCGGGCCGGTCCACAACGTGGCGGCGCGGTTCAACGGTTCGCTGGAGCCCGGATAGAGGCGCACATGGTCGGCCGGGATACGGGCCTGCTCGATGAAGGCATCGCGTACCTGTGCCGCCAGGGCGAAGCGGTAGCGGCCGCAGCTGGCGATGCTGTCGCGCGCCGCCTGCTGGGCAGCGGGGGAGGGGCCGTAGGGGCATTCGTTGAAGTTCAGGAGTACCGCGCCTTCGGCAGGGGCCGCACCGACGGTGGCCGCGGATTGGGCCTGGCCACGCAGCGGCAGGCCGCTGCCGGCGACGGCAAGGCTGGCACCGGCCAGCTGCAGGAAGCGTCTACGGGAGTCAGGCAGGGTCATGGGCAGGATTCCGATGGGGCCGTCGCACGCTAGCGCCGGCGTGAGCGGGCGGCAAGGTGCTTTTTGTGGCGTCGAGCCATGCTCGACTACAGACGTGCCAACCAAGGTTGGCACCTACCGGAGCGGGGAGTGCCCGTCGAGCACGCTCGACGCTGCAAAGGCGGGGCGTTACAGGGCCTGACGGCCGGGCGCGGTAGAATCCCCGGCCATCCCAGAACCACCGGATCCCGATGAGCCCCAGCCCCGCCGAACGCGCCGAAGATCTCCGCCGGCAGATCGCCCAGGCCAACCGCGCCTACCACGAGCTGGACGCGCCGGAGATCCCCGACGTCGACTACGACCGGATGGTGCGCGAGCTGGAAGCGTTGGAGCGCGAGCACCCGGAACTGGCCCGTGCCGACAGCCCGACCCAACAGGTCGGTGCACGCCCGTCCGGCCGCTTCCCCGAAGTGCGCCATGCGGTGCCGATGCTGTCGCTGTCCAATGCCTTCAGCGATGAGGAAGTGGCCGACTTCGTGCGCCGCATCGATGAGCGCCTGGGCCGCCGCAGCCTGCAGTTCTCGGCCGAACCGAAGATGGATGGCCTGGCGATCAGCCTGCGCTACGAGGACGGTCATTTCGTACTCGGCGCAACCCGCGGTGATGGCAGTACCGGCGAGGACGTGACCGCCAACCTGCGTGAAATCGGCGATGTTCCCAAGCGCCTGCACGGCAAGGACTGGCCGGATGTGCTGGAGGTGCGTGGCGAGGTGTACATGGCCCGCGCCGATTTCGAGGCCTACAACGAACGTGCGCGCCAGCAGGGCGGCAAGGTGCTGGCCAACCCGCGCAACGCGGCAGCGGGTTCACTGCGCCAGCTCGATCCGAAGATCAGTGCGCAGCGCCGGCTGAGTTTCTTCGCCTACGGCACCGGTGAAGTGCAGGGCGGCGAGCTGCCGGACACCCATTCGGGCACACTGGCCCAGCTCGGCGCCTGGGGCTTCCCGGTCAGCGGGTTGTGCAAGGTGGTGCAAGGCGCCGACGGCCTGCTCGGCTACTACCGTGACATAGGCGAGCGTCGCGATGGCCTGCCGTTCGACATCGATGGTGTGGTCTACAAGCTGGATGACCGCGCCGGCCAGCAGGCCATGGGTTTTGTCTCGCGTGCACCGCGCTGGGCCATCGCGCACAAGTTCCCGGCGCAGGAACAGAGCACAACGGTGGAGGCGATCGAGATCCAGATCGGCCGCACCGGTGCCGCCACGCCGGTCGCGCGGCTGGCACCGGTGGCTGTGGCCGGCGTGATCGTGTCCAATGCCACGTTGCACAATGCCGATCAGATCGCGCGTCTCGATGTGCGTGTCGGTGACAGCGTGATCGTGCGACGTGCTGGCGACGTGATTCCGGAAGTGGTCAGCGTCATCCTCGACCGCCGTCCACAGGGCACCTCGCCCTGGCAGATGCCGACGCGCTGCCCGGTGTGCGGCTCGGAAATCGTGCGCGAGGAAGGTGCAGCTGCGTGGCGCTGTTCGGGCGAACTGTCCTGCCCTGCGCAGCGCAAGGAGGCCATTGCCCATTTCGCTTCGCGCCGTGCGATGGATATCGACGGCCTCGGCGACAAGTACATCGAAACCCTGGTCGACGCCAGCATTGTCAGGAGCGTGGCCGATCTGTACCGGCTCAACCGCGACCAGCTGCTGCACCTGAAGCTGGTGCTGGATGCCGAGGACCCTTCGGCACTGGCCGCCGCGCTGAAGCTGCACCTGCCGGCAGAAGGCAGCGGCGCGGTGCTCAATGCGGTGCTCAAGCTGGATGGCAACGATCCGGCGTGGCGCGCGCAGGCGCTGGCACAGCCGGCCAGCTTCGAATGGAACACGAAGAAGATCGCCACCAGATGGGCCGACAACCTGATCGCGGCAATCGACGCCAGTCGCGCAGCCACGCTGGAGCGCCTGCTGTTCGCGCTTGGCATCGAGCACGTCGGCGAGAGCACGGCCAAGGCGCTGGCGCAGTGGTTCGGTGACCTGGAACTGATCCGCCACCTGCCATGGCCGTTGTTCAAGCGCGTGCCGGACATCGGTGGCGAAGTGGCGCGTTCTCTCGGCCATTTCTTCGAGCAGCAGGGCAACCAGCAGGCCATCGACGACCTGCTGCAGGTCGGGCAGGTGCGCATCAGTGATGTGCACGCGCCCAGTGCCAAGCTGCGCGAAGGCATGGATCTGGCGCAACTGCTGGTCGAATCGGAAATCCCCGGCATCACCCGCCTGCGTGCGGAGAAGCTGGTGGCTGCCTTGCCGGGTGCCCAGGCGGTGCTGGATGCCGAGCATGGCCAGTTCGTCAACGCCGGCCTGCCGGACGACACTGCGCGCGGTCTGGCCGACTGGCTCGATGCCGATGGCCATGGCGCGATGCTGCTGGCAGCCGAGAAGGCGATGCAGCAGATCCTGGCCAAGGCGCCGGCGCTGGCCGAGATCGTGGCCGGCCCGCTGGATGGGCAGACCGTGGTGCTGACCGGCACCCTGGCCCAGCTCACCCGCGATGCCGCCAAGGAACGCCTGGAAGCGCTGGGTGCCAAGGTTTCCGGCAGCGTGTCGAAGAAGACCAGCTTCGTGGTCGCCGGCACCGAGGCCGGCTCCAAGCTGGACAAGGCGCAATCGCTGGGCGTGCCGGTGTGGGACGAAGACCGCCTGCTGGCCTACCTCGCCGAACACGAATGATGACCCGCCGGGTGCCTGGCGCCCGGCATGAAAGACAAAGGAACACCGATGCAGACCGCCCCGCTGGATTTCCGCCTGGCCACCCGTGCCGACGAAGAACTGTTGATCGCGTTGATGCGCGAGTTCTACGCCGAAGACAGGATCGACTTCGATGACGCGCGCGTGCGTCGCGGCGTGGACGCGCTGCTGGCCGATCCGCGCAATGGCGAAGTGCTGCTGTGGCTGGACGAGGCCGGCGAGGTGGTCGGCTACGCGGTGATCGCGATGGGCTTCAGCCTGGAGCAGGGCGGCCACTTCATGCTGCTGGACGAGCTGTACCTGAGCCATCGCGCGCGCGGTCGTGGTCGCGGCAAGCAGGCGCTGGCCATCTGTGAACAGCGCGCTCGCGGGCGTGGTGTCAGCCGTCTGCGCCTGGAGGTGAACCACCACAACGAACTGGCCCGCCGCCTGTACCTGGCCAGCGGCTACATCGACGACACCCGCGATCTGCTGACCCTGCCGCTCGACCATCCGCGCCCGGAGGGTATCCTGTGAGCGAGGCCCTGCTGCGCGCGCTGCAGCAGCGCGCCACGCTCAATGCACTGGTGCGCCGCTTCTTCGCCGAGCGCGATGTGCTGGAGGTGGAAACGCCGATCCTGTCGGTGGCAGGCAACACCGAGCCGAACATCGACAGCTTCCATACCGATTTCACCGGCCATGTCGATGCCGGTGGCCGTCGTCGCTGGCTGCGCACTTCGCCGGAATATCCGCTCAAGCGCCTGCTGGCGGCCGGTGTGGGCGACTGCTACGAACTGGGCCGGGTGTTCCGCAACGGCGAGGCCGGCGGCCGCCACAACCCGGAATTCACCATGCTGGAGTGGTATCGGGTCGGCTGGGACCACCACCGGTTGATGGAGGAAACCGCCGAGTTGGTCGGCCAGGCGCTGGCCCTGGTCGGACGCCGTGCAACGCTGCGTGTGTTGAGTTACCGCGAGCTGTTCCAGCAGCACGTGGGCCTGGATCCGTTCGAGGCCGATGAAGCCGCGCTGCGTGTTGCGCTTGGCGACGTGCACATCGACCCGGTCGGGTTGACCCGTGATGACTGGCTGGACCTGTTGATGACCCACCACATCCAGCCGCAGTTCGATGACGCGGTGATGACCGTGGTGCATGACTGGCCGGCCAGCCAGGCCGCGCTGGCCCGCATCCGTCCGGGCACGCCGCCGCTGGCCGAGCGTTTCGAGCTGTACCTGGGTGCAGTGGAGCTGGCCAACGGCTATCACGAACTGAACGACGCCCACGAGCAGCGCGCCCGGTTCCAGCGTGACCAGCAGCGCCGCCACGAACGTGGACAGGTGCAGCCGGCCGTGGACGAGGCACTGTTGTCGGCGTTGCCGTCGATGCCTGCCTGTGCCGGCGTGGCGGTGGGTGTCGATCGCCTGTTGATGGCGATGAACCGCACGCCACGCATCGCCGATGTGCTGGCCTACGACTTCGCCCACGCGTGATCCCCGCGTGTTGCTGAACATCGCAGGCTGAACGAAACGCGGGTTCGGTGCGCTTGCGTCGGTAAGCACGATGATGCTCTTATCACGGCCAATGCCGGACACTGGCATCCAGTTCATCCATTCCTGCTGGGGAAGGCTTTGGTCAAGTGGTTCGCGGTTGTCGCTGCACCGGTGTACTCCATTGCGCTCTGGGGTGCCTGGCTGCCGTCGCCGGCGTCGGCCCAGCAGGTGGGCTACGACGATGAAGTGGTGACCTGCGAATCACGCGACATGGGTTGGGTGCACTGCGATATCGAGGTTGCCAACGGCGTCGACCTGGTGCGCCAGCTGTCCAGCAACAGCTGCATCCGCGGCAGCGAGTGGGGCACTGACCGCAGTGGTGTGTGGGTCACCCTGGGCTGCCGTGCCGAGTTCCGCGCCCGGCGCGCAGCGGGCGCGGCGCCGCCGGCTGGCAGCTCGGGCAAGCGCCTGGTGCGCCGTGTGGTGCGCTGCGAATCCAATGGCCGTCCGCAGAGTTGCCCGGTACGACTCGATGGCGCGCCGGTGCGCCTGCTGCGCCAGTTGTCGGTGTTGCCGTGCCGCGAAGGGCAGGGCTGGGGCTACAAGCGCAATGAAGTCTGGACCAGCCGTGGCTGCCAGGGTGACTTCGAAGTGGCCGATGACGATGGCCGCTTCGTCGACATGCCGCGCCGCCTGACCTGCGAATCGAAGTCGAAGAAGCGGCGCTTCTGCGGTGCCAGCATCTCGGTTGGCGCCGTGGTCTCCGAGCAGCTGTCCAGCACGCCCTGCGAGGAAGGCAGTACCTGGGGCTGGAGCCGCAACGGGATCTGGGTGGACGGCGGCTGCCGCGCCGAATTCTCGGTGAATTGAGCCCGGGCAGGCTCCAACCCTGCGGGGCGTGGCCCTACAATGGGCCCATGAACACTGCCTCTGACATCGACTACGCCCGTTACGACCACATCCGCCCGATCCTGTGGACCGGCGATGCCCTGCAACTGCTGGACCAGCGCAAGCTGCCGTTCGTGGTCGAGCACGTGGTCTGCCATGACAGCGACGAGGTTGCCAGCGCGATCCACGCATTGACCGTGCGTGGCGCGCCGGCGATCGGCATTGCCGCTGCCTGGGGTGTCGTGCTGGCTGCACGCGAGGTGCAGGCCGCCGATGGTGCGCACGCCCTGCAGCAGCTGGAACCGGCCCTGCAGCGCCTCAATGCGTCGCGCCCGACTGCGGTCAACCTGGCCTGGGCGCTGGCGCGCATGCGCCGTTGCCTGAACGCCGCCGGCGCCGACTGGAAGGCGTTGCTGGAATCGGAAGCGCAGGCCATCGCCGAGGAAGACCTGGCCGCCAACCGCCACATGGGTGCACTGGGCGCGGGCCTGATCGAGGCTGGCAGCGGCGTGCTGACCCACTGCAATACCGGCTCGCTGGCCACTGCGGGGTTCGGTACCGCGCTGGGCGTGATCCGCGCCGGCATGGCCCAGCACCGCATCGCCCGCGTGTTCGCCGGCGAAACCCGGCCGTGGCTGCAGGGGGCACGCCTGACCGTGTGGGAACTGCAGCAGGACGGCATCGATGCCACCCTGATCGCCGATTCGGCTGCCTCGCACCTGATGAAGACCGGCGCCGTGCAATGGGTGATCGTGGGCGCGGACCGCATCTGCGCCAATGGCGATACCGCCAACAAGATCGGCACCTACCAGCTGGCCATCGCCGCCCGCCACCACGGCGTCAAGTTCATGGTGGTCGCTCCGTCCTCGACCGTGGACATGGAGACCGTGGACGGCAGCCAGATCGAGATCGAGCAGCGCGACCCGGGTGAGCTGTACGGCGTGGGGGGTACCCGTACCGTCGCCGAGGGCATTGCTGCCTGGAACCCGGTGTTCGACGTCACCCCGGGCGAGCTGATCGACGCCATCGTGACCGAGCGCGGGGTCATCCTGAACCCGACCGCCGGGAACATGCGCACCGCCTTCGGCGGCTGAGGCGGGCAGGAAGGTCCCGGGGTCGGATCCCTTTTCGCAGGAAAGGGCTCTGACCCCAGGCAGGCCTCATCCACGCACGGCGTGGATCTACTGATTTCGCGCAGCCGAGCATGGGCTCGGCTCTACAGGGGCGGTATGGGGCCCTAAGTTCCTGATTTGTGCCGGTAAAATCCCCGTAAAGGGAGGCGGAAAACGGCCTGTTGTGGTAGTATCCACAGGTTGAATCGAGGTTCCGGCGCGACCCCCTCCCGCAGAGGGCTGCGCCGGACTGGACCGCTACCAGACAACGGAACCCGAATGGCAGAAACCGCCAAGGAAATCATCCAGGTCAACCTGGAAGACGAGATGCGCAAGAGCTACCTCGATTACGCCATGAGCGTGATCGTGGGCCGCGCGCTGCCGGATGCGCGCGACGGCCTCAAGCCGGTGCATCGCCGCGTGCTGTACGCGATGAACGAACTCAACGCGCACAGCAACAAGCCCTACTTCAAGTCGGCGCGTATCGTCGGTGACGTCATCGGTAAGTACCACCCGCATGGCGATCAGTCGGTGTACGACACGCTGGTGCGCTTGGCACAGCCGTTCTCGCTGCGCTACATGCTGGTCGACGGCCAGGGTAACTTCGGTTCGATCGACGGCGACTCCGCTGCAGCAATGCGATACACCGAGGCGCGCATGTCGCGCCTGGCGCATGAGCTGATGGCGGACATCGACAAGGAAACCGTCGATTTCCAGCCCAACTACGATGAGAAGGAACTGGAGCCGACGGTCATGCCGACCCGGTTCCCGAACCTGCTGGTCAATGGTTCGGCTGGCATCGCGGTGGGCATGGCGACCAACATTCCGCCGCACAACCTGAGCGAATCGATCAACGCCTGCATCGCGCTGATCGACAACCCGGACATCGATGTCGACGGCCTGATGGAATACATCCCGGGCCCGGATTTCCCGACTGCCGGCATCATCAACGGCACTGCCGGCATCGTCGCCGGCTACCGCACCGGCCGTGGCCGCGTGCGCATCCGTGCCAAGGCCGATATCGAAGTGGCCGACAACGGCCGCGAATCGATCATCGTCACTGAAATTCCTTACCAGGTGAACAAGGCGCGTCTGATCGAGAAGATCGCCGAGCTGGTCAAGGAAAAGAAGATCGAAGGCATCAGCGAGCTGCGCGATGAGTCCGACAAGGACGGCATGCGCATCTACATCGAGATCAAGCGCGGTGAATCTGCCGAGGTTGTGCTGAACAACCTGTACCAGCAGACGCAGATGGAATCGGTGTTCGGCATCAACATGGTGGCGCTGGTCGATGGCCGCCCGCAGTTGATGAACCTCAAGCAGATGCTGGAGGCGTTCGTCCGCCACCGTCGCGAAGTGGTCACCCGCCGCACCGTGTTCGAGCTGCGCAAGGCGCGCGCCCGTGCCCACGTGCTGGAAGGCCTGACCGTTGCGTTGGCCAACATCGACGAGATGATCGAACTGATCAAGACCTCGCCGAACCCGAACGAAGCCCGCGAGCGCATGCTGGCCCGCGTGTGGGAGCCGGGCCTGGTCGGTGCGATGCTGGGTGCGGCCGGTGCCGAGGCCTCCCGTCCTGAAGACCTGCCCAAGGGCGTGGGCCTGATCGAGGGCGGCTACCAGCTGACCGAGATCCAGGCCACCCAGATCCTGGAGATGCGGCTGCACCGCCTGACCGGGCTGGAGCAGGACCGCCTGACCGACGAGTACAAGCAGCTGCTGGAAGTGATCGCCGGGCTGATCCACATCCTGGAAGATCCCGACCGCCTGCTGCAGGTGATCCGCGAGGAGCTGGTCAACGTCAAGGCCGAATTCGGCGACGAACGTCGTACCGAAATCCGCCACAGCGAAGAAGACCTGGACATCCTCGACCTGATCGCGCCGGAAGACGTGGTGGTTACCGTGTCGCATGCCGGTTACGTGAAGCGGCAGCCGGTGAGCGTGTACCGCGCACAGCGCCGTGGTGGCCGTGGCCGCAGCGCGGCGGCGACCAAGGAAGAGGATTTCATCGAACAGCTGTGGCTGGTCAACACGCACGACACGCTGCTGACCTTCACCAGCTCGGGCAAGGTGTTCTGGCTGCCGGTTTACCAGCTGCCCGAAGCCGGTTCCAACGCCCGCGGCCGTCCGATCATCAACTGGATCCCGCTGGAGCCGGGCGAACGCGTGCAGGCCGTGCTGCCGGTGCGCGAGTACGCCGATGGCCAGTTCGTGTTCTTCGCCACCAAGAACGGTACGGTCAAGAAGACCCCGCTGAGCGAGTTCGCCTTCCGCCTGGCCCGCGGCAAGATCGCGATCAACCTGGACGAGGGCGATGCGCTGGTCGGCGTCGGCTTGACCGACGGCCAGCGCGACATCCTGCTGTTCGCCTCCAACGGCAAGACCGTGCGCTTCGGTGAGGACAAGGTCCGCTCGATGGGCCGTACTGCCACCGGCGTGCGCGGCATCAAGATGCCGGCCGGCGAGGAAGTGGTCAGCCTGATCGTGGCCGAGAGTGCCGGTGGCAGCGAGGACGAGAACGAGGACGACAACGGTGTCGAGGAAGCTGTCGCCAATGGCGACGCGGTGATCGACGGCGCCGACGACGCCAGCGTTCAGTACATCCTTACCGCCACCGAGAACGGCTACGGCAAGCGCACCCCGCTGCCGGACTACCCGCGCAAGGGCCGTGGTACGCAGGGCGTGATCGGCATCCAGACCACCGAGCGCAACGGCAAGCTGGTCGCCGCAGTGCTGATGGGCTCCAGCGACGAAGTCCTGCTGATCTCCGATGGTGGCACCCTGGTGCGTACGCGTGGCTCGGAAATCAGCCGCGTCGGCCGCAACACCCAGGGCGTGACCCTGATCCGCCTGTCCAAGGACGAGAAGCTGCAGGCGGTGGAGCGCATGGATGCCTCGATCGACGAGGACGAGGATGAGATGGCAGTGCCTGGCCCGGCCCCGGCCGCGACCACGACCGATGGCGCCCCGGCGGCTTCCAGCAGCGAGGACGCCGCACAGGAGTGATCCTGCCGCAAGATTGAGCTACGCGACGACGCCGGCCCTGTGCCGGCGTCGTCGTATCAGGATGCCGCACATACGCGCGCGCTTCACGTCGGCGGTGGGATAACGGCGCATGCTGTCCCCGGAGATCGACGATGTCCGCCACGCCGCCGTCCGCTCCTGCTCCCGTCCGCGCCTCCCGGCATCCTCTCGTTACCGTGCTGTCGCTGCTGCTGGTCCTGCTCGGCCTGGTCATCGGCGGGCTCGGCGCATGGCTGCTCAGCCTGGGCGGCTCGGCGTACTACGCCATCGCCGGGGCCGGCCTGCTGGCCAGTGGCCTCCTGTTGTTCGGCAATCGCCGCAGCGGCGCGCTGCTGTATGCGCTGGTGTTCGCCGGTACGCTGTTGTGGACCTGGTGGGAGTCGGGCAGCGACTACTGGCGCTGGGTACCGCGGCTCGGCCTGGTGACCGCGCTTGGCATCGTGCTGGCGCTGCTGGCGCCCACCCTCCACCAACCGGTTTCCAGGCGCCTGTCGCGCAGCGTGGCCGGCGTGCTGATGCTGGTGTTCGTCGCTGCCTTCGGATTGGCGTTCGCGCCGCACGGCGAAGTGGACGGGCACCAGCCGTTCCCGGAAGGCGCGGCCAGCGTCGGGCTGGAACCGACCCGCGACACCACCGGCCTGCAGCCGGCCGACCAGCCTGCCGAAGGGGACTGGCCGGCGTGGGGGCGCAGCAATGCCGCCACCCGCTATTCGCCGCTGCAGCAGATCACCCCGGCCAACGTGGCCACGCTGCAGCTGGCCTGGCAGTTCCGCACCGGCGATATGCCGAAGAAGCGCTGGGGTGCGGAAACCACGCCACTGAAGATCGGCGACCGTCTGTACCTGTGCACCGCCCGCAACCGCCTGATCGCACTGGATGCGGCCAGCGGCAAGGAAGTGTGGCGGTTCGATCCGAAGGTAAAGGACGCTTCGATTCCATACACCGCCGCCTGCCGTGGCGTGAGTTATTACGAGCAACCGGCCACGCCGATCCTCGCCGATGCCGCATTGGCCGATGCCGCTGCTGATCTGGCGTTGCCGGAACCGCCGCCCAGTGCCACCCGCAGCGCTGCACCGGGCAGTCGTCCGGCATGCTGGGCGCGCATCATCGAGGGCACGCTGGACGGGCGCATCATCGCGGTGGATGCCGACAGTGGCCGCCCCTGTGCGAATTTCGGCAACAACGGCCAGGTCGACATCACTCTGGGCATGGGCGAGGTGCCACCGGGCTATGTGTCGATCACCTCGCCACCGGCCATCGTGCGCGGGGTGATCGTCACCGGCCACCAGGTGCTGGATGGTCAGCGCCGCGACGCGCCGTCGGGCGTGATCCAGGCCTACGATGCGATCACCGGCAAGCTGCGCTGGGCGTGGGACATGGACCAGCCCGAACGCAGCGGCCTGCCGCCGCATGAGCAGACCTACACGCGCGGCACGCCGAACATGTGGACCACCGCGACCGGTGATGAGGCGCTGGGGCTGGTCTATCTGCCGCTGGGCAATTCCGCTGGCGATTACTGGAGTGGCTCACGCACGGAAAACCAGAACCGCTACGCGACGTCGCTGGTGGCGATCAATGTGGCCACGGGCAAGCCGGCCTGGCATTTCCAGGCGGTGCGCAAGGATGTGTGGGACTACGACCTGGGTTCGCAGGCCAGCCTGATCGATTACCCGACGGCGGCTGGCAAGGTGCCGGCGCTCCTGCTGCCGACCAAGCAGGGTGATCTCTACATCCTTGACCGCCGCAACGGCCAGCTGCTGACCGCCGCCGAAGAGCGCAGGGTGCCGGTCGGCGGTGTCGAACCGGAACAACGCTCACCCACGCAGCTGTTCTCGCTGTATCACACGCTGCGCCGGCAGCATGACCTGACCGAGCGCGACATGTGGGGCATCACCCCGGTCGACCAGCTGATCTGCCGCATCCAGTTCCGCAAGGCGTACTACGAAGGCTTCTACACCCCGCCGAGCAGTGATCGCCATTCCATCGAATATCCCGGCTACAACGGCGGTTCGGATTGGGGAAGTGTGTCCATCGATACACGCCGCGGCGTGATCGTGGCCAACTACAACGACATGCCCAACTACAACCGGCTGGTGCCACGCGCCGAGGCCGACAGGCTGGGCTGGCTGCCACGCGAGAAGGTCCGGTTCGACAAGGGCGGCGCCGAAGGCGCGGGCGACCCACAGGTGGGCACGCCCTACGCCATCCAGGTGAACGCCGGTTGGCGCCTGCCGTTCACTGGTCTGCTGTGCAAGCAGCCACCCTATGGCGGCATCCGGGCCATCGACCTGCGCACCGGCAAGCTGCTGTGGGACCGTCCGTTCGGCAGTGCGCGCGGCAACGGACCATTCGGCATCCGTTCCGGCCTGCCCATCGAGATCGGCACGCCGAACAATGGCGGTTCGGTAGTCACCGCCAGCGGCCTGATCTTCATCGCCGCCGCCACCGACGACCTGCTGCGCGCCATCGACCTGAAGACCGGCAAGGAGCTGTGGCATGCCAAGCTGCCCGCGGGTGGCCAGGCCAATCCGATGGTGTACGCGCAGGGCGGGCGCCAGTACGTGGTGATCATGGCTGGCGGCCACCATTTCATGGAAACCCCGAATGGCGATTACGTGATGGCCTACGCACTGCCGAAATAGCGCTGCCGGCCTGAGTGCGGCCTACGGGCTGTGACCGCTGGTCGCTGAAGTTGCGCTGGCGACCGGGCAGCATCCATCATCGGAACAGGACGGGGCCGGCCAACGCCCCCAGGGAAGGAAACGCATGCTGAACTCCGAACGCCTGCCGGGGCGTGCCACCCGGTTGCTGGCAGGACTGCTTCTGCTTGGCCCTTGCCTGTGGACAAGCGCGCAGGCGTCGCCCCAGCCCGCGGCACGCAAGGTGCCCAGCGGTGCCGAACTGATCGCAGGCGATGCGCGCTCTCTGAGCCCCGCTCATGCGCCTTGCATGGCGGCCGCAGGCACCGCGCTGGACGCCCGTCGCCGTTGTGCCGACGCTGAACTCAAGGTGCACGACGATGCACTCAATGCCGCCTACAGCGCGGCGCGCTCCACACTGACCGCCCGTGATCAGCAGGTGCTGCGCGATCTGCAGCGGCAATGGCTGCGCCAGCGCGACAACCGGTGCCCGGAAGGCAGCACGGCCGTTGCCCAGCTGGATTCACAGCAGTGCCGCACGCACATGACCCTGCTGCGTGCCCGCCAGTTGCAGGGCGGCGGTGCGGCGGCGCTGGTGGCGGAAGCCAAGGCGGCCCCGGCGCCGGCGCAGGCCGCTGTGCATGCCGCCGATGCCGCGCCCGACAAGCAGGGCAGGATCGTCCTGCGGCCCGGCGAGGGCAGGCTCACACCGGCACTGCAGGTGGTCTTCCAGGTGACCGATTGCAGCGGCACCGACAACGTGACGACCTGCCAGGTGCGGAGCATGGGCGTGACCCGTGGTGGGCGCAACGTGGTGGTCACGGACGTGCAGCCGCGCCTGACCCGCGCCGGCACCGGTGCCCAGGGTGCGACCGCCGTGCTGCTGACCGTTTCGGATTTCAATGGTGATGGCGTGCCGGACCTGCAGGTGTGGCAGGACAACAGCGGTGTCTACAACGTTCCGGTGCATGCGTTCTACCTGTTCGATGCCAAGCGCAACCGCTATGTGCGTGCCAAGGCGTTGGAAGCGGCCATCGGTGGGCGCGACATCGACCATATCGAC
This sequence comes from Stenotrophomonas sp. YJH_SMC_138, assembly GCF_059369855.1. Classification (NCBI taxonomy): domain Bacteria; kingdom Pseudomonadati; phylum Pseudomonadota; class Gammaproteobacteria; order Lysobacterales; family Lysobacteraceae; genus Stenotrophomonas; species Stenotrophomonas sp. YJH_SMC_138. The sequence goes on from NZ_JCAFTB010000013.1 coordinate 33,837, forward strand.
AATGGGCGGTTCGTGCTTCGCGCGAAGGTCAGCCCGTGCGAGCGCGAGGACAAGGTCATCCAGCTGCGCGGAACCGGCACGCGCACGTTGCTGCAGCGCCGCTATGACACCTGCAGGGGCGAGGCCCCTACCGAATCGGACCTGCTGAAGTAGGTCTTCCCCCGACGAATGGATGCGTTCCGGAACTGGAGAGCTGAAGGATGAGCGAAGGCTATGGAAAAGGTGGGTCGGGCTTCGGCCTGACCCGGGACCAGTCGGTCGAGATGATCGTGCGTACCTGCATCGACAACGGCATTACCGACCATCGGCAGATTGCCTATGTGCTGGCCACGGCGCAGCACGAATCGCGTGATTTCGCCGCGCCCGAGGAAGACTGGGGCAGGAAGCAGGCGGTGGATCTGCGCTACTTCGGCGGCGAGGAGTACTTCGGCCGGGGCTTTGCCCACCTCACCCACGTCAACAACTACGAGCGGCTGGGCGAGGCGCTGGGGATCGGCCGCGAGCTGGTCGAGCATCCGGAACGGGCTGCCCAGGCAGACATCGCCACCAAGGTGCTGGTGGTGGGGATGCGCGACGGCCTGTTTGGTGCGCGGCTGTCCGACAACGTCAACGCCAACCATGCCGACTACCGGCAGGCGCGGGCCTCGGTCAATGGCGGTGAGCTGAACAACGGCAGTCCCTATCCAGACGCCATCGCCACACGGGCCACTGAATGGGAATCCCAGGTTGCCGGCCTGGTCCAGCGTGTGCAGCAACCAGGCTTCCAGATGCCGGTGCCGACCCCCCAGGCGCCCACCGGGGCGATGGACCTGCACCGGGGTGACGCCAACCAGCACGTGCTGGAAGCGCAGCAGTACCTGCAGCGCTTGGACGTCCGCAACAACGCCAATGCCGCGATCAAGCCCGACGGTGATTTCGGCGCCTCCACCGAGCAGGCCGTGCGCCGCTTCCAGACCGAGCGGGGTATCAGCCCGGCCAATGGCCGCATCGACGCTGCGCTGCTGGAACGCATGCGCAGCGACACGCTGGCGGTCGATCCGGACTTCAAGCGCCGGACGGTGACCGACCTGACCGGGCCGCTGGCCGACGGCAACCTGGGCCCCGGTGAGAAGGGCGAGCCGGTGTTCGAAATGCGCCGGCAGCTGGAGGCGTTGGGGTACCTGACCGAACCGAACCCACGTGCCGAGCGCGATGCGCGCACGTTTGATGCCGGCATGCAGGCGGCCATGCGCAACTTCCAGCAGGACTATGGCCTGCCGCTGCGCCCCGGCGGCGTCATCGACACGGATGCGCGCCGGCAGTTGAACGATGCCGCCGTCGCTCGCGAGCATGCGCCGACCACCGAGTTCGACCGCGCGGAGAACTGGCCGCCGCAGCGTCCGCCCTATACGCGGGCGGAGTTCCAGCCGGAGCAGGTGCAGGCGCGGCAGCAGGCAGCGGCGAATGCACCGGTCGCTGGTCCGGCCGCGCCGGAGCCCGCACCGCAGCCCAATGGCATGGAATCGCTGTCGCCCAGGGACGCCGCGCTGTTCGAGCGCATCCGCCAGGGGGTACCTGGCACCATCGGCGACGAGCACGTCATGCAGGCAGTGCTGGAGTCCAAGCGCAACGGCATCGATGATGCCGCGCGCGTCGACCGGGTGATGATGGCCGGAGATCGCCTGTGGGTTGCCGGGTTGATTCCTGGTGAGCGCGCCAGTGTGGATACGGCACAGCCCGCGCGCTCGATGGAGGAAACGGTGAATGATCTGGCCGGTGACAACCGGCAGCGCGAGCACCAGCTCACCCTCGAAAGCCGCCAGCATGAGAACCGCGGGCCTTCAATGGCCTGAGCCTGCGGCAGCGACGTGCCCGCAGTGGGTCCGTCGCTGCCGGCAGGGTGTTTACAGCGTCACCACCACTTTGCCGATCTGTTCGTTCGATTCCAGGTAGCGGTGGGCGTCCTGGATCTGTGCGAAGGGGAACACCTTCGCGATCTTCGGCGCCAGCGTGCCCTTGTCCAGGCCGTCGACGATGAACGCTTTGGCACGTGCCAGCGCGGCATCGTCGGAGACGATTTCCGAGTACAGGTAGCCCTTCAGCGTCAGCGACTTGCCCAGCACGTTGAACAACGGGAACGGGGTGGGTTCGCTGCTCAGCGCGCCGTATTCCAGCAGGATGCCGCCACGGGCCATTGCCTCGGTCAGCGGCACGAACTGCGGGCCACCGATCGGGTCGAACACCACGCGGGCGCCGGCACCGCCGGTGATGCGCGCCACTTCGGCTGCCAGGTCCTGTTCCTGGGTGGCGATGACATGGGCGGCACCGGCATCGAGCAAGGCCTGGCGCTTGCCCGGGCCACGGGTCACCGCAATCGGCGTGGCACCCACTGCATTGGCGATCTGGATCGCGGCCAGGCCGACGCTGCTGCTGGCAGCGGTGATGATGACGGAATCCCCGGCGGCCAGCTGCGCCTGCTCCAACAGTGCGCCCCAGGCGGTGACGTACTGCATCCACACCGCAGCCGCCGTTTCGAAGCCCAGCGCCTGCGGGTGCTTGACCACCAGTCGTGCCGGCACGTTGGCCAGCTCGCCGTAGGTGCCCCAGCGGGCGATGTCCAGCGGCGGCACCACGCTCACCGCATCGCCAGCAGTGAATCCGCTCACCGCACTGCCGACCGCCTCGACCATGCCGGCCGCTTCATAGCCCAGCCGGCTGGGGAACTGCGCCTCCTGCAGATAGGCGCCGTTGCGGAACATCACCTCGGCACGGTTCAGGCCGATGGCCTTGACCCGGATCTGGACCTCGTCGGCGGCGGGGGCGGGAACATCGATGTCGTCGATGCGCAGCACATCGGCGCTGCCATATTCGTGGATGCGGACAACCTGGCTCATGGGGGGCTCCTGGGCAAGGCCGGCGCTGGGGCCGGCGGAAAGGTGGAGGCTACTGTGCGCGTGGCCTGCCTCCAGAATAAGGGGTAATCTGGCGTTTCATTGAAAACCAATTGTTTGCAATGGACCTGATCGCTCCCCTGCGGACCTTCGTCAAAGTGGCCGAGGTTGGCTCCTTCGCCGCTGCCGCCGACGCGCTGGGCCTGTCGCCGCAGCTGGTCGGCAAACACGTGCAGTCGCTGGAACAACACCTGGGCGTGCGCCTGCTCAACCGCACCACGCGCAAGCAGAGCCTGACCGACTTCGGCCAGGCCTATCTGGCGCGTGCGCGGGTGATCCTGGAGGAGGTGGAAGGCGCCGAGCAGCTGGCCGAAGTAGCGCGCGGGCGGCCGATGGGGCGCCTGCGCGTCAGCGCACCGGTCACCTTCGGCGTGCATGCACTGGGGCCGGCGGTGGTGGCCTACCTGCAGCAGTACCCGGACGTGCAGGTTGATCTGAACCTGTCCAACAGCCTGGTGGACATCGTCGAGGACGGCTTTGATCTGGTATTCCGCACCGGTGATCTGGCCGACAGTGGGCTGGTGGCGCGACGCCTGGGGCCGTATCCGCTGGTGCTGTGTGCATCGCCGGCGTACCTCGCATCGCGCCCGGCCATTGTCCATCCGGCCGATCTGAGTCGGCACGAGTGCCTGGGCTTCGCCCATTCGATCATCCGCACGCGCTGGAGTTTCCGCGATGCTGACGGCAGCGTGCTGAGCGTGCCGGTGTCCAGCCGCTTCATGGTCAACCAAGCCGAGCCGCTGCTGACCGCGGCAGTCGGAGGGCTGGGGTTGATCCTGCAGCCCCATGAAATGCTTGCCGCCGCGCTGGCGCGTGGTGAACTGGTGGAAGTGCTGCCGGACTACGTGCCGGTGTCGACGTGGATCAACCTGGTGTACCCGCGCGACCGCCAGCTGACGCCCAAGCTGCGCAGTTTCCTGGACTTCTGCGTGGCACGCTTCAGCGAGCAGACGATGGCACGGCGATAGCACGGCATCGGTTGGCATTCCTGTGACTACCTGCGAAGGATCGCCCTGAGACGATTGGCCGGTTGCCGCTGCGTAGCGCGCGCTTGCTGCTGGGGCTGGCGGCATTGCTGTTCGCCGCCAACGTGATTGCGCAGCAGACGCCTGCGCAGGCGCTGGCCGCATGGGAAGCGGAGGGGCATGCGGATGGCCTGGCGCGACCGGATATCGAATGCCAGGATTTCCTGCAGGCGATGGGCCGGAAGCCTGCGGGCCTGGAATACAGCGGCTGCAGCCAGGACGACGCGTCCTGCATCAAACCCATGCAGGCCCACTACCGCGTTCCAGGTACCCAGGCAGTGAAGGTGGAAGCCTATCTGCGCGAGACCTTTGCCATGCCTGCATTGCGCTACGCCTGTTGCGGCTGGAGCAATGGCGCGCCGTACTACTGGCGCGACGGCCCGGATGCGGTGAGGTACCAGATCGGCATGGGCGTGGAATCGCTGCCGCATGAGCGGGGCGATTGGCATCGCATCGAGGCGTTCATCGTCACGGCTGAGGTGCTGCGGCAGGGTCCCTGGCATGGATGCAGCGGGCGGTTCCATGATCTAGGATGCGCCCAGGGATACCCGCAAAGGAACTGCCATGAAGGCTGTTGGATGCCTGCTGCTCTGCAAAGTACTGGCCTGTTCGGTGCTGATGACGCTTTGGGCTGTTCCGGCAGTGGGCGCCGCCTCCAGCGTGCGTGCACATCCGCGTGCGCAGGACGCCATCGGTGACTGGCTTGCGGCCTTCAATGCGGGCAGCCTCGAGGGGTTGCAGGCATTCGCCGATAGATACGCGAAGAAGCAAGGCAGCGGTCCCAAGGACTATCTCGAATTCCGCGAATGCACAGGCCCCTTGCGCGTACTCGAATCAACCGAGAGTGCACCCGGCCAAGCGAAGCTGCTGGTGATGGGCCAGATGAACGAACGCGCGATGTGGGTGACCGCCGTCATGGACCCGGCCAATCCGTCGCACCTGATGCAGTTCCAGATCGAGGGCACTGAAACGCCGGACAAGCACAAGCCGGCACGGGTTGCATTGCCTGCCCTGATGGCCGACGTCACAGCAAAGCTGGAGGCGCTGCGGGCACAGGACGCGCTGTCGGGCGCGTTGCAGGTGGCACAGAATGGGAAGGTGCTGCTGGACTGGCGCGGTGGTGATGCCGATCGCAGCACTGGAATTGCAGTGGGCGTGGAGACGCAGTTCCGCCTTGCGTCCTCCAACAAGATGTTCACCGCCGTGGCCATCCTGCAGCTGGTGCAGGATGGCAGGCTCAGTCTCGATGACACGATCGGCAAGCACTTGCCGGACTATCCGAACAAGGCTGTCGCCAGCAGCGTGACCGTGCGCGAGTTGCTGTCACACACCAGTGGCCTGGGGGACTTCTTTGGCGATGGTTTCGAACAGTATTCCGCGTCCCTGAAGACGCTGGATGACTACGTGCAGCGGTTCGCCAGGGATGCGCCGCAGTTCACGCCCGGCAGCCAGGACAGCTACTCCAACTATGGCTTCATCGTATTGGGACGCATCATCGAGGCGGTATCGGGGCAGTCGTACTACGCATATGTGGAGGAGCACATCCTGCACCCGGTGGGCATGACCGGCACCGGCTTCGAGCCGGAAACAGCGAGCGTTCCAAAGCGTGCCGTCGCTTACACGAAGCACGATGGGCAATGGGTCCGTGAAACGAAGTCGCTGCCCTGGCGCGGCATGTCGGCCGGTGGTGGCTACAGCACAGTGGCCGATATGGTGAAATTCGCCGAGGCACTGCAAGGCGGGAAGCTGGTTTCACCTGCATTGCTGCAGCAGGCCACCACGGCGCAGAACCACAAGGGCTGGTATGGCTTTGGTTTCGTGGTTCAGGGCGAGGGCAGGGAGCATCAGTACGGCCACGAAGGCGGTGCGCCCGGATCGAACAGTGCCATCGTGGTGCTGCCGGCGCAGGGCTATGTGATCGTTGGCCTGGCCAATGTCGATCCGGATGCGATCGGTAATGTGGTCAACTACATCGCGCGAAGGTTGCCACTGTGAATGCGGCAGGTGCCGTTCATTCCGGTACCCGCACCATCTTCGTCATCAAGTGTTCCACCACACCCGCCGGGTCCGCAGTGCGGCCGACATGCGTGCTCGACATCTGTACAACCGAGCTGCGCTTGGCGGTGAGGAAATGAAAGCGGGCGCGCGCGGGCAGCTTTGCGATGGGTCCGGCGCTGGCGTCGCCACGGCAGATGGCCACGATTGCATCCAGCCATGGCTGCAGCGCGTCCTGGTCCAGCGCCGGCGCGAAGGCACGCAGGCGCTCAGGATCGATTTCGATGGCCGCCTCCAGATGGCGCGCGCCAGGGCAGGAGACGATCACCCCGACGTTGATGAATTCCTCGCGTTCCACCCGCGGCACGACGCGGATGACCGCATAGTCATACGTGTGCAGCGTGGGCACGGATGGCCTCCTGCACGAACACTGCACGCACTTTCAGGCGGTGCTTGAGATAGTCGATATAGCCCTGGCGATAGGCCTGTGGGCTGTCGAACGCCGGTTCGTCCACCAGCCAGCTGTCCGGCACCAGGCCAACGATGCGCTCGATTTCGGCATCGGTCAGGCACGCAGCCAGTTCTGCGTCCACCTCGGCAATGCGGCTGGCGAACGACAGCAGCACGTGGTCGCGGATCAGCACGAACGGCTTCTCGCAGGCATCGCCGGCGCTGGCCCAGTCGTGGTGGAAGTACATGGCCGCACCGTGGTCGATCAGGTACAGCTTGCGATGCCATACCATAAGGTTGGGGTTGCGGGTGGTGCGATCGACGTTGCTGGTGAATGCATCGAACCAGACGATGCGCGAGGCCAGCTCGGCATCCACCGGCATCGCGGCCGGGTCGTAATTGATCGCACCGGGCAGATAGTCCAGGCCCAGGTTCAGGCCCTCGCTGGCGCGGATCAGCTCCTGGATTTCCGGGTCGGGCTCGGTGCGGGCGAACTCGCGGTCCAGCTCGACGAACAGGATTTCCGGAATCGGCAGGCCCAGCGTGCGTGCCATCTCGCCGGCGATCAGCTCGGCGATCAACGCCTTCGGGCCTTGGCCGGCTCCACGGAATTTCAGCACGGCCATGCCGTCGTCGTCGGTCTCGACCACGGCGGGCAGGGAGCCGCCTTCCCGTAACGGGGTGATGTAGCGGAGGGCATGTACGGTGCGCATGGACGCATTCTAGCGTCCTGCCAGGGCAGGCGTGCCGCAGCAGAGCGGGGCGCCAGCTTAATGAACGGGTACCGCGCGAACCGCTTGTTGCAGGTCGCCTGCAATCTTCACTTGTTCCTTCCGCGTGGAGTGGCAGCATTCGTTCCAACGGAGCAACGCACCCGCGTGTGACCTTCAACAGGAGGCGCTCATGCCACTACAGTGCAGCTGTCACGCTTCACCGTGTATGCAACGCAACGCGTGGTGTTGATCTTGACCTGACACGGTCCCGCCATCGGCGCAGATGGCCATCCGCCGCAGTTCCAGCCAAGTTCCAGACACCTTTCACCCATCGCACCCCGCGTTGCCCGGTCGGGCCTGCGATCCAGCTACTTGCGCCCCGAGAGAGATTCCTGCGTTGCCGTCGACGCTGGCAGCGTGGGACCGCCGAACCCACGCTATCCCCACAGGCTTTGGAGGTGCACCGATGAACGACGAATTCAATGCCATGCTGCCCCCACTGGATGATGCCAAGGCCGAGGAAATGATCGGCAAGGTCGTGCTGGTGGGTGTCACCCGCTATGGTGGCGACGGCCAAGTGCAGGGTCTGGAGCAGTACGCGGGCACCGTGCTGCGCATCAGCGCCGACGAAGGCGTGGTGCTGGCCGACGAAGACGATGGCCATGAGCGCTACCTGCCGCCCATGCTCGACCAGTACCAGCGGGCCGAGCCAGGCGAATACCGCATGCGGAACAGTGGCATGATCGTGGTCGACCCCGATTACCTGACCGCCTGGGACCTGCACGCCCAGCAGTGACGACAGACCACGCCTGGCAGATGCCGGTCCATCGCCGGCCTCTCCGGGCGTGTCCCACTTTGCCCCATCCGGCCTCTAGCCCTTCCGGCCCATTCACCCCATCCCCTGCGGTGCTAGATTCGGGTCCATGCCCGATTCCGGGTACCCATTCACACCCAGGGGATAAGGATGCTGATCCGTCGAACCTCTCTGGCGGCGGCTGTTGCCGTTGCCACCGTCGGCCTGTTGGCCGCTGGCCCGGCCTTGGCCGACTACGCCAAGCCGCCGGAACACCTGCTCAAGGTGCTGAAGGCACCGCCACCGCCGGCGCCGAACGTGGCCCCGGGCGGCCAGCGCCTGCTGCTGACCACCGCGCAGACCTACCCCTCGATCAGCCGCGTGGCCCAGCCCTACCTGAAGCTGGCCGGCGTGCGGCTGGAGCCGAAGAACCGCAGCCGCCATGACACCCCGGGTGGCTATGGCATTCCGGCCTGCGTGGCCGACTTCACCCTGGTCGACATCGGCAGTGGCAAGGAGACCAAGGTCAACCTGCCGCAGGGCTGTGCCACCGGCGCGCTGTGGTCGGCCGATGGCAGCCATTTCGCCTTCCAGAATGCGGTCGATACCAGCGTGCAGCTGTGGGTGGGCGATGCGGCCACCGGGCAGGTGAAGCAGGTGCCGAACGTGCAGCTGAACCCGATCTTCGGCTACACCGTGCAGTGGCTGGGCGGCAGCCAGAATCTGCTGGTGAAACTGGTACCGGCCAACCAGGGCCCGGCACCTTCCAACGGCGGCGTACCGACCGGCCCGGATGCACAGGAGTCGCTGGGCAGCAGTGGCGAGAGCAGCACCTATGAGGCCCGCGACACGCTGACCAGCGTGCACGACGAAAAGCTGTTCGCTTACTACGGTGCCTCGCAGTTGGCCGTGGTAGATACCGCCGCAGGCAGCGTGCGCCCGGTCGGGCAGCCGGCACTGTTCAACGAAGTCAGTGCCGCGCCCGATGGCGTGCACGTGCTGACTGAATCGATCAAGGCACCGTATTCGCACGCGGTGACCTACCAGCGTTTCGCCAACGACGTGGCCGTGCTGGATATCAGCAGTGGCCGCAGCACGCCGATCGCCAGCCTCCCGCTGGCCGACCGCGTGCCGGTGCACGGCGTGCCGGAAGGCCCGCGCGGTTTCGACTGGCGCGCCACCGATCCGGCTACCCTGGTCTACGCCGAAGCGCTGGACAAGGGCGACTGGAAGGTCAACGTGCCGCATCGCGATCGCGTGCTGATGCTGAAGGCGCCGTTCAACGGCAAGCCGACCGAAATCACCCGCACCGCGCAGCGCTTCGAAGGCTTCGCGTGGACCGCCGATCCGGCCGTGGCCTTCCAGTACGAGAACGACGAGAATCGTCACTGGATGCAGACCCGCATCGTGGATGTGGACCAGCCGAAGAAGGAAGGCCGCCTGCTGTGGGACATGTCCAGCGATGAGCTGTACGGCAACCCTGGCAATCTGGTCTTCACCCGCCTGCCGAATGGCGCGCAGGTGGTGCGCCGTGAGGGCAACCATGTGTTCCTCAGCGGCCGCGGTGCCTCGCCGCAGGGCGACCGTCCGTTCCTCGACCGCCTCGACCTGGCCACGTTGAAGAGCGAGCGCCTGTTCCGCAGCAGTGCAGACGCCTACGAACAGTTCCTCGGTTTCAGCAACACGCCGGGCCGCTACCTGACCTGGCATCAGTCGGTGATCGATCCGCCGAATGCCTTCGTCCGCCAGCAGGGTGAGGCGGTGGCTGATGCGAAGGCCGGCGAGGCGCAGTTCGCGTCCACCGCGACCGCACTGACCAAGCTGGTCGACCCGACACCGGAAGTGCGCCAGATCAAGAAGCAGCTGGTGACCTACAAGCGCGCCGACGGCGTGGACCTGTCGTTCACCCTGTACACGCCGCCGGGCTACAAGGAAGGCCAGCGCGTGCCGGCGATCCTGTACGCCTATCCGGCCGACTTCGCCAACGCCGCGCAGGCGGGGCAGGTGTCCGGTTCGCAGCAGACCTTCACCCGCCTGCAGCCGTACCGCCTGATGCTGCTGGCCGGCTACGCGATCATCGACAACGCCTCGTTCCCGATCGTGGGCGATCCGAAGAACGCCTACGACACCTACCTGGAGCAGCTGGAAGCCGACGCCAAGGCGGCGGTGGACAAGGCCGTGGACATGGGCGTGGTTGACCGCAACCGCATCGGCGTGACCGGCCACAGCCACGGCGGCCTGATGACCGCCAACCTGATCGCGCACACCAAGCTGTTCAAGGCCGGCGTGGCGACCAGCGGTTCGTACAACAAGACCTTTACCCCGTTCGGCTTCCAGAACGAGCGTCGCTCGGTGTGGCAGGCGCAGGACGTGTACCTGAAGGCCTCGCCGTTCTTCTATGCCGACAAGATCAAGCTGCCGCTGCTGCTGGTCCACGGCGAGGACGACGCCAACCCGGGCACCGAGCCGTTCCAGTCGCGCAAGCTGTACCAGGCGATCCGAGGTAACGGCGGCACCACCCGGCTGGTGATGCTGCCGAACGAGCCGCACTGGTACACCGCGCTGGAATCGAACGAACAGTTGGTGGCGGAAATGCTGAACTGGTTCGATACCTACGTGAAGAACGCCAAGTGAAGGAACAGGAAGGCCGCCTCAGAGCGGCCTTCCTGCATCCTGTAGAGCCGAGCCCATGCTCGGCTGCCGCTGGCCTGTAAGCGGATTGAGGTGCTCTGCAATCAACTGTGGAGACACGGTAACGGCGTGTTACCGGCACATTCGCACGCCACGCAAATGATCTAGGCTGAACCTGATAGCTCGTTTCAGGTCACTGCGATGAAAGCCATTCTCCTTGCTGCAACGTTGTCGTTGGCCCTGGTTTCAACGGCCCATGCCCAGTCGTTTCCTGCTGAGCTGACGCAATTGGGCATCGTCGCCGGCATGCCCTATGCCAAGGCCAAGCGCCTGCTGGATGCGGCAGGTTGGCAGGCGAGTCCGGCACAGGGCGCCCCCGAGTCACTTGAGGGCTTTCCGGAAGTCGGATGCCAGAAGGGCGGAAAGCAGTGCGCGACAACCTTCGAGAAGGGCGGGCAGCAGATCGCGGTGCAGCTGGGCACTACCTTGGCAGGGCAGCCGTTCGTGCAGGGCGCTGATTGAGCGTCTGCCACTCTCACGCCAGCGGTAGGCGATCCTGCGCGCGTGACAGCCGGTCATGCAGGTCACGCACATGCTCGGCCTTGGCATGCACCCGGGTGGTATCACCGAAGCTGCGCAGGTAGGCGCAGGCGGCGAAGCCGGCACTCTTCTTTTCGTAATCGGCAATCCAGGCCAACCGGTCCGGGTTGTTGGCCTGTTCGGCTGACCACGCAGCCACCGGTGGCCTGATGCGATAACGCAGACCGACGCGCCACGGCTTCGGTGTCAGTCGCGCACGGAAGCAATGCTGCAGCCGGCACATGCGCGCGTACAGGGTGTCGGTGCCCAGTGCCTTGAAGAATGCCTGGAGCTGCTCGTCCTCGGGTGAGAACGTGGCATGCATCGCCAGCACGCGCAGCCCCGCCGGGGTGCGGTAGACGCGCAGATGCCAATCGGGATGCTGCTCGCTGAAGGCGTCCACGCGCTTCAGCGCAAGCCCTTCAGCACCGCCGGCAGCGGCCAGGCGCTGCTTCCGCCGCATCAGCAGTGCCGCGTTGACCAGCAGCACTGCCGCCACGCCCAGTACCAGGCCCACCAGCCAATGCCAGAGCAGGGTGCCGATGACGGCGCCGGCAAGCAGCACGACCGCCGCGACGATGGCCGGTATCACACATCCAGCCGGTGGCTGCGCATGGTCGATGTCGGCGAACAGCACGTCGGGGCTGTTGAGGCACAGCGCGCCATAGCTGTTGCGGGTGATGATGACATCGCCATCGCGCTGTACGATCTGCTCGCGGATCGGCACGCCCTCCACACCGTAGTTGCTGCGCACTTCGCGACGCGGCAGCACCTGCCCGGCGATGATGGCGTTGAGGGCTTCATGGGCACGTGCGTCGGCGTGGGCCTGGGCTTGGGCAGGCCCCTCGTCGGACCAGCCGAAGCGGCGCACGACCATCGGCCGGCCACGGAAACGGGCCTGCAGGCGGGCTTCGGCCCAGTACGCGGGAACGATCATCATCGTGCGGTGCTCCATCATCCATGGCAGGTGCCTGAGTGAGTCTGGCACAGCCCCGAAGGGCCTGCATGTGCCCGCTGCGGTGGCCGGGGCGGAGTGGTAGATTGCGCGCTTCGCATGCACTCCACCAAGGACGGAGCGATGTCCAGTTTCCTGCGTTGCCTGCTTGCCCTGGCCTGTGCCGGGGCGGTCGGCGTGGCGTCGGCGGGAACCCCGCCGGGGTCGCAGATCCTCACCACCGATGCCAGCCGCTTCTACGCGCTCTACGACAGCACCGGCGGCAAGCCCAGCATCGCCCAGCTGGCCGGTTACCTGGCCGAAGGCAGTCCGGGCCTGGGTGAACTGGCGAAGGCGCGCCGGGTCACGCCCGAGCGTATGGCCGAGGCCATTGCCAGCCAGCCCGGGGTGTATGCGCAGGGACGCGGTTGCCTTGCAGAGCTGCCGGCGGTGAAGCAGCGCCTGGTGCAGGTGTTCGGCAACCTGCAGGCGATCTATCCGCAGGCCGCGTTTCCGCCGGTGACCATCGCGGTCGGCCGCGGCCGACCGGTCGGGTTGACCTCCAAGAGCGGGGTGATCATCGGCCTGGAAGCGCTGTGCGCAGCCGATTTCATGAATCCCAATGTGCAGGACCGCTTCGTGCACGTGATCGCGCACGAGTACGTGCACATCCAGCAGACCGGCCTGACCGACGTCGAGCCGGGCGACCCGCATGCGACGGTGCTGCGTGTTTCACTGGGCGAAGGCATCGCCGAGTTCATCGGCGAGCTGATTTCCGGCAATGTCGGCAACGGTCGCCACGCGGCCTGGACCCGTGGCCGGGAAGTACATATCGAAAGCGCCTTCGCACTGGATGTGGACAGCACCGATCTGTCGCCGTGGCTGTACAACTACAGGCCCGGTTCGCAGGAACCCTATGATCTGGGCTACTGGGTGGGCTATCGCATCGCCAAGGCCTATTACCTGCAGGCCGAGGACAAGCGTGACGCGGTGCGTGCGCTGATCCAGCAGGACAACCCGAAGGCGATCCTGGCCGCCAGTGGCTGGACGCCAGGCATGTGGATGCCGGCCAAGGTGACCGGCGTGGCGGCGCGGTCGGCGGCACGCTGAGCGCGGGGCCGCGCGCTAGACTGGCGCAGACATTCAACGGAGAGACCCCATGCGTTCCTTGTCCGCTGGCCTGGCCGCGGTTGCCCTCGGTAGCGCGATGAGCGCCCATGGGATGGCGGCCGACGTGCCCGCCGTCAACCCGTTGTTGGTGGAACCTGCCGAGCGACTGCGCCCGGACGAGGTGCGCTTCATGCAGCAGCGCCTGGCCGATTGGCCGGAACTGCAGCGTTACCGCGATGCCAACGCGCGACTGCCTGCCGCCGTACCGGGGCAACCACGCGTGGTGCTCTTCGGTGACTCGATCACCGAAGGCTGGGGCAGGGAGGGCAGCGCGACGTTCTTTCCCGGCAAGGGTTGGCTCAATCGCGGGATCAGCGGCCAGACCACGGCGCAGATGCTGGTGCGTTTCCCGCAGGACGTGCTGGCACTCAAGCCGCAGGTGGTGGTGATCCTGGCTGGCACCAACGACATCGCCGGCAACACCGGCCCGTCCACGCAGGCGATGATCGAAGACAACCTGCACGCGATGGTGGACCTGGCTCGTGCACATGGCATTGCCGTGGTGCTGGCATCGGTGCTGCCGGTCAGCGATTACCCGTGGTTGCCGGGCACGGCACCTGCGCCCAAGGTGCGCGCATTGAACGCGGCATTGAAGCGCTATGCCGATGCGAAGCAGCTGGTCTATCTGGACTACTACACGCCGATGGCCAATGCCGCCGGAGGGCTGGATCCGCAGCTGGCCGACGACGGCGTGCATCCCACGGCGAAGGGCTATGCGGTGATGGCGCCGTTGGCCGAGGCGGCGGTCAAGCGCGCAATGGCGCTGGAGTAGGCACAGTACCCGCACTGCACAGGATCCAGCCCGCCAAGGTACAGTGGCGCCGAAGCTGGCCACGCCGCGTGGCCGCCAGGGACGATGGGGTGGGTGATGCGGAAGGGAATCCAGGGATGGCTTTGCCGCAGTGGCGCAACGATGGCCTTGCTGCTGGCCGCCGTGCCGGCGTTCAGTGCAGACACGGCGGTGCCTTCGCCGCTGACGCGTGAACCGGTGGGCGGCGTTTCGTTGGCCGAATGGACCGCCCGCTGGTGGCGCTGGGCCGACGGCCAGGGCGGCGCGCCCTATCTCGACCCGGATGGCCGTGTGTGTGATCTGGGCCAGGAAGGCCCGGTCTGGAACCTGGCCGGCACCAATGGCCGTTTCCGGCCACATCGCGAATGCGTGGTGCCGGCTGGCAAGTACCTGTTGCTGCCGATCATCAACATGGCGCACTACCAGGTGGATGAGGCTGTGTCCTGCAAGGAGCTGCAGGCGGGGGCGGCGGTCAACAACGATTACCTGATCAGCGCGGTGGTGCTGCTGGACGGCCAGCCACTGGGCGACATGCGCAGGCATCGGGTCCGCAGCGAAGGCTGCTTCCGCATGGATGCCGACGACGAACACTCTCGGCTGGCCGCCGCCGACGGCTACTGGGTAATGCTCAAGCCGTTGCCGCCGGGCCGGCATACCCTCAGCGTGGGTGCCAACTACGGCGTGCCGGATGGCGGCGCATACAGCCGCATGCGGCAGTCCTTCGAGTACGTGCTGCACGTGGGAGGGCGCACCCAGGTCGTGTCGCGCGAACCGCACGCGGTGCCGGTGGCGGCCCCCTGAAGCTCAGGCGTCGTCCTGCTTCAACGCCGCATCGGCGGCCAGCAACGCTTCGGCGGCCGCACTGAGCGGCGGCGACGGCGGGGCGACCACGCCGATCGCTTCCATCATCTTCGGCATGGCCAGGAACTGCCGCGCACGCCGGTCGTAGATGCCGGTGACCAGCAGCGCGCGCGTGGCGATCTTCTGCTCGGCGCCGATCAGCACGCGCTGCTCCATGATGCCGCGCGAGCCGACCCAGCCCACCAGGCGCGTTTCCAGGGTGAAGCGCTGGAACGGCTTCAGCTCGCGACGGAACTGGATGGTGCCGGCGCCTACGATGGGCGCCCACTTCTCGCGCAGCGCCACCCGGCCCAGGCCCATGCGCAGGATCAGGTCCAGCCGGCCCAGGTCGAAGATGTTCCAGTAGCGACCGTTGGTCATGTGCAGGTTGCTGTCCAGGTCGTTGGGCAGCACCCGGAACTGCAGGCGCGAGACCCCGAACGGCGCCTCCAGCTTTGGCCGGAACAGGCTGCACAGCAGCAGGTGGAGCAGGCGGAACCAGAGATTCATGGCTATGACGACTGTTATAGAATCGCCGGTACGCTAATCTATGACGACTGTCTTAGCAAGGAGCCCACCGTGAGCCCGCGTCCCTCTGATGCGCCACAACGCGTGATTGATGCTGCGGCACAGATGCTGGCGCGCGTGGGTCTCAATGCCACCAGCATCCGTGAGGTGACCAAGCTGGCCGAGGCACCGCTGGGCTCCACCTATCACCACTTTCCCGGCGGCAAGCAGGAGTTGCTGGCGCGCGCCACCCACATGGCTGGCGACAAGGTAGAAGCGCTGCTGGTGGAGCTGCTGAAGGGGGGTGCGGTGCAGGGCCTGCAGCAGTTCCTGGCGATGTGGCGTGAGCGCTTGCTGCGTTCCGGGTTCCGCGCGGGCTGTCCGGTGCTGGCCGCGGCAGTGGAAGAGCCGGTGGAGGCCGTGCCCAGCCAGCCACGTGTTGCTGCTGCCGAAGTGTTCGCGCGCTGGCAGGGGCACCTCGCCTCGGCGTTCGTCGCTGAAGGGCGCGCCCCCGCAGCGGCGGGCGAGCTGGCCAGCCTGGTGATTGCCAGCGTGGAAGGCGCAGTGGCGATGTGCCGCGCACTGCAGGACATCGCCCCGTTCGACCAGGTGACCGCGCAGTTGCTGAAGGCGGCCGCGCGTCCTTGATCCGGCTATCCGCGTGCGGAAGACGCGCAGCAGGTCATCGGAAGATCATCAGATAGCCCCAGCCGAGCCCGATGGGCAGGAAGGCAGCGATGGCCGACGCGCCCAACCAACGCAGGTAGCTGCGGGAGGCGGGGGATCCCTGCCGCTTGAGGGCCCAGGCATGCGTCGGGAGCACCAGCAACGCCTGCACCGCAAAGGTGGCCACGGCGGCAAGCCATGCCACCAGGACGCCGAGGCAGCCATCGCTGATGCAGCGGCTACCAAACCACGAACCCCAACCGGCGAGGCCAATCATTGGAACGAACATCACGAGGGCGGTGGAGCGGGTGAGCTGGGAGACGTGCATGCCGTAGAGCATACTTTTTCGTAGCGGAAAGTCATGATCCAGCCGCCGGCGCGCGGGTACAAGGCCGGCGCCAGTGCGGCCTGTGGGTGATGGACCCACGGCCCATCGCGCTGGAATCCGCCCACCACCGCCTACGCGTGCCCGGCAAGGATGTCCGCATGCAGCATCAGGTTCCCGAGGTCCCTTGCCGCGCTGCCTCCCGCCCCCTCGCGGCGGCATGAAGCGCTCGCGCCATTTTTCACGCAGTCCACTGAAATTGCCCGTAAACCACGGCAGCGAAGTCGTGCGTGCGCGCCGGTACCTGCAGCAGCGGGGTTGGCCACGCCTGCAGATGGCGCTGATCGTCGCCCTGACCGGTGCGGCCGGATTCCTTGCCTCGTACCTGCTGCGCCTGGCCGGCATCGACGCGATGTTGCTTCGCTACCCGATGGCCGTGTTGCTGGCCTATGGCGTGTTCCTGCTGCTGGTGTGGATCTGGATCCGCTGGCGCTGGGCAACGTACTGGAGGGACTGTCGCAGGATGTGGGCGGTGGCAGCCCATCGCCTCGCATGCAGGGCATGCAGGAACAGGGATGGTGGCGGGTATGCGTGTCGCATACGATCTGGCCGCTGCTCGGCCTGCTGCTGTTTTTCGCCGTACTGGGCTGGCTCGCGCAGGAATGCGTGCCGGGTGCGAGCCATCTGCTGCAGGTCATCCAGGGGGGGAGTGCGGTTGGCTCCTTCATATCGCCTGGACCCGCCCCGTTTTCAGCTGCACTGAACAGTGGGCTATGATCGCGGTCGGCCGGGATTCGTGTCCCGGCGGTGTCACCTATCGGGAGCTTGTCGTACTGCATCTGAAACAGGGGCGCTGGATGGCCGAACGCCCACTGGGACACACAACCACTGACGAGGAAGAGCGCATGGATGTCGCTGCACGCAGGAACAGGACGTTGTTTCGTTGGATCATGGTGACGCTGCTGGCGGCGTTGTTGCCGTTTGCAGCACTGGCGCAGCCCGCAGCCGGGCAGGCCGATGGTGCCGAAGCCGCCACCGCCGCGGAAGAGGCGCAGTGCCGCGCCTGTACCTATGAGCGCATTGGAACCAAGGTCGATATCGGCCTGGTGGCACTGGTGTCGCTGCTGGTGGTGGGCCTGCTGACCGCGGCGTCGCGGGAATGGGGCACTACCTCGCAGCGCTGGACCTGCCGCACGCTGGCCCTGCTGCTGGTGGGTGTCGGTGTGGCGTTGCTGTGGTGGGCTGGCAGCGTCGTCTACCTGGGCTACAACCCGTGGCAGGAAATGGCCGCCCCCGCCGATGGCTCGCTCACCTCGACACTGCTCAGTACCTCGCCGAAGTGGTTGGCGGCACTGGTGCTGATCGGCTTGGCGCCTTCCATCTGGAAGCGCAGCGAGCGCCTGCCGGCCTGGCGTATCGGCTGACACTGGAACGGCGGCGCCGGATCACACCCGGCGCCGCCTGCGGCAATCAGTCAAAGCGCCAGCGCATGCCCGCATAGACGCCACGACCTTCGCCCGGGGTCGAGCGCGCGACATCCTTGCCGGCGTCGTCGTAACCCGGCGTGACCGTAGCGGCGTAGTGGCGGTTGCCGATGTTGCGCATCTCCACCCAGGCCTGCCAGCGGCCACCGGGTGCGTCGTAGCCGATGCGGCTGCCGAAGATCACATGGCTGTCGGCCCAGTAGCTGTTGGCGTAGTCGACGGCGATGCGCGAGGCGTATTCGGTATTGAGCGCAGCGTACAGGCCGGATGCATGATCGAAGCGCAGCTCGGCCTGGTAGGCGTGGCGCGGCAGGCCGGGCAGGCGGTTGCTGCCGAAACGCGCGTCGTGGCGGTAGCGGAAATCGCTGAAGGTATAGGCCTGGCGAAGCGACAGCCGGCCCGGTGCAGCCTGCCACAGCGTGCTGTCCAATCCGGCCTCGATGCCGCGGTGAACGGTGGGGCTGGCGTTGTTCTCGGCGATGAACAGGTTCGGCACCGGTTGCAGTTCAACGCTCAGCAGTTCGTGGTTCACGTGCGCGTAGTAGCCGGTCAGTTCCCAGCGGCCCAGCGCCGCGTCACCGCGCGCGCCCAGTTCCAGCGTGGTGGCGGTCTGGTTCTGCATCGGCACCGGCGCGCGCTGGCGGCCGGTTGACGGGCCATTGCCTGGCCCGAAGTACTGGTTCGAGCCCCAGATCATCGACCACGGGTGCGGCGCCTCCACCGAGCGGCTGAGGTTGCCGAACCACTGGGTCCGGGCGCTGTGCTGCCAGGTGAAGCCCAGTCGCGGCGCATGGTCCCAGTCGTGGTCGCGCAGGCGGCCGCCGCTGCTCGGCCAGGTCACCTGCACATCGCGACGGGTGTTGATCAGTGCCAGCCCGGCCTGCATGCGCAGGCGGTCATTGAAGGTGAGGGTATTGCCGACGTGCAGCGTGCTGTCGGTGCCGTGGTGCCGGAAATCACGCGTGCGCGTGCCGGCGGCATAGCCGTTGCTGGCAAAGCGCAGCGACTCGCGCACATCGGCGTCCAGATCGTGGGTGACGCGCAGGCCGACCGTGGTTTCGCTGTCCAGGCCGAACAGCCGGTGGCGGCGGCGGTAGTCCAGCGTGGCGTTGAGGTTGGCGTAGTCCAGCTGCTGCCGGTACAGGCTCTCGTTCAAGTCCATCGGGTAGGTGTGATAGACCAGCCCGGCCTGCAACGAGGAGTCTTCATCGATCTGCAGCGTGGTGACGTTGCCCACCCAGGTGCTGCCCGGCTGCGGGCGACGCGCATCGATGGCCAGGTTGGCCGCATTCGCGGCACGCGGATCGTTACGGATCTGATCGCGGGTCAGGCGACCGGGCGTTTCATGATTGGTTTCGCGGTAGCGCACGAAGAAACGCGTCTGCAGGTCGGGCGTGATCTGCCAGCCGATGTTGGCCATCGCGCCCTTGCCGTCGCCGCGCGCATGACGCTGGTAACCGTCGAATTCGGTATCGGTGTAGGCCAGGAAGTAGTCGACATCACCACTGACGCCGCCCCAGCTGATGCCGCGCTTCTGGTAGCCACGGCTGCCGGCTTCGTAGTGCAGCTGCACGCCCGCCGAATCACGACCGCTGCGGCTGACGTAGTCGATGGCACCACCCAGCGCCAACGCACCGCGCTCGAAGCCGTTGGCGCCCCGCAGGACTTCCACGCGCGACAGCCACAGCGGTTCCAGCAGCTCGTAGGGCGTGCCGCCCGGGCCGGTCAGTGGCAGGCCGTCGATCGACACCGCAATGCCCGAGGCGTGCGCGCCCGGGCCCCGGTTGATGCCCGAGCCACGGATCGAGATCTTGGTGCCCTCATTACCCGGCGACTGCGCGCTGATACCCGGCTGGTAGGCCAGCACATCGGCGCTGGTGGATAGTCGGCTGTCGGCCTTGGCCACGTCGATGACGTTGCTGGCGCCGGGGATGCGCTTCAGGGCCTCGCGCGCCTGCGCGCTGGCATCGGCGGCAGCGGTGACCTGCACGGCATCGAGGGTGGTGGCCTGCGGGGCGGCGGCGGCGGTGGAAGCCAGGGCGAGGGAAACAGCCAGGAACAGCAGCGACGGGTGAGGGCGGTACGACGGAAGCGACATGCGGGAATGCTGTAAACCACGAAAGTGGCGCGCAAGTTAACAGGTCGACAGCGCCGCGTCACCCGCCGGCGGCGTATGGCCGCCCGCCGTGTTCCTGTAGAGCCGAGCCCACGCTCGGCTAATCGCGCGCAGCGCGGGTTGTCTGCCATCGCGGCGAAGATCAGCCGAGCACGGGCTCGGCTCTACAGCAGGGTTTATGGCGAGGGCTTCGCCAGCTTCTTGGCCTTCGCGTACAGCCGATCAGCCGCTTCCCTCTCCCCCAATGCAGCGTGGCACTCGGCCAGGCTGTCCCACGTGTTGGCGGACTGCGGATACAGCTCGGTGTTCAGCGCGAACACCTTCAGCGCCTTGCGTGCACCGAGGCTTTCGCGGATGGCATAGCCATCACTGTTGATCGCACGTTCCAGTTCGCCGTTGGGAACGCCATTGCTGTCGCGCAGCCAGCTACGCATCTGCGGTTTCGCATCGGTGCTGTCATCCAGCGCATAGCCGATCAGCCGCTCGGACAACACCGCATGCGGAAACTCCCCGGGCGCAACCACCGCCATCGTGCTCTCCACCAGCGTGCTGGACCAGACATTGCGGGCGCTGCCATTGGTCAGGTACACGAACACCCAGTAACCGTTGGCCAGCGTGCCCTTGTAGGCCAACCGCGCACGAACGCGGGTGCCGCCATCATGACCGACCCGGGTGTAGCCATCGCTGCGGGTGGTATCCCAACCGGTGGAGAAGAAATTGCTGCCGCCACCGCTCAGCTTCTGCGGCTGCCAGAGTTTTTCCAGGGTCGCCGTGCGCACCAGCTTGCCGGTCGCCAGCGCCTGCAGGAAACGGTTCATGTCGCCCACGGTGGTCTGCAGGTCGGCATGCCCCCAGCCGTAGTTGGGCCAGGGATCTTCATTGGCCGGTTGCAACGCGCCATCCTTGCCGATGTACGGCACCGCCGCGCGCTCGACCGGCACGTTGGCGATGCCCCATGACGTGCTGGTCATCTTCAATGGCTGCAGGATGCGTTCGCGCGCGATGGCCGGGTAGGGCGTGCGGTAGTGTGCTTCCAGCAGCGCTGTCAGCACCAGGTAGTTGGCCTGGGTGTACTGCACGCGGCTGCCGGTGGCGAACTGCATCGGTGCCGCACCGGCCACCTTCAGTGCCGCGCCAAGGTCAGGCGCTACACCGGGGTAGCCCTTGCTCACCCAGCGGTTATCCACCCGGTCGTAGTACTCGCCGATGCCGGAGCTGTGGTTGAGGAAATCACGCACGTGGATCGCCTGCCATGCAATCGGCAGGCCCGGCACGTAGCGGCTGGCCGGCGCATCCAGATCCACCTTGCCCTGATCGACCAGTTGCATCACCAGCGTGCTGGTCAGCAGCTTGGCCATCGACTGCGCGGCGAAGATGGTCTCGACGGTGGCAGGGGCATGGGCAGCGGGATCACGTTCACCGCTGGCGCCCTGGTAGAGCACCTGGCCGTTGTGTGTGACCAGTACCGCCTGGCCGGCAATGCCGTAGCGCTCGCGGTTGCTCTGCAGTTGGGCGTCGAGCTGAGTGGAGAGAGTGGTGGGGACGTCACGCGCCGAAGCGGGCGGGATCGCAAACAGCGTGCAGAGCAGTGCGGCAGCGAGCGTGCGGTACATCGCGGTGATCCATCAGCGGTGATGGCGCATGTTGGTCACGACCGACGAGCGGGTCAAGGCCGCCGATTCCCGCATCGGGGAGAGCCGGCCAGCGGCCGGCACTACCACACGTTTCGGTAGTGCCGGCCGCTGGCCGGCACCTCCGTGATCAGCCGAGGATTCCCGGCAGATCCAGTCCCTTTTCCTTCGCGCAGTCGATCGCGATGCCATACCCCGCATCGGCATGGCGCATCACGCCAGTGGCCGGGTCGTTCCACAGCACGCGGCCAATCCGCTTCGCCGCCGCTTCGGTGCCATCACAGACAATCACCATGCCGGCGTGCTGCGAGAAGCCCATGCCCACGCCGCCACCGTGGTGCAGCGACACCCACGTCGCGCCGCTGGCGGTGTTGAGCAGGGCGTTCAGCAGCGGCCAGTCGGACACCGCATCGGAACCGTCGGCCATCGCTTCGGTTTCGCGGTTCGGCGAAGCGACGCTGCCGCTGTCCAGATGGTCGCGACCGATCACCACCGGCGCCTTCAGTTCGCCGTTGGCGACCATCTCGTTGAACGCCAGGCCGAGTCGATCGCGATCACCCAGGCCGACCCAGCAGATGCGCGCCGGGAGGCCCTGGAACTTGATCTTCTCGGCGGCCATGTCCAGCCAGCGGTGCAGGTGCGGGTTGTCCGGAATCAGTTCCTTCACCTTGGCATCGGTCTTGGCGATGTCTTCCGGGTCGCCACTCAGTGCCGCCCAACGGAACGGGCCGATGCCACGGCAGAACAGCGGGCGGATGTAGGCCGGCACGAACCCCGGGAAATCGAAGGCATTGGACACACCTTCTTCCAGCGCCATCTGCCGCAGGTTGTTGCCGTAATCCACGGTGGGCACGCCCAGCGCATGGAAGCCGAGCATGGCGCGGATGTGGTTGGCCATCGATGCACGCGCGGCCTTCTCCACTTCCTTGGGGGCGGAAGCGCGCTTCTCATCCCACTGTTCGACCGTCCAGCCCTGCGGCAGGTAGCCGTTCACCGGGTCGTGCGCGGAGGTCTGGTCGGTCAGCAGGTCCGGCTTCACGCCGCGCTTGAGCAGTTCGGCCAGCACATCGGCAACGTTGCCGAGCAGGCCCACCGACTTCGGCGTGCCGGCCTTGCACGACTCGTCGATCAGGCGCAGCGCTTCGTCCAGGTTGTCGGTCCAGGTATCCAGGTAGCCGGTGCGCAGGCGCATGTCGATGCTGCTCTTGCGGCACTCGACGGCCAGGCAGGAGGCGCCGGCCATCACGGCAGCCAGCGGCTGTGCACCACCCATGCCGCCGAGGCCACCGGTGAACAGCCACTTGCCGCTCAGGTCGCCGCCGAAATGCTGGCGCCCCATTTCCACGAAGGTCTCGTAGGTGCCCTGCACGATGCCCTGCGCACCGATGTAGATCCAGCTGCCGGCGGTCATCTGGCCGTACATGGCCAGGCCTTTCCTATCCAGCTCGTTGAAGTGGTCCCAGTTGGACCAGCGCGGCACCAGGTTGGAATTTGCGATCAGCACGCGCGGCGCGTCGGCGTGGGTGCGGAACACGCCTACCGGCTTGCCCGACTGCACCAGCAGGGTCTGGTCGTCGTCCAGGCGCTTGAGCGTCTCGACGATGGCATCGAAGCTTTCCCAGTCGCGCGCGGCGCGGCCGATGCCGCCGTACACCACCAGTTCCTGCGGGCGCTCGGCCACGTCCGGGTGCAGGTTGTTCATCAGCATGCGCAGCGGTGCTTCGGTCAGCCAGCTCTTGGCATTGAGCGTGGTGCCGGTCGGCGCGGCGACGGTGCGGGATGGGTCGTTGCGGGTCATGCAGCGCTCCGGTTCGTAGCGAATTCAAGGCAGGCGTTGAGCACCTGCGCCAGGGTGTGGCGCAGTGGTGCGGCGTGGGCGGGGTCGAGCGGGGTGGGCCAGCTGTGTTCGTCCACCTGGTCGGGCAGCGGCTCGTGCATGTAGCCGCGGCAGGCAAGTTCCATCTGCAGGCTATGCACGCCGCCCGGGATGTTGCTGTAGTGGCGGGTGATCCAGCCGCCCTTGAAGCGGCCGTTGCGCACCTGGCTCATGCCACTGAGCGCCAGCAGGTTCTCCACCACATCGCTCAAGGCGTTGTCGCAGGAGGTGTCCGGTGCACCGGAGGGGCCGGCGGTACCCAGGTTGAACTGCGGCAGCTCGCCTTCGAACAGGTGCGGGATGTGTGAGCGGATCGAGTGCGCGTCGTACACCACCACGGTAGCGTGGCGTGCGCGCAGGCGCGTGATCTGCGCCGCCAGCGCATCGTGGTAAGGCAGGAAATACGTGTCGCGGCGACGGGCGATTTCCGCTTCGTCCGGTTCGCGCCCGGCGTGATACAGCGGCTGGTTGTCGAAGGTGGTCAGCGGGCACAGGCCGGTGGTGTTCTGGCCTGGGTACAGCGAGACGCCGCTGGGATCGCGGTTGAGGTCGATTACCGAACGCGAAATCGCCGAGCGCACCGAGGTCGCGCCCATGCCACGCACGAAGTCGTACAGTTCGTGTACCCACCAGTCTGCGTCGCGGCGGGCCAGCCACGGTGAGTGGTAGTCGCCGATCAGGTCGTGCGGCAGCTCGCTGCCGGTATGCGGAAAGCTGACGATGAGGGGGGCGTCGCCTTCGTGCACCGTCAGCCATTCGGGTTGGGTATTCATGCCTGCGGTTCCACGGTTGGCAGCAGGTCGGTCAGGCCCTGCGCCAGCGCGCCACTGCGCACCAGATTCGTGGCGGTCACCATGTCCGGATGGAAGTAGCGGTCTTCTTCCAGCGTCGGCACCTGCGCACGCAGGGTGGCGCGCACGGCTTCCAGCGCGGCGCTGGAGCGCAGCGGGGCGTGGAAGTCGCAGCCCTGCGCAGCGGCCAGCAGCTCGATGCCGATCACGTTGGCCGCGTTCTCGGCCATCTGCATCAGCCGGCGCGCGCCGTGCGCGGCCATCGACACATGGTCTTCCTGGTTGGCCGAGGTCGGGATCGAGTCAACGCTGGCGGGGTAGGCGCGCTGCTTGTTTTCCGAGACCAGCGCGGCGGCGGTCACCTGCGGAATCATGAAACCGGAATTCAAACCGGGACGCGGGGTCAGGAACGCCGGCAGGCCAGACAGTGCCGGGTCCACCAGCATCGCCAGGCGGCGCTCGCTGATCGAACCGATCTCGCACACGGCCATGGCCAGCATGTCGGCAGCGAAGGCCACCGGCTCGGCGTGGAAGTTGCCACCGGACAACGCTTCGCCGGTATCGGTGAACACCAGCGGATTGTCGGACACGCCGTTGGCTTCGATTTCCAGCGTAGTCGCGGCCTGGCGCAGGATGTCCAGCGCCGCGCCCATCACCTGCGGCTGGCAGCGCAGGCAGTAGGGATCCTGCACACGCACGTCGTTGTCACGGTGCGATTCACGGATGTCCGAGCCCTGCATCAGCGTGCGCAGGGTGGCGGCGGTGGCGATCTGCCCGCGCTGGCCGCGGATGGCGTGGATGCGGGGGTCGAAGGGCGTGTCGGAACCCTTGGCCGCTTCCACCGACAGCGCCCCGGTGACCAGCGCGGCCTGGAACACGGTCTCGATCTCGAACAGGCCCGCCAGCGCATAGGCGGTGGAGAACTGGGTGCCGTTGAGCAGCGCCAGGCCTTCCTTCGCGCCCAGCTCGATCGGTTGCAGGCCGGCACGTGCCAGTGCATCGACCGCCGGCAGGCGCTCGTCGCCAATGAAGGCTTCGCCCACGCCCAGCATCACGCTGGCCAGGTGCGAGAGCGGCGCCAGGTCACCCGAGGCACCCACCGAGCCCTGCGCGGGCACCACCGGCAGCACGCCCTTGACCAGCATCGCTTCCAGCAGCAGCAGGGTTTCCTCGCGGATGCCCGAAGCACCCTGCGCCAGGCTGACCAGCTTCAGCGCCATCATCAGGCGCACCACGCTGGCCGGCATCGGCTCGCCCACGCCGGCGGCATGCGAGAGCACGATGTTCCGCTGCAGGGTGGCCAGGTCTTCGCGCTCGATGCGCACGCTGGCCAGCTTGCCGAAGCCGGTATTGATGCCATACACCGGCGCGCCCTTGGCGACGATGGCGGCCACCGCCGCCGCACTGGCGCGCACCACCGGCAGCGCGGCCGGGTCCAGTGCGAGCGGCGCACCGCGATAGACCTGCCGCCACTGGGCGAGAGTGACATGGCCGGGGCGAAGAACCAGGGTGTTGCTCATGTGTTGCTCCAGGAGGCAGGCAGGTCGGGCTGTCCGCGCACCACGCGCGCGTGCAGCGGGTTGAATCCAATGCGATAGACCAGGTCGGCGGGGGCATCGATGTCCCAGATCGCCAGGTCGCAGTCCATGCCCACCGCCAGGCGGCCGATGCGCTCGCCATGGCCCAGTGCGCGCGCCGCTTCACGGGTGAAGCCGGCGATGCACTCGTCCACGGTCAGGCGGAACAGGGTGGCGCCCATGTTCATCGCCAGCAGTGGGCTGGTCAGCGGCGAAGTGCCCGGGTTGCTGTCGGTGGCCAGCGCCAGCGGTACGCCGGCCGCACGCAGCGCGGCGATCGGCGGCAGGGTGGTATCGCGGGTGAAATAGAAGGCACCGGGCAGCAGCACGGCGACGGTACCGGCAGCGGCCATCGCGGCGATGCCGGCATCGTCCAGATGTTCGATATGGTCGGCCGACAGTGCCCCGAAGCGGGCCGCCAGTTCGGCGCCATGCTGGTTGCTCAGCTGCTCGGCGTGGATCTTCACCGACAGCCCGTTGGCGCGCGCCGCTTCAAAGACCTGGCGCGCCTGCGCCGGCGAGAAGGCGATGTTCTCGCAGAACACATCCACCGCTTCGGCCAGGCCTTCGGCGGCGATGGCCGGAATCATCACGTTGCACACCTCGTCGGTGTATTCCTGTGCTTCGCGGCCTGGCGGAACCGCGTGGGCGCCGAGGAAGGTGGTCACCACGTTGACCCGGCATTCCTCGCCCAGCGCGCGTGCGACCTGCAGCTGCTTGCGTTCGTCGGGCAGGGTCAGGCCGTAGCCGGACTTGATCTCGATCGTGGTCACGCCTTCGGCACGCATCGCCAGCAGGCGCGGCCGGCTTTCGCTGGCCAGCTGTTCCGGGGTGGCAGCACGGGTGGCGCGCACGGTGGAGACGATGCCGCCGCCGGCACGGGCGATCTCGGCATAACTGACGCCCTGCAGGCGCTGCTCGAATTCATTGGCGCGGTTGCCGGCGTAGACCAGGTGGGTGTGGCAGTCGATCAGGCCGGGCGAGATCCAGCGGCCTTCGCCATCGATGCGGGTGGTCGGCTGCAGGTGGGCGTCGCTGCCGGCCGCGCCGACGTGGACGATGCGGCCGTCGGCGCAGGCCAGGACGCCATCGCGGATGACACCCAGCCCTTCGCCATCAAGGGTGATCAGGTGGACGTTGGACCAGAGGGTATCGACGTGCATGGCATCCACAACGCGGCTGTGCTTATATGTCTATACAATATAGGCGTCCATTTCGGGTTGTCCAGCCATGTCCGATTCGCGTTCCCCGCACAGTTTCCATGCCGCCCACGCCCTGCTGGCCGAGGGTTGGGTCCGCGATGTCCGCCTGCAGGTGCAGGACGGTCGCATCGCGGCCATCAGCACGGGGCAGGGCGCGCAGTCGGGCGACACCCGCGTCGGCATCCTGGTGCCGGGCCTGCCCAACCTGCACAGCCATGCTTTCCAGCGCGGCATGGCCGGGCTGACCGAGATCGGCGGCGGCGACGGTGACAGCTTCTGGAGCTGGCGCGAGCTGATGTACCGTTTCCTGGCCCACCTGCGCCCAGACGCGGTGCAGGCCATTGCCGCCCAGGCCTATATGGAAATGCTGGAAAGTGGCTTCACCCGCGTCGGCGAGTTCCATTACCTGCACCACGATGCCGACGGCCGGCCGTATACCAACCGCGCCGAGATGAGTGCGCGGATCGCCGCCGCCGCCGACCAGACCGGCATTGGCTTGACCCTGCTGCCGGTGTTCTATGCACATGCCGATTTCGGCGGGGCGGCGCCGAATCCAGCGCAGCGGCGCCTGATCCACGACGTGGACGGCTTCGCGCAGCTGCTGGAGGCCGCCAAGCCGGCATTGGCCGCGCTGCCCGACGCGGTGCTCGGCATCGCACCGCACAGCCTGCGTGCGGTCACCGGCGAGGAACTGAGTGCGTTGCTGCCGCTGACCGACGGCCCGGTCCACATCCACATCGCCGAGCAGGTGCGCGAAGTGGAGGCCTGCCTGGCTTGGAGCGGCCAGCGCCCGGTGCAGTGGCTGTACAACCATGCGCCGGTGGATGCGCGCTGGTGCCTGGTGCATGCCACCCACATCACCGATGACGAGCGCGCGGCCATTGTGGCCAGCCAAGCCGTGGCCGGCCTGTGCCCGATCACCGAGGCCAACCTGGGCGACGGCCTGTTCCCGATGCAGGCGTTCGCGCGCGAGGGCGGGCGCTTCGGCGTCGGTTCCGATTCCAATGTGCTGATCGACGCGGCCGAAGAACTGCGCCTGCTCGAATACGGCCAGCGTCTGACCCTGCGCGGTCGCAACGTACTGGCCCCGGATGCCACCCGCAGCACCGGCCGCTTCCTGTTCGAAGGCGCACTGCACGGTGGTGCACAGGCGCTGGGCGTGGCCGCTGGCCTGCAGGTGGGCGCCAGTGCCGACCTGGTTGAACTGGACGCCGCACACCCGGCGCTGCAGGCGCGACAGGATGACGCATGGCTTGACAGCTGGGTGTTCGCCGCACGTAATGGCGCGCTGCGATCGGTCTGGCGCCATGGCCGCCAGTGCGTGGCCGAGGGCCGCCACCTGCAGCGCGAGGCGATCACCAGCGCCTTCGCTGCCGCCCTGCGCGGCGTGCTGGGCTGATCGCCTCCCGCCACCGAGACCCCATTACGTGAAGGCCAGCAAGTCCGCCACGCTCAACCAGCGTATCCGCAGCGATCTGGAAAGCCGCATCCTCAGTGGAGAGTGGGCGCCGGGCTTCCGGATTCCGTACGAGCACGAGTTGATGGAGCAGTACGGATGCTCGCGGATGACGGTGAACAAGGTGCTGACCGCACTGGCCGAGAGCGGCATGATCGAGCGCCGCCGTCGCGCGGGTTCGTTCGTGGCGCGTCAGCCACCGCACCTGGAGCAGGTGGCGCTGGAGATTCCCGATATCGCGATGGAAGTCGGCTCGCGGGGACATCAGTACGCCTATCGACTGCTGCAGCGCGACCTGCGCCTGGCCGATGCCGGCAATGCCGGCGAAGTCGAGCTGGCCGGCAGCGAAATGCTGCTGGCGATGCGCTGCCTGCACCTGGCCGATGGCCGCCCGCTGGCGCTTGAGCACCGCCTGATCAGCCCGGTGGGCGTGCCCGAGGTGTTGGAGGTCGACTTCAGCACCACCGCCCCGGGCAGCTGGCTGCTGCAGAACGTGTCCTGGACCCGTGCCCAGCATCGCATCAGTGCCTGGGGCGCGGATACTGCCACCGCCAGGCTGCTGGATGTGAAGCCCGGTACCGCCTGCCTGGTGATCGAACGCCTGACCTGGCGTGGCGAACAGCCGATCACCCGCGTTCGCCAGGTGTTCCTGGGGGATGCCTGGGACCTGGTGGCGCGCTTCGCGCCGGGCGCGCGATAGGGATTCCATCCACGCATGGCGTGGATCTACTCTGCCGAAACGACTGTCGCCTTGAACTCTGTCGGGGCGTGTGTACGATGTGTATCGTCCCTGCATGAAGAGCAGGGACCTCATCCGGGAACTGGAAGCGGCAGGTTGGATCTGTCGTCGGATCCGCGGATCCCATCATGTATTCGTGCACTCGCAGCACCCTCACATCATCACCGTTCCTCACCCAAGGAAGGATCTGGGGAAAGGGCTGGTGCAGGCGTTGCGGAAGCTCGCAGGACTGACGTAGGAGGGCCCATGCGATATCCAGTCTTGATCGAGGCGGGCGATGAGCGCACCGCGTGGGGTGTGGTCGTTCCAGATCTGCCGGGGTGCTTCTCAGCGGCCGACACGCTTGATGATGCGCTCACTGCGGCGGAAGAGGCGGCGCTCGCCTGGATTGATGTGGCCCTGGATGAGGGGCGCTCGATTCCGACACCTTCAGCGCCGCAGAAGATCGCCGCCGAGGCATCCAAGGACATCTGTTGGATTCTTGCGTACATCTGCGTTGATCCGGCTCTGCTGGACGACACCATCGAGCGGGTCAATATCAGCCTGCCACGCCGGATCCTGGCGAGGCTGGATGCGCAGGCCAGAGCGGCGGGTGAATCGCGCTCCAGTTACATCGCCCATCTCGCGGCATTGGGCTGAGCAGGCGCCATGTGGAGCCGAGCCCATGCTCGGCTGCTGTTCGCGCGTGGCTCAACTCTGCAAAGGCATCCACGCGTGGCGTGGATCTACCAAGGGGTCGCGCATCGGGATTCAGTATATCCACGCCATGCGCGGATGCTGCGCCATCAATACGTAGCGCACTGCCGCCAGCGTACGGGCTCATCCACGCCGGGGCGGGCGTTGAGCTGGATGCGCACGTTGCGCAGCGCGGGGTAGTGCAGCACTTCCTCGCAGACCAGCGGCCACACCGCGTCCAGTTCGCCGGTGCGGTTGATCGCCAGCGTCTGCCGGGTCAGCCAGACACCGCTGGCGATGCCGGGCTTGCCGGCCAGGGCACGGGCCAGATCGGCCTGGAAGCGCTCCAGCGTGGCGGCATCCGGGTTGGGATTGCTGCGCGCGTCGGTCGCGGGGGCGACGGCAGGCGTGGGAGCGGGGGCGGCCGCAGGGACTGCTTCGATCGGGGCGGGTGCGGCTGAAGGCGCGGCCGAAGGCGTTGCCACCACCGGCGCCGCAGCGACCGGAGTGGCCTCTTCCACATGCAGGCCCTGCAGACCCAGGCCGACAATCAGCCCCAGCGTGGCCGCACCCAGTGCGGCAATGGCAATTCGGCGCAGCGCTTCGTGCCGGGCGCTGGCGCGCACGCGCGCTTCGATGTCGCCGGGCAGGTAGGGCTGCAGCAACGGCCACAGGCGCGGCCCGTCCAGCACTTCAACCGCCTGCTTCTCGGCGGCGCCACGGCCGTCGCGTTCGATACGGCCTTCGGTCAGCAGTACGCCACCCTTGGCGCCGGCCAGGCGCGCGGCCGCACCCAGTTCGTTCACCGCGGCGGTGCCGATGCGGTAGGCCAGGCCGTGCTTGCACGACACCAGCCATTGATTGGGGCCATCGCTGAGCAGAAAGTCGCTGCTCGGCTCGCGGGCATCTTCGGCCGGATCGATCAGCTCACGCAGGCCGCGCTGTTCGCGCAGCATGCGCTTGACCAGAACCGAGAATTCGCGCCAGTGCATGCCTGCCAGAGCCTGCAGGCCGAGTTGCATCTCCTTCTGCCGCCGCTTGATCCACCACAGATAGACAACGGCCAGGGAACAGGTAAGCAGGGCCGACAGCAGGGCCAGGATCCAGGGGAGCATGCAGGAGTAGGGCGGAAGGGGCGAAAGCGGAGAGCGACAGTGTAAAGGTCGCGGTGCCCGGCTGGGTCAGGATGTTCCTGACAGGAAGCGTGATGGAGCGCGCAGATCGGTATACGGCGGACACGAAAAACCCGCCAATCCTGAAGCCGTGAGGGGAGGGAACAAACGGCAGCCGAAGCGATTGGCGGGTTGCTCGCGATTGTCAATCAAAATTTATTGCATTGCAACAATTGCGCTCAGGGAATGCTGTCCGGCGATTGATGGCTGCCCGGGGCGGGGGCATCTGCACCCGAAGCTGCCCGGTTTTCCAGCCTGGCCAGGCGCGCGTGCAGGGCATCGATGCGGGCTTCCAGCGCGGTCACCTCGTCGGCAGTGGGTACATGCAGGCGCTTGAGCACGCCCTGTACCTGGTCATCAAAGGCCTTCTCGACCTTGTTCCAGGTGCCGGAGGCCTTCTCGCGGGCCTCGTCCAGTGAGGTTTCGACGTTGTCACGCCAGCCCGGGCCCTGTTCGCCGCTGCGTTCACGGCGGCGGGCTTCCCAGGCTTCGCCTTCCTTCACCAGGCCGTCGAAGAAGCGGCTGCCCTCGGCCTGCGCGCGCCCCAGCGCACCCAGCCCGGCCAGCCAGACCTGTTGCGCCGAATCGCTGAGCTTGCGCGAGAAGCGCTCGGCCTGGTCACCGAAAGAGGCGTCGTCGTTGCGGCGGTCGTCGTTCTCGTAGTGGTTCATCGCACTTCCCGTGGGAGTTGGGCCTGCCCCGAGAGTAGCGCGCGGTGGCGTTGCACGGCCGTGATGGCCGCCGCTGGGGTTCAGCCCAGCTTTTCCTTCAGCACGCGCTGGATCTCGCCTTCGACCATGCCCTTCATCGCCGACAGCAGGAAACCGAGCTTGGCGGTCACGCGCACGGCGCCCGGCTGCAGTTCGATCGCACCGTCCACACCGCTGCCGGAGAAGTTCAGGACGTCGGCGGTCCAGGACGACTTCAGGCCGAAGCGCTCGGACAGCTTGGCAGCGACCTGTTCGATCGCGGCGCGCGCCTGTGCGTCGGGCAGGGCGTGGGCGTGGCGGACATCGATGGTGGACATGCAGGCTCCTGGCGCAGGGCGGGGATGATCAAAGAGGGCGAGCATTGTGCGCATCAAGGGCCGCCGCGCCAAGCACTCATCGTGGGTTCTTCTTCGTTGGCGACCAACCTGCTAGGCTGCGCCGCGTGCAGAACCTGCTAGTTCACTTCAGTCAGCAACAACAGCCCGACCAGCCCCTGCGGCCCGGGGTGCAGCGCATCGTGCGCCAGGCCAACGGCAGCGTGCGGCTCGGTGATGCCGGCCACGGCGCCCTGCTGCTGGCCCAGTTCTGCATGGACGATCGCGGCCTCTGGCTGCAGGTCGGCAATGGCATCCGCGGCATCCACGTCAATGGTCGACCGGTGCGCCGGATGGCCCTGCTGCGCGCGGGCGATGCGGTATACGTGGATGGCGTGGAGATGGTGCTGCAGGGCGAAGTCGAGAGCCTGCTGCAGGCGCCTGCGCCGAAGAACGAGGATGGCAGCGACGAGCAGCAACGACTGCTGCGCGGTGTCGGTGGCCTGCACCATGGCCGCAGTTTCACCCTGTCGCAGGCCCGCCTGATCGGCCGCGGCAACGAGGCCGACATCGCCATCGATGACCCGGCCTTCGCCGAACAGCATGCCCGCGTGGAAGTGCACGGCGAGCGCGTGCTGCTGCGCGACCTGGGCAGCGCCGACGGTACCCGGGTCAACGGCGTGGCCGTGCGCCACTGCTGGCTGCAGGCCGGCGACCAGGTCGTGTTCGATGGCCAGCACCGGTTCGTGCTGGAAGTGCCGCACGATCCGCGCCGGCGGCCGCTGCCCGCCGAGGACGACGCCAGCCACGAGGCCGAGCAGGCGCCGGTGCTGCCGGCCGCGCCGCGCAGGGTCCGGCGCTGGCCGTGGCTGCTGGTGAGTGCGCTGCTGCTGGCCGCACTGCTCAGCCTGCTGCTCTGGTTCGGCGCGCGCTGATCTGAATCCGCTGGGTCCGCGCGCTGGTGGGTGCCGACCTTGATCGGCACGCTCCGTCGGCGGGCTTGACGCCTGGCAGCACACGGCTTTGGTAGGTGCCGACCTTGGTCGGCACGCTTTTTCGGCGGGCATGACGCCTGACGGCGTACGCCGACCAAGGTCGGCGACTACCAGCGCCACGCCGGCGGCGAATGGATTCCAATGAAACCAAATTTCCCTTGCCGCACTAGGCCGCAAGGCTGGTGCACTGCGGCATACTAGGGGTCTTGCCCCACAGGTGTGACATGACGCGCGCGTTCAACTTCAGTGCCGGCCCTGCGACCTTGCCGGAATCGGTCCTGCGCCAGGCGCAGGCGGAAATGCTGGACTGGCACGGTAGTGGTGCCTCGATCGTGGAAATGAGCCATCGCGGCGCGGAATTCATGTCCGTGGCCGCCGAGGCCGAGGCCGACCTGCGCCGCCTGCTCGATATCCCCGACGACTACGCGGTGCTGTTCCTGTCCGGTGGTGCCACCACCCAGCAGGCGCTGATCCCGCTCAACTTCGCCAGCCCCGGCCAGCGCGCCGACTACGTGGTCAGTGGCCATTGGGGAAAGACTGCGGTCAAGCAGGCCGGCGTCTACGTCGACGTCAACATTGCCGCCAGCAGCG
Source organism: Stenotrophomonas sp. YJH_SMC_138 (assembly GCF_059369855.1). Classification (NCBI taxonomy): domain Bacteria; kingdom Pseudomonadati; phylum Pseudomonadota; class Gammaproteobacteria; order Lysobacterales; family Lysobacteraceae; genus Stenotrophomonas; species Stenotrophomonas sp. YJH_SMC_138. The sequence continues at coordinate 67,514 of NZ_JCAFTB010000013.1, forward strand.
AGCCCGACGGCTATCGCACGCTGCCGCCCCGCGCCGACTGGCAGCTCTCGCCCGACGCCGCCTATGTGCACATCACCGCCAACGAGACCATCCACGGCGTCGAGTTCCGTGATGTGCCGGATACCGGCGATGTGCCGCTGGTGGCGGACTTCAGCTCGTCCATCGCCAGCGAGCCGCTGGATGTACGCCGCTACGGTGTGATCTATGCCGGCGCGCAGAAGAACCTGGGCCCGGTCGGCATCGCAGTGATGATCGTCCGCCGCGATCTGCTCGAGCGTACTGGCCAGCCGCGCGCGGACATCTTCGATTACCGCTCGCATGTCGCCCGCGATTCGATGCTCAACACCCCGCCAACCTGGAACTGGTACCTGGCCGGCCTGGTGTTCAAGTGGATGCTGGCCGAAGGCGGCGTGGCCGAATTCGCCAGGCGCAATGCCGCCAAGGCGGCACTGGTGTACGGCGCCATCGATGGCTCCGGCGGCTTTTACCGCAACGAGGTCGCGCATGCGGCACGCTCGCGGATGAACATCCCGTTCTTCCTGCCCGATGCCGGGCTTGATGCCCGCTTCGTCGCCGAAGCCAAGGCCGCCGGCCTGCTGGCGCTGAAGGGACACAAGGTGGTCGGGGGCATCCGTGCCTCGCTGTACAACGCCATGCCGCTGGCCGGGGCCGAGGCGCTGGTCGCCTTCATGGCCGATTTCCAGCAGCGTCACGGCTGAGCAATGAACGGCGCGCACCGTCGGGTGCGGGTCCCGCAACAAGGAATTCCGATGGCAAGCAGCAAATCCAGCAAGAAGGCGCCGAAGAAGGCCGAACCGGCCAAGGACAGCGCGCCCAGCAAGGCGAAGGGCAAGGCCAAGGCCGCCTCGAACCCGGCACCCACCCTGGCACCGCTGGCGCTGGCCGATGTGCGCTCGAAGATCGACCAGATCGACCGTGACATCCAGAGCCTGATCGCCGAGCGCGCGCGCTTCGCCCACCAGGTCGGCAAGGCCAAGGGCAAGCTGGCCGCCGCTGTCGACTACTACCGCCCCGAGCGCGAAGCGCAGGTGCTGCGCATGGTGGTGGACCGCAATGAAGGCCCGCTCAGCGACGAGCTGCTGGTGCATGTCTATCGCGAGATCATGTCGGCCTGCCTGGCCCAGCAGGAGCCGCTGAAGATCGGCTACCTCGGCCCGGAAGGCACCTTCAGCCAGCAGGCCGTGCTCAAGCACTTCGGCCGCTCCGCGCTGGGCCTGCCGATGGCCAGCATCGAGGAAGTGTTCCAGGAAGTGGAAGCAGGCAACGCCGATTTCGGCGTGGTGCCGGTGGAGAATTCGGGACAGGGCACCATCCAGATCACCCTGGACATGTTCCTGACCTCCAACCTGAAGATCTGTGGCGAAGTGGAACTGCGCGTGCAGCAGTTCCTGATGTCGCGCAGCGGCCGCATCGAGGACATCGAGCGCATCTACGCGCATCCGCAGTCGTTCATGCAGACCTCGGCGTGGCTGCGCGCCAACCTGCCGAAGGCCGAGAAGATTCCGGTGTCGAGCAATGCCGAGGGTGCGCGTCGCGCGCGCAACGCCGACGACGCGGCGGCCATCGGCGGCGAGAGTGCCGGCCACGTGTACGGCCTGAAGAAGGTGGTCACCAAGCCGATCCAGAATGATGCCGACAACACCACCCGCTTCCTGGTGGTGGGCCGCAACATCTTCCCGACCTCCGGTCACGACCGCACCTCGGTGCTGGTGTTCATCCATGACAAGCCCGGTGCGCTGTTCGATGTGCTCAGCCCGTTCGCCCGCCACGGCATCAGCATGAACCGCATCGAGTCGCGGCCGTCGCACCACGGCAAGTGGGAATACGGCTTCTTCATCGACCTGGCCGGCCACATCGACGACGCGCCGATGCAGGCGGCGCTGGCCGAACTGGAAGCGCACTCGGCGCAGATCAAGGTGCTGGGCTCCTACCCGGTGGCCGTGCCCTGAGTGCTGCTGTGGCGGCCCTGGCCGCCGCTCCCTGATGCATCGCCGGCGCTGCCGGCGTTTACGGAACGATCGAACGATGAGCAACGCGCAACACTGGATCGCCCGCAAGGGCCAGCCGCTGCAGGGCAGCCTGACCATTCCCGGCGACAAGTCGGTCTCGCACCGCTCGGTGATGTTCGCCGCGCTGGCCGATGGTACTTCGCATATCGAAGGCTTCCTGGAAGGCGAGGACACCCGCGCCACCGCGCGCATCTTCAGCCAGCTGGGTGTGCGCATCGAAACCCCCAGCCCGTCGCAGCGCATCGTGCACGGCGTCGGTATCGACGGCCTGAAAGCGCCGGAGGCACCGCTGGACTGCGGCAATGCCGGCACCGGCATGCGCCTGCTGGCCGGCCTGCTGGCGGGCCAGGCGTTCGACTGCACGCTGATCGGCGATGAGTCGCTGTCCGGCCGCCCGATGCGCCGTGTCACCGGCCCGCTGTCGCAGATGGGCGCAAGGATCGATACCCAGGACGACGGCACGCCGCCGCTGCACGTGCATGGCGGCCAGACGCTGCATGGCATCGACTTCGCCTCGCCGGTGGCCAGCGCACAGATCAAGTCGGCCGTGCTGCTGGCCGGCCTGTACGCGCAGGGCGAAACCCGCGTGGTGGAACCCCACCCGACCCGCGACTACACCGAACGCATGCTGTCCGCGTTCGGCGTGGACATCGAATTCTCGCCGGGCAAGGCGCGCCTGCGGGGCGGCCAGCGCCTGCGCGCCACGGACATCGTAGTGCCGGCCGATTTTTCCTCGGCGGCGTTCTACCTGGTCGCCGCCAGCATCATTCCCGGCTCCGAGCTGCGCCTGAAGCAGGTCGGCCTGAACCCGCGTCGCACCGGCCTGCTGCACGCGCTGCGCCTGATGGGGGCGGATATCAGCGAAGAGAATCCGGCCGAGCAGGGCGGTGAGCCGGTGGCCGATCTGGTGGTGCGCTACGCTCCGCTGAAGGGCGCGCGTATTCCCGAAGCACTGGTGCCGGACATGATCGACGAGTTCCCGGCGCTGTTCGTGGCCGCCGCCGCCGCCGAAGGCCAGACCGTGGTGAGCGGTGCTGCCGAACTGCGGGTGAAGGAATCCGATCGTCTTGCGGCGATGGCCACTGGCCTGCGCGCGCTGGGCATGCAGGTGGACGAGACCGAGGATGGCGCCACCCTGCACGGCGGGGCTCGGCTGGGGAGTGGCACCATCGAAAGCCACGGCGACCATCGCATCGCCATGGCATTCACCATTGCCGGCCAGATCAGCGACGGCGAAGTGCGCATCAACGACATCGCCAACGTCGCCACGTCCTTCCCGGACTTCGATGGCCTGGCGCGCAGCGCCGGCTTCAACCTGGCCTGATCGGCGGATCGCGTTTTCCGGTAGGTGCCAACCTTGGTTGGCACGCTCACATCGCCCGGTAGGTGCCAACCCTGGTTGGCACGCTCACATCGCCCGGTAGGTGCCAACCCTGGTTGGCACGCCTCTCCAGATAAAAGGACGGAGGCCGAAGCCTCCGTCTAAACATCACGAACCCCTCGTCCGCGATCAACGCTGTTCGGTACGGAAATCCACCGGGACCCGCACCACACTGGCCACTGCACGGCCTTCATGCATCGCCGGCTGGAACTTCCAGTTCTGCACGGCGCTCAGCACCGCGCGATCCAGATCACGGCTGCGTTCGCCGCTGCGCGAAACAATCGCGGCATTGGTCACCTGGCCGCGGCTATCGACATTCAGGCTGGCGATCACGCTGCCCTGTACGCCATTACGCAGCGCGGCGGCGGGGTAGGTCGGCTTGATGTTGCCTGCCAGCGGGCGCGCCTCGCGATTGCGTACCGCAGGGGCGGCTTTGCGCTGGTTGCCGACCGGTGCGGCCTGGCGGGCCGCCGGCTCCTGCGCGTCGGCCACCGGCGCCTGCTCGGGGGCGGGCAGCATGCGCTCGCCGACCGGTGCCGGCGCCACGTCTTCCTGATTCGAGTGACGCAGCCAGAGCAGCGCGGCGGCAAACATCGCCACGATCAGCGCGATCCACATCCAGGGCGACGTGGGCTTGTGCTGTTCGCTGGCGTCCTGCTGCAGCTGCGGCGAATGAAGGTCTTCGTGGGTGGTGGCGGTCATCGCAAACTCCTTCCGTCAATGGACGACGGGGAGAGTGTTGCGCGGGCCAGTGGCGGGAAGTGTCAGCGTTGCGTCAACGTCACCGGCAGGGTTCAGGTTGCCTGCCGGGAAACGTTCAGTTACTGGGTCTTGAAGTCGAACGGCACTTCAATGCTGCCCGGTACGGCCTGGCCGTTGCTCTGCGCCGGGGTGAAACGCCAGCGGCGCACGGCGTCGGTGGCGGCACGGTCGAGCTCGCGTGAGCCGCTGCGCTGGATGACCGTGGCATTGTTCGGGTAGCCGGTGGCATCCACGTCCACGCGCACCACCACGCTGCCGGACTCGCCCGCGCGCAGGGCCGCGGCCGGGTAGGCCGGCGGCGGCGACTGGCCGGCAATCGGCATCGGTTGGCTGTTGCCGGTGGCGGCTGGCGCAGGGCTCGGCGTGGCCGGGGCCGGTTCAGCGATGGGCGCCGGCGGCGGCGGGGCGGTTTCGACCAGCTTCGGGGCGTCGTCCTCTACCGGGGCCGGCTTGGCATCGGGCATGTCGCTGGAGCCTGCGGCGGCGGCCAGCGGTTCCGGCAGCGGTTCCACCTGCGCGGTCTCCTGCGGGGTCTGCGCGGCCGGATCGGCACGGAAGAACTCCTTGTCGCGGCCGGTCAACCAGACCAGCACGAACAACAGCACGCCCACGCCGAAGGCGATGCCGGCGATCTTCAGGGCGTTGCGCGGGATATGCACAGTGAACGACTTGGCGGACGACGAGCGGGGTGCAGACATGGACCGGACCAGTACGGAATAGCCCGATTCTGCCACGCCAGGAATGAACCGGGCGGCAGAAATCCGTATAACAAGCGATAATCCCATCCCTGATACCCACCACGACACCTGCCATGCTTGATCCAGCCCTGCTCCGCCACCAGCCCGCCGACCTCGCCGAACGCCTGCGCACCAGCCGCGGCTTCGAGCTCGACGTGTCTGCCCTGGAGTCCCTGGAGGCGGATCGCAAGCGCATCCAGGTGCGGACCCAGGAGCTGCAGAGCCTGCGCAACAGCCGTTCCAAGGCCATCGGCCAGGCCAAGGCCAAGGGCGAGGACGTCTCGGCCATCATGGCCGAGGTCGCTGCCTTCGCCGACGAGCTGAAGGCTTCGGAAGTGGCGCTGGACGAGCTGCGCGAGAAGATCGAAGCGATCTCGATGGGCATTCCGAACCTGCCGGCCGACGACGTGCCGGCAGGTGCCGACGAGAACGACAACGTCGAGCAGGCGCGCTGGGGTACCCCGCGCCAGTTCGATTTCAAGGTGCTCGACCACGTCGAACTGGGCGCCCGCAACGGCTGGCTGGACGGCGAGACCGCGGCCAAGCTGTCCGGCTCGCGCTTCACCGTGCTGCGTGGCCCGATCGCGCGCCTGCACCGCGCCCTGGCCCAGTTCATGGTCGACCTGCACGTCGATGAACACGGCTACATGGAGTTGAACGTTCCAGTGATTGTGAATGCGGACTCGCTGCGTGGAACCGGTCAGCTGCCGAAGTTTGAGGACGATCTGTTTGCTACTTTTAAGCTCCCTGACGAGCATACGAAGGCTAAATTTGTTGCGGAATTCAGCGACTGGGAAGACTTGAAATCTGCTGCCCAGTCAAACGAATTGCGTGCGCTACACTCGCTGGATGGAATCATCCAGAGCCATAAGGATCGATATCTCATCCCCACTGCCGAAGTGCCGCTGACTAACACTGTGCGTGGTGAGATTCTCGACTTGGAGTGCTTGCCGCTGCGCATGACCGCGCACTCGCTGTGCTTCCGTTCCGAGGCTGGCAGCGGTGGCCGCGACGTGCGCGGCATGATCCGCCAGCATCAGTTCGAGAAGGTCGAGCTGGTCTCGATCAGCCGCCCGGAAGACAGCGACGCCGAACACCAGCGCATGACCCGCTGCGCCGAAGTGGTGCTGGAAAAGCTGGGCCTGCCGTACCGCAAGGTGCTGCTGTGCACCGGCGACATGGGCTTCTCGGCGGTGAAGACCTACGACCTGGAAGTCTGGCTGCCGTCGCAGGAAACTTACCGCGAGATTTCCTCGTGCTCGAACTGTGGTGACTTCCAGGCCCGCCGCATGCAGGCGCGCTGGCGCAACCCGGCCACCGGCAAGCCGGAGCTGGCGCACACGCTGAACGGCTCGGGCGTGGCCGTTGGCCGCGCGATGATCGCGGTGATGGAGAACTACCAGAACGCCGACGGCAGCATCACCGTGCCGGAGGCCCTGCGCCCGTACATGGGTGGCCTGGAAACCATTGGCTGATAGCCGGCGCTGCGCGCCGCCGCCCGAGCATGGGCTCGGGCGCTACAGATCTGTGTAGAGCCGAGCCTATGCTCGGCTCTCCTTTATGGCCCGCAGCTTCTCCAGCGGCACCCATCCCGGTTCGCCGTTCTCCGGCACGCACCATGCCCAGCCATTGAGCGTGCGCATCCAGCGCAGCGTCTGGCCGGGGTCCACATCCAGTTCGCGCGCGCAGTAATCCTGCGTGGCAAACGCGCCACCCTGCGCATCGCGGCCGATCACCGGCGCCGGCACGAATCCGGGCTGCTGCCCCTCGGCCTCGCAGAGGAACCAGTCGTCCCAGCCCTCCGGGCCTTCATAACGTTCGCCCACCACCAGCGCCTGGCCGCGGCGCAGGATGATCGGGTGCGGAAATTCGCTGCGGTGCGCAGCCGTCACGATGTAGTTCATGCCCCCAGCCTAGCGCGCCGCAAAAGAAAACGGCCCCGCACAGCGGGGCCGCCAGGGTGGGCCGGGAGGGGGAGGGGATCCCGGCCCGCGTTCAGCGCCCAGACGAGGAGGGAGGGGCGCCGAACGTTGGAACGCGTTACGCCGCGACGGCTTCGGCCGCTTCGTGCGACGGCAGCGCCGCCAGCGCACCGGCGATGGCGTCTTCACGGTGCTGCGGCGAGTAGGCGATGCCCTCGGCGCGCACGAACTCGACTTCGTTGATGCCCATGAAGGCGAACACCTGACGCAGGAACGGCTCCTGGAAGTCGGCCGGCGAGTCGGTATAGATGCCGCCACGGCTGCTGGCGATGATCACCCGCTTGCCACCGGCCAGGCCCACCGGGCCGTTCTCGGTGTACTTGAAGGTGCGGCCGGCCACGGCCACGCGGTCGATCCAGGCCTTCAACGTGGACGGGATGCTGAAGTTGTACATCGGCGCGCCGATCACCACGATGTCGGCCTCCAGGAACTGCTGCATCACCTGTTCAGCATCGGTCGCTTCAGCGGCGTCGGTCTTGGCCAGCGAGCTGCTGCGCAGGTGCGGTACCGGATTGGCGTCAAGATCGCGATAATCGACCTGCAGGCCGTCGATCTGGCTGGCGAGGCGGGCGACCACGGCGGCCGACAGCTGGCGCGAGACGGAGTTGTCGCCAAGCACGCTGGCGTCGAGATGCAGAAGCTTCATGGCAGTCACCTATGTTCTGGGAGGAAGGGGCGGGGTGGCCCCGCCGACGGAGAGAACGATAGGTTGTTGCAAAGGCGGAATAAAGGTGATTGAATGCCACGTATTGTTCTAGATATGGAACTCGGGCATGCATGACCTGAATGACCTGTACTACTTCGCGATGGTGGTCGACCACGGCGGATTTGCCGCCGCCGAGCGGGCGCTGGGTATTCCCAAGTCGCGACTGAGCCGCCGCATCAGCCAGCTCGAAACCGACCTGGGCGTGCGCCTGCTGCAGCGCTCCACGCGCCGTTTCGCGGTCACCGATGTCGGCACCAGCGTGCACCGCCATGCGCAGACGATGCTGGCCGAGGCCCAGGCCGCCCGCGAAGTGGTGGACCGCCTCAGCGCCGAACCGCGCGGCGTGGTGCGCGCCAGCGTGCCGGTGTCACTGGCGCAGATGCAGCTGCCCAAGCTGCTGCCCAAGTTCCTTGAGCAGTATCCGAAGGTGCGGCTGCAGCTGAACATCAGCAACCGCCGCGTGGACATCATCAACGAAGGCTACGATGTGGCCCTGCGCGTGCGTTCGCGCCTGGACGACGACGGCAGCCTGGTGATGCGCAGCTTCGGCCAGGTGCAGGAACTGCTGGTGGCCAGCCCGAAGTACCTCGACCGCGCCGGCCGCCCCAAGGACCCGGAAGAGCTGACCCAGCACGTGACCCTCAGCATCAGCGAAGACGAAGCCCGCCAGCGCTGGGAACTGCATGGCCCGGAAGGCGAAGTGCGCCGGGTCGACCTGCAGCCGCGCGTGGCCGGCTTCGACTTCCCGCTGCTGCAGAGCATGGTGAAGGACGGTTTCGGCATCACCATGCTGCCGGAAACCGTGTGCGCCGACGCCGTGCGTAATGGCGAGCTGGAAGTGGTGCTGCCGGACTGGTCGCTGCCGCAGGGCGTGTGCCACGCCGTGTTCGCCTCGCGCCGCGGCCTGCTGCCGGCGGTGCGCGTGTTCATCGACTTCCTGGCCGAGCACCTGCCGCCGCAGCTGGAGGCCTCGCGCCTGGATTGCGGTGGCGCCTGTGAAAAGGCCAAGGAGCGGATCAAGGCCAGTGCACTGGGTGCGCTGGCGGTGGATGCCGGCTGAGAAGGCGGGTAGGTAGCGCCGGGCCATGCCCGGCGTTGCTGTATTCCGGCGCCGATCAGTTCCGGCCGAACAGCCGGTCCCAGAAACTACGGCGTCGCGGTGCGGCCGGTGGCGGTCCGGCTGCAACGACGGGCGCTTCCAGCACCGCCATCAGCTCCGCGCTGCGCGGCTTCTTCAGGAATCGCGCATAGTCCAGATAGCTGGTCACCTTGCTCATGTGCAGGCGTTCGGGCATTGCCGGCAATGCGCCGCCCTGCAACAGCACCCGCAATGCCTGCGGACGGTCCAGGCGGATCGCCTCGTACAGGGCGGTGCCGCCACAGCCCGGTTCGATCAGGTTGGCGCGCTGCGGCGCATCCTCCAACAGGGTTTGCAATGCCTCCGCGTCGTCTCGTTCTACTGCAGCCACCAGCCGCGCCAGCGCCTCGGCTTCCGCAGCTGGCAGGTTGTCGCGATAGGCCTGGTCGGCAATCTCGCGCTCGTCGCGCCCGTCGCCGCCCTGGATGCACAGGAAATCGGTGACCAGGGCGACCGGAATGCCGGACGTATCCAGCGCCCAGTAGCTGGGATAGACACCGTCGCCCCAGCCGCTGGTGAACACCACCAGGCCGTGCGGCGAGTCCTCGCCCCAGGGGCGATATTCGGCGCCTTCATCCAGGCCATCGTGGTCGATCAGTGCATCCGACCATTCATTCTCTTCGTCGCCATCGGCCCGTTCGATCAGGGCCAGCAGCGCCTGCTGGGTGTCGGTGTCCATGAAGCAACCGATGCCAGCGTCGACCGGCTAGCCGATGAAGCTGTCCTCATCCAGTCCGGTCAGGTCCTGCGTGGTCCAGCGCGCCATCTGCCAGTGCAGGGCGGTCGCGGTGAGAGCTTCGCGTGGCTTGAACCAGACCACGGCCAACGCCGGGCGGCCGCTGTGCACGATGATCTCGACCGGATGCCGGCCCAGCGGGGCGGTGTAGTCGGCCAGCGCAGGCGCCTCGGCCTGCACCAGCGGATCGCAGACCACCACGTGCCCGCTGCTGACCGGCAGGTGCCCGGCGAAGGTGCGGTGCAGGGCCACAGCGGCCAGCTGGGTGTCGTCCAGCAGGCAGGTGCGCAGGTTGGCCAGATCGAGATGGGCCATGGCGGCTCCGAGTGCGGTGAAGGCCCCCACCGTGCCGGATGCGGAGGGCAGGGGCAAGGTGGTCTTGGGCAAATGCCCTTCACGTGCGAGAATACGGCGCTGCCCGGGCGACCGGGACCCGATTGGAGAGATGGCCGAGCGGTTTAAGGCACCGGTCTTGAAAACCGGCGAAGGGTTAAACCTTCCGTGGGTTCGAATCCCACTCTCTCCGCCAGTTGTTTCAAAGAGCCCCTGGGAACAGGGGCTTTTTTGTTGCTACGGCCCTTGCTGGCCAGCCATCCGGTCGCGAGGGTCAGTTGAACGAATAAACCGGTGCATTCCTCTGACAACAGGGAACTGCTTCATTCAAGGGCGGTAATCATTTCAAGTGCACAAACGTTCGCGCCGGGAAATTTGAATGCACCCGGCACCCGCGCTAGGCTTCGGATGCCCAAGGAGGGCGACCAACGGAGTCATGGCATGAAGATTGGATTCAAGCTTTCTGTTGCTGTTGCGGCCTGTGCGTTGACCTTTGGAATCGGTAGCGCCACGGCGAAAGCCCCCGGCCCTTGTTCCGTCTGCGAGGTCCAATACATTGCATGCGAGGCGTCAGGTACAAACTTGAGTATCTGCACCCGGAACTATATGCAATGCCTGCGTCTGAACGGCTGCATTATCCCGTAGCAGGGCGCGGCGGGGACGTGTGGGGACCTTGCGATACCCTGCAACCTTGCCACCCTCCAGACAAAAGCCTCGGTCCTGCCGGGGCTTTTTCGCTTCCGGAAACGCCATGGCGCGCATCGTGCCGGGGGCGAAACCGAGACGGTGCCTATGTGCCCTGATGCAGGCAGGCATATGTGGAGGGAGCGGCATTCAGCCCCGACGCCCACCTGTTGGCTTGTTGTGGCACAACGGGTAACTCGAGCACGACCGGAACGCCCCATGTGGCCCATTCCGGTCCACGAATACGCCCACCTTGCACACCGGGCAGCGCTCTTCGTGGATGGCCGCGCCTGAAATCGCGGTTACTTCCACTGCCCCGTCCTTCACCAGCTCATCCAGGAATGGCGAGTGCTTTCCCTGCAGGGTGAACATCGCGACCGACCGTCGCGCACGCGTCAGCGCGACATAGAACAGGCGCCGTTCTTCGCTCAGCGGATAGGTATCGCCGTCCGGCATTGCCAGCGAAAGCACCGGGTCATCCGCGCGCAGGCTCGGGAAGCTGCGGTTGATCATGCCCGGCAGGATCACGTAGTCCGCCTCGCGCCCCTTCGATCGATGTGCGGTAAGGAACTCGACGTCCATCGTGCTGCCGAAGGCCGTCTTCCAATCCGAAGGCATCGCACCGCGATCCGCGCGATACCGCCCCAGAACAAAGACCGTCACGCGCCCGGTGCGGCCCTGCGGCACTGCACCTGACAACAGTTGCTGGTGCAGCTTCGCAAGGTACTGGCGAACGCCATCCTGCACCTCCTCGCGCCGGTTCATCTGGAACGCCTGCAGCACCGGGCCCATTGCCGGCGCAGCAGAGCGAACGTTTTTGGCGATCTGCGCGGGGTTGCGGCTGATGAAGCGGCTGGACACATCACACAGTGCCTGTGGGCAGCGGAACGTCTGCTCCAGTTTCAGCACCTGGCCATGGCCCATCCATTCGCCGAATCCAGTCATCACCGCAACGTCGGCGCCAGCGAAGCGATTGATCGATTGCCAGTCATCGCCCACCGCAAACAGATGGCGGCCCGGTTGGCTGACCAGGGCACGGCAGAGGCGCGCGCGGGCGCGCGATGCGTCCTGGAATTCGTCGGCCATCACCAGTTCGTAGGGCGATTCATAGTGGCCCTGTTCCAGCAGCCCGGCCGCCATGTTGAGCATGTCTTCGAAGTCGATGCTGCGCTCGTCAGCCAGTGCGTTGTCCCAGGCCTGGAAAACCGGCCCGGCGATCTCCAGGAAGCGCCGGTAGCGTTCCTTGAACTGATCCTCGGGCATCTGCCGCAGGCGCGCCGCCATATCGTCCAGTGTCAGGCAGTTGCTCTTGGCATGGGCAATGAAGGTGCGCATCAGTCCGATCAGGTCAGCATCCGGCATCGGCTTGGCGCCTTGATCGGGCAGCTCGCGGTCGGGGTTCGGGTCAAGCTCGACATCAGACGCGCCAAGCCGCTCGGCAAGATGCTGCAGGGCCTGTCCACTGCGCAGGCCAAACGACGTCGTCTCGACCAGAGCGGTGCCGCGCGCCACATGCTGCTGGCGCTTCCAGTGCATCCCTTCGCTGTAGTTGGCAAAGTGCTTCGGCGGCTGGCCATCGGCATCCAGCGCAAAGTGCTCGTGATACAGCTGGGCGTCCGGATAGTAGAAGTCCGGGCGATACTGGCGATGGGTGTCTGTCGCGGTATCGAATTCGTAGCGCCGCTCGTAGTCGTACGCCACGCCGTTGTAGAACAGCCAATCGGCGATGACGCACTCCTCCAGGCTCTTCACCCGCTCACCCTTCAGGGTGCGGATGTAGGGCGTGCCATCGCGGTCGTAACCATCGGCCATCATGTCGGCACCGAACGGCGGCAGGTCGCGCCCGAACACCAGGCGGAACATGTCCCACTGGGTGCGGAAATGGGTCGAGCGGTCCTTCAGGTCGTCCACCAGTTCGGCCAGCTTGTTGAAGCCCAGCGTCGCGTCGACCGCCCATTCCGGGATATCCGGCTTGCGCCCTGTGGCTTTGGCGATGATGGACAGGCCCAGGGCGTGGAAAGTCCGGGCTTCCACCACGGTGTCGCCCATGCCGAGCCGGTCGAAGCATCGCTGCGCGCGCTCCTCCAGCTCCTGGGCGGCGTCCTTGTTGAAGGCGAGCATCACGATCCGTTCGGGTTCGACAAAGCCGCGGTCGATGGCATAAGCGGCCTTGGCGACCATTGTGGAGGTTTTCCCAGAGCCGGCCGCGGCCACGACCTGTACCCGGTTGTCGAAGCAGATGACGGCGTGGGCTTGTTCCTCGGTCAGGGGCTTGCTCTCGACCCGGTCCAGGAAGTCCTTGGCCAGCACCCGCTCGCGCTCTGCCATGGTCGCGTTGGCCTCGGCCCAGACGGCGGGCCAATCCAGCTGCCAGTCGTGCAGGGCGTCCAGCGCCATGCGGTGGCCGGGCGCGTGCAGGTCGTCGTGCACCTCCTCGTCGAGGAACAGCTGCTCCAGCTCGGCGGGCGGCAGGGGCAGGGCGGGGCGGTCGGCCAGCAACGCCTGCTGCTGTTCGTGGGTGATCCAGCGGCGTCCGGTGGTGCCTCGGTCGGTAAGCGCGTCTGCTTCGGCCAGCCACGCCTGGATCTCCGCCAGAGCGCGCTCAAACAGTGCTTTGCGCCCCCGCCTGGAGCGCGCGAAAAGCATATGCTGCACGGCAGCCGCAAGCCGGGAGCCCTGGCTGTTGGGCAGCCCATCCACGGACAGTGCTTCACCGTGCTCGGTCGTCAGTTCGACCCGGGACCAGAGCACGCCGCGAACGACCCGCACGCTGTGTTCGTTCGCCACCTGCTGGCGGTACTGCCTGCCGTCGATCAAAAGCGCGAGCTGTTCGCCATCCAGCCGCAACTGCCAGTCCGGCGAGCGGGTCACACGCTGGCCCCAGCCCGAGGGGCGCCATTCCATAGACATCCAGATACTGCCCTGCGTACGTCACTGGGCGTAAAGTGCCCTTGCCGCCCCATGATAAGGCGGCTTGGCATGGCGCGCTGGGTTTCCGGTCACTCGCGCACGCGCGCCAGCGATGGCATTGCACCCTCGCCGGCGCGGCAGGCGTCAGGCGTTCACATCCACGACAATGCGGCCGCGCACCTTGCCGGGGATGATCTGCTCATAGACATCCAGCACCTCGGCGAGGCCGATCTGCTGCACGGTGCTTTCCAGCTTCTGCGGGTCCAGGTCGGTCGCGAGCCGATCCCAGGCGCGCTGGCGAACCTCTTGTGGGGCATTCACCGAATCCACGCCCGCAAGGGTCACATTGCGCAGGATGAAGGGCAGCACCGAGCCGTGCAGTGCATCGCTCTGGGCCAGGCCACAGGCGGCCACGGCACCGCGGTACTTCGTTTCGGCGATGGCATTGACCAGCGTTGGGCCGCCGGCCACATCCACCACGCCGGCCCATCGCTCGGCACTCACCGGCCGCTCGCGCGGCTCCGAGAGCTGCGCACGATCGATGATCTCGGCCGCACCCAGGTTGTGCAGATACTCGGCGTGCTCCGGCCGCCCGGTGGCGGCCACCACGCGATAACCCAGCTTTGAAAGGATCGCCACCGCAATCGAGCCGACGCCGCCGTTGGCACCGGTAACCAGCACATCGCCCTGTGCAGGCGTCACCCCTGCATGCTCCAGGGCCAGCACGCACAGCATCGCGGTATAGCCAGCGGTGCCGATGGCCATGGCGTCGCGGGTGCTCAGGTTGCCGGGAATCCGGTTGAGCCATTCGCCGCGTACGCGGGCGCGCTGTGCCAGGCCGCCGTGGTGGCTCATGCTCAGGTCCCAGCCATTGAGCACGACGCGGTCGCCTGGCTTGAAGTCGGCCCTGCTGGATTCCAGCACCACGCCTGCCAGATCGATGCCGGGAATGAGCGGGAACGTCCGGATGACCGGACTCTTGCCGGTGAGGGCAAGCGCATCCTTGTAGTTGAGCGTGGAGTACTCGACCTGTACCAGGACGTCGCCGTCCACCAGGTCGGCTTCATTGAAATCGACGAGTTCCGTGGATACGCCGTCGTTCGTCTTGCGGGTCAGCAGTGCCTTGAAACTCATGGTTGGGGGCTCACGTTCAGTGGATGGCCCCATGCTAGGCTCCCACCGTTATCGCAACAAGAACGATGATTTTCCGTAGGTACTATGGTTTTCCGGAGTATGCATGCGTAGCAAGCGTTGGGATGGCAAGAGCGGGTGTGCCGTGGAGGTCACGCTGTCGGTGATGGGCGGCGTGTGGAAGCCGATCATTTTGTTTCACCTGATGACCGGCAAGCGGCGTTTCATGGAATTGACGCGACGGGTGCCTAATGCCACCCAGTCCATGCTCACCAGCCAGCTGCGTGAACTGGAAGCCGATGGCGTGGTGATCCGCCACGTGTACCCGGAAGTGCCGCCGAAAGTGGAATACGAGCTGTCCGAGTTCGGGCGCACGCTGGTGCCGGTGCTGCTGGCCATGCGCGAGTGGGGTGAAACCTATCGCGGCCATGGAAGCACGGAAGGCGATTGCCAGAGTTGAAGACACTTTTGGCTCTGCGCGAGCGCATTCTGGATGCGCCCGCGCCTGGATGGCTCAGGCCGGCTGCGCTTTCCGGCCCTGCACCACCCGGGTGGCCAGCAGTGCCAGGGTGACCAGCGCGGAGGCGATTGCCAGCCACAACAACAGCAGGGAGTTGTCCGCTTCGCCCGCGGCCACAGCCACAGCCACCGATGGATCCTCGGCGTTGTAGCGGATATCAATCTCTTCCGCCTCGTCGGTGGCACGCATCCGATTGCCAAGGTCGTTGGAGACCGCGATCTTCTCGACGCGTGATTGGCCGTCTTCGGTTTCGAACTCGACATTCAGGACGAAGTTGCTCTTTCTGCCCCTTTTCTCATCCCAATGCACCTCGGTGACGAGGCCCACTGCATCGCGCCCTTCGGCACCGTCAGTGAGGGCATGACGGTGATGGTCGTTGTAGGCGGCCACGGAAAGTGCGACCGCCACGCCAGCGGCAACAAGAATGTTGCGCCAGGAAGTGAATTCCATAATGAGCTCTTGATCCATTGAGGTCGGCGACTATAGTCCTCACCTCGCGGATCTCGTACGAAAATGGCGTGGCGCAGACATTTCGTTGTGATCAGATCGCGCTCGAATGTGCCTGTGGGCTCCTCCATGCAAGCGTTCCCGGTGTGCATCCAGCGCGGAACGTCTGTGCTCCAGCTGAAGGCGGAGGCCGTGCGTATTGCGAATTTCTGCGCGATCGCCATGGTCGGCGTGTCGCGTTCGGCTCGATGTGATCGTTGGGTAGTACGCGCAGGCAGGCGCGATGTATCAACGAAGCACGTCAGTCGGTGGACGGTTCGCCATCCTGTGACGCAACCAGCGTAGGAACGCGTCAGCGCGGACTTTTCCTACTTTGCTTCGGCGATGGAGTGCGCCCATCATCGCCGCGCCAAGGCACTCGCCCTGGCCGGGATTGGCGTCCCGAACTTACGTACCGCTACCGGTCGCGATTGCAGCCGAAGCTGCAACCGCGACAATGCACCGCCTACCGGCTCATGGTGGACGGTGCGTGGGGATCTTCCGATCCGCCGGCTTTAGCGGTACGTATCCGGCACGCCAACCCGC
Source organism: Stenotrophomonas sp. YJH_SMC_138 (assembly GCF_059369855.1). Classification (NCBI taxonomy): domain Bacteria; kingdom Pseudomonadati; phylum Pseudomonadota; class Gammaproteobacteria; order Lysobacterales; family Lysobacteraceae; genus Stenotrophomonas; species Stenotrophomonas sp. YJH_SMC_138. The sequence goes on from NZ_JCAFTB010000013.1 coordinate 83,596, forward strand.
ACCGTCCGCCACCTTGCATCTGCAGGTGGCCACATCGTGAGGTTGCCGTCATGCCCGAACGTCTTCCCGACCATCCCCGCCTGCACGCGCTGCTGGGTGCCGCTGTACTTGATCTTCCCGCTGCCTTGGCCGAAACGCTGGAGGACGCGCTCCGCGAATCAGCCGAGTTCGTCACCCCATCGGCATTCTTTGCACACCTGAAAGGCCACGGCAGGAACCTGCGCGCTGATGGCGAGGCCTGGAGTGAAATGTGCCTGAGCCCCGGCCGCGCCTTCGACATGGCCCTGGCGACCCGCAGCGTTTCGGGCATCACGGCGTTGACCGCGGTGCTGCATGCCGCGCATGTGGCACGGGAGAACGACGATCCTGCCTGCTGTCCCTCCGCCGCCGTGGTCGAAGGTCTGTTCAACGCCTGCCAGGCGCTGTCGCTGCAGGTGGAACGCTGCCTGGTGCCGTGAAGGGCTGCGACGCGGTTCCTGTTCCGTTGACGCCCGGTTCCCTATAGTGGCGCTGGAACCCTGCAATGGAATGCCCATGCACGTGATGTCCCCCGGCCGTTGCCTGACGCTTGCACTCGCCGTCGCAACGAGTGCCAGCGCGTGTGCACGGCCGCCGTCCACCGAACACGAAAGGAATCCCGCCATGTCCGGCGCACCCCAGACCGGCCGCACGATCAACGGCCACACCTATACCGATGCGCCCGTGGACGTGAAGCTCGGGCCGAACACTTTCCGCATTCCGGCCAACTACCTGGACAGCCAGATCGCACCGTGGCCCGGCGAGGGCGTGACGCTGGTC
>NZ_JCAFTB010000014.1:0-40709 GCF_059369855.1 Stenotrophomonas sp. YJH_SMC_138
CGCAGCCGCATCAAGGACACCGACTTCGCCAAGGAAACCGCCGAACTGACCCGCACCCAGATCCTGCAGCAGGCCGGTACGGCCATGCTGGCCCAGGCCAACCAGGTGCCGCAGGGCGTGCTCAGCCTGCTGCGCTGATCCACGGCAAGAAGGCGCCGCTACCGTCGGGTCGAACCGACGGTAGCGGCAACCGGGAAGCCACGATGCACGAAGGCGCGGGCCATGCCCGGCCCGGGATCACTCCCGAACCGGCTTGGCATCGCCCGCTCCTGCGGACCTCTCTTTCAGCGCTGTACCTTTGACTGTACGTACCGGGCGGCTTCGTCTCCCCCCGATTGTCAGTAGCCTGATCCCTCCCCTGCATTGGGGGAGGGCTTTTTGCAGACTCCCGGCAGCCCGCGGTGAACCTACCCGCACCCTGCCCCAGCCCTCCTGCAACCCGCGTGCCAGAACCCGCGCCAGGCGATTGGCACGGCACGTGCATCGACGAAGTCCTCAAGACCCAGCGGCGCAGGCCGCTATTTTCGTTGACGACGGGCCACCGCACGACGGCCGGGCCCGGATACCAGGAGAAACGACGTGGCAGACTTTGGATACGGTGGCATTGGCTCGGGACTGGATATTTCCAGCATCGTCAACCAGCTGGTCGCAGCTGACCGCAAGCCCGCCGACAATGCGCTGAACCTGCAGCAGTCCAAGGCCAAGATGCAGTTGTCGTCGATCGGCACCATCACCTCTGCCTTCGACAAGCTGAAGACGGCGCTGACCGCACTGAAGGCCACCACGGCGTTCGACACGCGCACGGTGACCGCCAGCAAGGGCGGCGACAAGGGCACCGACGAGATCCTGACGGCGTCGGTCGCGCTGTATGACGTTGGCACCACCAAGGCTGCGGCCTCCAACGGCACGCACGTGGTCAATGTCACCTCGCTGGCGACAGCGCACAAACTGATCGCCGATACCTCGGTACCCAAGACCGACACGTTTGCTGCCGGAACCTTGACGCTGACCGTTGGCGTGGGCGACAAGGCCAAGACCATGAACGTGGAGGTGGAGGACGGCGACACGCTGACCACCATCCGCAACAAGATCGATGCGGCCGGCCGCAAGGAAGGCGTGCAGGCCACCCTGATCAGCTCCGGCGACAACCAGTACCTGTCGATCGCCCAGGAGAAGACCGGTGCCGCCAACGCGATCAAGCTCGAATACGCCGGCAGCGACGCCAAACTGGGCGGCCTGGTCAACAGCCTCAAGCAGAACACCGCCGCCGCCGACGCCGAGCTGACCATCGATGGTGTGAAGGTCGTCAGCGCCAGCAACACCGTGGCCGATGCGGTTCCGGGCCTGACCCTGAACCTGAAGATGCCGGGCACCAGCACGGTGACCATCAGCACGGACACTGCGGCAGCCACCAAGGTGATGCAGGAGTTCGTCACCGCCTACAACGCTGCACTGGCGGCGATCAACACCGAAACCAAGTACGACGCCAAGACCAAGGAAGCCTCCACGCTGACCGGCGATGCGCAGATGCGCGGCGCCACCAGCCAGCTGCGCTCGGTGATGTCGAGCGTGCTCAAGGACCTGGCCGGTGACAAGCTCGATGCCAAGGCGATCGGCCTGGATACCCGTGGCTATCCCAATGCCGACGGCACGCTGATCCTGGACACCACCAAGTTCGCCGCCGCACTGGCCAGCCAGCCGGAGAAGATGCGCCAGGCGATCACCGGTGATACCGGCGGTGCCGGCAAGCTGTACACGCTGGTCGACGGCTATGTCAGCACGACGGTCGGCAAGGAAGGCGCCTTCGTTGCCCGCACCAAGGGCCTGAACACCACGCTGGACAACATCGACAAGCGCCGCAAGGACCTTGACACGCGCATGAAGAGCGTGGAAGAGCGCTACAAGAAGCAGTTCCTGGCGCTGGACAGCCTGATGGGCAAGCTGCAGCAGAGCAACACCGCGCTGCAGCAGCAGCTGGCCCAGTTGAACCGCTGACGGACATGCACGGCACTCAAGTTTGCCGCGCAATGCACCGATAACGGACGCAACAGCAATCATCGCCGCGCCGTCGGCACCGATCCCCGCGATCACCCGACGGCACCCCGCGCAAGGAGAATCACGAATGTACGGTTCCAGCCGTCAATATGCCGAGCAGTACCGCCAGGTGGGGGTGACCAGTGCGGTCGCCGATGCCGATCCACACAAGCTGGTGGCGATGCTGCTGGCCGGCGCGCTGGAGCGCGTGCGCCGCGCCCTGGCCAGCCTTGAACGCGGTGACCAGGCCGGCAAGGGCAAGGCGATCGGCGAAGTCTGCGCGATCGTCGGCCACCTCAACGGCTCGCTGGACCATGAGGCCGGTGGCGAGATCGCCGGAAATCTGTCGGCGCTGTACGACTACGTGCTGCAGCGCCTGACCGAGGCCAACCTGCACAACGACCGTGCCGCGCTGGATGAATCGCTGCAGCTGCTGGGCGAGATCGACAGCGCCTGGAACGCGATCCCGCACGAACAGCGCCGCCCGGCCGCGGTGGCGCCATGAGCCTGCAGGAACTGCATGCGCAGCTGGATGCCTTCGAGAGAGCCTTGGGCGAAGAATCCCTCGACCAGGCCGACAGCCTGCTCGACGGCCACGACAGCACCCTGCACGCCCTGCTCAGCCAGCCGCTGACCGCTGCGGACCACGCGCCGCTGAGCGCCCTGTTCGAGCGCCAGCAGAGTCTGCTCGGCCTGCTGCGCCAGCGCCGTGATGCCGTGGCCGCACTGATGAACGACGGCCAGCGCTCCCTTCGCGCGGCGCATGCCTATCTGCAGGCAGAATCGCTGGCATGACCTCGCTGCCGACCACCTCGCTGCATCACCCGGCCGAAAGCGAGCTGTTCGACGAGACGCTCAGCTGCGAACTGGCCCTGCCGGCCGAGTTCCAGGCGGGCAGCGCGGCCGGCCGCACCAGCAGCGCCGAAGGCCTGCTGCGCAGCCTGGCACTGGTCGAGGACAGCCGCGGCGACGAGCACGACGAACGCAACGAAGCCAGCCTGCAGCTGCAGCGCCTGGAAGCCAAGCTGGACCTGGCGATGGTGCTGCTCGGCCGGCTGGTGCGCCAGCAGGGCCAGGAGCTGACCCTGCGCCCGGTGCGCTGGTCGCGCCGTGGCATCCGCCTGCAGCTGGGCCCGCGCAGTGGCGCAAGCCCCGGCCAGGCCGGCGTGGTGCGCCTGCAGCCCAGCGACTGGCTGCCCGACCACATCGACCTGCCGGTGGAGGTCGTCGCAGAAGCCGCCGACGGTAGCGGCGGGCACTTCCTGTGGCTGCGCTTCCAGCGTTTGGGCGATGGCCTGGAGATGGCGATGGAGCGGCACCTGTTCCGCCTGCACCGCCGCCAGGTGGCCGAGGCACGCCGCGCACGCTGAAACCCGCCCCCTTGGCGCTGTACGGCCGACCCTTGGCGCGCCCGTTCAGCTAAGTTAAGGTGGATGCCCCTACACGGATCTGCTGCGTGCCTGTGCGAGTTCTCATCGTCGACGATCACACCCTTGTCCGCGCCGGCCTGGCGCGGCTGCTGCAGGGGTTTGCCGACGTGCAGCTCGTGGCCGAGGCCAGCAACGCCGAACAGGCACTGCAACTGTCCCTGCAGCACGCACCGGATGTGGTGCTGATGGACCTCTCGCTGCCGGGCCGCACCGGCCTGGAAGCGCTCAGCGACATCCGCCTGCGTGCCCCCGGTACCCGGGTGGTGATGATGACCATGCACGACGATGCCGCCCACGTGCGCGATGCACTGGATCGCGGCGCGGTCGGGTTCGTGGTGAAGGACGCCGCACCGCAGGAACTGGAACTGGCACTGCGGGCCGCGCACGCCGGCCAGGTGTTCCTGAGCCCGCAGATCTCGGCCAAGATGCTGGCGCCGATGCTGGGCCGCGAGAAACCCACCGGCATCGCCGCACTCTCACCGCGTCAGCGCGAGATCCTGCGCCGCATCGGCAAGGGCGAGAGCAACAAGGAAATCGCCGCCGATCTCGGCATCAGCGTCAAGACGGTGGAGACCCACCGCGCGCGGATGATGGAATCGCTGGGCTGCCGCCGCGCCAATGACCTGCTGCTGCTGGCCGCGCGCCATCAGCACGAGCTCGAGTAGGCGCCGGTATCGGGGTCAGATCCCTTTCCCGTGGAAACGGATCTGACCCCGCGACACCCTGCGTTGGCGACGACATCCCGTCACCCCGACATTCCCTGACAGGAATCCGTGCCCCGACCGCCGCGCGCCCAGCGGCTTCGCCACCACAAATCAATGACTTGGCGGCGCATTTCGTCAATTTCCCGCGTCGGTGTAGGGAATTCCCCTACAGCCTGTCGGGAGTTCCACGAAATGCATCAGGAACCCCCCGATTCCGCCCCCGCCGGATCAAAAGCAAGATGCGTTCCACAAGGCGCCGGGGAGCGGTGCCGGGGAACCACGATGAAGGCTGCACTCTCGACCCAGCTGGGCCAGCAACTCCACCTCACCCCGCAACTGCTGCAGTCGATCCGGCTGCTGCAGCTCGACGGCCTGCACCTGGAGCAGGAAATCCAGCGCCTGCTGGACTCCAACCCGCTGCTGGAGATCGAAGAGGCCGAGGCGCCCGCTGCCGACGCCACCGAAGCGAGTGCCACCACTCTCGATACCGCCGCCTTCGACGAGCTGCCCGAGCCGTCGATGTGGGACGTGGCCGGCGCCAGTTGGCAGGACGGCGACGACGATCGCATGGCGCGCATCGCCGCCGGCGAGTCGACCGACCCGCAGCTGCGCGTGCTGCAGCGCCTGGCGCTGGACATGGACGACCATCAGCTGGCGGTGGCCGCGTTCTGGCTGGACCACTGCGATGAAGCCGGCTACCTGCAGGCGCCGCTGGCCCAGCTGCAGCTGCTGGCCAGTGCCCAGTTCGACATCACCGCCGACGGCGTGGAAGCCATCCGCCAGCAGCTGCTGCATGGCGAACCCGCCGGCATGGCCGCGCAGGACCTGCGCGAAGGCCTGCAGGCGCAGCTGCGCAGCCTGCATGGCGTGGTGCCGGCCCGCCACCTGGCCGCACGCATTCTCGATGGCGCGCTCGACGCGCTCGCGGCCCACGACTACCCCGCCCTCGCCCGCCAGCACGACGCCGAGATCGACGACGTGCGCGAGGCGGTGCGCCTGATCCTCTCGCTGCAGCCGCGCCCGGGCGACAGCCTGCTGCCCGAACGCAACGCCGTGGTGGTGCCGGACGTGGTCGCCTGGCACGCTGATGGGCAGTGGAAGGTCGCACTGAACCCGGCCACCAGCCGCCGCGTGTCGATCAACAGCCAGTACGAACAGGCCCTGGCCGAGACCAGCGACGCCGCCCCGGCACTGCGCGAAATGCTGCAGGAGGCGCGCTGGTTCAGCCGCGGCCTGTCGATGCGCTACGACACCCTGCTGCGCACCGCGCGGGTGATCGTCGAGCGCCAGGCCGCCTTCCTGGTCCGTGGCGAAGAGGCCATGGCGCCGTTGACCCTGAAGGAAGTGGCCGAGGAGATCGGCATGCACGAGTCCACCGTCTCGCGCATCACCACCGGCAAGTTCCTGCAGACCCCGCGCGGCACCTTCGAACTGAAGCACTTCTTCGCCGTGCGCCTGGAAGGCGCCAGCGTCTCCGGCCAGGCGGTGAAGGCCATGGTCCGCCGCCTGATCGACGCCGAACCGGCCGGCCGCCCGCTGGCCGATGAGGCCATTGCCGGCCTGCTGTCACGCCAGGGGGTGAACATTGCCCGCCGAACCGTCGCAAAATACCGAGAACAACTGGATATCGCCCCGGCCCGCGAACGGCGCCGGCTCAGCGCCAGGCAACCCCAGCTGGCCCGGGTGGGCTGAAAAGGATGTTGGACATGAACAAGCTCACGGTCCTGCTGGTCGATGACCACGAGGGCTTCATCAACGCGGCGATGCGCCATTTCCGCAAGATCGACTGGCTGCAGATCGTCGGCAGTGCCGGCAACGGCCTGGAAGCGATCGAGCGCTCGGAAACGCTGCGCCCGCAGGTGGTGCTGATGGACCTGGCGATGCCGGAAATGGGCGGCCTGCAGGCCACCCGCCTGATCAAGTCGCAGGACGATGCACCGTACATCGTGATCGCCAGCCACTTCGACGACGCCGAGCACCGCGAACACGCGCTGCGCGCCGGCGCCGACAACTTTGTCAGCAAGCTGTCCTACATCCAGGAAGTCATGCCGATCCTGGAAGGCCTCAGGGAGGATCGATCGTGAGCGAATCGCGCATCCTGGTGCTGGACAACGACGCCGTGCGCGCAGAGCGCACCGTTGCCCTGCTGGAATTCATGGACTTCAACCCGCGCTGGGTGTCCGACGCGGCCGACTTCGACCTGGGCCGCCAGCGCCAGAACGACTGGATGGCGGTGATCGTCGGCAGCCTGGACGACAGCGCCGCCAGCACTGCGCTGTACCACTGGCTGGGCGGCAGCAGCCTGCCGCCGCCGGTGCTGCTGGCCGATGGTGATGCTGCAGCGTTTGCCCAGCAGCACGGGCTGCACGAGGCCAACATCTGGCCACTGGAAACGCCGCTGCGCCACGCGCAGATGGAAGCCCTGCTGCGCCGTGCCAGCCTCAAGCGCCTGGATGCCGAGCACCAGGCCGGCGCCGCGCAGGACCAGGGGCCGACCGGCAACGGCCCGGCGGTCACCGCGCTGCGCACCATGATCGAGCAGGTGGCCGCGTTCGACACCACCGTGCTGGTGCTGGGCGAATCCGGCACCGGCAAGGAAGTGGTATCGCGGGCGATCCACCAGCGCTCGCCGCGCCGCGATGGCCCGTTCGTGGCGATCAACTGCGGCGCCATCCCGGCCGATCTGCTGGAGAGTGAACTGTTCGGCCACGAGAAGGGCGCGTTCACCGGCGCACTGACCGCGCGCAAGGGGCGCTTCGAAATGGCCGAGGGCGGCACCCTGCTGCTCGACGAAATCGGCGACATGAGCCTGCCGATGCAGGTGAAGCTGCTGCGCGTGCTGCAGGAACGCAGTTTCGAGCGCGTTGGCGGCAACCAGACCATCCGCTGCAACGTGCGCGTGGTGGCCGCGACCCACCGCGATCTGGAAACGCGCATTGCTGAAGGCAAGTTCCGTGAGGACCTGTTCTACCGCCTCAACGTGTTCCCGATCGACGTGCCCGCGCTGCGCGAGCGTCGCGAAGACCTGCCGGCACTGGTGGAAACCATCGCCGCGCAGCTGGCGCGAACCGGCCGTGGCGAAGTGCGCTTCACCCCGGAAGCCCTGCAGGCCCTGGCCGGCTACGAGTGGCCGGGCAACGTGCGCGAGCTGACCAACCTGGTCGAGCGCCTGGCGGTGCTGCATCCGGGTGGTTCGGTGCGCGTGCAGGACCTGCCGGCCCGCTATCGTGGCGATGCCGCGCTGGCAGCGGTGGCCGCACCGGTACCTGCAGCGCCGGTTGCCAGCGAAGAACGCCTGGACCTGCGCAGCTTCTCGTTCCACACGCCCGGCAGCGGCAACCAGCCGGCGCTGGAGCACGGCATCGCCGTCAATCGCCCGGCGGCACCGGCGGCGTTGCCCGACGATGGCCTGGACCTGCGCAACCACATGGCCAACATCGAACTGGGCCTGATCAACGAAGCGCTGGAACGCACCCAGGGCGTGGTCGCCCACGCCGCCCAGCTGCTCGGCCTGCGCCGCACCACCCTGGTGGAAAAGCTGCGCAAGTACGGCATCGAGCGCGAGCAGGCCGAACTGGCCGGCTGACGCGCGCTACCAGCATGAAGGGGGCACGAACGCCTGGGCTTGCCCGGGCGTTGGTGTTTGTGGTGCCCGGGGTCAGATCCCTTTCCTGCGGAAAGGGATCTGACCCCATTGCATTTGCACGTTTTCCTAGAGACAACGGAATCGCACTGCGGAGCATGGCAGGGACATCCCAAGGAGGTCCCACCATGCATCACCTGATCCTGCTCGCCGTCCTGCTCTGCCCGGCCCTGGCCACCGCGGCCAACTGCACCCTGCCCGCCGCGCTCGACCAACGCCGGTTCACCAACCTCAGCGACCCGTTGTACGCGCCGGACAACCCCAACGCCGGACGCATGGTGCAGCTCAGCTTTGCTGGCAGCCAGTACGTGCTGGACATCCTCGGCACCGACCTCCGCATCGGCGGCAGCTACCGCTACCAGCGCCTGGCCCCGCATACCGCGGAAATCCAGATGACCGAGGCCCACCCGGCCGGCCCCGCCCGCTACACCCTGCTGCTGACCTGCCAGAGCGACCGCCAGGGCCGTTTCATCTACACCCAGCATGACGGCCCCATCGCACCGCGCCAGCGCCAGAATTCCGGCCGATGGACCCTGCAGCCATAGGCCAGAAAACCGACGCCGGTTAAATGGCGCCGCCAATGGGGTCAGAGCCCGTGCCGACCAACGGTCGGCACCCACCATCAGCAGCAGGTTCCAGCAGGTCGCGGCCACCTGTCGAAGGCGGGGTGGGTCCGGTTGCGGGGGCGTGAGCGCCATGGATGGCGCGACCGAGCCTCCATGGACGGATTTACGGCGTCCCCCGTAACCGGACCCACCCCGCCATCCCTCAGTAGACCCGCTTCTGCTGTTGCTCCGGCTCCGGCTCCGGCTCCGGCTCCGGCTTCGGCCGTTGCCGTTGAGGTTGCCGGCCAGCGGCCGGCACTACCGCGGGGCGCGGGGTGCAACCCCGCACGCACACCCAACCTCCTCACTTCACTGAATCGAAAACCGGTTTCGGCACGGCACTTGCACTGGCTCCAGCAGACAACCCCATCCCTGTTTCTGGAACCGTTGCAGATGTCCCACTCCGTCACTTCGATCCTTTCGCAGATCCGCTCCTATCAGACCCAGATGGGACAGCCGGCGCTCAACCCGCTGGGCGAAACGCCGCGCAGCAATCCCCTGCCGGGCACGGTGCTGGATGCGCCGCAGGTGCAGCCGGCCAGCTTCACCGAAACCCTGCGTGGTGCGATTGCCGGCGTCAACGATGCGCAACAGAAATCCGGCGCCCTCGCCAAGGCCTTCGAGATGGGCGACCCCAGCGCCGACCTGGCCAAGGTGATGGTCGCCTCGCAGCAGTCCCAGATCGCCTTCCGCGCCACCGTGGAAGTCCGCAACCGTCTCGTCCAGGCCTACCAGGACGTGATGAACATGCCGCTGTAAGGAACGTTGACGCATGGCACTGACGCTCTCCAAGGACAGCCTGAACGCCGAGAAGGCCGGGCAATGGTTCGACCGCCTGCAGAGTCTGCAGATCACCCGTCGGCTGGGCCTGATGGCGATGATCGCGGTGGCGGTGGCGGCAGGCCTGTCCGTGTTCTTCTGGTCACAGAAGCCGGGCATGGTCCCGCTGTACACCGGCCTGGACCAGAAGGCGACCGCTGAAGCGACCGACCTGCTGCGCGCCGCGCAGATTCCGTTCGCGCTCGACCCGGCCACCGGTGGCATCACCGTGCCGGAAAAGAACCTGCATGATGCCCGCCTGAAGCTCGCCGGCTCCGGCCTGACCGACAGCGGCAAGCTGGGCTTCGAGCTGATGGAACGCGACCCGGGCTTTGGTGTCAGCCAGTTCGTGGAAAGCGCGCGCTACCAGCACGCGCTGGAAACCGAGCTGTCGCGCACCATCAACACGCTGCGCCCGGTGCGCGATTCGCGCGTGCACCTGGCCATTCCCAAGCCCAGCGCGTTCACCCGCCAGCGTGACGTGGCCAGCGCCTCGGTCACCCTGGAACTGCGTGGCGGCCAGCAGCTGGAACGCAGCCAGGTCGATGCCATCGTGCACATGGTCGCCGCCAGCATTCCGGACCTCGCGCCGGAACGGGTGACCGTGGTCGACCAGAGCGGGCGCATGCTCAGCATTACCGACCCGAACAGCGAGGCGGCGGTCAACGCGGCCCAGTTCGAGCAGGTGCGCCGCCAGGAAACTTCGTTCAACCAGCGCATCCGCGAACTGCTGGAACCGATGACTGGCCCCGGCCGCGTCAACCCGGAAGTGAGCGTGGACATGGATTTCTCGGTGACCGAGGAAGCCCGCGAGCTCTACAACGGCGAGCCGCAGAAGCTGCGCAGCGAGCAGATGAGCGAGAACACCACCAGCACGCCGGGCCCGCAGGGCGTGCCGGGTGCGACCAGCAACAGCCCGCCGGGCCAGCAGGCCGCACCGGCCACCGCGCAGGCCCCGACCGAAAGCAGCAAGAACGCGACCCGCAACTACGAGCTGGACCGCACCCTGCAGCACACCCGCCAGCCGGCCGGCCGCATCAAGCGCGTCTCGGTGGCGGTGCTGGTGGACAACGTGCCGCGCGCCGGCGCCAACGGCAAGATGAGCCCGCAGCCGCTGTCGGCTGCCGAACTGACCCGCGTCGAAGCGCTGGTCAAGCAGGCCGTCGGCTTCAACGCCGAGCGTGGCGACACCGTGTCGGTGATGAATGCCCCGTTCGTGCGTGACACCACGCCGGTCGAAGGCCCGTCGTGGTGGGAGCTGCCGTGGGTGCACGATGCCGGCCGCATGCTGCTTGGCGCGGTGGTGGTGCTGGCGCTGCTGTTCGGCGTGCTGCGTCCGGCGCTGCGCGCGATCACCGGCCAGAGCAGGAAGAACGACGAACCGGCACTCGAGCCGCATACCGCGGACGTGCAGCTGGTCGATGACGATGGCATGCCGCTGCCGGCGCTGGGCGCTGACCGGGCCAGCCTGGGCGGGCCGGAAGCACTGGCCCTGCCGGTGGATTCATATGAGGAACGATTGCGGATGGCGCGTGAAGCCGTGAAGACCGACTCCAAGCGCGTGGCCCAGGTGGTCAAGGGTTGGGTGGCAAATGACTGAGGCCGCACTGACTGGCGTGCAGCGCGCCGCCGTACTGCTGCTTTCGCTGGGTGAGCTGGACGCGGCCGAAGTGCTGCGCCACATGGAACCCAAGGAGGTGCAGAAGATCGGCATCGCCATGGCCACCATGACCGACATCACCCGCGAGCAGGTGGAGCGGGTGATGGACCAGTTCGGCCAGGAGCTGGGCTCGAAGACCTCACTCGGCGTTGGCTCGGACGACTACATCCGCAACATGCTGGTGCAGGCGCTGGGCAGCGAGAAGGCCGGCAACCTGATCGACCGCATCCTGCTCGGCCGCAACACCACCGGCCTGGACGCGCTGAAGTGGATGGACCCGCGTGCGGTGGCCGACCTGGTGCGCAACGAGCACCCGCAGATCATCGCCATCGTGATGGCGCACCTGGAAACCGACCAGGCCGCCGACGCGCTGAAACTGCTGCCGGACCGTACCCGCGTGGACGTGCTGCTGCGCATCGCTACCCTCGACGGCATTCCGCCGAACGCACTCAATGAACTCAACGAGATCATGGAGCGCCAGTTCGCCGGCAACCAGAACCTGAAGTCGTCCAACATCGGTGGCGTGCAGTGCGCGGCCAACATCCTGAACTTCATGGACAGCGGCCAGGACCAGGCGATCCTGGGCGAGATCGCCCGCATCGATGCGCCGTTGAGCAACCGCATCCAGGACCTGATGTTCGTGTTCGACGATCTGGTCGACCTGGACGACCGCGAGATGCAGCTGGTGCTGCGCGAGGTGAGCGGCGAGCGCCTGGGCCTGGCCCTGCGCGGCGCCGACATCAAGGTGCGCGACAAGATCACCCGCAACATGTCGCAGCGCGCGGCCGAGATCCTGCTGGAAGACATGGAAGCCCGCGGGCCGGTGCGCCTGTCCGACGTGGAAGGCGCGCAGCGCGAGATCCTGGCCATCGTCAAGCGCATGGCCGATGAAGGCACCGTCACCATCGGCGGCAGCGCGGAGGCCATGCTGTGAGCAACGTCGTGCGCTGGCTTGCCCCGGACCTGCTGGCCCAGCCCGAACCGGCGCTGGAGCAGGAGGACGCGTTCGAACTCACCGAGCCGGACCCGGAACACGAACCGGAGCCGCCGCTGCAGCTGCCGACCCTGGAGGAAATCCAGGCGATCCAGGACAGCGCGGAGAAGGAAGGATTCGATCAGGGCCATGCCGAAGGCTACGGCCAGGGCCAGGCGGAGGTGCGTCGCCTCGCCGCGCAGATCGAAGGCATCCTCGACAACTTCAGCCGGCCGCTGGTGCGGCTGGAGAACGAAGTGGTCGGCGCCCTTGGTGAACTGGCGGTGCGCATCGCCGGCGCGCTGGTCGGCCGCGCCTACGAGGCCGAGCCGGCACTGCTGGCGCAGCTGGTCGGCGAAGCGATTGACGCCGTGGGCGGCAGCACCCGCGAGGTGGAAGTGCGGCTGCACCCGGATGACATCGCCGCGCTTGCCCCGCTGCTGAACCTGTCGCCGGCGCAGCGCCTGGTACCGGATACCAGCCTCAGCCGTGGCGACCTGCGCGTGCACGCCGAAGCCGTACGCATCGACGGCACCCTGGAGGCCCGCCTGCGCGGTGCGCTGGATGCGGTGATCCGCCAGACCGGGGCGACGGCATGAGCGCCGCACCGCAAACGACGCCGCCGCCGGCCGACTGGGCCGTGGTCCGCAACCTGCGCCTGGCCCGGCGCTTGGACGGCCTGCGCGTGGATACCGCGCATGGCCGTGGGCTGATCCGCGAGGGCGTGCTGCGCCGCGCGGTTGGGCTCACCCTGGAAGCGGTCGGCTGCGAGGCGCCGCTGGGCGCCAGCTGCAAGGTGGAAGTGGTCGATGGTGGCTGGGTCGATGCCGAAGTGGTCGGCTTTGCCGGTGAGCGCACCTACCTGATGCCCAGCGCCGAACTGCACGGCCTGCTGCCCAACGCCCGCGTGGTACCGTCGGCGCGGCGTGGCGGCGTGGAAGTGGGTGAAGGCCTGCTCGGCCGCGTCATCGACAGCGACGGCGTGCCGCTGGATGGCAAGGGCCCGATCCGCGCAGAAGGGCATGTCGGCATGGCCGGCGTGTCGATCAATCCGTTGGCGCGTGAACCGATCACCCAGCCGCTGGACGTGGGCGTGCGCGCGATCAACGCGCTGTTGCCGATCGGCCGCGGCCAGCGTGTCGGCCTGTTCGCCGGTTCCGGCGTCGGCAAGTCGACGCTGCTGGGCATGATGACCCGTTACACCGCTGCCGACGTGATCGTGGTCGGCCTGATTGGTGAACGAGGCCGCGAAGTACGCGATTTCGTCGAGACCACGCTGGGCGAGGAAGGCCTGCGCCGCGCCGTGGTGGTGGCCAGCCCCGCCGACCGGCCACCCTTGGCGCGCCTGCACGGTGCCTACCGTGCCACCGCCATCGCCGAGTGGTTCCGCGACCAGGGCCTGAACGTGCTGCTGCTGATGGACTCGCTGACCCGCTTCGCCCAGGCGCAGCGCGAGATCGGCTTGTCGGTCGGTGAACCACCGACCACCCGCGGTTACCCGCCCTCGGTGTTCGCCAAGCTGCCGGCGCTGGTCGAACGCGCTGGCAACGGCGCAAAGGGCCGCGGCTCGATCACCGCGTTCTACACCGTACTGACCGAAGGCGATGATCCGCAGGATCCGATCGCCGACGCCGCACGCGCGATCCTCGACGGCCACATCCTGCTCTCGCGCCGGGTGGCCGACAGCGGCCTGTACCCGGCCATCGACGTCGAATCGTCGGTCAGCCGCGTGGTCACGGAAATCGCCGACGAGCCGTGGCGCCTGCGCATCCGCAAGTTGAAGCGACTGGTCTCGGCCTACTCGGTCAACCGTGACCTGATCGCGATCGGTGCCTACCAGCGTGGTAACGACGCGGCCACCGACGAAGCCCTGGAACGCTGGCCGGAAATCATGGAGTTCCTCGGCCAGGACGTTGCCAAGGCCGCAGATCTCCCGCACAGCCAGGCGGCGCTGCAGCGCCTGGTGGAACAAGAGAGTTAAGCCATGAACCAGTCCAAGCGCATCGATCCCCTGCTCAAGCGGGCCCAGGAACACGAGGACGCGGTCGCCCGCGACCTGGCCGAACGCCAGCGCGTGCTCGACACCCATCTGTCGCGCCTGGACGAACTGCGCCGCTATGCCGAGGAGTACGCCAACGCCCAGATGGCAGCGACCAGCCCGGCACAGCTGCTGAACCGCCGCGCCTTCCTTGATCGCCTGGACAGTGCGGTCGAGCAGCAGCAGGCCACGGTCAACGGCAACCGCGAAAAAGTGGAGGCCGAGCGCGCGCGGCTGATCCTGGCCAGCCGTGACAAGGCGGTGCTGGAGCAGCTGGCCGCCAGCTACCGCGCGCAGGAAAAGGTGGTGACCGACCGCCGCGACCAGCGCGAGATGGACGACATTGGCGCGCGGCGCGCGCGCCTGGTGCAGGCCGAAGACCAGGACGGCGCCGAGCAGGGAGGCCGCCCGTGATGCCCGCCCCGCTCGCCAGCAGCGCCAACCCGGCCACGCCCGCCACCAGCAATAGTGCCGCGCGCGCCGCGCGCAGCGAAGGCGCAAAGGACTTCAGCCAGCTGCTGCAGGGCGGTGCGCCCTCCGCGCCCGCGCCTGCCGGCAGCGCTACCACACCGACGCCGTCCACGCCCAGCCAGCCATCGACCGCCGACAGCAATGGCCAGGCACCGGGCGAACGCAGCGCGGACGCGGAAGCGGCAACTGCCGAAACGCCGCCGCTACCGCCCGTTGCCCCGCCCCCGGCTGGACCCGGCACCGACAAGGACAAGCCCGCCGCGACCGAGGACGCCCCGTGGCCACCGATCGGCCTGGCCGGCCTGGTGCTGGCGATGCCGACGCCTGCCGATCCGGCCGTCGCTCTGGCGGGCAGCGCTGCACCGTCACTGGCCAGCGACGGTACGGCGCTATCCACCACTGCCCCCGCCGCGACCCCGACACTGCCTGCAGCCGCGCCGGCAGCGGCAACCGCAGCCCCCGTGGCGGCCGACGGCAAACCGGCGGCGACCAGCGCGGAGGATGCCGCCGCGCTGCCATTGCCGGCGATGATCCTGCCCGGCAAGCGCAGCGAGCGCGGCGAAGGCAGTGACGTGGCCGCCGTTGGCGACCGCGCAAATACACCGTTGCTGCACGCACCGGCAGCCGCCGCCGTGCAGGACCTGAAGGCGGCGCTCGCCACCGGCAACGCGATCTTCAATGGCGAACCCACGCCCAAGCCCGTGCTGGGTGACGATGGCTTCGACCAGGCCATCGGCGCACGCCTGGGCTGGCTGGCCGACCAGAAGATCGGCCATGCCCACATCCGCCTGAGCCCGGACGACATGGGGCCGGTCGACGTGCGCCTGCAGTTGAACGGCGACAAGGTGCATGCCAGCTTCAGCAGCCCGCACGTGGACGTGCGCCAGGCACTGGAAAGCAGCCTGCCGCGCCTGCGCGAGCTGCTGGGCGAACAGGGCTTCCAGCTGGCTCACGCCGATGTCGGCCACCACGCGTCTGGTGGTGACGGCAATGCGTCGGGACAACCCGGTGGCGGCGGCATGACCGGCGACGGAGAACCGACGCCGGGCGATGCCAGCGTGTCGTCCGCGCAGTTGATCCGCCAGCGCGGCTTGCTGGACGCCTACGCCTGACAGGTGTGCCAACCAAGGTTGGCACCCACCAGAGCGGGCGGTTGGCACCTCCCCGTATTGCGTTGGTGGGTGCGGAGCTTGCTCCGCACGGCCCCGCCGGCACCCCGACGGAATTCCGTCGCACCCTGCGGGCCCAGCCTTCGGCACACCCCTTGCATATCCCGGTGAAGCAACCCTCAGGAGCTTCACCCCGTGGCCGCAGCCGCTGACAAAACCAAGAAGACCGCCGAGAAGGACAAGGCCGCCAAGCCGCGTAGTCCGATCCTGATCACCGCACTGGTGGCCGTACTGGCCGCCGCTGCCGCTGGTGGCGGCGTGTGGTTCTTCACCCAGTCCAAGCACGAAGAGAAGACCGCGCAGGCGCCGAAGAAGAGCGCGACGCCGGCCCCGGCACAGTACTTCGCGCTGGACCCGGCGTTCGTGGTCAACCTCAATGGCCCGGTCGACGGCCCGCGCTACCTGCAGCTGGAGGTCCAGCTGATGACCCGCGACCCGGCCGCGCTGGAAGCGATCAAGACCCATGCCCCGGCCATCCGCGCGCGCCTGCTGATGCTGTTCTCGCAGGTCAGCCCGGACCAGATCGCCGATGTCGCCGGCAAGCAGAAGCTGCAGGCCAGTTCGCTGGCCGAGGTGCAGAAGGTGCTCAAGGCCGAGACCGGCAGCAACGGCGCAGACGATCTGCTGTTCACCAGCTTCGTGACCCAGTAAGGGCCCCCCGATGAATGATCTGCTGTCCCAGGACGAGATCGATGCCCTGCTCCACGGCGTGGACAGCGGCGCGGTCGAGACCGATGCGGAACCCCCGTCAGGCGAAGCGCGCTCGTACGACTTCGCCAGCCAGGACCGCATTATCCGTGGTCGCATGCCGACCCTGGAAATGGTCCACGAGCGCTTCGCGCGCCTGTGGCGGATCGGCCTGTTCAACCTGATCCGGCGCTCGGCCGAGCTGTCGGTGCGCGGCATCGAACTGATCAAGTTCAACGACTACATGCACTCGCTGTATGTGCCGACCAACCTGAACCTGATCCGCTTCAAGCCGCTGCGCGGTACCGGCCTGATCGTGTTCGAGCCGACCCTGGTGTTCGCCATCGTCGACAACTTCTTCGGCGGCGACGGGCGCTACCCGACCCGCATCGAGGGCCGCGAATTCACGGCCACCGAAATGCGGGTGATCCACCTGCTGCTGAAGCAGACCTTCGCCGACCTGCGCGAAGCGTGGGCACCGGTGATGGACGTCGACTTCGAGTACATCAACTCGGAGATCAACCCGCATTTCGCCAACATCGTGACCCCGCGCGAGTACGTGGTGGTGTGCCGCCTGCACGTCGAGCTCGACGGCGGCGGCGGTGACATCCACGTCACCCTGCCCTACTCGATGCTGGAACCGATCCGCGAACTGCTCGACGCCGGCATCCAGAGCGACCGCAACGACCGCGACGAGAGCTGGGGCAAGACCCTGCGCGAGCAGCTCAACATCGCCGAAGTCACCCTGTCCAGCGTGCTGGCCAGCAAGCGCATGACCCTGCGCGACCTGACCCAGCTGAAGGTCGGCGACATCCTGCCGATCGAGCTGAGCCCGCAGGTGCCGCTGTGCGTGGAGAACATTCCGGTGTTCACCGGCGAGTTCGGCATCGCCAACGGCATGAACGCCGTGAAGATCACCGCTACCCATCCGCCGGGCACCCGCCCGCGCGTACCCGTCATCCAGGAAGACCCGCAATGAACGATATCGACGCCCTCGAACCGACCCCGGCCCAGTTCAGCAGCCTGCAGGCCGACGAGGCCAACGGTCCGGACCTGAATCTGGACGTGATCCTCGATGTGCCGGTGACCCTGTCGCTGGAAGTCGGTCGTGCCCGCTTGCCGATCCGCAACCTGCTGCAGCTCAACCAGGGTTCAGTGGTGGAACTGGAGCGCGGTGCCGGCGAATCGCTGGACGTGTTCGTCAACGGCACCCTGATCGCCCACGGCGAAGTGGTGGTGATCAATGACCGCTTCGGCGTGCGCCTGACCGACGTGGTCAGCCCGAGCGAGCGGATCCGGAGACTGCGTTGAGCCTGCTGGCCTCCACCCTGCTGGCGGTCGGCAAGACCGCAGCGCCGATCGGCCCGCAGGTCGGCCAGCACGCGGCCGCCGCACCCAGCCTGTTCGGTGCGGTGCTGGCGCTGCTGGCGGTGCTGGCGCTGGTGATCGGCCTGGGCTGGCTGCTCAAGCGCATGCCCGGCAGCGGCTTCCGCCCGGCCGAAGGCATGAAGCTGGTGGCCAGCCTCAGCGTCGGCGCCAAGGAGCGCGTGGTGGTGGTGGAGGTCAACGGCCAGCAATTGCTGCTGGGCGTCACTGCCGGCGGCATCAACACCCTGCATACCCTGCCCGAACCGTTGCCGCCACCGGCGCCGGTGCGCGTGCCGGATTTCAAGAACCTGCCGAATTTCGCCCAGCTGCTGCAGCAGCGGCTGCGCAAGGACCCCTGACATGCGTGTCACCCGTACCCGTGTTGCCACCCTGATGCCGTGGCTGCTGTTGCTTGCCCTGTGCCTGTTGCCGGTGCTGGCGTTCGCCGCGCCCGGCGCCCCGGCCACCCCGCTGCCGGACGTCAAC
Organism: Stenotrophomonas sp. YJH_SMC_138; assembly: GCF_059369855.1. Classification (NCBI taxonomy): domain Bacteria; kingdom Pseudomonadati; phylum Pseudomonadota; class Gammaproteobacteria; order Lysobacterales; family Lysobacteraceae; genus Stenotrophomonas; species Stenotrophomonas sp. YJH_SMC_138. The sequence continues at coordinate 18,088 of NZ_JCAFTB010000014.1, forward strand.
GTCGGCAAGATCGGCGGCCAGCCGGTCAGCCTGCCGCTGCAGACCCTGCTGCTGATGACCGCGATCACCCTGATCCCGTCGATGCTGCTGGTGCTGACCTCGTTCACCCGCATCATCATCGTGCTGGGCCTGCTGCGCCAGGCACTGGGTACCGGCCAGACGCCGTCCAACCAGGTACTGCTGGGCCTGGCCCTGTTCCTCACCGCGATGGTGATGATGCCGACCTGGGACAAGGCGTGGAGCACGGGCATGGCGCCCTATCTCAACGGCGACATCGACTTCCAGACCGCCTGGACATTGACCACGCAGCCGCTGCGCGGGTTCATGCTGGCGCAGATCCGCGAGACCGACCTGATGACCTTCGCCGGCATCGCCGGGCACGGCACCTACGCCAGCCCCGATGCGATCCCGTTCCCGGTGCTGGTCGCCTCGTTCGTGACCAGCGAACTGAAGACCGCTTTCGAGATCGGCTTCCTGATCTTCATTCCGTTCGTGATCATCGATCTGGTCGTCGCCAGCGTGCTGATGTCCATGGGCATGATGATGCTGTCGCCGATGCTGGTGTCGGCACCGTTCAAGATCCTGCTGTTCGTGCTGGTGGATGGCTGGGTGCTGACCGTGGGCACGCTGGCGGCCAGCTTCAATCCCGCGTGACGCGATCCGGCGCGATTGAAAGACAGTCGAGCATGGCTCGACTCTATATAAGAAGGTGGAACCCGAATGTCTCCCGAACTTGCCTTGACCGAACTGCGTGGCGGCCTGATCACCGTGCTGTGGGTGGCCGGCCCGCTGCTGCTCACCGTACTGGTGGTGGGCGTGGTGGTCGGTGTCGTGCAGGCTGCAACCCAGCTCAATGAACCGACCATCGCCTTCGTCGCCAAGGCGGCGGCGCTGACCGCAGTGCTGTTCGCGCTGGGCAGCCTGCTGATCGGCCACCTGGTTGAATTCACCACGCTGCTGTTCCAGCGCATTCCGCACCTGATCGGCTAGGACACGCGCTTCGATGGATGCCGCGACACAGATGGCGGCCGACGGCCTGCAGGCCTTCGGCATGATCGGCACCGTGCTGTGGACCATGCTGCGCATCGGCGCGGTGGCCATGGCCATGCCCATGGTCGGCACGCGTGCGGTGCCGTCGCGGGTGCGCGTGGTACTGGCCGGCACCCTGGCCATTGCACTGGCCCCGCTGCTGCCACCGGTACCGGACTGGACCGGCTTCGACGCGGCTACGGTGCTGACCATCGCGCGCGAACTGGCCATCGGCGTTTCCATCGGTTTCATGCTGCGGCTGGTATTCGAAGCCGGTGCGATGGCCGGCGAACTGATCGCGCAGGGCACCGGCCTGGCCTTCGCGCAGATGAGCGACCCGCTGCGCGGTGGCACTTCGGGTGTGATCGGCCAGTGGTTCTACCTGCTGTTCGGCCTGCTGTTCTTCACCGCCAACGGCCACCTGGCGTTGATTTCGCTGCTGGTCGACAGCTACCGCGCACTGCCGATCGGCGCCCCGCTGCCGGACCCGCACGCCTTCTTCAGCATCGCCCCGACCTTCCTGCTGACCGTGCTGCGCGGCGCGCTGACGCTGGCCATTCCGCTCACCGTGGCGATGCTGGCGGTGAACCTGGCCTTCGGCGTACTGGCGCGTGCCGCCCCTGCGCTGAATCCGATCCAGCTGGGCCTGCCGGTCTCGCTGCTGCTGGGCCTGTTCCTGCTGGCCCTGCTGGCCGGGGAAATGGGGCCGCCGGTACAGCGCCTGTTCGACGCCGCCTTCCAGGCTGCGGACGCGGTCACACACTGACCCGATCATCACGTTCTACTGCTTGCCATGCATTTGTTTCTGTAGAGCCGAGCCCATGCTCGGCTGCCGCTCCTGCCGGAGGCAGCCGAGCATGGGCTCGGCTCTACAGAGGCGCAATTTCACGTATTGCCGCTTGAAGTCCCCCCCGGTCTGCGCGTTAGAGTGAATGCGCGGCAACCGGGGGGATGCCGCACATGGCCGGCGTCGTGCGTCGGCCTGCCTCATGCATGCCCCACCGTGGTTTCCGTCGACAGGCAGGTCCGGGAGACTGACGAATGCTGGTAGGCACGTACAACCCGTGGCTGGTGGCGATCTCGCTGCTGGTCGCCGTGATGGCTTCATACACCGCGCTGGCGATGGCCGGGCGCACGGTGACCGCACCGGGCAGGGGCGCGGCCTGGTGGTGGCGGCTGGGCGGCGGCTTCGCCATGGGCCTGGGCATCTGGTCGATGCATTTCATCGGCATGCTGGCTTTCGACCTGCCCATTCCATTGGGCTACGACCTTCCCATCACCCTGCTCTCGCTTGCGCTTGCCATCGCCTCATCGGTGTTCGCGCTGTGGCTGGTCTCGCTGCGCACCCTGCCCCACCCGCGATTGGCGGTGGGCGCCCTGCTGATGGGCACCGGCATCGCCGGCATGCATTACGTTGGCATGGCTGCAATGCGCATGCAGCCGGGCATCGACTACGACCCGGGTTGGCTGCTGTTCTCGCTGATGGTGGCGGTGGCTGCCTCCTGGACCGCGCTGTACGTGGCGTTCCGGCTGCGCGCCCAGCGCACCCGCATCGGTGATCGACTGGCGGCGGCGGGCCTGCTCGGCCTGGCCATCGTCGGCATGCATTACACCGGCATGGCCGCTGCGCGCTTCCCGGAAGGCAGCGTCTGCGGCGCGGCGGTCGGCGATGGCCTGCAGAACGAGTGGCTGGCGATGCTGGTGGTAGTGCTGACCGTGGCGATCCTGGCCGTGGTGCTGGTGGTCTCATGGCTGGACCAGCGCGTGGAAGCGCAACTGCTGCGGCTGCGCAATTCGATGCTGAGCACCTCGTTGACCGACGCGCAGCAGGAACTGACCCAGGCCGCGCTGCACGATCCGCTCACCCGCCTGCCCAACCGCCTGCTGCTGCAGCGGCGCATCGTGCAGGCACTGGCCGAGGCCGAACAGGGCGGCAACCGCTTCGCGGTGATGTTCATGGACCTGGACGGCTTCAAGCAGGTCAATGATGCCTATGGCCATCAGGCCGGTGATGCGCTGCTGGTGGCGGTGGCCGAACGCACCCGCCAGCTGCTGCGCCCGCACGATATGCTGGCACGGCTGGGCGGCGACGAGTTCGTGCTGGTGGTGCGCATCGAGCACGACGAGGACCTGCCGACCCTGGCCCGGCGCATCCTGCAGGCGGTGGGCAGCGGCCCGTTGCTGCCGGACAACGAACTGCAGGTGACCGCCAGCATCGGCGTGGCGATCTGCCCGGACCACGCCGCCAGCGAGCGCCAGCTGATGGCCTTCGCCGATGCGGCGATGTACCAGGCCAAGGAGTCCGGACGCAACGCCTTCGTGCTGTTCGCCGACTGGATGAACGACAGCGCCGAGCAGCAGTTCCGGCTGCTGGCCGACCTGCGCCGCGCCATCGGCAGCGAGCAGCTGTTCCTGCACTATCAGCCGAAGATCCGCGTGGCCACGCAGAAGGTGGCCGGCGCCGAAGCGCTGATCCGCTGGCGCCATCCGGAACACGGCCTGATTCCCCCCGACCGCTTCATCCGCCTGGCCGAGCGCAGCGGTGCGATCAACGAGATCGGGCGCTGGGCGCTGGACCAGGCCTGCCAGCAGCTGCGGCGCTGGCACGACGCCGGGCATGAAAGCTGGTCGATGTCGGTGAACCTGTCGCCGGTGCAGTTCAGTTCGCCGCACCTGCTGCAGGATGTGCGCGAGTTGATCGAGCGCCATGGCATTGCCCCGCGCCACCTGGTGCTGGAGATCACCGAAAGCACCGTCATGCGCGATACCGATACCAGCCTTCGCCTGCTGCAGGCGCTGTCGGCGCTGGGCGTGGGCATCTCCATCGATGATTTCGGAACCGGCTATTCCAGCCTGCTGTACCTGAAGCGGCTGCCGGCCACCGAGATCAAGATCGACCATGCGTTCGTGCGCGACCTGGAACACAGTGCCGAAGACGTGGTGATCGTCTCGGCGATCGTGGCGCTGGGCGATGCGCTGGACATGGACATCGTCGCCGAGGGCGTGGAGACCGCCGCGCAGCGCGCCTACCTGGAACGCCTGGGCTGCGACTTCCTGCAGGGATACCTGCTGGGCCGCCCGGTGGATGCGGCGCGCTTCATGCAGCTGCACGACCTGCCCCGGCCGCGGGTGGAACTGACACAGAGCCCGCCGCCGCAATACCCGCCCGGCTGACACCGGGCCACGCGCGCCCGCCATCACGGAACGATTCCTGCGGCACTCTCCTGTAGAGCCGAGCTCATGCCCGGCTGTGCTTCGCGCCTGGCCCCAACCGTAGCCGAGCGTGGGCTCGGCTCTACAGAACGGGCCGTCGGTAGATCCACGCCAGGCGTGGAACGGTTCTTGCACGCACCCCGGCACCCCCTGCCGCAGTGCCCGTGATGTCCGAGAACGAATCCGCCGGCGAAAAGACCGAACAACCGACCGAAAAACGCCTGCGCGATGCCCGTGAACAGGGCAACCTGCCGCGCTCGCGCGAACTTGGCACCGCCGCCGTGTTCGGCGCCGGCGTGCTGGCGGTGATGGCCATGAGCGGCTCGATCGGCCGTGGCGCCACGGCCTGGATGAAGCACGCGCTCAGCCCCGAACAGAGCCTGCGGCAGAACCCGAAGGAACTGTTCGGCCACTTCGGCGACCTGCTGCTGCAGTTCCTGCTGGTGATCGCACCGCTGGTGCTGGTCTGCCTGCTGGCCAGCTTCGTCGCCCCGCTGGTGATGGGCGGCCTGCGCTGGTCGCAGAAGGCGTTGCTGCCCGACATCAACCGCATGAACCCGATGAGCGGGCTCAAGCGCCTGTATGGCCCGGAGGCGATTGCCGAATTCACCAAATCGCTGCTGCGCGTGGCCTTCGTCGGCGTCGCCGCCGGGCTGGTGGTCTGGACCGGCTTCGACACCCTGCGCGGGCTGATCCACCACCCGCTGGAAACCGCCATCACCGATGGCCTGGGCTTCACCCTGCGCCTGCTGCTGGCCACCGCCGGCGCGATGCTGGTGCTGGCCGCCATCGATGCGCCGTACCAGCGCTGGAACTGGATGCGCAAGCTGAAGATGACCCGCGAGGAACTGCGCCGGGAAATGAAGGAAAGCGAGGGCAGCCCCGAGGTGAAGGGCCGCATCCGCCAGCTGCAGCAGCAGATGGCCAACCGCCGGATGATGGAGGCGGTGCCCACTGCCGACGTGGTGGTGGTCAACCCCACCCACTACGCGGTGGCCCTGAAGTACGAGGGCGGCGCCATGAACGCCCCCACCGTGGTCGCGCTGGGCGTGGACGAAACCGCCCTGCGCATCCGTGAAGTGGCCGACGGCAACAAGGTGGCGATCGTCTCCGCCCCGCCTTTGGCACGCGCCTTGTATCGGGAAGGCCAACTCGGAAAGGAAATCCCCGTGAGACTGTATTCGGCCGTCGCCCAGGTCCTGTCCTACGTCTACCAGCTGCGCGCCTGGCGCACTGGCCCGATGCCGGACGCCCCGCACATCCAGGTGGATGAATTCGGCAAGGGAGGCCGCCCGTGAGCGCCCAGCCCTCCGCCGGTTTCAACACCCGCCGCGCCCTGGAAATGATCCGCCAGGGCCTTGGCGCGCCGCTGATCGTGCTGGCCCTGCTGGCCATGGTCGTGGTGCCGCTGGCCGCGCCGGTGCTCGATGCGCTGTTCACCTTCAACATCGCCATCTCGCTGATGGTGCTGCTGGCGGTGGTCTACGTGAAGCGCCCGCTGGACTTCACCATCTTCCCGATCGTGCTGCTGATCACCACCATGCTGCGGCTGGCGCTGAACGTGGCCTCCACCCGTGTGATCCTGCTGAACGGCCAGAACGGCCATGATGCCGCGGGCAAGGTCATCGCCGCCTTCGGTGAATTCGTGATCGGCGGCAACTATGCGGTCGGCATCGTGGTGTTCGCGATCCTGACCATCATCAATTTCGTGGTCATTACCAAGGGTGCGGGCCGCGTTTCGGAAGTGACCGCGCGCTTCATCCTGGACGCGATGCCCGGCAAGCAGATGGCGATCGACGCCGACCTCAACGCCGGTTTGCTGACGCGTGAAGAAGCCAAGCTGCGCCGCGAGGAAGTGCGTGAGGAAGCCGACTTCTACGGTGCGATGGACGGCGCCAGCAAGTTCATCCGCGGCGATGCCATTGCCGGCATCCTGATCCTGTTCATCAACATGCTCGGCGGCCTGGCCGTGGGCGTGCTGCAGCATGGCATGCCGTTCGGCGAAGCCGCCGCCACCTACACCCTGCTGTCGATCGGTGACGGCCTGGTAGCGCAGCTGCCGGCCCTGCTGGTCTCCAGCGCCGTGGCCATGCTGGTCACCCGCGCCTCGCGCTCGCAGGACATGGCCCAGGCCATGACCGGCCAGGTGTTCGGCCAGTACCGTGCGCTGGCGATCACCGCCGGCATCATCGGCGTGGTCGGCCTGGTGCCGGGCATGCCCAACGTCGCTTTCCTGACGCTGGCCGCGATCCTCGGCTTCATCGCCTGGAAGCTGTACCGCAAGGGCAAGGCGCCGGCTGCCGATGCGGCAGGCGGTGGCACCGATGCCGCCGCACTCAACGCACTCGGCCGCCCGGCCGCACCGGCACCGACTGCCGAACTGAGCTGGGACGAACTGCGCCCGGTCGATCCGCTGGGCCTGGAGGTCGGCTACCGGCTGATCCCGCTGGTGGACAGCAACCAGGGCGGCGAACTGATGGCGCGCATCAAGGGCGTGCGCCGCAAGCTGACCCAGGATGTCGGCTTCCTGATCCCGTCGGTGCACATCCGCGACAACCTGGAACTGCCGGCCAACGGCTACCGCGTGCTGGTGCACGGCGTGCCGGTGGCCACCGCCGAGATCCACCCCGACCGCGAGCTGGCGCTGGACCCGGGCAGCGCGCTCGGTGCGCTGGAAGGCATCGCCGGCAAGGACCCCGCATTCGGCCTGGACGCCACCTGGATCCAGCCGCACCAGCGCGCCCAGGCCGAAACGCTGGGCTACACCGTGGTCGATCCGGCGACCGTGGTCGCCACCCATCTGTCGCACCTGATCCGTGAGCACGCGCCGGAACTGCTCGGCCACGAAGAAGTGCAGCACCTGCTGGCCAACCTGGCCAAGAGCGCGCCCAAGCTCGTCGAAGATCTGACGCCGAAGGCGTTGCCGCTGTCGGCGGTGGTGCGCGTGCTGCAGAACCTGCTGGTCGAGCGCATTCCGATCCGTCAGCTGCGCAAGATCGCCGAGGCACTGGTCGAACATGCGCCCAGCAGCCAGGACCCGGCCGTGCTGACCGCCGCTGTTCGCACCGCACTGGGCCGCTTCATCGTGCAGGAGATCGCCGGAATGTCGGCGGAGCTGCCGGTATTCACCCTCAACCCGCAATTGGAACGTGTCTTGCAGGAGTCCACGCAGGGCAACGGCGCCGCGCTGGAACCCGGACTCGCTGAGCGACTGCACCAGAGCCTGGCCGAATGTGTCAGCAAGCAGGAAGCCCGCAACGAGCCCGCGGTCGTGCTGGTACCTGGCCCGGTGCGCGCCGCGCTGGCCCGCCTGGTCCGCCACAGCGTTCCGTCGCTGTCGGTCCTGGCCTACAGCGAGGTGCCGGAGGACAAGCGCCTGAAGCTGGTCGGAACGATCAGCTGACGCCGCCCTGCGATGCGCCAGAAAACAGACACCACTTTCGAACCAACGCAACAGACAGATACCAAGGGGAACCCGCACCGTGCAGACCACCGACCACCCGAGTTCTCCGACCGCCACCCCGCCGTCTTCGCCCCGTGACCACAGCATGAAAATCAAACGATTCGTCGCCGCCGACATGCGCTCGGCCATGAACCTGGTGCGCAAGGAACATGGTCCTGACGCCGTGATCCTGTCCAACCGCCGGATCGAGGAAGGCATCGAGATCGTCGCCGCCGCCAACTACGACGAGAGCGCCGTGCAGCGTGCACTGGAAGCCTCGCGCCGTGACGTTGCACCGCCGCCGGCACCCAAGCCGCGCACCGCCGCCGACGCGGTGATCGCCGCCGTCACCCGCCGCCGCAGCAGCTCCCCGGCGCCGGAACCGGTAGCGGCCACCACCTCGGCAGTGGCCGCCCTCGCCCGCGCCGCCGTCGGTGCCACCGGCCGCACTCTGGACAGCGCCGACGAGATCGTGCCGACCCGGGGCAGCACGGGCTTCGCCGCCACCCTGGCCCGCGCCGCCGTCAACGAACCGGCACCGCCGGACCAGATCTTCGCCCCGTTCGCCGAGGCCATCGTTGCACCGGCCGCCACCGTGCCGGCCAACCGCGCGCGCTTCCAGATCGACCCGCCGCACGAGGCGCATCACGAAAGCGTGGCCCCGGCCGTGCAGCCGCCGCCGCTGCCGACCGCTGCCGTGATCGACGCGCAGCCCGGGATCGCCGCCAGCGAACCGGCAGCGGTCGAAGCCGCCGTCGAAGCCAGCCCGGCCCCCATGCTGGCCCCGGCACCGACGCTGACCGTGGTTGCCCAGGACGACGCCGAGATCCGCCAGCTGCGCCAGGAAGTGGCCGGCATGCGCCAGGTGATCGAGCGCGAGATGAACCGCTTCACCGACGAGCGCCTGCGTGGCAGCCCGGTGCGCGCCACCGCGCTGGACCTGATGGACGAGTACGGTTTCGACGCCGGGCTGGCCCGCGACGTGGCCATGCAGATCCCGCTGGAAACCGAAGCCCATCGTGGCCGCGGCCTGATGCTGGGGCTGATCTCGCGCAAGCTGCCGATCGCCCCGGTCGACCCGCTGGAGGAAGGCGGCGTGATCGCGCTGGTCGGCCCGACCGGCGCCGGCAAGACCACCACCATCGCCAAGCTGGCCTCGCGCTTCGCCGAGAAGCACGCCCCGCGTGACGTCGCCCTGGTCACCACCGACACCACCCGCATCGGCGCCCGTGAACAGCTGTATGGCTACGGCCGCCAGCTCGGCATCGCCGTGCACGAGGCCAACAGCGGCACCGACCTGGACCAGCTGCTGGAACGCTTGAAGGACTACAAGCTGGTGCTGATCGATACCGCCGGCCTGGGCCCGCGCGACCGTGCCCTGGCCGCCCAGCTGCAGTGGCTGCGCGCCGCGCGCCAGGTGCGCACCCTGCTGGTGCTGCCGGCCAACACCAGCTTCGGCGACATGGACGAGGTGGTGCGCCGCTTCGGTGCGGCCAACCTGCAGGGCCTGGTGCTGAGCAAGCTGGACGAGACCGGCCGCTTCGGCAACGCCCTGTCGGTGGCCGTGGACCACGCCCTGCCGATCACCTGGGTGACCGATGGCCAGGACGTCCCGGAGGACCTGCACCGGGCCAGTGCAGCCAATCTTGTACTTCGCCTTGAAGATTTGCGCCGAGCGGCCGATATGCCCTGCAACCCGGAGTTGAACCATGCCGTCGCGTGAGTACGCCAAGCTGACCAAGACCTTCCCGCTGTCGGCCACTCGCAGCGAGCCGCTCGGCCCTGTGCGCACCATCGCGGTGACCGGCGGCAAGGGCGGCGTGGGCAAGACGAATGTGTCCGCCAACCTGGCGGTGGCGCTGGCCGGCATGGGCAAGCGCACGCTGCTGCTGGACGCCGACCTCGGCCTGGCCAACATCGACGTGATCCTGGGCTTGAACCCCACCTTTACGCTGGCCGACCTGGTGGCCGGCCGCTGCTCGCTGGACGACGTCATCGTCGAAGGCCCGAACGGCGTGCTGGTGGTCCCGGCCGCTTCCGGCCGCCGGCACATGGCCGAGCTTGCCCCGGCCGAGCATGTCGGCCTGGTCAACGTGTTCTCCGAACTGGAACGCGAGCTGGACATCATGGTGGTCGATACCGCCGCCGGCATCACCGACGGCGTGCTGACCTTCTGCCAGGCCGCGCAGGACACCGTGGTGGTGGTCTGTGACGAACCGGCCTCGATCACCGACGCCTACGCACTGATCAAGGTGCTGTCGCGCGAGCGCGGCGTGGACCGCGTCCAGGTGGTGGCCAACATGGTGCGCGACCCGAACGAGGGCCGCGTGCTGTACGAGAAGCTGACCCGCGTCTGCGAGAAGTTCCTCGCCGATGTCTCGCTGAACTACCTGGGCTGCGTGCCGCAGGATGACTGGCTGCGCCTGTCGGTGCAGCGCCAGCAGCCGGTGGTGAAGGCCTATCCGTCCAGCCCGTCGGCGCTGGCGATCACCGAGATCGCACGCCGCACCGCGCGCTGGCAGGCACCGACCGAACCGCGCGGTGGCGTCGAGTTCTTCCTCGAACGCATCCTCAAGCAGCGTGGGGTGGCCGCATGAAAGGCGCAGCCCACCAGTACAGGGAAGTCCAGCGCTCGGCGGCCAACGAGGTCATCGCCCAGCATTCGGACCTGGTGCGACGCATCGCCCACCACCTGGCCGCGCGCCTGCCGGCCAGCGTCGAAGTCGATGATCTGATCCAGGCCGGCATGATGGGCCTGATCGAAGCCTCGCGCAGCTACGACGCCGACCAGGGCGCCTCGTTCGAGACCTATGCCTCGATCCGCATCCGCGGCTCGATGATCGACGAGATCCGCCGTGGCGACTGGGTGCCGCGCTCGGTGCACCGCCGTGCACGCGACGCCGCCGCCACCATCCGCCGCCTGGAACAGAGCACGGGCCGTGCCGCCAGCGCCACCGAAGTGGCCGCCGCGATGGAGATGCCGCTGCCCGAGTACCTGAGGCTGATGGAAGACGCCGCACGTGGACAGGTGCTGAGCCTGGAGTCGCGCATCGAAGACCAGGGCGAACTGGATACCGTCGCCCAGGGCGGCCCGACCCCGCAGCAGGTGCTGGAGCGCGGCGAGTTCGGTCGCGAGCTGGGCAAGGCCATCGGCCACCTGCCCGAGCGCGAACAGCTGGTGCTCTCGCTCTACTACGAGCAGGAGCTGAACCTGAAGGAGATCGGCGCGGTGCTCGGCGTGAGCGAGTCGCGGGTCTGCCAGATCCATGGCCAGGCCGTGCTGCGCCTGCGCGGCCGCCTGAAGATTTTCGAGGCCGTCGACGCCGGCCTGGAAGAATGAACATCCCCGAGGCGACTGCCCCCGGCCGCCCGGAATGAACAACAAAGGAACTCTGCTTTGAACAAGAACATGCGCATCCTCATCGTCGACGATTTCTCGACCATGCGTCGAATCGTCAAGAACCTGCTGGGCGATCTGGGCTTCACCAACACCGCCGAAGCCGAGGACGGGCATGCCGCGCTGTCGCTGCTTCAGAGCCAGCCCTTCGATTTCGTCGTCACCGACTGGAACATGCCGGTGATGACCGGCATCGAACTGCTCAAGGCGATCCGTGCCGACGCCAAGCTGATGACCCTGCCGGTGCTGATGGTCACCGCCGAAGCCAAGCGCGAGCAGATCATCGAAGCGGCCCAGAACGGCGTGAACGGCTACATCATCAAGCCCTTCACCGCGCAGACGCTGGAAGAGAAGCTGGGCAAGATCTTCGAACGCCTGGCGGCCAGCGCCTGATGGATACCACGGTCGACAAGAACGCCCTCGCCCTGCGCCTGCAGGAAGCCCTGGATGCCCTGGAGTCCGGTGACGAAGCCGCCTGGCGGCAACGCATCGACGGACTGGTCGCGCTGCGCACGCAGCCGATGATGAGCGGCCTCTCGCGGCTGGCCCGCGAGCTGGGGCAGGCCCTGGGCGAACTGCCGACCGTGCCCAGCGAGGCCGGCGAACTGGACGATGCGTGCGCACGCCTGGACCACGTGGTGGCGATGACCGAACAGGCTACCCACCGCACCCTGGACCTGGCCGAGGAATGCCGCAGCCTGACCGAGCAGCTGCGCGCCGAAGGCCTGCAGCCAGGCCAGGACGTGCAGCTCGAGCGCATCCGCCACAACCTGACCGAGATCGCCCTGACCCAGAGCTACCAGGACCTGACCGGGCAGATCATCCGTCGCGTGGTCGGCATCGTCCGCCGCGTGCATGAAGGCTTCGGCGCGCTCGGCCTGCCGCCGGAACAGCATCGCACCGACCCGGAACTGGCCGGGCCGGCACTGAAGGGACTGGACCGCCACGCGGTCTCGCAGAACGACGCCGACGACCTGTTGTCGGATCTGGGGCTGTAAGCATGAGCGCGGTATCCGACGACATCACTGCCGATTTCATCATCGAGGCACAGGAAATCCTGGATCGCCTCGGCGAACAGCTGGTGTCGCTGGAGCAGGCACCGCAGGACACCGAACAGCTCAACGCGGTGTTCCGGGGCTACCACACGCTCAAGGGCGGCGCGGGTTTCCTCGGTGTCACCGCCATGGTCGAGCTGTGCCACGCCGCTGAAGAAGCGCTGGGCGCTGCACGTGCCGGCCAGGCCGTGCTGCAGGCCCATCACTTCGACGCCGCCCAGCAATCGCTGGACTACCTGCAGTCGATGCTCGATGCCGTGTCTTCCGGCACCGAGCCGGGCTATGCACCGCCGGACCTGATCGCCCAGTTCGACGTGCATGGAGGTGCAGCAGCGCCTGCCGCCGCTGCCGCCGCACCGGCGGCCGGTGCCGGCGACCTGATCACCGACGACGAGTTCGAGGCGCTGCTCGACCAGCTGCACGGTGGCAACGCACCGACTGCGGTGGCGCCGGCAAAGAAGGCCGACGACGGCCTGATCAGCGAAGATGAGTTCGAAGCCCTGCTCGACCAGCTGCACGGTGGCGCCGCACCCGGCGCCAGGCCCGCGGCTGCGGTGGCGCCGGCACCGATCGCCGCCCCGCGCCCGGCCACCGCACCGGCACCGGTGGCCAAGCCGGCCGCCAAGCCGCTGGCCGAAGCCGAACACACCGTGCGCGTGGACACCAAGCGCCTGGATGCGATCGTCAACCTGATCGGCGAACTGGTGCTGTCGCGCAACCGGCTCAAGACCCTGCGTGCGCGCCTGCGCGACGAGGAGCTGGACCGCGCCGTGTCCACCCTGGACATCGCCACCGCGCGCCTGCAGTCGGCGGTGATGCGCACCCGCATGCAGCCGGTGGGCAAGGTATTCTCGCGCTTCCCCAAGGTCGCCCGCGACGTCGCCCGCTCGCTGAAGAAGGAAGTGGACCTGGAGCTGATCGGCGCCGAGACCGAGCTCGACCGCAACCTGGTCGAAGCGCTGGCCGACCCGCTGGTGCACCTGGTCCGCAACGCCATCGACCATGGCGTGGAAATGCCCGACCTGCGCGAAGCGCAGGGCAAGCCGCGGATGGGCCATGTGCGGTTGTCGGCGCAGCAGGAAGGTGACTACGTCAGCATCGAGGTGCAGGACGATGGCGCCGGCATCGATCCGGAAAAGCTGCGCGCGAAAGCACGCGAGAAGGGCCTGATCGATCCGGAAGCCGCCGCCCGCCTGAGCAGCGAGGAGTGCCTGCACCTGGTGTTCCTGCCCGGCTTCTCGACCAAGCAGCAGGTCACGGATATTTCCGGGCGCGGCGTCGGCATGGACGTGGTGCAGTCGCGCATCCGCGAACTCAGCGGGCAGATCCAGATCCAGTCGGAGCTGGGCCGCGGCAGCCGCTTCCTGATCCGCGTGCCGCTGACCCTGGCGATCCTGCCGACCCTGCTGGTGCAGGCCGGCGAGGACGTCTATGCGCTGCCGCTGGCGCGCGTGATGGAGGTACTGCACGCGCCGCCCACCTCGCTGGGCTGGTTCGATGGCCGTGGCGTGCTCGACCGCCGTTCGCACACGCTGCCACTGGTCGATCTGCGGCAGTGGCTGGATGTGACGCCGGCCGCATCGACCCTGCTGACCATCGTGGTGCTGCAGGCCGGCGAAGCGCGCTTCGGCCTGGTCGTGGACCAAGTCCGTGGGCGCGAGGAAGTGGTCATCAAACCACTGCCGAAGGCCCTGCGCGGCCTGCGCGGTTACGCCGGTGCAACCTTGATCGGCGATGGTCGCATGGCGCTGATCCTGGATGTGGATGGCCTGCGCAGCCCGCACGACTGACCCGCTTGCTGAACCCGTAAAACCGTGAAGTCGCACCAGTAGCCCGTACCGGTGTCTCAAGTCCCATTCATACAAGCCGATACCGGATCCATGGATAGACTCAGCCTCATTGGACTCTTTCTCGCCCTGGCCTCGCTGGTCGGTGGCAGCATCCTCAAGGGCGCCGGCCTGGCGTCGTTGTGGTCGCCTGCGGCGTTCGTGATCGTCATCGTCGGCACCGTTGCCGCGATCCTGCTGCACACCTCGCCGGCGGTGTTCAAGCATGCGTTCAAGATCGTGCGCTGGGTCGTGCGCCCGCCGCACAGCGATCGCCGCGAACTGATCCAGCAGATCGTCGAGTGGAGCAACATCGCCCGCCGCCAGGGCCTGCTCGGCCTGGAATCGCAGGTGGAAGCGCAGCAGGACCCGTTCCTGCGCAAGGGCCTGCAGCTGCTGGTGGACGGTGTCGAGCCCGAATCGATGCGGCACATGCTGGAAATCGAACTGGGCAGCCAGGAACACCAGGACCAGGCCGGCGCCAAGGTGTTCGAAGCGATGGGCATCTACGCACCGACGCTCGGCATCATCGGCGCCGTGCTGGGCCTGATCGCGGTGATGAAGAACCTGGCCGACCCGAGCAAGCTCGGCCACGGCATCGCTGCGGCGTTCACCGCCACGATCTACGGCATCGCCTCGGCCAACCTGCTGTTCCTGCCGATCGCCGCCAAGCTCAAGAGCGTGATCTCGCACAACACGCGCGACCGCGAAATGGTCATCGAAGGCCTGATCTCGATCGCCCAGGGCGAGAACCCGCGCAACATCGAAACCAACCTCTCCGGCTTCCTGCACTGACATGGCCCGCCGCAAGCACCACGAAGAGCACGCCAACCACGAAGCATGGGCGATCCCCTATGCCGACCTGATGACGCTGCTGCTCGCCTTCTTCGTGGTCATGTACGCGATCTCGTCGGTGAACGAGGGCAAGTACCGGATCATGGCCGACGCGCTCACCGATGCCTTCGGTGGCGCGCCGCGCACGATCAATCCGGTGCAGGTGGGCAACAAGCAGGTGCAGGGTGGCGGCTGGGACAGCCCGTCGGTGATCAAGTCCGGCACCAAGATCGGACCGTCCGCGCCGGCGCCCTCGCACGACCCGACGCTGCTGCCGTCGATGGCCTCGCAGATGCGCATGCCGGTGTCGGTGCACAACCAGGAGCAGATCGCCCGTGCCGAGCGCCAGCTCAACACGATTGCCGACCGGCTCACCGCCGCCCTGGCGCCGCTGATCGACCGCGGCATGATCAGCGTGCGCCGCACGGAACTGTGGATCGAGGTCGAGATCAACAGCGACATCCTGTTCCCCACCGGCTCGGCCGCACTGGACGTACATGCACGGCAGACCCTGGCCAGCCTGGCCGAGGTGCTGCGCGACGTGCCCAACAGCGTGCGCGTGGAAGGCCACACCGACAACGTGCCGATCGCCACCGCCACCTTCCCGTCGAACTGGGAGCTGTCGGCCGGACGCGCCGCCAGCGTGGTGCATCTGTTCGCCGACCAGGGCGTGCAGCCGTCGCGGCTGGCGATGGTCGGCTATGGCCAGTTCCGCCCGCGCGAAGAGAACGACAGCGCACAGGGCCGCAACCGCAACCGCCGGGTGATGGTCATCATCCTGGCCGACACCTCGCATTCGGTGGACCCGCTCGGCCAGCGCCTGAACGCAGCCACCGGCGCCACCGGCAGCACCGTCACCGAACAGGCCGCCGCAACGCCGGCCAGCGCCCCCACCTCCCCCATCGCACCGGTGACGTTGCCACCGGTGCCGGCTGGCAGCCGCGTCGGCGCCGCCGTTCCCCCCGCAATGAAGGAGTAATCCGATGCGCATCTGGGCAGTCGCCAACCAGAAGGGCGGAGTCGGCAAGACCACCACCACCCTCGCCCTCGGCCGCGGCCTGGCCGCGCTCGGCCATCGCGTGCTGCTGATCGACCTCGATCCGCATGCTTCGCTCAGCCGCGCCTTCGGCGTGCCGGTGGACCCGCCGCCGGCCGGCGTGCTGGAGCTGTTCGGCGCACCGCCAGCGGACCTGTCCGGCCTGTGCCATGCCAGCAACATCCAGGGCCTGGACTACGTCTGCGCGCAGTCCGCGCTGGCCACGCTGGAACGCCGTAGCGCCAACCAACCCGGCCTCGGCCTGGCCCTGCAGAACGCGCTGGCGCGCCACCAGGGCCAGCACGACTACATCCTGCTGGACTGCGCACCGACGCTCGGCCTGCTGATGATCAACGCACTGGCTGCCGCCGATCGCCTGATCATTCCGACCCAGGCCGAGCCGCTGGCGCTGCACGGCCTGGATGGCATGGTCCGCACCGGCGAGATGGTCGAGCGTTCGCGCCGCCGGCCGCTGCCGATCTCGATCCTGCCAACCCTGTTCGACCGCCGCACCCGCGCCGGCAACGAGTCGCTGCGCACCATGCAGGACCGCCATGGCAGCCGCGTCTGGGAAGACGCGATTCCGATCGACACCCGCATCAGCAACGCCGCCGGGCTGACCCTGCCGAGCGTCGGCGAAGACTACCCGGGGCGTGGCCTGGCTGCCTACCGGCGCGCCTTGAACTGGATCCTCGGCGAGGATGCCCGCGCCCTGGAGCAGGCCGCATGAACAGCACCGGCATCCTCGACGACTACCTGGACGAACTGCTGGGCGAGGCGATCGCCCCGGCCGCCGCTCCCCTCCCCGCGCCGATCAGCACCGCCCCGGCCACGGCCACCGAAGCCGCCGCCGAACGCGAACCCACCTGGGATGACCTGCCGGCCGAGGTGATCTACGAAACCGAAACCGAGAGCGTTGCCGCTGCCCCTGCCGTGGACAATGCCGCACTGGAAGCCGCTTTCGATGCCGCGTCCGCGCCCGTCAGCGTGATCGATGCCGAACGCGAACCCACGTGGGACGACCTGCCCGCTGAAGTGGTCTACGAAACGGATGCCGTCGTCGCGGCCCCGGCCGAGGATGAGGCTGCACTGGAGGCCGCCTTCGAGGCCGCCGCCGCGCCGGCCAGCGCCTCGTCCACCGAACGCGAGCCGACCTGGGATGACCTGCCCGACGAGGTCATCCACGAAACCGCGCCGGCACCCGCTGCGGCCGCTGCGAACACCGGCCCGGAACCCACCTGGGACGATCTGCCGGACGAAGTGATCTACGAGACCGACCCGGCGGACAGCCATCGTCTCGCCCACACCGACAGCCCCGGCCTGCAGGCCGCCTTCGAGGCGGCCGCTGGTGGCGAAGACGTGCCTGCGCCGCCGCCCGCCGTGGTCGCAGCGCCGGTGCCCCCCCCGGCGACACGCCCTGCACCGGCCCCGGCCGCACGCGCCGGCACGCCGCCGCCGCGCGTCGCCGTCGATGCACCCGCAGGCAACCGCCCCGGCACCTGGCAGGAGCTGCAGGCGCAGGCCCACCAACCGGCCCGCAGCCCGCATCCGCAGAACCGTCGTGCCGGTGAACGCACCTCGCGCTGGCTGCGCCTGCGCTGTGGCACCCAGGCCTATGCGCTGGAACTGCTGAAGGTCCAGGAGGTCGTGCTGCCGGTGCCGCTGCTGCCGTTGCGCGGCACCGCTGCCGCCATGCTGGGCATCATGAACCTGCGCGGCCAGGTGGTCCCGGTGATGGACCTGGGCCTGCACCTGGGCGCGGCTGCCGCCGAGGACGACGCCCAGACCCGCATCGTGGTGCTGGAAGAAGACGGCGAGACCATCGGCCTGCGCGTGTCGGCAGTGGAAGATGTCGCCAACCTCACCGATTCACAGATCGAACCTCCCGATACCGCACGCATCTGCCAGATCTCCAACGACCTGTTCCGTGGCGTGGCCCGCGTCAGCCAGCGCCCGATGATCCTGCTGGACGCCACACGGCTGTTGAGCTGACCCCCAAAAAGGGGACGGAGGGGATTAAGTCGCAAGTGGCTCGGCGCTTGGCGCCGGAGCGGTGCCTGTCGGGGACGCAAGGAGTTGATCCGTTGGATCAACACCTTACATCCCCACTGCGCGGTCGCCGTTGCCGAGGGGGCTGCGGCAGAGCCAGGTCGCTTGCGACTTAATCCCCTCCGTCCCCTTTTCAACAGCGACCGCATCGACGCACCGCGTCGATTCTTCTAAAGAACCCCACCGGGGTGCCGTTATGGATCACGGAACCGTTTGTCCGGAGCAACGATGAGCACTGTCGAACTGGGTGGGGATCTCGGCATCGAGAGCACTACCGAGCTCAAGAACCGCCTTGCCCCCCTGGTGGAGCAGGCAGGCGAGCTGACCCTGGATGCCAGCCAGGTCGCCCGCATCCACACGGCCGCCGTGCAGGTGCTGTGTGCGTTCGTGCAGGCCCGCCGCGAGGCAGGCCTGGGCACCGGCTTCCACGGTTGCACTGCAACCTTCCGTGACGCCGCGCGCCTGCTGGGCGTCACCCAGGCCCTCGGCCTGGACGTAACCCATGACAACCTGAAATCTGTGGAGAACGCTGCATGAGCGCACGTATCTTGGTGGTGGACGATTCGGCGTCGATGCGCCAGATGGTGTCCTTCGCCCTCACCTCGGCCGGTTTTGCCGTCGAAGAAGCTGAAGACGGCGCGGTCGCGCTCGGTCGCGCCAAGGGCCAGCGCTTCAATGCGGTGGTTACCGACGTCAACATGCCGAACATGGATGGCATCGCGCTGATCCGCGAACTGCGCCAGCTGCCGGACTACAAGTTCACCCCGCTGCTGATGCTGACCACCGAATCTGCCGCCGACAAGAAGTCCGAAGGCAAGGCCGCTGGCGCCACGGGTTGGCTGGTCAAGCCGTTCAATCCCGAACAGCTGGTCGCCACCGTGCAGAAAGTGCTGGGCTGATCGCCCGGCACCGCTCCCCCTCTTCGCTTCCGGACCACCACTGCCATGAGCATGGACCTGCAACGCTTCCACGCCACCTTCTTCGAGGAGAGCCGCGAAGGCCTCGACGCGATGGAGGCTGGCCTGCTGGCCCTGGAATCGGGGCAGCAGGACGCGGAGATCATCAATTCGGTGTTCCGCGCTGCCCATTCGATCAAGGGCGGCGCCGGCACCTTCGGCTTCGACGCGATCGCCGGCCTGACCCACGTGCTGGAAACGCTGCTCGATGAGCTGCGCGCCGGCAAGCGGGCACTGGAAGGCCACGCCGTCGACGCCATGCTGTCTTCGGTGGACGTGCTGCGCGCCCTGCTGCGCGAAGCCGAACATGGCCAGGCTGCCGATCCGGCTGCCGTCGCTGCGGTGAAGGCACGCCTGGAAGCGGTTCTGTCCGGCCAGGCCGCAGCGAGCGCCCCGGCGGCCGCCGCAGCCAAGGTGGACGATACGCCGGAAGCCTGGCAGATCGGCTTCACCCCGGCGCCGTCGCTGTTCATGAGCGGCAACGACCCGCTGCGCATCATCCGCGAACTGGAACACCTCGGTTCGCTGCAGGTCGCCGCGCGCATGGACCGCCTGCCGGGCTTCGCGCAGCTCGATCCGCTCGAAGCCCACCTGGCGTGGGACCTGGGTCTGGTCGGCAAGGTGCCGCGCAGCAAGATCGAAGACACCTTCGCGTGGGTACTGGACGACTGCGAGCTGGACATCCGTCCGGCCGCACCGCCGAGCCTGGCCACCCAGGCGCCGGCCGCGGCTGCTCCCGCTCCGGCGGCAGCGTCGCCGTCGGCACCCGCCGCGCCTGCCGCCAGCGGTGGCGCCAGCCAGGAAGCGGAAACCTCCATCCGCGTCAGCGTCGACAAGGTCGACGCGCTGATCAACCTGGTCGGCGAACTGGTCATCACCCAGGCCATGCTCAAGCAGGTCTCGCATGCGCTGGACCCGGTCCACGCCGAGAGCCTGTTCGCTGGCCTGGACCAGCTTGAACGCAACACCCGCGACCTGCAGGAAGCGGTGATCGGCGTGCGCATGCTGCCGGTCGATGCGGTGTTCCGTCGCTTCCCGCGCCTGGTCCGCGACCTGTCCAGCCGCCTCGGCAAGCAGGTGCGGCTGCGCACCGTCGGCGAAGGTACCGAGCTGGACAAGGGCCTGATCGAGAAGATCGCCGATCCGCTGGTGCACCTGGTGCGC
This sequence comes from Stenotrophomonas sp. YJH_SMC_138, assembly GCF_059369855.1. Lineage (NCBI taxonomy): Bacteria > Pseudomonadati > Pseudomonadota > Gammaproteobacteria > Lysobacterales > Lysobacteraceae > Stenotrophomonas > Stenotrophomonas sp. YJH_SMC_138. Next base: position 38,089 of record NZ_JCAFTB010000014.1, read on the forward strand.
AACTCGATCGACCACGGCCTGGAAATGCCCGACGTGCGCCGCGGTGCAGGCAAGGACGAAACCGGCACGATCACCCTGGCGGCCTCGCACCAGGGCGGCCACATTGTCATCGAAGTCAGCGACGACGGTCGCGGCCTGGACCGCGCCAAGATCCTGGCCAAGGCCACCGAGCGCGGCCTGGCGGTGCCGGACAACCCGACCGATTCGCAGGTCTGGGACCTGATCTTCCAGCCCGGCTTCTCCACGGCCGATGCAGTCACTGACCTGTCCGGTCGTGGCGTCGGCATGGACGTGGTCCGCCGCAACATCCAGGCGTTGGGGGGCGAGGTGCAGATTGAAAGCAGCCTCGGCGCTGGCACCCGCACGCTGATCCGCCTGCCGCTCACCCTGGCCATCCTCGATGGCATGACCGTGGCGGTAGCCGGTGAGACCCTGATCCTGCCGTTGGCCTATGTGCTTGAGGCGTTGCAGCCGCAAGCCGAGGACATCCGCAGCATGGCCGGCGAAGGCCGCGTGCTGCGCGTGCGCGGTGAATACCTGCCGATCCTGTCGCTGAGCGAGTACTACGGCTACGGCAACCGTGCACCCGGCAGCGAATCGCTGGTGGTGGTGGTCGAAGGCGATGGCCAGAAGATCGCCCTGGAAGTGGACGAACTGGTCGGCCAGCAGCAGGTGGTGGTCAAGAACATCGAGAACAACTACCGCCGCATCGGCGGGGTGTCCGGTGCGACCATTCTCGGCGACGGCCGCGTCGCATTGATCGTCGACATCGGCGGGCTGGTGCGTTCACTGCGGATGCCGCAGGCCGCCTGATCCACACTGCATGCGTGTACTGGACCGCCGCCCTTCGGGGCGGCGGTTTTTGTTTGCGCGCTCCCCGGCGGTGGGGTCAGATCCCTTTCCTGCGGAAAGGGATCTGACCCCACCTCTTCCGTGAACTCCGTCGGCGCCGTGCTTTCGCATGCAACTACGCCATGCAAGCGAAAGCCCCGCCGCTGCGCCACTTCCGCGCCGTCATCCCTACGCCACCGAATGTGACATGCGTCCATAAAGTCCATCCGGACTGCGCCGCTATTTCGCTTTGACGGCCGTCACCGAACCCCACCGGGCACCACCGTTCGCTCTGCAACCACCCCCAAACCGGCGCACAGACGCCGGCACTCTGCCCACCTGGAGCACCCTGCATGAAGTGGTTCCAAGATCTGCCCATCGCCCGCAAGCTGGCCGTGGGGTTCACCCTTACCACCCTGATGACCCTGGTCCTCGGCGCGTTCGCCCTGCTGCGACTGAGCGAAGCCAACGCGCAGCTGCGCGAGATGGCCGGCAACGATATCCCCTCGGTCCAGCACCTGGGCGAGGCGCGCTCGCAGCTCGGTGAGTTCCGCACCTACGAACTGGCCCAGCTGAGCATGCTCGACCAGCCGGAGAAGGTCGCCGACTACAACAAGCGCATGGACGACACCGCCAAGGCCGTACATGACGAACTGGCGGCGTACGCCGCGCTGCCGGCGCTGGACAAGGAGCGCGAACTGTATCGCGCCGCCAGCACCCAGCTGGATCGCTACTTCGCCGCCAACAAGGCGATGCGCGACGCCGTGGCCGCCGGTGATGGCGCGCAGGCCCAGCAGATCTCCGATGAGCAGTCACGCCCGGCGCGCCGCGACCTGTTCGCTGCGATGAAGGCACTGGGCACCCACATCGCCGGGCAGATGGACGGCAAGATCGCCGACGCCAACGCCACCCATCGCACCAGCATGATCGCCATCATCGGCTGCATCGTGCTGCTGTCGCTGGTGGCCGCCGCGCTGGCCATCGTCATCTCGCGTGCAGTGACCGGCCCGCTGGGCAAGGCCGTGCATGCCATCCAGGCGGTTGCCCGCGGCGACCTCAGCGTCAGCACCCAGGCCACCAGCAAGGACGAAGCCGGCAGGATGCTGGCCGCCACGACCGAGATGACCGCAATGCTCCGCCGCTTCAGCGAGCAGACCCAGCTGATGGCACAGATGCACGCGGGACCGGACATCAGCCATCGCATTCCGGAAGATTTCCCGGGTGTCTATGGCCAGCTGGCCGGCGGCATCAATACGGTGATCTTCGAGCACCTGGATGCGATCCGCGATGCCATCGACGTGCTCAACCAGTACGCCATCGGCAATCTCACCCCGGATGCACGCCGCCTGCCCGGCAGCCGCGCGATCCTGCACGAATCGATGGACGCGGCCAAGGCCAGCCTGCTGGCGATCAATTCGCAGATCCAGCAGCTGGCCGCGGCGGCCGCTGCCGGTGACTTCAGCCAGCGCGGCGACGCACAGCGTTTCCAGCATGACTTCAAGCTGATGATCGAGCATCTCAACACCATGATGCAGGTGGCCGACGGCAACCTCGGCCAGCTCTCGCAGCTGCTGCAGTCGATCGCCGCCGGCGACCTGACCGCGCGCATGGAAGGCCAGTTCAATGGCGTGTTCGCGCGCATGCGGGATGATGCCAACACCACCGTTGCACAGCTGACCCAGATCGTCGGCCAGATCCAGGCCAGCGCCTCCAGCATCACCCTGGCCGCCGGCGAGATCGCCTCCGGCAACAGCGACCTGTCGCGCCGCACCGAGCAGCAGGCCGCCAAC
>NZ_JCAFTB010000015.1:0-16654 GCF_059369855.1 Stenotrophomonas sp. YJH_SMC_138
GAAATGGTGATGCCGGGTGACAACGTCAAGATGGTCGTCACCCTGATCAACCCGGTGGCAATGGACGAAGGCCTGCGCTTCGCCATCCGCGAAGGCGGCCGTACCGTCGGCGCCGGCGTGGTCTCGAAGATCATCGAGTAAGCCTGCAGTACCGGTGGTTGCATAGCGCCGCCGGTTACGCGAATGGCGGGCCGGGAACCTCGGTCCGCCTTCGCCGTCTAAGGGAAGGCAAGTTTTCAACGTACGCCAGTAGCTCAATTGGCAGAGCAGCGGTCTCCAAAACCGCAGGTTGGGGGTTCGAGTCCCTCCTGGCGTGCCATCTGCCCACCTTACCCAGCGGCCTGCGCCGCTAAAGCAGACACAGCCGGATGAATAGCAAGATCGAACACTCCAAGGACAACTCCGCCAATGGTGGAGATATCGTCAAGTATGTCGCCGCATCGTTGCTGGTGCTGGCCGGTCTGTTCGTCTGGTTCTGGTTCTCCGCCGACTCCGGTCGCGCCGCCCAGCTGGGTGCGTGGGCGGGTCAGGTGCGTGCGTTGGCGGTCGTGGTCGGTCTGGTTGGCGGTATCGGCGTGTTCATGCTGACCGGCAAGGGGCGCGACACCCGCGAATTCCTCTCCGAGTCGCGCTTCGAACTGCGCAAGGTGGTCTGGCCGACGCGCCAGGAAGCCATCCGCATGACCTGGGTCGTGATCGTCGTGGTGCTCATCCTCAGCCTGCTGCTGGGTGGCTTCGACTTCCTGATCCAGAAACTGACTCAGTGGTTCCTGAGCCGCTAAGGAGAATTGCATGAAGCGTTGGTACGTCGTTCACGCCTATTCGGGCTTCGAGAAGTCGGTGGCGCAGGCCCTGCGCGATCGCATCGTCCGTGATGGCATGGAAGAGCGCTTCGGCGACGTCCTGGTTCCGACCGAAGAAGTGGTCGAGATGCGCGCTGGCCAGAAGCGCCGCTCCGAGCGCAAGTTCTTCCCGGGCTATGTGCTGGTCCAGATCGAGACCCACGAAGAAGCCGGCATTCCGCGCATCGACAACGAAAGCTGGCATCTGGTCAAGGAAACCCCGCGCGTGATGGGCTTCATCGGCGGTACCGCTGATCGCCCGCTGCCGATCGCCGATTCCGAGGCCGAGGCCATCCTGAACCGCGTTCAGGAAGGTGTCGAGAAGCCGCGTCCCAAGGTGCTGTTCGAGCCGGGCCAGATGGTCCGTGTCACCGATGGCCCGTTCAACGATTTCAACGGCGTCGTCGAAGAGGTCAACTACGAGAAGAGCCGTCTGCGCGTCTCGGTGCTGATCTTCGGTCGTGCGACCCCGGTCGAGCTCGAGTTCGGCCAGGTCGAAAAGGCCGTCTGACCTGTCTGTAGCGTCGAGCATGGCTCGGCGTCGGACCAGAAACCGGGCCTGGCCCGGTTTCGTTCGTTTACCTGCCGCTTCAGGCATGTGAAGAAAAAACCTGTTATAGTGCGCGGCTCCCTGCTGGGAAAGTCAGCAGGATGAGGCCGCCGCAAGGTGGCCTTCAGCATGATTTCAAAACGCGATGCCGGGACGCGTGATTCCCGGTCCGATGGGGAGCCTGTTGTCGAAAGGCGCTAGCACCCGGAGAGCACTCACATGGCAAAGAAAGTTGTCGGTTACATCAAGCTGCAGGTGAAGGCCGGTCAGGCCAACCCCTCGCCGCCGGTCGGTCCTGCGCTGGGTCAGCGTGGTCTGAACATCATGGAATTCTGCAAGGCGTTCAACGCTGCCACGCAGAAGCTCGAGCCGGGTCTGCCGGTTCCGGTGATCATCACGGCCTACTCGGACCGTACGTTCACCTTCATCACCAAGAGCACCCCGGCTACCACCCTGCTGAAGAAGGCCGCTGGCATCTCGTCGGGCTCCAAGCGCCCGAACACCGAGAAGGTCGGCAAGGTCACCCGTAAGCAGCTGGAAGAGATCGCCAAGGCGAAGGAACCGGATCTGACTGCCGCCGACCTGGACGCCGCCGTGCGTACCATCGCTGGCTCTGCCCGTTCCATGGGCCTCGTGGTGGAGGGTTAATAAGATGGCACAGACCAAGCGTGAGAAGGCCATCAAGGCCGCCGTCGTTCCGGGCAAGGCGTACGCCTTCGAGGACGCGATCAACATCCTGAAGACCGCCACCAAGGCCAAGTTCGTCGAGTCGATCGACGTTGCCGTGCGCCTGGGCGTCGATGCGAAGAAGTCCGACCAGCAGGTCCGTGGCTCCACCGTGCTGCCGGCCGGTACCGGCAAGTCGGTCCGCGTCGCCGTGTTCGCTCCGGCCGGTGCCAAGGCTGATGAAGCCCTGGCCGCTGGCGCCGAAGCCGTCGGTATGGACGATCTGGCCGAGAAGATGCAGGCCGGTGATCTGAACTATGACGTCGTCATCGCGACCCCGGACGCCATGCGTGTCGTCGGTAAGCTGGGCACCGTGCTGGGCCCGCGCGGCCTGATGCCGAACCCGAAGGTCGGCACCGTTTCCCCGAACCCGGGTGAAGCCGTGAAGAACGCCAAGTCGGGTCAGGTCCGTTACCGCACCGACAAGGCCGGCATCATCCACTGCACCATCGGCAAGGCCGACTTCGCCGAAGACGCGCTGAAGTCGAACCTGACCGCGCTGCTGCTGGACCTGATCAAGGCCAAGCCGGCCACCTCGAAGGGCACCTACCTGCAGAAGGTTTCGGTCAGCTCGACGATGGGCCCGGGCGTCACCGTCGACCAGTCGTCGCTGACCCTGAAGTAATTGTTTCAAGCGGTCACGGTACCTTCGGTGCCGTGACCGTGACATTTGAAGGCATCGCTGGCAGTGCATCGCCTGCGGTAGCCGTCAAAGACCGCAGGCGCGGTCGTGGCAATACCGGCGACGGGCACGGAAGCTCGATCTGGCAAGGAGTCGCCGCCGGAGCAGTCATGAGCGCTTAATCGATTCCCCGGAATCACCCTGCGTAGATGGTGCCCTTCTGGAGTTTTTCTGGTTCACGCACGTCTGGGTTTCCCAGGTTGGCCCACTCCAGGTCTAGAACGGCCCACCCCCGGAACATCATCCCGATGTTCCCGGCGTCCAGGACGGATGCCGCACAGGACCGCACACGGCAGGAGCCGTAAGCGGAGTTCAATAGGAGGAGTGCAATGGCTCTCAATCTGTCCCAGAAGCAAGAAGTAGTCGCCGAGCTGGCAGACGTCGCCGCCAAGGCCCACTCCTTGATCGCAGCCGAATACGCTGGCACCACGGTCGCCCAGATGACCGCGATGCGCAAGCAGGCTCGTGAAACCGGTGTTTTCTTGAAGGTTGTCAAGAACACCCTGGCTTCGCGCGCCGTTGAAGGCACCGAGTTCGCAGTCGCCCAGGACCAGATGGTTGGTCCGCTGCTGTACGCGTTCTCGCTCGAGGAGCCCGGCGCTGCCGGTCGCCTGATCAAGGAAGCCGCCAAGGGCAACGACAAGCTGAAGGCTAAGGTCGTCGCCATCGGTGGCGAAGTGTTCCCGGCAAGCCACGTCGAAGTGCTGGCCTCGCTGCCGACCCGCGACCAGGCCCTGGCCATGCTGGCCCGCGTCCTGACCGAGCCGGTCACGATGTTTGCCCGCGCCATCAAGGCCGTTGGCGAGAAGCAGGGGGGTGGCGATGTCGCCGCCGACGCTGCCGAGCCGGCCGCCGAGACCGCCTGAGTTTCGACTTACCGTGGTTCCTGACGGAACCTCAACCCAGAAAATCATCCAAAGGTATTAATCATGTCCCTTACCAACGAACAGATCGTCGACGCCATCGCCGAGAAGTCCCTGATGGAAGTGATGGAGCTGGTCAAGGCCATCGAAGAGAAGTTCGGCGTCTCCGCCGCTGCTCCGGTTGCCGTGGCTGCTGCCGCTGGCCCGGCCGCTGCTGTTGAAGAGCAGACCGAGTTCACCGTCACCCTGAAGACCGCCGGCGAGAAGAAGGTCGAGGTCATCAAGGCCGTCCGCGCCATCACCGGCCTGGGCCTGAAGGAAGCGAAGGACCTGGCCGAAGCCGGTGGCGTCCTGAAGGAAGGCGCTTCGAAGGAAGACGCCGAGAAGATGAAGAAGGACCTGGAAGCTGCTGGCGCGACTGTCGAAGTCAAGTAAGCAGTTACCTTGCATCGTCACCGATTCACGGCGATGCAGCCAAGGCTGGGGGCGTAAGCCCCCGGCCTTTGGTCGTTGTTGCGGTACCGGTAGGGTCGACTGTTAGTCGACTGTTTCAAAAGCAGGAAAAAGCCCAACACGGGCTGCAGTCAAACCCCGGCAGGCCAGCGCACGGCGCGGCAGCGGGGGAGTGGTAGCAGACGAGTTGGCAGTTGGAAGTAGCGGGAGAAGGCGTGCTGGTGCCGGCAATACCAGCGACTTCCAACTGACAATTTCAAGTTCCCTTCGGATCGTGGGCGCACGATCCGCACAACAAGGTGGAAGACCTCATGACGTCCTATTCGTTCACCGAAAAAAAGCGTATCCGCAAGGATTTCGGCAAGCAGCGCTCGATTCTCGAAGTGCCGTTCCTGCTCGCCATCCAGGTGGATTCCTATCGTGAATTCCTGCAGGAAAACGTCGATCCGGCCAAGCGCACGGACCACGGCCTGCACGCTGCGCTGAAGTCGGTCTTCCCGATCGCCAGCTACAGCGGCAATGCTGCCCTGGAATACGTCGGCTACAAGCTGGGCGAACCGGTCTTCGACGAGCGTGAGTGCCGCCAGCGCGGCATGAGCTACGGCGCCCCGCTGCGCGTGACCGTGCGCCTGGTGATCTACGACCGTGAGTCGTCGACCAAGGCCATCAAGTACGTGAAGGAGCAGGAGGTCTATCTGGGCGAAATCCCGCTGATGACCGAGAACGGCACCTTCATCGTCAACGGCACCGAGCGCGTCATCGTCTCGCAGCTGCACCGCTCGCCGGGCGTGTTCTTCGACCACGACCGTGGCAAGACCCACAGCTCGGGCAAGCTGCTGTACAGCGCCCGCATCATTCCTTACCGCGGTTCCTGGCTGGACTTCGAGTTCGACCCGAAGGACGCGCTGTTCACCCGTATCGACCGCCGCCGCAAGCTGCCGGTGTCGATCCTGCTGCGCGCGCTTGGTTACAGCAACGAGGAGATGCTGGCCGAGTTCTTCGAGATCAACACCTTCCACATCAACCCGGATGAAGGCGTCCAGCTGGAGCTGGTGCCGGAGCGCCTGCGTGGCGAAACCCTGGGCTTCGACCTCGCCGACGGCGACAAGGTCATCGTGGAAGCCGGCAAGCGCATCACCGCGCGCCACATCAAGCAGCTGGAAGCCTCGGGCATCGCCGCCCTGGCCGTGCCGGACGACTACATCGTCGGCCGCATCCTGTCGCACGACGTGGTCGATGCCTCGACCGGCGAACTGCTGGCCCAGGCCAACGACGAGATCACCGACGAGCAGCTGCAGGCCTTCCGCAAGGCCGGCGTCGATGCGGTCGGCACCCTGTGGGTGAACGACCTGGATCGTGGCCCGTACCTGTCCAACACCCTGCGCATCGATCCGACCAAGACCCAGCTGGAAGCCCTGGTCGAGATCTACCGCATGATGCGTCCGGGCGAGCCGCCGACCAAGGATGCCGCGCAGAACCTGTTCCACAACCTGTTCTTCACCTTCGAGCGCTACGACCTGTCCGCGGTCGGCCGCATGAAGTTCAACCGTCGCGTGGGCCGCAAGGAAACCACCGGCGAAGCCGTGCTGTACGACAGCAAGTACTTCGGTGAGCGCAACGACGAAGAGTCCAAGCGCCTGGTCGCTGCCCACGGCGACAGCTCCGACATCCTGGACGTGATCAAGGTCCTGACCGAGATCCGCAACGGTCGCGGCGTGGTCGATGACATCGATCACCTGGGCAACCGTCGCGTGCGTTCGGTCGGTGAAATGGCCGAGAACGTGTTCCGCGTCGGCCTGGTCCGCGTCGAGCGCGCGGTCAAGGAGCGCCTGTCGATGGCCGAGTCGGAAGGCCTGACCCCGCAGGAACTGATCAACGCCAAGCCGGTCGCCGCTGCCATCAAGGAGTTCTTCGGCTCCTCGCAGCTGTCGCAGTTCATGGACCAGAACAACCCGCTGTCGGAAGTGACTCACAAGCGTCGCGTCTCGGCCCTGGGCCCGGGCGGTCTGACCCGTGAGCGCGCCGGCTTCGAAGTGCGCGACGTGCACCCGACCCATTACGGCCGCGTCTGCACCATCGAAACCCCGGAAGGCCCGAACATCGGCCTGATCAACTCGCTGGCCGTGTATGCCCGCACCAACCAGTACGGTTTCCTCGAGACCCCGTACCGCAAGGTCGTGGACGGCAAGGTCCATGACGAAGTCGAGTTCCTGTCGGCGATCGAAGAAAACGAGTACGTCATTGCGCAGGCCAACGCCCTGACCAATGCCGACAGCGTGCTGACCGAGCAGTTCGTTCCGTGCCGCTTCCAGGGCGAATCGCTGCTGAAGCCGCCGGCGGAAGTCCACTTCATGGACGTCTCGCCGATGCAGACCGTGTCGATCGCGGCTGCGCTGGTTCCGTTCCTGGAGCACGATGACGCCAACCGCGCACTGATGGGCGCCAACATGCAGCGTCAGGCCGTGCCGACCCTGCGTGCGCAGAAGCCGCTGGTGGGTACCGGCATCGAGCGCGCCGTGGCGCGCGACTCGGGCGTGACCGTGAACGCCCGCCGTGGCGGCGAGATCGTGCAGATCGACGCGGCCCGCATCGTGGTCAAGGTCAACGAGGAAGAGATCGTTGGCGCCACCGACGCAGGCGTGGACATCTACAACCTGGTCAAGTACACCCGTTCGAACCAGAACACCTGCATCAACCAGCGTCCGCTGGTCCAGGTCGGTGACGTCATCGCCCGCGGCGACGTGCTGGCCGACGGTCCGTCCACCGACATCGGCGAACTGGCCTTGGGCCAGAACATGCTGATCGCGTTCATGCCGTGGAACGGCTACAACTTCGAAGACTCCATCCTGCTCTCCGAGCGCGTGGTGGAAGAGGATCGTTACACCACGATCCACATCGAAGAGCTGACCTGCGTCGCGCGTGACACCAAGCTGGGGCCGGAGGAAATCTCCGCCGACATCCCGAACGTCTCCGAGCAGGCGCTGAACCGCCTGGACGAGAGCGGCGTGGTGTACATCGGTGCGGAAGTCCGCGCCGGCGACATCCTGGTCGGCAAGGTCACCCCGAAGGGCGAAAGCCAGCTGACCCCGGAAGAGAAGCTGCTGCGCGCGATCTTCGGCGAGAAGGCTTCGGACGTGAAGGACAGCTCGCTGCGCGTTCCGCCGGGCATGGACGGCACTGTCATCGACGTGCAGGTCTTCACCCGCGACGGCATTGAGAAGGACAAGCGCGCCCGCCAGATCGAAGAGTCTGAAATCAAGCGCGTCAAGAAGGACTTCGACGACCAGTTCCGCATCCTGGAAGCCGCCATCTACATGCGTCTGCGTTCGCAGATCGTGGGCAAGGTGGTCAACGGTGGCGCTGGCCTGAAGAAGGGTGACGTGATCACCGACGCCTTCCTGGACGGCCTGAAGAAGGCTGACTGGTTCGCCCTGCGCATGAAGGACGAGGACGCTTCGGAAGCCATCGAGCGCGCGCAGAAGCAGATCCAGGCGCACGAGAAGGAGTTCGAGCGTCGCTTCGCCGACAAGCGCGGCAAGATCACCGCCGGTGATGACCTCGCTCCGGGCGTTCTGAAGATGGTCAAGGTGTTCCTGGCCGTGAAGCGCCGCATCCAGCCGGGCGACAAGATGGCTGGCCGCCACGGCAACAAGGGTGTGGTCTCCAACGTGGTGCCGGTCGAGGACATGCCGTACATGGCCTCGGGCGAAACCGTGGACATCGTGCTGAACCCGCTGGGCGTGCCGTCGCGTATGAACATCGGCCAGATCCTGGAAGTGCACCTGGGCTGGGCCGCCAAGGGTCTGGGTCGCAAGATCCAGGCGATGATGGAAGCCCAGGCGGCGGTCGCCGACCTGCGCAAGTTCCTGGACGACATCTACAACCACGACGACACCAACGTGGCCAACCGTGTCGACCTGTCGCAGTTCAGCGACGAGGAACTGCTGCGCCTGGCCCGTAACCTGACCGACGGCGTGCCGATGGCTACCCCGGTGTTCGACGGCGCCACCGAAGCGGAAATCAAGCGCATGCTGGAACTGGCCGACCTGCCGAGCAGCGGCCAGACCCAGCTGTACGACGGCCGCACCGGTGAAGCCTTCGATCGCCACACCACTGTTGGCTACATGCACTACCTGAAGCTGAACCACCTGGTCGACGACAAGATGCACGCCCGTTCGACCGGTCCGTACTCGCTCGTCACCCAGCAGCCGCTGGGCGGCAAGGCGCAGTTCGGCGGCCAGCGCTTCGGTGAAATGGAAGTCTGGGCGCTGGAAGCCTACGGCGCGGCCTACACCCTGCAGGAAATGCTGACGGTGAAGTCCGATGACGTGCAGGGCCGCAACCAGATGTACAAGAACATTGTCGACGGTGAGCACGAGATGGTTGCGGGCATGCCGGAATCCTTCAACGTGCTCGTGAAGGAAATCCGCTCGCTGGCCATCAACATGGAACTGGAAGACAACTGATCCATGCCGGCGCGGCGGCCTCCGCCGCCGCGCCGCTGGCAGTCAACTGAAAGCCCATCGACACAGCATTCCTCCTTCTGGAGAACACCATGAAAGACCTGCTCAACCTCTTCAACCAGCAGCGCCAGACGCTGGACTTCGACGCGATCAAGATCGCGCTGGCCTCGCCGGACCTGATCCGTTCGTGGTCCTTCGGCGAAGTGAAGAAGCCGGAAACCATCAACTACCGTACCTTCAAGCCGGAACGCGACGGCCTGTTCTGCGCCGCCATCTTCGGCCCGGTGAAGGACTACGAGTGCCTGTGCGGCAAGTACAAGCGCATGAAGCACCGCGGCGTGGTCTGCGAAAAGTGCGGCACCGAAGTGACCCTGGCCAAGGTGCGCCGTGAGCGCATGGGCCACATCGACCTGGCGTCGCCGGTCGCGCACATCTGGTTCCTGAAGTCGCTGCCGTCGCGCATCGGCCTGATGCTGGACATGACCCTGCGCGATATCGAGCGCGTGCTGTACTTCGAAGCGTACGTGGTGACCGAGCCGGGCCTGACCGCCCTGGAGCGCCGCCAGCTGCTGACCGAGGAACAGTACCTGCAGGCCCGCCAGGAGCACGGTGACGACTTCGACGCCGCCATGGGCGCCGAGGCCGTGTACGAATTGCTGCGCACGATCGACCTGCAGTCGGAAATGACCCGCCTGCGCGAGGAAATCGCCGCTACCGGTTCGGAAACCAAGCTCAAGCGCCTCACCAAGCGCATCAAGCTGATCGAGGCCTTCCTGGAATCGGGCAACCGTCCGGAATGGATGGTCATGACCGTGCTGCCGGTACTGCCGCCGGACCTGCGCCCGCTGGTCCCGCTGGATGGCGGCCGCTTCGCGACCTCCGACCTGAACGACCTGTACCGCCGCGTCATCAACCGCAACAACCGCCTGCGCCGCCTGCTCGAGCTGAGCGCGCCGGACATCATCGTGCGCAATGAAAAGCGCATGCTGCAGGAATCGGTCGATGCGCTGCTGGACAACGGCCGTCGCGGCCGTGCCATCACCGGCACCAACAAGCGCCCGCTGAAGTCGCTGGCCGACATGATCAAGGGCAAGCAGGGTCGCTTCCGCCAGAACCTGCTCGGCAAGCGTGTCGACTACTCGGGCCGTTCGGTCATCGTGGTCGGTCCGTACCTGCGCCTGCACCAGTGCGGCCTGCCGAAGAAGATGGCGCTGGAGCTGTTCAAGCCGTTCGTCTTCGCCAAGCTGCAGCGTCGTGGCCTGGCCACCACCATCAAGGCCGCCAAGAAGCTGGTCGAGCGCGAAGAAGCCGAAGTCTGGGACATCCTGGAAGAGGTCATCCGCGAGCATCCGGTGATGCTGAACCGTGCGCCGACCCTGCACCGTCTGGGCATCCAGGCGTTCGAGCCGGTGCTGATCGAAGGCAAGGCCATCCAGCTGCACCCGCTGGTCTGCACCGCGTTCAACGCCGACTTCGACGGTGACCAGATGGCCGTCCACGTGCCGCTCTCGCTGGAAGCCCAGCTGGAAGCGCGTGCGCTGATGATGTCGACCAACAACATCCTGTCGCCGGCCAACGGCGAGCCGATCATCGTGCCGTCGCAGGACGTCGTGCTGGGTCTGTACTACATGACCCGCTCGCTGGAAAACAAGAAGGGCGAGGGCATGGCCTTCGCCAACATCGCCGAAGTGAAGCGTGCCTACGACAACCGCGTGGTGGAACTGCACGCCAAGGTCAAGGTCCGCATCACCGAGGTGGTGACCGACGAAGACGGCAACAAGCAGAACAAGACCTCGATCGTGGACACCACGATCGGTCGCGCCCTGCTGGCTGAAATCCTGCCGGAAGGCCTGCCGTTCGCGCTGGCCAACACCGAGCTGACCAAGAAGAACATCAGCCGCCTGATCAACTCCAGCTACCGCCAGCTGGGCCTGAAGGACACGGTCGTGTTCGCCGACAAGCTGATGTACACCGGCTTCGCCTACGCGACCCGCGCCGGCGTCTCGATCGGCATCGACGACATGCTGATCCCGGACGAGAAGAAGGGCATCCTCACCGAGGCCGAAGCCGAAGTGCTGGAAATCCAGGAGCAGTACCAGTCGGGCCTGGTCACCGCCGGCGAGCGCTACAACAAGGTGGTCGACATCTGGTCGCGCACCAACGAGCGCATCGCCAAGGCGATGATGGACACCATCGGTACCGAGAAGGTGGTCAATGCCAAGGGCGAGACCATCGACCAGAAGTCGATGAACTCGCTGTACATCATGGCCGACTCCGGTGCGCGTGGTTCGCAGGCGCAGATCCGTCAGCTGGCCGGCATGCGCGGCCTGATGGCCCGCCCGGACGGCTCGATCATCGAGACGCCCATCAAGGCGAACTTCCGCGAAGGCCTGAACGTGCAGGAGTACTTCAACTCCACCCACGGTGCCCGTAAGGGTCTGGCCGATACCGCGCTGAAGACCGCGAACTCGGGTTACCTGACCCGTCGTCTGGTCGACGTCGCGCAGGACGTGGTGATCACCGAGGTGGATTGCGGTACCACCGAAGGCCTGATCATGACCCCGATCGTGGAAGGCGGCGACGTGGTCGAGCCGCTGAAGGACCGCGTGCTGGGTCGCGTGGTTGCCGAGGACGTGTTCCTGCCGGGCAACGACGAGGATCCGATCGTCACCCGCAACACCCTGCTCGACGAAGCCTGGGTCGCCAAGCTGGAAGATGCCGGCGTGCAGACCATCAAGGTCCGCTCGACCATCTCCTGCGAATCGGCGTTCGGTGTCTGCTCGCGCTGCTACGGCCGCGACCTGGCCCGTGGCCACCTGGTCAACATCGGTGAAGCGGTCGGCGTCATCGCCGCGCAGTCCATCGGTGAGCCGGGTACCCAGCTGACCATGCGTACGTTCCACATCGGTGGTGCGGCGTCGCGAGCTGCAGCGGTCGACAACATCACCGTCAAGACCACCGGCTCGGTCAAGTTCAGCAACCTCAAGTCGGTCGAGCATGCCAACGGCTCGCTGGTCGCAGTGTCGCGCTCGGGCGAAATCTCGGTGCTCGATGCCCACGGCCGTGAGCGTGAGCGTTACAAGCTGCCGTACGGTGCGACCATCACGTCCAAGGACGGTGATGCGATCAAGGCTGGCCAGACCGTGGCCAACTGGGATCCGCATAACCACCCGATCGTGTCGGAAGTGGCCGGCTTCATCCGCTTCATCGACTTCGTTGATGGCATCACCGTCATCGAGAAGACTGACGAGCTGACCGGCCTGGCTTCGCGCGAAATCACCGATCCGAAGCGTCGTGGTACCCAGGCCAAGGACCTGCGCCCGATCGTGCGCATCGTCGACGCCAAGGGCAACGACCTGTCGATTCCGGGCACCGACCTGCCGGCGCAGTACCTGCTGCCGCCGCGTTCGATCGTCAACCTGCAGGACGGCGCCCCGGTGGGCGTGGGCGACGTCGTCGCCAAGATCCCGCAGGAAGCGTCGAAGACCCGCGACATCACCGGTGGTCTGCCGCGCGTGGCCGACCTGTTCGAAGCGCGCAAGCCGAAGGATCCGGCGGTGCTGGCCGAGCGTTCGGGCATCATCAGCTTCGGTAAGGACACCAAGGGCAAGCAGCGCCTGATCATCAAGGACACCGATGGTTCGGAGCACGAAGAGCTGATCCCGAAGTACCGCCAGGTCATCGTGTTCGAAGGCGAGCATGTCACCAAGGGTGAAACCATCGTGGACGGCGAGCCGAGCCCGCAGGACATCCTGCGCCTGCTGGGCGTCGAGCCGCTGGCGGCCTACCTGGTGAAGGAAATCCAGGACGTGTACCGCCTGCAGGGCGTGAAGATCAACGACAAGCACATCGAGGTGATCACCCGCCAGATGCTGCGCAAGGTCGAGATCACCGATCAGGGCAGCAGCAAGTTCCTGAACGGCGAACAGGTGGAGCGTCAGCGCGTTATCGAGGAAAATGCGCGCCTGTCGGCCCGCAACGAGCTGCCGGCGCACTTCGATCCGGTCCTGCTGGGTATCACCAAGGCGTCGCTGGCGACCGAATCGTTCATCTCGGCCGCTTCGTTCCAGGAAACCACCCGCGTGCTGACCGAAGCGGCCGTCCGCGGCACCTCGGACAACCTGCGTGGCCTGAAGGAAAACGTCATCGTGGGTCGCCTGATTCCGGCCGGTACCGGCTTGGCGTACCACAGCAACCGCCGTCGCGGCGCTTCCGGTCTCACCGAGTCGGAAATGCAGACCCTGGCCGGTACCCCGGCCGCGGTCGAGGCGCCGGTGGTTGAAGCCGAAGCTGAACAGGCGTCGGGCGAAGAATGAGGTAGCCGGTCCGGCCGCAAGGCCGGACCACCCCATCGGTCCATCGATGGGATTGGGAAAGGGCAGGGGAGATCGTCCGCGATCGACCCTGTCAACCTGAACGGGGTACATGGAGGCCCCCCAGTAACGTCCCGGGATCAGGGACGGGCTTGACAGGAGGCGTTTGACTGCTTTCCTGGCAGGTTGCTACAATCGTCTGTCTCAGCAGGCCAGAATTTCGGCCTGCTTTAACATTTCCGCATCTCTGGTCGGATTTTCCGGCCACCAATCAGAAGAACCTACTGATGGCGACGATCAACCAGCTGGTCCGCAAGCCGCGGCAAGCGACCACCTACAAGAGTGCCTCGCCGGCGCTCGACAAGTGCCCGCAGCGCCGTGGCGTCTGCACCCGTGTCTACACCACCACTCCGAAGAAGCCGAACTCGGCTCTGCGCAAGGTTGCCAAGGTCCGCCTGACCAACCAGGAAGAAGTGATTTCCTACATCGGTGGTGAAGGCCACAACCTGCAGGAGCACTCCGTGGTCCTGATCCGCGGCGGTCGCGTCAAGGACCTGCCGGGTGTGCGTTACCACACCGTTCGTGGCTCGCTCGACGCCGCCGGCGTTGCCAAGCGTCGCCAGGCCCGTTCCAAGTACGGCGCCAAGCGTCCGAAGGCATAAGGAGAGAGCACTATGTCGCGTAAGGGTAATACTCCGCAGCGTTCCGTCCTGCCCGATCCGAAGCACGGAAGCGAAACCATCGCCCGCTTCATCAACATGGTCATGCAGAGCGGCAAGAAGTCCGTCGCCGAAAAGATCGTGTACGGCGCCATGGACGTGATCACCGAGAAGAACAGCAGCGCCAACGCCATTGAACTGGTGCAGAAGGCTCTGGACAACGTCGCTCCGGCGGTCGAAGTCAAGTCGCGTCGCGTCGGTGGTGCCACCTACCAGGTGCCGGTCGAAGTGCGTTCGTCGCGCAAGATGGCCCTGGCCATGCGCTGGCTGATCGACTCCGCGCGCAAGCGTGGTGAGAACACCATGCCGAAGAAGCTGGCTGCTGAACTGATCGACGCCTCGGAAAACCGTGGCGGCGCCATCAAGAAGCGCGAAGAAACCCACCGCATGGCCGAAGCCAACAAGGCATTCGCCCACTACCGCTGGTGAGTTTGACGGCCTTGTAAAACAGGCAGGGCAGCACCACTTCGGTGCGTGCTGCCTCGCGGTCCCAGAAGGGCTGCGCCAATCCGAAGGCCGCCGAAAGGCGGCGTTCGGCCATCCGAAATCCAAGAAATCTGAGAGGCTCCCGTGGCCCGTTCCACTCCCATCGAGCGTTACCGTAACTTCGGCATCATGGCTCACATCGATGCCGGCAAGACCACCACGTCCGAGCGCATCCTGTTCTACACCGGCAAGAGCCACAAGATCGGTGAAGTGCACGACGGCGCCGCCACCATGGACTGGATGGAGCAGGAGCAGGAGCGTGGCATCACGATCCAGTCCGCTGCCACCACCGCGTTCTGGAAGGGCATGGACAAGTCCCTGCCGGAGCACCGCTTCAACATCATCGACACCCCCGGGCACGTCGACTTCACCATCGAAGTGGAGCGCTCGCTGCGCGTGCTCGACGGTGCCGTCTTCGTCCTGTGTGCCGTCGGTGGCGTGCAGCCGCAGTCGGAAACCGTGTGGCGCCAGGCCAACAAGTACCACGTGCCGCGCATCGCGTTCGTCAACAAGATGGACCGCACCGGTGCCAACTTCCAGAAGGTCGTCGGCCAGCTGAAGGCCAAGCTGGGCGCGGTCGCCGTGCCGATGCAGCTGCCGATCGGCGCTGAAGACAACTTCAAGGGCGTTGTCGACCTGCTGAAGATGAAGGCCATCCATTGGGATGAGGCTTCGCAGGGCATGAAGTTCGAATACAGCGACATCCCGGCCGATCTGCAGGCGGCTGCCGAAGAGGCTCGCCAGTTCATGGTCGAGACCGCTGCCGAGGCCAGCGAAGAGCTGATGGAAAAGTACCTGGGCGGCGAAGAGCTGGCCGAGGCTGAAATCATCAACGCGCTGCGTACCCGCACCCTGGCCACCGAGATCGTGCCGATGTACTGCGGCTCGGCCTTCAAGAACAAGGGCGTGCAGGCCATGTTGGACGGCGTGATCCAGCTGCTGCCGTCGCCGGTCGACGTGCCGGACGTGAAGGGCGTGGACGTTGACGACGACACCGTCGAGATGACCCGCAAGTCGGACGACAAGGCTCCGTTCTCGTCGCTGGCCTTCAAGATCATCACCGACCCGTTCGTCGGCGCACTGACCTTCTTCCGCGTCTACTCGGGCACCCTGAACGGTGGCGACACCGTGCTGAACTCGGTGAAGGGCAAGAAGGAGCGCATCGGTCGCATCCTGCAGATGCACTCGAACAACCGCGAGGAAATCAAGGAAGTTCTGGCTGGTGACATCGCTGCTGCCGTGGGCCTGAAGGACACCACCACCGGTGACACCCTGTGCGCCGTGGACGCGCCGATCATCCTGGAGCGCATGACGTTCCCGGAGCCGGTGATCTCGATGGCCGTCGAGCCGAAGACCAAGTCGGACCAGGAAAAGATGGGTCTGGCCCTGGGCCGTCTGGCGCAGGAAGATCCGTCGTTCCGCGTCAAGACCGACGAAGAGTCCGGCCAGACCATCATCTCGGGCATGGGCGAGCTGCACCTGGACATCATCGTCGACCGCCTGAAGCGCGAGTTCAACGTTGAAGCCAACGTCGGCGCGCCGCAGGTGGCCTACCGCGAAACCATCACCCTGGCCGACGTCAAGTCGGACTACAAGCACGCCAAGCAGTCCGGTGGTAAGGGTCAGTACGGTCACGTCGTGATCGAGCTGTCGCCGATCACCGCTGAAGACCGTGCCGATCCGAAGCTGGCTCCGGCCATCAAGGACGACTTCCTGTTCATCAACGACATCACCGGCGGCGTGATCCCGAAGGAATTCATTCCGTCGGTTGAAAAGGGCCTGCGCGAAACCATCACCAGCGGTCCGCTGGCTGGCTTCCCGGTCGTGGACGTCAAGGTGAAGCTGGTGTTCGGTTCGTACCACGACGTCGACTCCTCGGAAATGGCGTTCAAGCTGGCTTCGTCGATGGCCTTCAAGCAGGGCTTCGCCAAGGCCAAGCCGGTGCTGCTGGAGCCGATCATGAAGGTCGAGATCGTGACCCCGGAGGATTACCAGGGTGACGTGATGGGCGACGTCAGCCGTCGTCGCGGCGTGCTGCAGGGTTCCGACACCACCGGTGACGGTTCGGCCAGCATCATCAACGCGATGATCCCGCTGGGTGAAATGTTCGGCTACGCCACTGCGCTGCGTTCGCAGACCCAGGGCCGCGCCACCTTCACCATGGAATTCGATCACTACGAGCCGGCTCCGACCAACATCGCCGAAGCCGTCATGAAGAAGGGCTGAGCCTCGCTCAGCCTCTCTTGAAACCACTTACGAACAATCAAGGTATAGAACAATGGCAAAGGGTAAGTTCGAGCGCACCAAGCCGCACGTCAACGTCGGCACCATCGGTCACGTCGATCACGGCAAGACCACGCTGACCGCCGCACTGACCAAGATCGGTGCCGAGCGCTTCGGTGGCGAGTTCAAGGATTACTCCTCGATCGACGCCGCGCCGGAAGAAAAGGCTCGTGGTATCACGATCTCGACCGCGCACGTCGAATACGAATCCCCGATCCGTCACTACGCCCACGTTGACTGCCCGGGCCACGCTGACTACGTCAAGAACATGATC
>NZ_JCAFTB010000016.1:0-10074 GCF_059369855.1 Stenotrophomonas sp. YJH_SMC_138
CTGTAGAGCCGAGCCCACGCTCGGCTGCTTCTGGCCTTTGCGCGAAGAGCAGCCGAGCATGGGCTCGGCTCTACAAGGGCGTCGCGCCATGCGTGGATGCCACCTGTGCGATCTATACCATCCCGCGGTTGGCGCGCAGCACCTGGCCTTTGATCCATCCGCCATCGGCACCTGCCAGGAACCCCACCGCGCCGACGCTGTACTACTGGGTGCATCGCCGCCGCGAGGCGCGCATCGCCTGACCTACCTGTAGAGCCGAGCCCACGCTCGGCTGCTTCCGGCCTTTGCGCGAAGAGCAGCCGAGCATGGGCTCGGCTCTACAAGGGCGTCGCGCCATGCGTGGATGCCACCTGTGCGATCTAAACCATTCCGCCGTTGGCGCGCAGCACCTGGCCGTTGATCCATCCGCCATCGGCACCTGCCAGGAACCCCACCGCGCCGGCGATGTCGTCCGGCGTACCCAGCCGCTCCAGGGGGTTCATCTTCGCCAGCCGCTCGATCAGCTCGGGCGATTTTCCATCCAGGAACAAATCGGTGGCGGTCGGTCCGGGCGCCACGGCGTTCACGGTGATGTTGCGCCCGCGCAGCTCCTTGCTGAGGATTGCGCCCATCGTCTCCACCGCCGCCTTGCTGGCCGCATACACGCTGTAGTTCTCCAGCCGGATGCCGACCACGCTGGTGGACAGGGTGATCAGCCGGCCACCGTCGCGCACCCGTCGCGCGCTTTCGCGCAGCACGTTGAAGGCGCCCCTGAGGTTGATGCCGATCACCCGCTCGAACAGGGCGTCGTCGGTATCGGCCAGTGGTGCCAGCTGCAGCACCCCGGCGCTGTTGACCACCACGTCGATGCCGCCGAAACGGGCTTCGATGGCGTCGAAGAGCTGGCGCACCGCCTGCGGATCGGACACATCGGCCTGCAGCGCGATGGCCTGCGCGCCGGCGGCGTTCAGTTCGGCCGCCAAGGCTTCGGCGTCGTCGCGGCGGCCCGCATAGTTGATCGCGACCGCGTGGCCATTGGCGGTGAGCCGACGCGAGATGGCGGCACCGATGCCACGGGATCCGCCGGTGACCAGGGCGACAGAGCGGGCGGGGGAGAGGGTCATGGTGACTTCCACGGGGACACGCCGAAGTGGCGCAGCGCCATCTTCGCGAAATCGCGCTTTCGGATAATCCTGCATAATCCGCCAACATCATCCGGATAGCCGAACAATGGACCGCTTCACGGCCATGCGCGCCTTCGTCCGTATCGTCGAGCGCCGCAGCTTCACCCGGGCCTCCGAGGACCTGGGCCTGCCGCGGGCCACGGTGACCGACGCGATCAAGGCGCTGGAACAGCGGCTGGGCGTGCGCCTGCTGCACCGGACCACGCGGCTGGTGGTGCCGACGCTGGAAGGCGAGGCCTTCTATGGCCGTTGCCTGCGCCTGATCGCCGACATGGACGACGCCGAGGCCGCCTTCCGTGACGCGCCGCCGCGCGGCCCCTTGCGCATTGAGGTGCATGGCACGCTGGGCCGGCACCTGCTGTTTCCCCACCTGCCGGATTTCCTGCAGCGCTACCCGGAGATCGAACTGGAGGTCAGCGAAGGCGACCGCTATGTCGATCTGCTGCGCGAAGGCGTGGATGCGGCGCTGCGGGTGGGCACGCTGGCCGACAGCGATCTGGCGGCGCGCCGGTTGGCGATGCTGCGCGAGGTCACGGTGGCCGCGCCGGGCTACCTGCAGGCCAAGGGCGTGCCAGGCAGCATCGAGTCCCTGCTGGGCGGCCATGAAATGGTGGGCTATCGCTCCAGCGCCACCGGCCAGCTGATTCCGCTGGAGTTCCAGCAGGGCGGGCAGGTGCGCTACGTGCCGCTGCCGGTGCGGGTGCGTGTGTCCGGTGCGGATGCGTTCCTCGGCGCCGCGCTGGCGGGCCTGGGCATCATCCAGGCTCCGCGCTACCGGATGGACCCGTATATCGCGCGCGGGCAGCTGGTGGAGCTGTTGCCGGACGCGCCGCCGACCCCGAGCCCGTTGAACCTGGTCTACCCGCGCAACCGCACGCCGTCCCCACGCTTGCGGGTGTTCATCGACTGGGTGGCCGGGGTGTTCGAGCAGACCGGGGGGGGCCGGCCAGCGGCCGGCACTACCGGAGCGGCACGCGAAGCTGTCCGACCGCAGGGGGTAGTGCTGGCCGCTGGCCGGCAACCGCAATGCGCTTGATGTACCCCGGGGGGGGCCGGCCGGCGGCCGGCACTACCGGGCTGCGGCGCTCGGCAGCACCAACTCGAACACGGTGCCGGTGTCATCGGACGCAACACTCACGCTGCCGCCATGCGCCTGTGCAATCGCGCGGGTGATCGCCAGCCCCAGCCCCGCACCTTCGTGGCGGCCACGCTCGCCGCGGTAGAACCGATCGAACAGGCGCGGCAGCGCTTCGGCGGAAATCGGCGTGCCGACGTTGTGCACGCTGACCCTGCACACGCCATCGGCCTCGGCCAGCCGTACCCGCACCTCGCTGCCGGCAGCGGCGTGCTTCAACGCGTTGGACAGCAGGTTGGCAATCGCCCGGTGCAGCATCAAGCGGTTGCCTTCCACGCTCGCCACACCTTCGCGGCGCAGGGTCAACTGCCGGTCCTCGGCCAGCAGCTCGTAGAACTCGAGCAGCGAATCCACCACCCCATCCAGCGCCACCGGCTCGCGCGAAGGCAGCGCGCCCGGTGCTTCGGCCTGCGCCAGGTACAGCAGGTCGCCCACGGTCTGTGCCAGCTGCTGCAGTTCCTCGGCACACGACGCCAGCGTCTCGCGATAGGCCTCGTTGCTGCGCGGGTGCGCCAGCACCACCTGCACCTGGGTGAGCATATTGGTGATCGGGGTGCGCAGCTCGTGGGCGAGATCACCGGAGAACCCGGTCAGCCGCGCGAAGTCCTGCTGCAGGCGTGCCAGCATGCCGTTGAGGGTCTGCGCCAGCTGCTCCAGTTCGGCCGGTGCACTGCGCGCGCTCAGGCGCCGCTGCAGGCGACCGGCGGTGATCTGCCTGGCCTCATCGGCCAGCGTGCGCAGCGGCCGCAGCGTACGCCGCACCACATAGCCGCCGAGCAGGCTGCTGGCCACGGCGGCGCCGATGATGGCGATTGCCAGCAGGTGGCGGAAGCGCTGCAGGAAGTCGGCGTGACGGTTGTCATCAATGGCCAGCAGGGTCACCAGCTGGCTGCCGTCGGCCAGCGTCTGGCGCAGGTGCAGGGCATGCATGCAGCGACCATCGGTGAGGATCCAGTCGTGCCGCCGTGGCGCGGCGTCGATCGGCTGGCCGCGTGCATGCTCGCGCAGCAGTGCCGGTGCGGTCGAGAACAGCACCGCGCCACGCCCATCAACAACGTGGAAGGCGATATCCGGATGATGGCCCAGCGCCTCTGCCAAGCGCTTCCCGCGTGCGGACGCAGGTCCGTTATCGGCGAGGTCACGGATCAACGCGACCTTGTTCTCCAGTTCGATGAAGTCCTGGGCAACAAGATCATGGCGGGCGCTGACATAGATCGCCACGCCCAATGCGGCCAGCACCAGCGTGGCCACGATGGCGAACAGCAGTGTCAGCCGTACCGCGATGGAACGACGCAGGCTCATCCGCTGTGCACGGCACCGTCGTCCGGCGCCTCCAGCACATAGCCCATGCCGCGCACGGTGACGATCAGCTTGGCATCGAAGTCATCGTCGATCTTCGCGCGCAGGCGGCGGATCGCCACGTCGATCACGTTGGTGTCGCTGTCGAAGTTCATGTCCCACACCTGCGAGGCGATCAGCGAGCGTGGCAGCACTTCGCCCTGGCGACGCGCCAGCAGCTCCAGCAGGGTGTATTCCTTCTGGCTGAGGGCGATGCGCTGGCCGCCGCGTTCGACCCGGCGGCGCAGGGTATCCACCACCAGGTCGGCGATGATGATGCGCTCGGCCTGCGGCTGTACCTGGCCGCGACGCAGCAGGGTGCGTACCCGCGCCAGCAGCTCGGCGAAGGCGAACGGCTTGGCCAGGTAGTCATCGGCGCCCAGTTCCAGGCCCTGCACGCGGTCGGCGATGCTGCTGCGCGCGGTCAGGAACAGCACCGGTGTCTGCCACCCTCCGGCGCGCAACCGCGACAGCACGTTCCAGCCATCCAGGCCGGGCAGCATCACATCGAGAATGATCAGTTGGTACTCGCCGCTGCCGGCCAGGTGCAGCCCGTCGACGCCGTTGCAGGCGAGATCGACCACGTAGCCGGCCTCGATCAGGCCCTGGCGCAGGTAGTTGCCGGTCTTGGGTTCGTCTTCGACGATCAGCAGTTTCATGATGCGCCCATCATCGCAGCTTGCACGTGGGCTGGCTGCGCAGGCTCACGCCAACGGGTCCAGCGTACCAAGCACCGCCACGCAGGCCAGCACCAGCACGGCCAGCACCGACTCGCAGGCCAGGCTGTGGCGCAGGGAACGCAGCGGCCGCGGTTGCCAGCCGTCGCGGATGGAGGTGGCCAAGGCCGGCACCAATCGCCAGCGATGCAGCGCCGCCAACCCCAGCATGCCGACCACCAGGGCCAGCTTGAGCAGCAGCCAGCGCCCATGCGCGGTACCGGTCAGGGTCTGCACGGAACCGCCGAGATCGACATAGGTATAGGTGCCGGTCATTGCCAGCAGGGCGACGATGACCGTGCCCGGCAGGGCGAAGCTGTGCGCGGCCCGCCACAACTCGTAGGTGCGCTCGCGCAGGCGCAGGCCCTGTGGACGCAGCGCCAACTGCAGGATGGCGGCGATCGCGCCGACCCAGGCACCGGCGGCCAGCAGGTGCACGATGCCGGCCAGCAGCCGCAAGGTGCCGCCGAACCCATCGCCCGCAGCGGCGTGGCCGTTCCAGGACAGGCTGGCGAGGGCCATTCCGGACAATGCGAGCAGGACCACGCGCCGCGGTCCACCCAGCGGCGTGGCGAATGCCAGCAGGGGCAGCATCGCCAGCACCGCCACGGTACGCAGCAGGCCGGCTTTACCCACCGGCGTACCGGTGAGGAACCAGTGCGCCGTTGCAGGGTCGATGTCGGCCGGCGCGATGCCGAGCACACCGGTCAAGCGGGTGATGGCATCGGTGGCCACCACGGCCAACGCGATCAGGGCGAGCGCCAGCGAGACGCCGCGCGGCAGCCCCGGACGGACGAACAGCATCCGCCCGAACAGCAGCATCAGCACCAGGTACAGTGCCAGCCGCAGCGCATACGGCGAGAGCTCGGCCACGACGGCAGCCTTACTTCACGGTGAAGCGGTAGCTGCCGGTGATCGGGTGGCTGTCCTGGCCCACCGCGCGCCACTGCAGTGCGTAGCTGCCTGCCGGCAAGGGCTTGGCGAAGCGTGCCCGCAGGGTGTGGCCATCTTCGGAGAGCTCCTGCGCAGTGGTGGGCATGGCCATCTTCATGCGGCCATGGTCCATGCTCAGTTCGATGCGGGTGGCACGCGGCATCACCTTCTCGCTGAACTGCAGCTCGATCTGGCTGGCCGGCGCCACGGTCGCGTCGGCGGCCGGCGTCGAGCGCACCAGGCTGGGATGGGCCAGGGCCAGCGGCGCAACCGCGAGGCCGGAAACGAGGACAACAAGGGCGGTGGAGCGGAGCAGGGGACGGGCCATGCGTGGGACACCTGTGGAAGACATGGCCCACAGGGTGGAGGGCAGCGCCTTTCGCTGCCCTGACCCCTGCATTACCGATCTGTAATGTTTCGTCCGCCGGCCGCTGGCCCGCATCACAGCGCGTGCAGCGGCCCTTGCATGCGATGGAAACTGCCATCGGTGGCGGTGAACCAGGCCAGCGAATGCCCGCCCGCGAAGTCATCGACATGCACGACCGTAGCGCCATCGGCTTCCTGCCACGAAATGGCATAGACCCCGTCGCTGATCCGCTGCCACTCACAGGCGGCTTCGCCCTGCGCACCGGCATAGGCGCCAGAGACGATGGCGTACTGCACGTGGCGGCCATCGGCGCTGTAGACATTGTCGGCGGCCAGGCCGTCATAGCTGACGCGGAAGCGGCGGCCGGCGAACACGGGAAGGTCAGCGGCAGTGTTCATCGGATCGCCACCGGGTTGATGTTGACCTGGGTCGAACCGACGTACAGCGGCTGGCCGAGCACGAACAGGAATTCCCAGGCCTTGTCGCGCACCAGGGCACGGCTGTCGATCAGCTCCAGGTTGTAGATGCCACGCTTGGCCAGCATGTACTGGTTGATCGGGAACTCCTCGGCACCGTTCGGGTTCGGGTAGACCTCCGAGGCCCAGGTGTCGCCACCGAAGGCGACGATGCCCTGGTCGGCCAGCCACTTCGCCGCCTCCATGCCGATACCCGGTTCCACTTCCAGGAACTGTTTGTCGTCCTTGCCGATCAGTTCCAGCCAGCCGGTGTTGAACAGCACCACGTCGCCCTTGCGCAGGCGCAGCCCCTGCTTCTTCAGCACGGCCTGGATGTCGGCCACGGTGAACTCGGTGCCGCCGGGCACGATCGCCTTGCCGTAGTACGTGGTCATGTCCAGCACGACGCCACGGGTGACCATCGGCGGCACCTTCTCGACGCCGAGCTTGCGCACCCCGTCCACGGTGACGAAGTCGGCGGCCTTGTTGCCGTTGTAGTAGACGTTGTCGATGCCGATATGGCCGATGCCGTTGAGCTGGGTGCCAACGCCGGTCCAGGCGTTCACCAGTTCATCGTTGAAGGTGAACTTGTTGGGGCCCAGCGA
This sequence comes from Stenotrophomonas sp. YJH_SMC_138, assembly GCF_059369855.1. NCBI lineage: Bacteria > Pseudomonadati > Pseudomonadota > Gammaproteobacteria > Lysobacterales > Lysobacteraceae > Stenotrophomonas > Stenotrophomonas sp. YJH_SMC_138. Next base: position 6,713 of record NZ_JCAFTB010000016.1, read on the forward strand.
CTTGCCAGCCTGCTGGCCGACCTGCACGTTGTACAGGCGGAAGCTGCGGTGGCGGAACGCGGGCAGGTTCTTGTCCACCGGCACCGCCAGCGGATAGGTCTTGCCGGTCCTGACCAGCGAGACCGCGTGCTTGACCACGTCGGCGGTCAGCAGGTTGGCCGCGCCAATCTCGTCGTTGGCACCGTAGGCAGAGGGGTACCAGTCCTCGGCGGTGGCCTGGAAGGACAGCGGCAGGGTGGCCAGCGCTAGCGCAGCCAGGGTCTTCATCTTCATGGCAAAGCTCCGGTAACTGTCAGGCCGTCGCGGGGGCGGCAAGCGGGGCATGCGGCGCAGCGGCGCCGGCATGGGCCGGGAAGTGCGGCAGCACGTACTCGGCGATTTCGTGGAAGGTTTCGGCCAACGGCCGTTCGTTGCGGCGGAACTGCAGGCCGATGTGGTCGACACCGGCCGCCCGCATGGCGTGCAACTCGGCCAGCAGGGCGTTGCGGCCGCCGCGCAGGCCAAAGCGCCAGCGCTGCAGAGGAGCATCGGCATCGGCCACCAGGTCCAGGTGGATGAAGCTGGCATAGGGCTTGTTGCCGGCCACGGCGCGCCAGGCCGCCACGCGTTGTACATGGTCCTGCGGCGTGCCCGGGTAGGCCAGGCAGCCATCCATGTGCTGGCCGATCCACGCCGGTTGCTGCTGGGCCAGGCCTGCCACGAACAGCGGCAGGGCCGGGCCATCCGCGGGCAGCACGTCCAAGCCCTGCGGCAGGTGCGCGGCGGCGCCTTCGCGCAGCAGTGCGATCTGCTCGCGGAAGCGGCTGCCACGGCTGTCGAAGTCGCGGCCGAACAGCGGGTACTCCACCGGGCGGTCGCCACTGGCCACGCCCAGCAGCAGGCGGTCACCGCTCAGCCGCTGCACGCTGCGTGCCGACTTCAGGGTCAGCAACGGCTCGCGGATCGGCAGCACCACCGCGCCGGTACCCAGCAGGATGTGCTCGGTGATGCCGGCCAGGTAGCCGAGGTAACTGAACACCTCGAACACCTGTGCGGCATCGCCGAAGGCCGGGTCGTACACCGGCACGTCGCGTACCCACAGCGCACGGAAGCCAAGGCGGTCGGCCAGCCGTGCCAGCTCCGCATGGCGCTGCAGGTCCGGTTCGCCGGGCAGGCGTCGCGCGGCGTGTCGTGCCTGTTCGCCCAGCGGTGTCCAGTCATTGTCCAGCGGTGCTTCGATGCCGATGCTGAAACCACCGGCCTGCAGCCGCGTCAACGCATTGCCCATGGCGAGGCTCCTCAGTCCCAGGCCGGGGCCAGGCCCGGCGGATCGACTTCGCGGCCGTTGCGGTCAAGCGCGGCGATCGCGGCCATGTCATCGGCATCCAGGTGCAGGTCCTGGGCAAGCAGGTTGCTGGCCAGGTTCTCGCGCTTGGTCGAGGACGGGATGACCGAGTAACCCCGCTGCAGCGCCCACGCCAGCGCGACCTGGGCGACGGTGGCCTGGTGCTTGTCGGCGATGGCGGCCAGCACCGGGTCCTTCAGCACCTTGCCGTAGGCCAGGGTCATGTAGGAGGTGACGGTGATGCCTTGTTCCTGCAGGAAGGCAGTCAGTGCCGGGTTCTGCAGGTAGGGGCTCAGTTCGATCTGGTTGGTGGCGATCTCGCCGGCGCCGACCACCTCGATGGCCTGCCGGGTCAGTTCGATGTTGAAGTTGGACACACCGATCTGACGGGTCAGGCCCAGCGATTTGGCTTCGGCCAGCGCGGTCATGTACTCGCGCAGTTCAACGCCATTGCCCGGCGCCGGCCAGTGGATCAGCAGCAGGTCGACGTACCCGGTGCGCAGCTTGGCCAGGCTGTCGCGCAGGCTCGGGATCAGCTTGTCGGCGGCGTAGTTGTCCACCCAGATCTTGGTGGTCAGGAACAGCTCGTCGCGCGGGACGCCGGATTCGGCGATGGCCTGGCCGACCTCGGCTTCGTTGCCGTAGATCTGCGCGGTATCGATCGCACGGTAGCCGACGTCGAGGGCGTTGCGCACCGAATCGATGACGGTCTGGCCGGTCAGGCGGAAGGTGCCGACGCCAAAGGAAGGAACGCTCATGATGGACTCCAGGGACTTCGTTGAGAGCCGGTGGGCTCGGGACAGGGCGAAGTGTGGGCGCTTTACATTTGTTGATTAAGCCGTGTATACGGGAAACGCTTTTGCGCCGAGGTAAAAAATGAAAACCACCCTGGATGAGCTGAAGGCCTTCGTGGCCGTGGTCGACAGCGGTTCGATCACCGCCGCGGCCGAAGAGCTGGAGCTGACCATCTCCGCCACCAGCCGCACCTTGGCGCGGCTGGAGGACAAGCTGCAGACCACGCTGCTGCGGCGGACCACGCGGCGGCTGGAGCTGACCGAGGAGGGAGCCGCATTCCTGGAGTACGCGCGCACGATCCTGGCCACGGTGGACGAGGCCGAGGAACAGATGGCCGCGCGGCGGCTGCAGCCGGTCGGGCGCCTGCGCGTAGACGCCGCCACGCCGTTCATGCTGCACGTCATCGTGCCGTTGCTGGAGGGCTTCCGCGAGCGCTACCCGCAGGTGGAGCTGGAGCTGAATTCCAATGAAGGCATCACCGACCTGATCGAGAAGCGCACCGACGTAGCGTTCCGCATTGGCGTGCTGCGCGATTCCACCCTGCATGCGCGGCCGATCGGCCACAGCCGCATCCGCGTGGTGGCCAGCCCCGAGTACCTGCGCCGGCATGGCACGCCCACGCGGGTGGAGCAGCTGCGCGAGCACGAACTGCTTGGCTTCACCCAGCCCAGTTCGTTGAACGAATGGCCGCTGCAGGATGCCGATGGCGGCCCTTTCGTGATCGAGCCGGCGATTGCTTCATCCAGTGGCGAGACACTGCGGCAGATGGCGGTGACCGGGCTGGGCATCGCCTGCCTGTCCGACTTCCTGACCCGCCAGGACCGGCGTGACGGCCGCCTGGTGCAGTTGTTCGCCAAGCAGACGCAGGAGGTGCGCCAGCCGATCAACGCGGTGTACTACCGCAACACCGCGCTGGCCGCGCGCATCACCTGTTTCGTCGACCACGTGACGCAGACGCTCGGCCAACGTCCGTTTGACGAGTAAGGCGGGGTAGAGCCGGCCGATGGCCGGCTGCCGGGTCTCTGTGGCTGTCGGCCAGCGGCCGGCACTACCAGCTGTGTATCACCTGATGCGTGGCCCATGCATGGAGGGGGTAGAGCCGGCCGCTGGCCGGCTGCCGGGTCTCTGGGGCTGCCGGCCAGCGGCCGGCACTACCAACTGTGTTTCATCTGATGCGTGGCCCATGCATCGAGGGGTAGAGCCGGCCGCTGGCCGGCTGCCGGGTCTCTGGGGCTGCCGGCCA
>NZ_JCAFTB010000017.1:0-2746 GCF_059369855.1 Stenotrophomonas sp. YJH_SMC_138
CGCCAAGGAGATCAAGGGCCTGATCGACGACTCGGTCGGCAAGGTCAACGACGGCTCGGCGCTGGTGCACAAGGCCGGCGCGACCATGGGCGAGATCGTCGCCTCGGTGCAGCGCGTGACCGACATCATGGCCGAGATCTCCGCCGCCTCGCAGGAACAGAGCGCCGGCATCGAACAGGTCAACCAGACCGTGGTGCAGATGGACGAAACCACCCAGCAGAACGCCGCGCTGGTGGAAGAAGCCACCGCCGCCGCACGTGCGATGGAAGAACAGGCCGGCCACCTCAGCGAGGCCGTGTCGATCTTCGTGGTGGACGAAGCCGAGGTCGTCGCCGCCCCGCGCGTCACCGCCCCGGCGCCGCGCGCCGCTGCACCGGCTGCCCCGGCCCCGGCTGCCCCGCCGGCCCGCCGCACGGCGGGTGGTCGCCCGATGGCCACCGAACTGGCCGACGGGGACTGGCAGGAGTTCTGATGCCTGCCTGACCTGAGTTACAAGAACGCCCTGGCCCTGTGCTGGGGCGTTTTTGTTTAGGGGGTATCTGATTATCCAGCCAACGGCGAAGCCCCTCGGGGTGGTCGCTGAGAGCGGCGGACTTCCTTCGTTTGGGCCGGGAGGATGGGTTGCGCAGGGGACGCTGCAAGTACGTCTCTGTAAGCTCGGTCGCCGCTTGCACGTGTGCACTGTCCTGCGCACACGGCAAGACCGGGGTTGGGCATCCTGCCCAACCCGCCCGAGGCATGCCTCGACCCCATGCGGCTCACGCCCCTGCGCAACCCACCCTCCCGGCCACGGACACTTCCCGTGCGCGTCCACCCCGGATTGAAGAAAGAAGAGCAAAAGACAAAAGCCAGGTCACTTCCGGGGTCAGATCCGTTTTCCGCAGGAAAACGGATCTGACCCCTCTTTCCACCTGGAAACTCAACGCTCTTGCCGTCCGACACCGAAATGCCGGGAGGGCTGGGTCGGGGTGGGCTGGCGGGACCGTTGGCGCCATGGATGGCGCCATCGAGCCCCCACGGACGGGTTTACGGCGTGTCCCGCCAGCCCACCCCGACCCAGCCACCCACTGAAAATTCAGAGCCGACCAACTGCCGTTGCCGTTGCCGTTGCCGTTGCTTCAAAAGCCTGCCGCAGGCAGCGCCGCAGCCGCCGCTGCAAGGAAACCTGAATACGTTCGGACACCGCACCTCAATCCCCCGCCCGCGCGGCCGATAACGGGGTTGTCACAGCGTATCCCGCCGCTGACCGGCACGGCGCCGCCCGCCCGCTTCGACCTGGTCCTGCTCGATGAATCTCCTGCATCGCTGGCAACACTACTTCCGCAATCTTTCCGTCCGGCGCAAGCTCAACCTGCTGACGCTGCTCATCGCGCTCGGCGTGATCGCGCTCTCGGTGATCGCCGCCCGCATGCAGTACCTGGACCTGACCGAAACCCGCAAGAGCGCGCTGAAGACCCAGGTCGAACTGAGCTACGGCATCCTGCAGCACTACCACCGCCTGGCCGGTACCGGCGAGCTCAGCGAAGAGGCCGCCAAGAGCGCCGCGCTGCAGGCGCTGGAGGTCATGCGCGCCGGGAACGACACCTACTACTTCAACATCTACGACACCGGCTACCGCCTGCTGATGCACCCGTTCCGCAAGGACCTGGTCGGCAAGGACATGAAGGACTTCCGTACCGACGACGGCGTACGGATCTACTACGACCAGGTCGAAGCGGCTCGCGCCGGCGGCGGCTTCGTCAATTACCGCTGGGCCAAGCCGGGCAGCAAGGGCGAGGTCGAGAAGGTCGCCTATGCCGGCCTGTTCGCGCCCTGGAACTGGGTGGTCAGCAGCGGCGTCTACATGGACGACGTGCAGAAACAGGCGCTGGTGTTCACCGCCATCATGGCGGTCTCTGGTGGCGTACTGGTGCTGATCGTGCTGGCCCTGAGCTGGGTCATCGGCAACCGCATCGCCGTGCCGCTGAAGCAGGCCACCGCCGTGGCCGAAGGCATCGCCGGCGGCAAGCTGGACAGCCACATCGGCCCGCAGCCGCACGACGAAACCGGCCGCCTGCTGGAGGCCATGGCCGGCATGCAGCAGCAGCTGCATGCAGTCATCACCGGCCAGCGCGAAATGGCGCGCCGTCATGACGGCGGCGAACTGAGCTACCGCATCGACGCCAGCGCCTTCCCCGGCGAGTACGGGCTGATGGTGCAGGAAACCAACGCCCTGGTCGGCGGCCACCTGCAGACCCTGCACGACGTGCTGGACGTGGTGCAGCAGTACGCGGTTGGCGATCTCAGCCGCGACATTGCACGCTACCCGGGCGAAAAGGCCGCGATGACAACCACCGTTGATACGGTCAAGGCCAACCTCGGCCGCATCAATGCCGAGATCAAGCAGCTGGCCAGCGCCGCCGCGGCCGGCGACTTCAGCCTCCGTGGCGATGCGCAGCGCTTCGATCACGATTTCCGCCTGATGCTGGAGAACCTCAACGCGATGATGGCGGTCAGCGATGACAACCTCGGCAAGCTCTCGCAGCTGCTGTCGGCCATCGCCGAAGGTGACCTGACCGCACGCATGCAGGGCGACTACCAGGGCGTGTTCGCACGCATGCGCGACGATGCCAACACCACCGTTGCACAGCTGACCCAGATCGTCGGCCAGATCCAGGCCAGCGCCTCCAGCATCACCCTGGCCGCCGGCGAGATCGCCTCCGGCAACAGCGACCTGTCGCGCCGCACCGAGCAGCAGGCCGCCAAC